>NZ_JAGGOZ010000020.1 GCF_018614075.1 Streptomyces sp. ISL-94 | reverse complement strand
ACCGCCCCACGACGACCAGAGCGATCGTCGCGGGCATCGGAACGTCCAGGCCCGACCGGGCACCCTTAGGCGTGAGGAACCCCGCCCCCGCATCCCCGGACCACGCACACGATGCGTGCCGCCGGACGCGGAGCGAACGCGGGAGACCAGGACATCCAAAACCGTTCGGGATGCCCGCAGCGACCAGGAATGGGTCCAAGACTCACTCCTGCTCACTGAGTAGGAACGGTGTACGAGCTGCGACCCACGCTCGACGGCGTGGCCACCCGGATCACGTACTGGTTTGCTCCAGGACGCAGGGCCGTGCTGCTCACTGTCTTCCGGAAGACCCGGATGAACGAGCCGGACCAAGTGAGCCGGGCGGTGGCAGCACGCAGGTTGTGCGAGAAAGAGCATGGCCCGGCCCACACCACATACAGCCGCGGCGAGGAAGGGAACGCGTCATGAACCACACCCGCTGGAAGCTGGCCCGGGAGAAGAAAGCCACCGCGGACTACACGGAGTCCGCCGAGGTCGAGGCCGAGCGGGCGGAGATCCGGCTGGCGATGGCGTTCGCCAAAGCCGTGTACGACCGCCGCAAGGCGCTGGGGCTGTCCCAGGCTCAGCTGGCCGAGCGCGCCGGGCTCACCCAGGCGAAGATCTCCCGGGTGGAGGGGGCCGATGCCGTGCCCACGCTGCCCCTGCTCCACCGACTCGCGCGCGCCTTGGACGCCTCGCTGAACATCGCCTTGGGTGAAGACCACGAAGAGGTCACCTTCATCGCACGCCCCGCCGCCTGAAACGCCCGAGGGCGGCACCCCTCGCAGGATCGCAGGGGGTGGTGCCGCCCTCGTTCCGTGGACAAAGGGCCCGAAGGCCCGTCCCGGCCGCCGTTGGCCCCTACTTCCGGCCTGACGAGAACCCTCCGCGCGCCGCCTCGGCGAAGGCGCGGATCAGCTCCGGCGACTTCACTCCGCGCTCCCGTTCCACCCCGCTGGACACGTCCACGCCCCACGCCCCGGTGGCCGCGAGGGCCTGCTTCACATTGCCCGGGTTCAGCCCGCCGGCCAGCAGCCACGGCCCCTCGGGCGCGGTGAAGTCCGCCGCCCCCCAGTTCCACGGCTTGCCGGAGCCCGGGTCGGGCGCGTCGAGCAGGAGCAGGTCCTCCCCGTACTCCCCGCAGCGCCGCACGTGCTCGGCGGTGGCCCGCAGCAGCGTCCGGCCCTCGGCGCGCAGCGCCGCGAAGTCCTCCGGGCCCTCCTCGCCGTGCAGCTGCACGCCCCGTACGCCGCTCTCCTCGGCGAACCGGCGCACGTCCTCGACCGACTGCCCGCGGAACACCCCTACGGTGAGCACCCCGTCCGGCACGCGCGCGGCCAGCTCCCGCGCGGTGGCGGCGTCGACCGTACGCGGACTGCCGGGCGCGAAGACGAACCCGACGGCATCGGCCCCGGCCGCCACGGCCACCTCGACGTCACGGACGGTCCGCAGACCGCAGATCTTGACGAAGGGGGCGCTGCTTTCGCTCATGCCCCGAGTCAACCAGAATCGCCCGACCGGCGGCGGCCCGTCCCGAGGACCGGGCACGGCGGTCACCGCGCCACTAGCCTGAAGTGAGACACAGGCTCAGCACAGCACGCCATGCGGAGGAAACGACGGTGACCACCATGATCGAGCGGGCCACACCCATGGACGCGCTGTCGGCGCCACCGACGTTCGAGAGCCTCCTGCGCACCGTCGAGGAGATGAACACGCCAGACGGCTTCAAGGCCGAGCTCATCCGGGGGAAGATCGTCGTGTCACCGTGGTCCAAGCTGCGCTACGTCCGCCCCATGCGAGCTCTGCGTCGACAACTGGAGGCCAACGCACCGGACGGCCACATCGTCGAGACCTCACCGTTCCTCTTCCAGTTCCCGGCAGCCAATCGTGCTTACGGGCCGGATCTCTTCGTCGCGGACGAATCCGCCTTCGACGCGGACGGCCGTCATGCGGACGGGGCGGCCCTTTCGCTGGTCGGCGAGTTCACCTCCGTCTCCACGAAGGATGCTGACTGGCACGAGAAGCTCGACGTGTACGGCCTGCTCGTCCCCGTCTATCTGGTGGTCGACATGCAGGAGTCGGAGATCACGTGCTTCTCCGGCCCCTCACCGCACGGCTACCGCTCCCGGAAGACGGTGTCGTTCGGCGAGGCCCTGCACGTCCCCGAGCCGTTCGACTGCTCGCTCGACACCTCGTTCTGAAAACGCCCGAGGGCGGCACCCCCGCAGGGAGTGCCGCCCTCGTTCGAGAACAGCCGATCAACCGGCGGCCGGAGCCGCGGAGGATCAGAAGTCCATGTCACCGCCCGGCATGCCGCCCGGGGCGCCGGCGCCGGCCTTCTCGGGCTTGTCGGCGATGACGGCCTCGGTCGTCAGGAACAGCGCGGCGATCGACGCGGCGTTCTGCAGCGCGGAGCGCGTGACCTTCGCCGGGTCGATGATGCCCTCGGCGATCATGTCGACGTACTCACCGGTCGCGGCGTTCAGGCCCCAGCCGATCTGCAGGTTGCGCACCTTCTCGACCACGACGCCACCCTCGAGACCACCGTTGATGGCGATCTGCTTCAGCGGGGCCTCCAGGGCGAGCTTCACGGCGTTGGCGCCGGTCGCCTCGTCACCCGACAGGTCGAGCTTCTCGAAGACCGAGGAGGCCTGGAGCAGGGCCACGCCGCCACCGGCGACGATGCCCTCCTCGACGGCCGCCTTCGCGTTGCGAACGGCGTCCTCGATGCGGTGCTTGCGCTCCTTGAGCTCGACCTCGGTCGCGGCACCGGCCTTGATGACGGCCACGCCGCCGGCCAGCTTCGCGAGGCGCTCCTGGAGCTTCTCGCGGTCGTAGTCCGAGTCGGAGTTCTCGATCTCGGCGCGGATCTGGTTGACGCGACCCTGGACCTGGTCGCTGTCACCGGCACCGTCGACGATCGTGGTCTCGTCCTTGGTGATGACGACCTTGCGGGCGCGGCCGAGCAGGTCGAGACCGGCGTTCTCGAGCTTGAGGCCGACCTCCTCGGAGATGACCGTGCCACCGGTGAGGATGGCGATGTCGCCGAGCATGGCCTTGCGGCGGTCGCCGAAGCCCGGGGCCTTGACGGCAACGGACTTGAAGGTGCCGCGGATCTTGTTGACGACCAGGGTCGACAGGGCCTCGCCCTCGACGTCCTCGGCGATGATCAGCAGCGGCTTGCCGGACTGCATGACCTTCTCCAGGAGCGGCAGCAGGTCCTTGACCGAGCCGATCTTGGAGTTGACGATCAGGATGTACGGGTCGTCGAGGGACGACTCCATACGCTCCATGTCGGTGGCGAAGTACGCCGAGATGTAGCCCTTGTCGAAGCGCATGCCCTCGGTGAGCTCGAGCTCCAGACCGAAGGTCTGGGACTCCTCGACCGTGATGACGCCTTCCTTGCCGACCTTGTCCATGGCCTCGGCGATGAGCTCGCCGATCTGGGTGTCGGCGGCGGAGATGGAGGCCGTGGAAGCGATCTGCTCCTTGGTCTCGACATCCTTCGCCTGCTCCAGCAGGGCGCCGGAGACGGCCTCGACGGCCTTCTCGATGCCGCGCTTGAGGGCCATCGGGTTGGCGCCGGCGGCCACGTTGCGCAGGCCCTCGCGGACGAGCGCCTGGGCGAGCACGGTGGCGGTGGTCGTACCGTCGCCGGCGACGTCGTCCGTCTTCTTGGCGACTTCCTTGACCAGCTCGGCGCCGATCTTCTCGTACGGGTCCTCGAGCTCGATCTCCTTGGCGATGGAGACACCATCGTTGGTGATCGTGGGCGCGCCCCACTTCTTCTCAAGGACGACGTTGCGACCCTTGGGGCCAAGGGTGACCTTGACGGCATCGGCGAGCTGGTTCATCCCACGCTCGAGACCGCGCCGGGCCTCCTCGTTGAACGCAATGATCTTGGCCATCTGAAGTGGTCCTCCCGGACAGCGGTGGATTGCTCCCAGGACCGCGCCCGCGCCCGCGACGGACGGCCTGCGTGCCCGGCGGTTCCTTCCCGCCGGACCCCGCGGGCCTCACCGACCCGGTCCTCGTTTCAGTAGCACTCTCACCTGGAGAGTGCTAACGCCAATGATTAGCACTCGACCCCCGCGAGTGCAAGCGGCTTGAGCGAAGACCCCCGTGAACAGACCGGATGACGCGCGAGGGGCCCACACCCTGTGACCAGGATGTGGACCCCTCGTACGTACGCGTCGGCGGTCGATCGCGCCAGGGACTAGCCGATGGCGAGCTTGACCATGTCCGCCTGCGGACCCTTCTGGCCCTGCGAGATCTCGAACTCGACCCGCTGACCCTCTTCAAGGGTGCGGTACCCGTCCATCTGGATGGCGCTGTAGTGGACGAACACATCCGCACCACCGTCGACCGCGATGAAGCCGTAGCCCTTCTCCGCGTTGAACCACTTGACGGTGCCCTGAGCCATGCCTAACTCCCCTATTACTGGCCCTTGCGCAGGAACGCACTTCGCGGTCCCGGGTCAGAACTTGCGTCGGAACGCGTCGACCGAGGCTGAATGTATCTGCGCGGGTGCTGTGTGCAACAGGTCAATCCGACGAGAAATCTGGACACCCAGATACATTGAAATAAAGTGAAAATTTGGCATAGTCCAGGGCAACTCGGGCCCGGCATATCTCGCCAAAGCCCCATACCGCGCTTGCACATTGACCCGATGTCGACCCTCACGAGGCCCGTACATATGCGGCGGGCAAGAACAGCGGAGGGGACTTCCCCAACTCTACCGCGCCCAATCAAGCAGAATTGCCCCCTCCGCTTTTAGCGGAGGGGGCAATTCTGGTTTGCGCGTGTCACCTGGAAGGTGTTCAGCAGCCGCCCGCGACCGCCGGAATGATCGAGACGCCGGCGCCGTCCGGCGTCACCGCCTCGAGACCGCCTTCAAAGCGCACGTCGTCGTCGTTGACGTACACGTTGACGAAGCGGCGCAGCTTGCCCTGGTCGTCCAGGACACGGGCGGCGATGCCCGGGTGGTTCTTCTCCAGCGACTCGATGACCTCGGCCAGGGTCGCTCCCTCGGCGGGCACCTCGGCCTGGCCGCCGGTGTAGGTGCGCAGGATGGTGGGGATGCGGACGTTGACGCTCATGGGCGCTACTGCCTTTCCGGTGCGGGGGGAACTAGACCAGGCCGGCGGCGCGGAACGCGTCCAGGCTCGGGCGGATGGTGGCGGTCTGCCCGCTGTCCGCGGCCACCGCCTCCAGGGTCTTGAGGCCGTCACCGGTGTTCAGGATGACGGTGGTCAGCGTCGGGTCGAGCTGGCCGTTGTCGATGAGCTTCTTCGTGACGCCGACGGTCACGCCGCCCGCGGTCTCGGCGAAGATGCCCTCGGTCTGCGCGAGGATGTTGATGGCCTCGACGACCTGCTCGTCGGTGACGTCCTCGACGAAGCCGCCGGTGCGGCGCGCGATGTCCAGGACGTACGGGCCGTCCGCCGGGTTGCCGATGGCCAGCGACTTGGCGATGGTGTTCGGCTTCTGCGGGCGGACCACGTCGTGGCCGGCCTTGAAGGCGGTGGACACCGGGGAGCAGCCCTCGGCCTGGGCGCCGAAGATCTTGTACGGCTTGTCCTCGACGAGGCCGAGCTTGACGAGCTCCTGCAGACCCTTGTCGATCTTCGTCAGCTGGGAGCCGGACGCGATCGGGATGACGATCTGGTCGGGCAGCTGCCAGCCGAGCTGCTCGCAGATCTCGTACGCGAGGGTCTTGGAGCCCTCGCCGTAGTACGGGCGCAGGTTGACGTTGACGAAGCCCCAGCCCTCGCCCAGCGGGTCACCGATGAGCTCGGAGCAGAAACGGTTCACGTCGTCGTAGTTGCCCTCGATGCCGACCAGGTCGCCACCGTAGACACCGGCCATGACGACCTTGCCCTGCTCCAGGTCGTGCGGGATGAACACGCAGGAGCGGAAACCGGCGCGGGCGGCCGCGGCGCCGACGGCGCCGGCCAGGTTGCCGGTGGAGGAGCAGGACAGGGTGGTGAAGCCGAAGGCGCGGGCGGCCTCGACGGCGATGGCCACGACGCGGTCCTTGAAGGAGTGCGTCGGGTTGCCGGAGTCGTCCTTGACGTAGAGCTTGCCGGTGACGCCCAGCTCCTTGGCCAGGTTCTGCGCGTCCACGAGCTTGGTGAAGCCGGGGTTCAGGCTGGGCTTGGAGGCCACGTCCGCGGGGACGGGCAGCAGCGGCGCGTAGCGCCAGATGTTGTTCGGGCCGGCTTCGATCGCGGCGCGCAGCGCTTCGGGGTCGCCGGTCGGGAGGTCGTAGGCGACTTCCAGCGGTCCGAAACACTCGGCGCACGCGAAGAGGGGACCGAGCTCGAAGCGGGTGCCGCACTCGCGACAGGAGAGGCCCGTGGCGGGTCCGAGATCAACAGAGGTGGCGACAGTCTGTGCAGCCATGATGGCGAGGCCCTTTCTCCTCATCTTCCCCATGGCGCACTTCGCCATGAGACGGAATTGGCACCTTCCCTAGCCGGGGACCTCGCGGGGGTGCGTCCAAGACGCATCGCGAGAACCGACTGGAGGGTTGCCGGGGCTTCAACGGGCCGTGTCCCTCTGCCCCTCTGGATGAGCGGTATGGCACCGGGCGACACGCTCTATGGCGCGCCCGGGCGTTTGTGCACGAGGACCCCCGGCATGCGGTGGTCCCTCGCGTTGTTCAAGACTGTAACCGAAGGGCCGGGTGGTTGAGACAGCCGTCCGAACCGCGAGATGGATCACTTTTTCGGTCAAACCGACCAAGTGGCAGGCCAACCAAGGTGCAGGGAGTCTGAACGTGCTGGAAGAGGTGGAGCGCTGGCTGGCCTGCCGCTCCTGGGCCGCCGCCGACCGACCGCTCGACCAGCTGCTGGAACGGAAACGGGCAGCTGGGACCACGGTCAGCGTGGTACTGCCCGCGCTCGACGAGGAGGCGACCGTCGGCGCGATCGTCGAGGTGATCCGGCGTGAGCTGATCGAGGGCCTGCCGGTCCCCCTGGTGGACGAGCTGATCGTGATCGACTCGGGCTCCGGCGACGCTACGGCGGAGGTGGCGGCGAAGGCCGGCGCCCGCGTGGTGCACCGCGACGACATACTGCCGCGGATCCCGGCGCTGCCCGGCAAGGGCGAGGTGCTGTGGCGCTCCCTGCTGGTGGCCACCGGGGAGATCGTCTGCTTCGTCGACGCCGACCTGCGGGACTTCTCGGCCTCCTTCGTCTCCGGGATCGTGGGGCCGCTGCTGACCGACCCCGAGGTGCAGTTCGTCAAGGCGATGTACGACCGCCCGCTCGGCGACGCCCCCGGCCAGGGCGGCCGGGTCACGGAGCTGGTGGCCCGCCCCCTCCTCAACCTCCACTGGCCGCAGCTGGCCGGTTTCGTGCAGCCGCTGGGCGGCGAGTACGCCGTAAGGCGCTCGCTGCTGGAACGTCTGCCCTTCCCCGTCGGGTACGGCGTCGAGCTGGGCCTGCTGGTCGACGCGCTGCACACGGTCGGGCTGGACGCGCTGGCCCAGGTGGACGTGGGCGTACGGGTCCACCGCCATCAGGACGGGCAGGCGCTGGGCCGGATGGCCGCGGCGATCTACCGGACCGCCCAGGTGCGGCTCGCGCGCGGGCACCTCGTACGGCCGGAGCTGACGCAGTTCGAGCGGGGTCCCGAGGGGTTCGTGCCGCGCACGTACCCGGTGGACACCGAGGAGCGGCCGCCGATGCTGGGCGTCAAGGAGTACGCCCTGCGGCGCGTGGCGTAACGGCGACGCCCGTTACGTACTGACGTTTGAGGAAGCGCGGGCCGGGCTAGGTTGGCCGCATGGCTTCTCAGGTACTCGTTGCAGCGAACCGCGGCCCGCTCTCCTACTCCCTCGCCGCCGACGGCACGCTCGGTGCCCGGCGCGGCGGGGGCGGCCTCGTCTCCGGCCTCTCCGCGGCCCTCGCGGAACAGCCGGAGGCGCTGTGGATCTGCGCGGCCCTCTCGGACGCGGACCGGGAGGCGGTCCGCCGTGGGGTCGCCGAGCCAGGGGTCCGCATGCTGGACATCGATCCCACGGTCTACGACGACGCCTACAACGGCATCGCGAACTCGGTGCTGTGGTTCACCCACCACCACCTGTACGAGATCCCGCGCGAGCCGGTCTTCGACGCGGAGTTCCGGCGGCGGTGGGCCTCCTACGTGGAGTACAACCGGGCCTTCGCGCAGGCCCTGGCCGAGGAGGCGGCGCAGGGAGCGTGCGTCCTGGTGCAGGACTACCACCTGGCGCTGGTGCCGGGCGCTCTGCGCGAGCTGCGGCCGGACCTGCGGATCGGGCACTTCACGCACACGCCGTGGGCGTCGCGGGAGTTCCTGCAGATGCTGCCGGACGACATCCGGTCGGAGCTGGTGTGGGGGATGCTCGGGGCGGACGTGGTGGGCTTCCACACCTGGGCGTGGGCGGATGCGTTCATGAGCGCGGCGCACCTGGACGACGCGCGGGGTGTCGCCGAGCCGGCGTTCCCGGCGGGGACGGGCGGCGAACGGTACATCAGCAAGGCCCCGTCGGGCCCGGTGCGGCACAAGCGGACGGACGTGGCCGTGTACGCGCTGGGAGTGGACGGCGACGAACTGCGGGCGCTGGCGCACCGGCCGGAGGTGGACGACAAGCTGGCGGAACTCCGGGCGGAGGTCGGCGACTGCAAGACGATCGTCCGCGTGGACCGGACCGAGCTGTCGAAGAACGTCCTGAGGGGCCTGCTGGCCTACCGGGAGCTGCTGACGGTCCACCCGGAGTGGCACGGGCGGGTGGTGCACCTGGCCTCGGCCTATCCGTCCCGGCAGGACCTGAAGGTGTACCGGGACTACACGGATTCGGTGCGGGAGCTGGCGGCGGCCGTGAACGCGGAATTCGGCACGGAGGACTGGCAGCCGGTGCTGGTGTCGGTGAAGGACGACTTCGCGCGCTCGCTGGCGGCGTACCGGATGGCGGACGTGGCGCTGGTCAACCCGGTGCGGGACGGGATGAACCTGGTGGCGAAGGAGATCCCGGTGGTGTCGGAGGCCGGGTGTGCGCTGGTGCTGTCGACGGGGGCGGGGGCGTACGGGGAGCTCCGCGAGGACGCGCTGACGGTGAATCCGTACGACGTGACGGAAACCGCGGAGGCGTTGCACGCGGCGCTGTCCATGCCGGTGGGGGAGCGGGCGGAGCGTACGAAGCGGTTGGCTGCCGCCGCCACCGCCCTCCCCCCGTCCCAGTGGTTCACAGCCCAACTTTCCGACCTCCGCCCCTGACCTGCGGCCCGCCCCCGGGGCCCCGCCCCGGGGGTTAGGCGCGGAGGGCCGTGGCCAGGGTGGACAGGAAGTTGACCACCTCGGCGGGGCCCGGGAGGGTGAGGTCGGCGCGGGAGGACAGCTCCGGGACCTCCGCCGAGCCGCTGCACACCAGCAGCCCCGGCAGGCCGTCGGCGCGCCGCTTCTCGACCGCCGCATACGCGGCGAGGTCGCCCAGGTCGTCCCCGGCGTACAGCACCGCCTCCGCGTCGGTCTCCGCCAGGAACTCCGTCAGGGCGACCCCCTTGTCCACGCCGGGGGGACGCAGTTCCAGCACGGCCCGCCCCGGCTCGACCATCAGCCCGTGCCGCGCCGCCAGCTCGGCCAGCGGTTCCCGCAGGGCGGCGAAGGCCGCCGCCGGGTCGGCCGCCCGGCGGGTGTGGACGGCCAGGGCCCGGCCCTTCTCCTCGATCCACGTGCCGCGCCAGGCCCCGATCGACTCCAGGAAGCCCGGCAGCTCCGCCCGTACCGCCGCCACCCCGGGGTGCTCGGCGGGGGCGTGGACGATCCCGGTGACGGCGTCCCACCGCTCGGCCCCGTAGTGGCCGAGGACCACCAGGTGTTCCAGTCCGGGGACCCCGGCGAAGCCCCCGTAGCGGACGGCGACCCCGGCCGGCCGGCCGGTGATCACCGCCACCGACGCCACCTCGGGGGCGAGTGCCGAAAGGGCGGGAACGGCCCCGGCGTGGGCTCGGGCCTGGTCCGGGTCCGGGACGATCTCGGCGAGGGTGCCGTCGAAGTCCAGGGCGATCACGGATCGGCGCGGTGCACGGAGCAGGGCTTCGAGTCCCTCGCGTCCGGCTGCGGTGACGGGCGTCGGCAGGTCTCGGTCGTTCGGATGGCTCCCCATACGGACGACCCTAACGGCCCCGCCCGAGGACGGCTACGGTGCCGCTACCGCCTGGCCCGCTGGGCCGCGCGGATGCGCCGCAGCCGGTTCACCGTGCCCGGCGCGTGGGCGAGCGCGCGCGGGTCGTCCATCAGCACGTTGAGCAGCTGGTAGTAGCGGACCGGGGTCATCCCCAGCCCTTCCCGTATCGCCCGCTCCTTGGCCCCGGGCCCGGGCCAGGTGCGTGCCTCGTACGCGAGCACCGCGGCCTCCGTGGCCGTCAGCTGCCCCTCGTCCGTCATACCGCCAGATTAACGCCGACCCCTGACAGCCCCCCACAGCCACCGCGTCACCGCGGCTCCGCGTCACCGCGGCTCCGCCGCCCGCGCCGCCGTCGCGATGTTCTCCAGTACCTTCGCCGGCTGCCCGCCCGGCTGCACGCTCGTGCCGATGTTCCGCTTGATGTCCTCGCTGACGCCCGCCCAGGACTTCTTGCCCACCGGGTACAGCTTCGAGGTCGGCAGCGCGTCCAGGAAGGTCTTCAGCTGCGGCGCGGAGCCCGCCGTACCGTTCGCCATCGCCCGGTAGCCGCTGGTCGTCGCCGGCAGCAGGTCGTACGTGTTGGTGAAGGCGGTCACGTTCTTCGCCTCGTACAGGCGGTCCAGGAACTTCCCGGCCTCGGTCCGGTGGCCGTTCTTGAAGGCCATCACCCAGTCCGCGACGCCCATCGCCGAGTGCTCGGTGCCGTCGGCGGTCGGCATGGTCACCATGCCGAACTTGACGCCCTTCCCGGCCGCCTGCTTGAGCAGCGTCGGGTGCCCGTTGAGCATGCCGACCTCGCCCCGCGTGAAGGCGTCGAAGGCGGCCTGCCGGTCGAGCTTCGCCGGTTCGACCGGCCCCGTCAGCCCCTGTCCGACCATCTTGTCGCGCAGGAACTCCAGCGTCTTGACGTTCTCGGCGGAGTCGATGGCGTACTGCTCCTCGTTGTCGGTGTAGCCGCCACCGCCCGCCAGCAGCCACATCATCGTCTCGGCCTGCGCCTCCTCGCGGCCCAGCGGCAGCGCGAAGGGGGTCGGGACTCCGGCGGCCTTGAGCTTCTTGGCGGCCGCCTCCAGCTCCGCCCAGCTCTTGGGCTGCCAGCCGGCCTTGGAGTCCTTCGGGATGACCCCGGCGTCGGTCAGCAGCTTCTCGTTGTAGAAGAGCAGCCGGGTGCTGGCCACGAAGGGCAGCCCGTACTGGACCCGCTTGACCTTGCCCGCGTCGGCGAGCGGCCCGAGGAAGTCGGCCTCGGTCTTGACGGAGAGCAGCTCGTCCGCCGTGTAGAGCTTGCCCGCCTCCGCGTAGTCGGCGTAGGCGCCGATCTGCGCGATGTCGGGGGCCTTGCCGGCTTTGACCATCTCGGCGACCTTGGCGTCGACCTCCGACCAGGAGTAGACGCTGACCTCGACGTTCACGCCGGGGTTGTCCTTCTCGAAGTCGTCGGCGAGGGCCTTCCAGTACGTCTGCGAGGAGTTCTGCGGATTGTCCCCGTAGTCGGCCGCCACGACCCGCAGGGTCACCTCGTTGTTCCCGGTGAGTCCGCCGACGGCGCCGCAGCCCGTCAGCGTCGCGGTCAGGCTCAGCGCGGCGCAGGAGGCGGCCAGGCCCGGCAGGTAACGGCGCTTCACAGTTCTCGTTCCACCCCTTGTTGTACGTACGATCCACGTAAGGTCTACACCACTTTGGCAGCTGTTCCACATCCGGGATCCCCCTCGGGCCCCGTTTTGTATGGCAGCTCAACAATCCCCCTCAATGGACTAGACCTTTCCCCGCCGAGCACGCGAGACTGTCCCCTGTGAAACCCGTGAAACACGTCATCGCCCTCGATGTGGGCGGCACCGGGATGAAGGCCGCCCTGGTCGCCGCCGACGGCACCCTGCTGCACGAAGCGCGCCGCGCCACCGGCCGCGAGCGGGGCCCCGACGCCGTCGTCGAGACGATCCTGGACTTCGCCGCCGAGCTGCGCGACACCGGCCGGGAGCGCTTCGGGCAGGCCGCCTCGGCCGCCGGGGTCGCCGTCCCCGGCATCGTCGACGCCGAGAACGGGTTCGCCGTCTACGCGGCGAACCTGGGCTGGCGCGACGTACCGATGCGCCGGCTCCTCAGCGCACGCCTCGGCGGCATCCCGGTGGCCCTCGGCCACGACGTGCGGACGGGCGGACTCGCCGAAGGCCGCATCGGCGCCGGCCGGGAGGCCGACCGCTTCCTCTTCGTCCCGCTCGGCACCGGCATCGCCGGAGCCATCGGCATCGCCGGCCGCATCGAGGCCGGGGCCCACGGCTACGCGGGCGAGATCGGCCACATCGTGGTACGTCCCGGCGGCCCCGCCTGCGGCTGCGGCCAGTACGGCTGCCTGGAGACCCTCGCCTCCGCCTCCGCCGTCAGCCGCGCCTGGGCGGCGGCCTCCGGCGACCCCGAAGCCGACGCCGCCGACTGCGCCAAGGCCGTCGAGTCCGGCGACGCGCGCGCCCGCGAGGTGTGGCTGGCCGCCGTTGGGGCGCTCGCCGACGGTCTGGTCACCGCGATCACCCTGCTGGACCCGCGCACGCTGATCATCGGTGGCGGGCTCGCCGAGGCGGGGGAAACCTTGTTCACACCACTACGGACGGCCGTGGAGGAGCGCGTGACGTTCCAGCGGCTCCCCCACATCGTGCCGGCGGCCCTCGGGGACACCGCCGGATGCCTGGGCGCAGGGCTGCTCGCCTGGGACCTACTCGCCACGGAGGTACCTGCCTGATGTCCGGAAGCGGAAGCGCGCACAGCACTGTTCTCTCCGGCGCCAGGGTGGTGCTGCCCACCGGGACCGTCGCGAACGGCCGGGTCATCGTCGACGGCAGCCGGATCGCCGGCAGCGCCCGGGAGGGCGCGCAGGTCGTCGACCTGTCCGGGCACTGGGTCGTCCCCGGCTTCGTGGACATGCACAACCACGGAGGCGGCGGCGCCTCCTTCACCTCCGGGACCGCCGAGGAGGTCCTCAAGGGCGTACGGACCCACCGCGAGCACGGGACCACCACCCTGGTCGCCTCCACCGTCACCGGGGACCTGGACGGGCTGGCCCGGCGGGCCGGACTGCTCGCCGAGCTGACGCAGCAGGGCGAGATCGCGGGCATCCACTTCGAGGGGCCGTTCATCAACGCCTGCCGCAAGGGCGCGCACAAGGAGGACCTGCTCCGCGACCCCGACCCGGCCGAGGTCCGCAAGCTCATCGACGCCGCCCACGGCGCCGCCCGCATGTTCACCCTCGCCACCGAACTCCCGGGCGGCCTGGACTCCGTACGGCTGCTGGCCGAGCACGGGGTCATCGCGGCGATCGGGCACACGGACGCGACGTACGAGCAGACGCGCGCGGCCATCGACGCGGGCGCGACCGTGGCCACCCACCTCTTCAACGCGATGCCGGGACTGGCCCACCGCGCACCGGGCCCGATCGCGGCCCTGCTGGAGGACGAGCGGATCACCGTCGAGCTCATCAACGACGGGACCCACCTGCACCCGGCCGCCCTGGAGCTGGCCTTCCACCACGCGGGCGCGCACCGGGTGGCGCTGATCACCGACGCCATGGACGCGGCCGGCTTCGGCGACGGGACCTACCACCTGGGCCCGCTGGAGGTCGAGGTCAAGGAGGGCGTGGCCCGGCTCGTGGAGGGCGGCTCCATCGCCGGCTCGACGCTGACCCTGGACACCGCCTTCAAGCGGTCGGTGACGGTCGACAGGCTGCCGGTGGAGTCCGTGGTCCAGGCGATCTCCGCCAACCCGGCCAAGCTGATCGGCCTGTACGACGAGATCGGCTCGCTGGAGCCCGGCAAGTACGCGGACCTCGTCGTCCTGGACGGCGACTTCGGCCTCAAGGGCGTCATGCGGCGCGGCGAATGGGTCGTCAGCCCCGTCGCGCGGTCCGCTTCCTGACGGCCAAGCGACTGTACGGACGGGGCGGTCGGCCCGCAGGACTGGGCCGACCGCCCTACGTTTGGCATGATCCCGGCAGCCACAACCCCGGGAGTGCCCTTCATGATCCTGACCGTGACGCTCAACACCGCGCTCGACGTCACCTACCGTGTGCCGCGGCTGCTCCCGCACGCCTCGCACCGGGTCTCCGCCGTCGCCGAGCGGCCCGGCGGCAAGGGGATCAACGTGGCCCGGGTGCTGGCCGCGCTCGGCCACGAGGTGACGGCGACCGGCTTCGCCGGCGGCCCGGCGGGCGCCCTCGTACGGGAGCTGCTGGCGCAGCGGTCCCCGGAGGTCGTGGACGCGCTGGTGCCCTGTGCGGGCAGCACGCGGCGCACGCTGGCCGTGGTCGACGAGGCCTCCGGCGACACCACCCAGTTCAACGAGCCGGGCCCGCTGATCACTCCCGCGGAGTGGACCCGGTTCCTCGACCGGTACGAGTCCCTGCTGGCCGGCGCGGGCGCGGTGGCCCTGTGCGGCAGCCTCCCGCCGGGCGTCCCGGTGGGCGCGTACGCGGTACTCGTACGGGCCGCCCGGGCGGCCGGGGTCCCGGTCCTCCTGGACACCAGCGGCGAGGCCCTGCACCGCGGGGTCGCCGCCCGCCCCGAGATCATCAAGCCGAACGCCGCCGAGCTGGCCGAGCTGACCGGATCCCGCGAGCCGCTCCCCGCCACCCGCGACGCCCGCCGCCGGGGCGCCCACGCGGTGGTGACCTCGCTCGGCCCGGAGGGCCTGCTGGCCGCCACCCCCGAGGGCACCTGGCAGGCGGCCCCGCCGCGCACCCTGTCCGGCAACCCCACCGGAGCCGGCGACTCCGCGGTGGCCGGCCTGCTGTCGGCCCTGACGGAGGGCCTGGACTGGCCCGAGCGGCTGGCCCGCGCGGTCGCCCTCTCGGCGGCCACGGTGCTCGCCCCGGCGGCGGGAGAGTTCGACCCCCGCACCTACGAGGAGGTACGGGGGTCGGTGAAGGTCACGACGACGACGGCGGGCTAGTTCGTACCCGGCCCGGGGGGCCGGGGCGGCGCCGGGCTCAGCCCTGTTCCAGCCAGAGCTGGTCGAGCTTCACGTCGCACTGGTTGCCCGCCTCGCACGAGATCCTGATCGTGTTGGCGCCCTGCTTGAGGTCCACCAGCGAGTAGGTGTTGGTCCAGCCCTTGGCCCAGTCGCCCTCGGCGGCCTTGGAGAAGTTCTTCATGTTGATCGGCCGGGTCTGCGCCTCGCCGTTGACGGTCAGCGTGGTGTTGGCGTCCTTGCCCGGCACCCCGTAGGTCATCTTCAGCTTGTACTTGCCCGCCTTGGGGACCTCCAGCGACCAGGTGGCCGCCGCGCCGAGCTGGTTGAGGCCGCCCACGTACTGGCCGCCCGCGCTCTTGGCGCCCGGCACGAGGGCCTCCAAGGCGGCGCCGCCCGTGAGGGACATGCCCGCGCCGGCGAAGTCGGCCTTCGGCAGCGGGGCCTCGGACGGCTTCGGGCTGCCGCTCGGGGGCGGCGACGAGGCGTTCTGCGAGGGCGCCGTCTGGTTCTGGCCGGCGTTGGCGTTGGCGTCCTTGTCCTTGCCGTCTCCGCCGAAGGCCAGGGCGGCGCCGATGCCGATCACGACCGCGCCGACCACCGCGACGGCCGCGATGAGCAGGCCCTTGCGGCTGGAACCGCCGCCGTGGCCGCTGCCGTGGCCGCCGCTGCTGCCGTGGCCGCCGCTGTGCGAGGCGATCTGCTGGGTGTGGGCCTGGGGGGACTGCTGCTGCGGCGGAACGCCGTAGCCGCCCGCCTGGAGCGCCTCGGGGGCCTGGTACTGGGCCTGGTAGGGCGGCTGCTGCGCGGGCACCTGGCCGCGCTGGCCGGCGCCGTTCCTGCGCTCACCGACCGTGCGCACCTGGTGGTGGGAGGTACGGGGAACTCCGGGCTGCGCACCGGAAGGACCGCCTGCGGCGGGCCCCGGGTAGCCGTATCCACCGCCCTGACCGGGCGGGGTGGCTCCGGCGGCCTGGCCGTCCGCGTAGAGATAGCCGAACGGATCATCGTCCTCGGGCTTGTTCGCCCCACCGTGCGGGCCGTTGTTCGCGGGCGTCGTCATCGCAGGTCACTCCTTTCGACCCCCGGGAGCCTACCCCGAACACGTGCGCCCACGGGCGTCCGATCACCTCAGCCGGCCCGGCGGTGCGCCTTGGAGCGGGACCTCTTCTCGATGTACATCCGCTGGTCGGCCGAGCGCAGGACCTCGTCGGCCGACATGCCGCAGCTGGCCCAGCCGATGCCGAAACTGGCCCCGACACGCACCGCGCGGCCGTCCACCCGGATCGGCGGGATGATCGCGTTGCGCAGCCGGACTGCGAGGTCGGCGGCGTCCGCGGCGCCCAGTCCGTCGGCAAGGACGACGAATTCGTCACCACCCAGCCGGGCGACGGTGTCACCGTCCCTGACACCCGTCGTGAGCCGCCGGGCCACCTCGATCAGGACCGCGTCACCCGTGTGGTGCCCGAACCGGTCGTTGATCGACTTGAAGCCGTCGAGGTCGCAGAAGAGCACCGCGAGGCCCTTCGTCCCGTCGTCGATGTCGGTCGCGGGCGCCACGGTGTGCACGTGGTGGTCGTACGGGCCGTCCGTGCGGGCCGCCGGCACCCCCGGGAAGGCGAAGGGGTCGCCCCCGGCTCCGGCCCCGGTCCCGGTGCCGGTGCCGGGCCGCGGGTCGGAACCGTCGGACTGAAAGCCGTGCTCGCCGGCACCACCCGCCCCCGGCCCGACCCGCACTTCGTGCCCGCCGTACACCGCGTGGCCCTCACGCCCCTCGAAGGCCGCGTCCAGGGCCTCGACCGCGGTGGCGCGTACGGACTGCGGCCTGCGGCACAGCCGCGCCCCGAGCCGCGAGCGCAGCTCGGCGCTGTTGGGCAGCCCGGTCAGAGAGTCGTGGCTGGCGCGGTGGGCGAGCTGGAGCTCGTGCCGCTTGCGCTCCTCGATGTCCTCGACGTGCGTGAGCAGGAACCGCGGCCCGTCGGCGGCGTCCGCCACGACGGAGTTGCGCAGCGAGACCCATACATACGTGCCGTCGCGGCGGCCCAGGCGCAGCTCGGCGCGCCCGCCCTCGGCGGAGGTCCGCAGCAGCGTCCCGATGTCCTCGGGATGCACCAGGTCGGAGAAGGAGTAGCGGCGCAGGACGGAGGCCGGGCGGCCCAGCAGCCGGCACAGCGCGTCGTTGGTCCGCAGCAGCCGCCCGTGCTGGTCGCCGCCCATCTCGGCGATGGCCATGCCGCTGGGCGCGTACTCGAAGGCCTGCCGGAACGACTCTTCACTGGCGCGCAGCGCCTGCTGCTCGCGCTCCAGCCGGACGAGGGCGCGCTGCATGTTCGCTCGGAGCCTGGCATTGCTGATCGCAATCGCCGCCTGGAAGGCGTACATCTGCAGCGCTTCGCGGCCCCAGGCGCCGGGCCGGCGCCCATTGCGCGGCCTGTCCACCGAAATGACACCCAGAAGTTCCCCGCCGGCCGCATACATGGGGGCGTAGAGCCGGTCCTCGGGGTGCCACTCGTCCTCGAACCGCGGTTCGGGGCCCTCGGTGTGCCACTGCGGGACGTCGTCCTCCATGAGGACCCAGCCCTCGGTGTGCGGGATGAAGCGGAGCCCGTCCCAGTTCTCACCCATCGCCAGGCGGCGTTCCCAGGAGGTGCGGGAGCCGACGCGGCCGGTGATGAGGGCCTCGGCGGCGGGGTCGCCGGCGAAGGCGGCGACGACGAGATCACCGTCCGGGCGTACGAGGTTGACACAGGCGAGTTCGTAGCCGAGGCCCACGACGATGCCGTCCACGACGGTCTGCAGAGTGTCCGCCAGGCTCCTGGCCGTGTTGAGTTCGGCCACCACCCGGTGCAGCTGCCGCAGGGTCGCAAGACGGACGTACGGCTCCGACTCGGTCTCCATTGCTCGCTCTCCCCGAGACCTCGACAGCAACTCCAGGTTTGTCATCGGCGTTTCGTTGCGGTGTCCCGTCCACTGAATCACAGTGAGCTGTGCGGCAGGTACACAGGGTCAACAAATCTTGCCCTGTGTGACTTAAGTCACATGAGATGAATAGCGAAGCCCAACGGGGCGGGTGACGGCTGGGAGCGCTCCCCTGCCTTCCCGAGAGCAAACGATACGCCCGGACCTAGGCCAAGGGGCGGGGACGCGACTCGGACCGGGGCCCGATGTGCCGCGCGACGGGGCGAGATTAGCGTTCAACCGTGCCGAAGACGACCCCCGGACAGACGCCCGTACCGACGCCCCTACCGAGCCCCGCGCCGATCCCTCCCCGGCCGAACCCCCATGCTGAGGGAGTGAGCAACGACGAGTTCCGGGCCGCCATGTCCCGGCTGACGGCCGGCGTGTGCCTGATCACCGCACACGAGACCCCCCTGACGGCGGACGGCCCGCGCGGCGAGGACGTCGGCATGACGGCGACCGCCTTCATGTCCGTGTCCCTGGACCCGCCCCTGGTCCTGGTGAGCCTGCGCGAGGGCTCCCGGATGGACGACCTGCTGGCCGAGCAGCCGCTGTGGGCGGTCTCGGTCCTCTCCGAACACCAGCTCCAGGTCGCGGGCCGCTTCGCGATGAAGGGCCGGATCAGCGACCGGCTGCTCTTCGCGGACGTCGCGTACGTACGCGGCGAGGCCTCTGGCGCCCCGCTCCTGAGCGGCGCCCTGGCCACCCTCGAATGCCGTACGGAGAACCGCGTCCAGGCGGGCGACCACACCCTGGTCATCGGCCGCGTCCTGACCGCCGCCCAACCCGACCCGAACGCCCAGCCCCTGACCCACTTCCGCGGCCGCTACCGCCACTTGGGCGCGTAGCTCCCCCCACATCCAGCCCCGCCGGGGCACCCCCGCCGGCGTTTGAGGCGCGGGGCCCGGGGCGGAGCACCGTTCTCCAGCCCCGCCGGCGTTTGAGGCGCGGGGCCCGGGGCGGAGCCCCGATCTCCAGCCCCGCCGGCGTTTGAGGCGCGGGGCCCGGGGCGGAGCCCCGATCTCCAGCCCCGCCGGCGTTTGAGGCGCGGGGCCCGGGGCGGAGCCCCGGGAGACGGCGCCGCACCGGCCGACCCGGTCCTACCAGTCCCGCCCGGTGCGCCCCCGCTTCGTCTCGGCCCGAGCCTTCTTCTCCCGCAGCCTCCGCTCGTTGATCCCGCGCGGAATCTTCGTCGCCCGCCGCGGCTTCGGCGGCGGAGCCGTCGTCTCCGCCAGCAGCGAGGCCAGCCGGACCAGCGCCATCTCCCGGTTGCGGAACTGCGACCGGTGCTCGGAGGCCCGTACCGTCACCACCCCGTCCACCAGGCGGGACGCCAACCGCTCCAACGCCCGCTCCTTCCACACCTCGGGCAGCGCCTTCGTCGCGCCCAGGTCGAACAGCAGCTCCACGCGCGAGTCCGAGGTGTTCACGTGCTGCCCGCCCGGCCCGGAGGACCGCGAAAAGCGCCAGGCGAGCTCGCCCTCGGGGAGCACGACCGAACCGCGGATGACATAGGGACCAGGCATGCCCCCTATGATCCGTCCCCTTCCCCGCCCCGTCACCCGCATTTACCCCGGGAACCCGCCTGCCCCTCGTCGCGTTATAGGGGTCAGCGGTAGTTTGACCGCCTGTACGTGCATGTTGGATGAGGAAAGGGACATTCCCATGGCTGTCAGCCTGTCCAAGGGCGGCAACGTCTCGCTCACGAAGGAGGCCCCGGGCCTCGCTGCCGTCACGGTCGGCCTCGGCTGGGACGTCCGGACGACGACCGGCGTCGACTTCGACCTCGACGCCTCGGCCATCGCCGTAAACCCGACGGGCAAGGTCGTCTCCGACGGCCACTTCGTCTTCTTCAACAACAAGTCCACCCCGGACCAGACCATCGTCCACACCGGTGACAACCGCACCGGCGAGGGCTCCGGCGACGACGAGGCCATCAACGTCAACCTCGCCGGCCTGCCGGCCGACGTGGACAAGATCGTCTTCCCGGTCTCCATCTACGACGCCGAGGCCCGCAGCCAGAACTTCGGCCAGGTCCGCAACGCGTACATCCGCGTCGTGAACCAGGCCGGCGGCGCCGAGATCGCCCGCTACGACCTCTCCGAGGACGCGGCGACCGAGACCGCCATGGTCTTCGGCGAGCTCTACCGCAACGGCGCCGAGTGGAAGTTCCGCGCGGTCGGCCAGGGCTACGCCTCCGGCCTCACCGGCATCGCGCAGGACTTCGGCGTCAACGTCTGAGCCGTCCCGGACGTCCGCGGCTGAAAATTCCGCGGTGGAAGCCCCCTCTCGCCGTTCCGGGAGGGGGCTTCGCTACCGTTGACCAGGTGATTCTCCAACCGCTCGTCCCCGTGGACGGCGCCCTGCCCGGCCCGGTCCTGACCGAGATCGCCGCCCTGTACGCGACGAACCACGCGTTCTTCGAACTCAGCGGCGACTTCCCCGACCCGGACCGCATCACGGTCGAACAGGTCGCGGCCTCCCTCGCCGACGAACTCGCCCACGACGGCGCCGAGGTCCTCCTCGCCCGCTCCGCCGGCCGCCTCGTCGGCATGGCCGCCACCCTCGCCCGTCACCCGGACCCGGCCTCCGAGGACCCGGACCCGTGGATCGGCCTGCTGCTCATCGACGCCACCGCGCACCGCGTGGGCTACGGCCGCGCCGTGACCGCCCTGGTCGAGGACCGCTTCCGCGCCGCCGGACGCACCGGAGTACGGATCGCCGTACTCGACAACAACCCCAAGGCCCTCGCCTTCTGGCAGTCCCAGGGCTACGCCCCGCTGCGCCAGGCCAAGGACCGCGAACGGGGCCGCGACTGCACGGTGCTGCGCAAGCCGCTGGACCAGCCGCTGGACCAGTAGGCCGTCCCGGTCGGGAGCCATCGCGCCCTCAGTGCGGGCGGCCCTTCCCGTACAGCCAGACGTCCCAGACCTTCTTCAGGTCGTGCCCGGTCTCCTCCTGCGCGTAGGCGGTGAAGTCGGCCGTACTCGCGTTCCCGTGCCGGTGGTCGGCGGCCCAGCCGCGGACCAGCGCGAAGAACGCCGCATCGCCCACCTCCTGGCGGATCCGGTGCAGGACCATCGCACCGCGGTAGTACACCGGGTACCCCGAGATGTACTCGGCCCCCGGCGGGGCGGCGGGCGGGAATCCGCCCCAGTCGGAGTCCGCCTCCTCGTCGACGTCCGTGTCGCCGGTCAGGAAGGCCTGGAAGTACTCCTCGGCGGTGTGGCCGCCGCGGTCTTCGGACCAGAGCCACTCCGCGTAGGTGGCGAAGCCCTCGTTGAGCCACATGTCCTTCCAGGACTTCGGCGACACCGAGTTGCCGAACCACTGGTGGGCGAGCTCGTGCACCACCAGGTCCTCCTCCACGGGCGCACCGGAGAAGACGGGCCTGGTCTGGGTCTCCAGCGCGTAGGTCAGACTCCCCTGCGGCAGCACGATCGCCCCCGTCGTGGTGAACGGGTACGGCCCGAACCGGTCGCCGGCCCACTCCATCATCTCCGGCAGCCGCGCGAGCGCGCCCGCGCTCGCGGCCGCCTCCCCCGGCGCCACCGCGTTGTAGACGGGGACACCCGACGCCGTCTTCCCCGTCGTCACCTTGTACGGACCCACGACCGCGGTCGCGAGATAGCTCGCCATCGGCTCCGGGCTGTGCCAGGCGAACTCGGTCCGCCCGTCACCGGTGTCGGTGCGGGAGCGCAACTCCCCGTTCGACACGGCCTCGTAGCCGTTCGGGACGGTCAGCGTGATGTCGTACGTGGCCTTGTCGCTGGGGTGGTGGTTGCCGGGGAACCAGGCCATCGAGCCGACCGGCTCGCCGACGCCGACCGCGCCGCGGGACGGACCGCCGGACGGACTGCCGGACGGACCGCCGGCCGGACCGCCCTCGGTGAGGATCCAGCCCTCCTTGGCGCCGTCCCGGTCCGCGATGGTCATCGGCTTGCCGCCGTAGTCGACCTCGACGCGGAAGACCTCGCCCTTCTTCAGGTCCTCGGCGGGCCGCACGGTCAGCTCGTTGCCGGTCCGGTTGTGGCGGGCCGGCTCACCTTGGACGCTCACGCCCTCGACCTTCAGGCCGCTCAGGTCGAGGTTGAAGGAGCTGAGTCCCTGCTCCGCACGGGCCGTGATGACGGCCGTGGCCTGCAACTGCCCGTCGGCAGGGTCGTAGTCCAGGTCCAGCGCGTAGTGATCGACCTGGTAGCCGCCGTTGCCGGCCTTGGGGAAGTACGGATCGCGCAGCCCCGCCGCACCGGGCCGCCCCTGCACCGTGCCGCCCGTGCACGCGGTGGTGACGGCGAGCAGGGCGGCGGCGGCGGAGACGGCCAGGCGGGAGAACGCGCGTTGTTCCACGCGCCCGATCTTATGTGCCTGTGCGGGCCGGGGCCGGGGACTACTTGGCGAGCTCGTCGGCGCCCGCCTTGGCGAACTTCTCGTCCAGGTCGCCGCTCGGGGCTCCGGCCACGCCGATGCCCGCGACCGGGGCGCCGTCCGCCTGCACCGGGACGCCGCCGCCGAGGAAGAGGGTGCCGGGGATGTCCTTCAGGTTCGGCGCCTGGGCGAGGCGGCCCACGAGCACCGAGGTCGGGGCGTTCCAGGACACGGCGGTGAAGGCCTTGCGCTCGGCCGACTCGTAGGACTGCGGGCCGGCGCCGTCGCCGCGGAGGGTGACGATGGTGTTGCCGTTGCGGTCGACGACCGCGACCGTCACCTTCTGGTTCTCCTTCTGCGCGGCGTCGAGCGCGGCTTGGGCGGCGCGGGAGGCGGCGTCGATGGTGAGGTGGGTCGTGGTGGTGAAGTTCTTGCCGTTCGCGTTGCCGTCCTTCTTGGCGGAGGCGGCGGCCGGCGCACCTGCCGGAGCGGCGCTGGCGCTGGCGCTGACGGCTCCGAAGGTCCCGGCGCCGAGCGCGAGGGCGAGGGCGGTACCGGTGAGAACGCGGGTGCGGGTGTTCATCTCTGCTGCTCCTGAGAACGACTGCGGACGGAGTCGGACGCCGCAACCAAACGACGACGAGTGCGGGTGCGACTGCATGTGGCATGTGCGTGTGCCGGTGCCGGCGGCGCTGACCGGCCCGGCTCCTTCACTGCTCCAAGCCTGTCCCGCATCCCCCCGCGCCCCCGTCCCCGTACCGGCTCCCGCCACCGACCCCACCGGCTGACCCGAGGGTCAACCGATCGGTTGATGCGCCCCCACCCACCCCCGTATTGGCTGGTCACCGACGCCCCCGATCCCACCGGGGCACACCCAGCCCCGCCGAGGCACATCCAGCCCCACCCGGGCACATCCAGCCCCACCGGCGTTTGAGGCGCGGGGTCCGGGGCGGAGCCCCGATCCTGAACCCGCACCCACCCACCGACCGCGGCACACCCAGCCCCACCGAGGCCCATCCAGCCCCGCCGAGGCACACCCAGCCCCGCCGGCGTTTGAGGCGCGGGGCCCGGGGCGGCGCCCCGGGATACGGCGCCGGCTGCCCAGCACCACCGGCACGCGGCAAGATGGACAGACGCCGCCCACCCCAGGAGCCCCCCGTGACCCCCGCCCCGCAGCCTCCCCCGCCGCGGAACCCGAACACCCGCCCCCTGGCCACCG
>NZ_JAGGOZ010000019.1 GCF_018614075.1 Streptomyces sp. ISL-94 | reverse complement strand
GCGCGGGGGCGGGGGCGGCGGGGTGCTTTTCCAGGTCCACGGCACTCAGCATAGCGAGACACGATAGATCGCGATACTCCTGCGTGGCGCGGAGCGCGCGCCGAGTGAGCCTTACCTCACAACCGCGGGCGCGGCGGGAGGTTCTACGCTGGATGACTGCGCTGCCAATTGGTCGTCAGCGCTGTCTGCCGAGTGAGGAATGGGCCCCAATGCCGGAGTTCGCGTACACCGACCTGCTGCCCCTGGGCGAGGACACCACCCCCTACCGGCTGGTGACCGCCGAGGGCGTGTCCACCTTCGAGGCGGACGGCCGTACGTTCCTCAAGGTCGAGCCGGAGGCGCTGCGCAAGCTGGCCGAAGAGGCCATCCACGACATCCAGCACTTCCTGCGCCCCGCGCACCTCGCGCAGCTGCGCCGCATCATCGACGACCCCGAGGCCTCGTCGAACGACAAGTTCGTCGCGCTCGACCTCCTCAAGAACGCGAACATCGCTGCAGCCGGCGTCCTGCCGATGTGCCAGGACACGGGCACGGCGATCGTGATGGGCAAGCGCGGCCAGAACGTCCTCACCGAGGGCGGTGACGAGGCGGCCCTCTCGCGCGGCATCTACGACGCCTACACGCGCCTGAACCTGCGCTACTCCCAGATGGCCCCGATCACCATGTGGGAGGAGAAGAACACCGGCTCGAACCTGCCCGCGCAGATCGAGCTGTACGCGACCGACGGAGGCGCGTACAAGTTCCTCTTCATGGCCAAGGGCGGCGGCTCCGCCAACAAGTCCTTCCTCTACCAGGAGACCAAGGCGGTCCTCAACGAGGCCTCCATGATGAAGTTCCTGGAGGAGAAGATCCGCTCGCTCGGTACCGCGGCCTGCCCGCCCTACCACCTGGCGATCGTGGTCGGCGGCACCTCGGCCGAGCACGCGCTGAAGACGGCGAAGTACGCCTCCGCCCACTACCTGGACGAGCTCCCGACCGAGGGCTCCGCGCTGGGCCACGGCTTCCGCGACCTCGACCTGGAGCAGCAGGTCTTCGAGCTGACCCAGAAGATCGGCATCGGCGCGCAGTTCGGCGGCAAGTACTTCTGCCACGACGTCCGCGTGGTCCGCCTGCCCCGCCACGGCGCGTCCCTCCCGGTCGCGATCGCGGTCTCCTGCTCGGCGGACCGCCAGGCCACCGCGAAGATCACCGCCGAGGGCGTCTTCCTGGAGCAGCTGGAGACGGACCCCGCGCGCTTCCTGCCGGACACCACGGACACAGAGCTCAACAGCGGCTCCGCCGCGGGCCTCGACGAGGCGGCGGACGTGGTCAAGATCGACCTGACCCAGCCGATGTCCGACATCCTCGCCACCCTCACCCGGCACCCGGTGAAGACGCGGCTCTCCCTGAGCGGGCCGCTGGTCGTGGCGCGCGACATCGCGCACGCCAAGATCAAGGAGCTGCTGGACTCGGGCGCGCAGATGCCCCACTACCTGAAGGACCACCCGGTCTACTACGCCGGCCCCGCGAAGACCCCCGCGGGCTACGCCTCCGGCTCCTTCGGCCCGACCACGGCCGGCCGCATGGACTCGTACGTGGAGCAGTTCCAGGCGGCGGGCGGCTCCATGGTCATGCTGGCCAAGGGCAACCGCTCGCAGCAGGTGACGGACGCGTGCGCCGCGCACGGCGGCTTCTACCTGGGCTCGATCGGCGGGCCGGCGGCGCGGCTGGCCCAGGACTGCATCAAGAAGGTCGAGGTCCTGGAGTACGAGGAGCTCGGCATGGAGGCGGTCTGGAAGATCGAGGTCGAGGACTTCCCGGCCTTCATCGTGGTAGACGACAAGGGCAACGACTTCTTCGGCTCGGTGGCCCCGTCTCCCACTTTCCTTAGCATCCCGGTCCGCCAGGGTTCGTAACGCGAAAATCCGCCGGGGGCACGCCGAGTGCGGCGCCCCCCGGCACCCCCGGGCCGCCCAAGTCCTCGGACAGCCAACAGAATTCGAATGTATAGGCTGTCTGAGAAGACTTGACCGATGCGCGGTGGGGGGACGGCATGCTGACGTACCAGGAAGTGATGACGACCGACTACGGACGCCTCCTGACGGCAGCCGACAAGTGGCAGTCGATGGCGGAGGCGATCCGCAAGGTCGAAGAACGCTATCGGGACAGCGTTCAGAAGATCCACATGAGTGGTAACTGGATCGGAGTCAGTGCGGCCGCGTCGTACACGAACTTCGAGGCGACCCGGTACGAGTACCAGGCCGCCCAGACCCAGGCGAAGGCGACCGCCACGCTGCTGCGCAACGGGCACCAACAGCTCACCGAGCTCAAGAAGACGCTCGAGAACGCGCGCGCCGACGCGATCAAGGCAGGGATGAGCGTCTCCGGGACAGGGGACGTGGCGTTCGACTACGAGAAACTCAGCGCCGCCGAGAAGAACGCCATGCGGCACGACCCGGACTACATGACGAGCGTCAGGACCGCCGAGCAGTCCTGGCGCGACTACATCAAGGAGTGCGTCAAGGCGGTCGACGAGGCCGACCAGGACCTGCGCAAGGACCTGGAGGCGGTCGTCAAGGACGGCCTGGGCGGCAAGGGCGACGGCACGCTGGGCACCGGCTTCAACGGTCAGGCCGGGGAGGTCGCGAAGGCCGACGACGCCCAGAAGCAGGAGCGCTTCGACCTCGCCTGGCTGAAGAAGCGGGACAACGAGACCCTCGACGACTACATCGAGCGGCTCCAGAAGGACGGCATGACCCGCCTCACGGGCAACCCGAAGCTGGCGGAACTGGTCTCCAACATCAGCAAGTCCACCGTGACGGCCGGCGCTTTCGCCACCGCGCTCACGGCCGTCGGCATGAACTCCTTCAAGCTGGCCGGCTACTTCAAGGACGTGAAGGCAGGCAACTTCCCGAAGGCCTTCAACGCGCCGGGCACCCTGATGGAGCGAAATGTCAACGCGCGCCTGGCGGGCGCGGCTCCGGGCGGCCTGTTGAGCAAACTGCCCCCCAATGTCGTGGGCGCGCTCACGGGCTCCGACGAGGCGGCCATGTGGGGTGCCCAGATGAAGAACGGCCGGTTCTTCATCCCGGCGGCCTCCGAGGCCAACCTCGTGACGGTCGCCAGGCAGGGCGGTATGGCGAACGCCATGAAGGCGGCCGGTGCGATGCGCGGGCTGGGCGTGGTGGGAGGCGTCGCGGCCACCGCCTACGGCGTGGCGAACCTGGCCACGTACGACACCGACATGATCAAGAAGGATCCGGCGAAGTTCGCCACCGACCTCACGGGTACGGCGTTCAGCGCTTCGATGACCGCGTTGACCGTGGCTCCCAATCCGGTGACCGCCGGGCTGGCCGTGGGAACGGGTATCGCGTACGGCGCCGCGCTGGTCTGGGACAACCACGAAGCCATAGGCAAGGGCCTGGAGAAGGTCGGAGACGGCATCGCCAGCGGCGCCAAGAAGCTCGGCAGCGCACTGAACCCGTTCGACTAGGAAGGCAGGGACATGCACACCCAGAGCACCCCGTTCGAGCTGAGCACGTGGCAGGGCGGCGAAAAGGGTCAGCTTCGCCGGACCGGTTGGCAGGGGAAGTCTCCGGAGTGGGGCGAGATCACCGTGGCCTCACTGCCCCACGCGCACGACAACGTGCGCGCCACCGAGGTCACCGGCGGCCAGATCCCCAGGGCCGTCTTCCAATCGCGCGGCATCCAGGTGATGGTCACCGAACGGCCGACCCTGAACGGGGCGACGCTGCGTGTCGGCGACGCGGTGGTGTACCTGAAGCGGAACCGGTGGGGGGCCACGCACCGGGGCCGCGCTCTGCACATGAAGTACGCCGGCGACCGGTACCGGCTCTGGGCGGTCAATCGCCGGGAATACGTCCTCATGCGCGAGGCGGACAACGAGGACCGCGGTGTCACCGTCAAGGTCAAGGAAACCGGCATCGGCAAGTGGAAGCGCGTCCACGTGAGTGTGACGGGCCGCGCCCTCGGGGCGGACATGGCACTCGCCCTCGTCTTCTCCGGGGTCGACCGGTCCGTACTCACCCGGCGAGGTGCCGTCCGCGCGGGCCTCTCGCGGATCTTCCACGTGGCGGCGGATTCCGCAATGGGGTGATCACAGAACCGACCGACCCGACGAACCGACCGATGGAGCGAGTGAGCGTATGCCTTCCTATGACCTTTCCCGAGCCCGGTTCCGCCTGAGCGACGAGCACGTCTTCGTCCTCGTCCAGGTGGCGACCGGGGAACCCGTACCGGGCGAGCTCCTCGCCGCACGCGAGGAGCTGCGGGCGTGCGGGCTGATCGACGAGAACGGGCAACTGGCCCATGTGCTCCTGCCCCTGCTCGACACGGTGATAACCCCGACCGTGGTCATCTCGCTGGAAGCGGCCGGCCGGCAGGGACAGCTGCACCACGGGCTGCTCATCGGGCAGGACCACGTCATCTCCCAGCAGGCCTGGCCGGGCGCGGGCGAGTCGGAGTACGCCTCCGTCGAGCCGAAGATGCTGGTGTGGGCGCTGGCCGACATGGTCAACCTGCAGCAGTCCGGTCCCGGGGGTGGGGCCGACGGCGGTCGCGCCGCGCACCCGGACACGGTGATCGAGACCCGGCTCGGAACGGTCGAGGCGGGGCTCACCGCCCTGGAGGGCCTCTCCGACGCGGAGGCCCTGGGCTCGGAACGCGCCTACATCCGCAAGGCGCTGGCGGAGGACGGGGTCCTCGGCGAGGCGCAGGCCGCGCTGCTCGCCGACCTGATCGCCGAACTGCGGTCGAGCTGGCGCATGACCGCCGCGTGGCGGGGCCGCCAGGAGGGCCAGGACGGGGTGGAGGGGCGCGGCTTCGCGGTGTGGGACTGCGGCCCGCTGGGGTACTGGCACCGCGAGCTGCCCGCCGAGCCGGTGGCCGCAGGCCAGGTGGCGAAGGACAGCACCATGCGGCTGGTCCGGGTGGAACCGAAGCGGGTCTGGGACCTGATCGCGGACCTGCTGCCCGAAACAGGCGAACTGCGGCACGTCTGAGCTCGCATGAGGCCCGTGGAGTTTCCGGGCCTACGACCGAAGAGTTTGCTGAGGGGGAGGACGGAACGTGTCGGTGGGCTTTGATCACGAGTGGGACCAGTCGCGCGTCGGCGCGGCCGATCAGCGGGTGGACATGCGGCTGAACGGCGTTGACGGCCCCGGGGGGCCGTTGGCGCCCGGCGGGGCGGGGAACTTCGGTTCCACTCCGGCCGAGAAGAGAGCGGCGGCGAACACGATCGAGACCGAGCTGGAGCCGAACACCAAGAAGGCCACGGAGCACGCGGACGAGGCGATGAACACCGCGGTCGCGGGCTTCGAGGGGTGGGACACCGCCATAGGCCTGAAGAAGGTCGCGGACACCTGGGACAAGCAGGTCAAGAATCTGATGGGCCGACTCTCGTCCGAGAAGGGCGCGCTGCGGAGCGCCTCCGGTCTCTTCGTACGGAACGACATCGGCCTGGGTGACCAGTTCCGGCCGATCGGCGCCCAGTCGAAGCTGAACGGTCTGTAGGGCTGGCGGAAACCGGTGCGCGCACCGTGCTCGTATCAACGGTGAGGGCCACTCCCCCGATCGGGGGAGTGGCCCTCACGTATGTCCGCCCATCGGCAGATGGCAGGCCGGGGGGCTCCCGGCGAGGCTTTATCCGTATTCAAACAGCCCCTGGCACACGGGAGTTCACCATGAAGAACCGCACGCGCGCCCTTGCCCTCGCCGGATCCGTCGCCCTGGTGGCCATCCTGGTCGCGGCGGCCCCCGCCCCGGCCTCGCCGGCCGGGCCGAAGGTCGCCTCCGTGCACGGGGGCGGCACGATCTACTTCCCCTACTCCCCCAAAGACGACATCCGCTTCACGGTCGACGCCGAGTCGGCCCCGTGGAGCCGGCCGCACCCGGCCCCGGGCCTGGAGAAGGGCCTGCCGACGGATGCGCGGGGCCGGGTGACGATCTACCACTACGTACCGGAGAACAACTCCACCGGCGTCGCCGAGGCGGAGGTCGACTGCCTGGTCACGGGTGGCAAGACCGCCACCCTCACGGCCGTGGTCAAGACCTCGAACGTCGGCTGGGAGGGCAAGCGGATCGGCATCAGCGTCCAGGACGGCCAGCGCGGCGAGCCGGACCGCCTCGGCTTCTCCTGGGGCGTGGTCAACGTCGACGTGAAGCCGGACGGCACGGTGGCCGAGCCGCCGGTGGGCACCTGCATGGCCCCGGCCCCCTTCACGGAGGTCACGAAGGGCGGCTTCAAGGTCACCCCCGCCACACTGGCCCCGCTGCCGTAGCCCACACGGTGAACCGGGCCGGTCTGAGCAGGTCGGGGTACGGGTCGTCATCGGCGGCTCCGGCACGGCGTCACCCTGCCCTGCCCGGGAGGGTCACCGAAGCCGGTTAACGTCGGGGACACGACCCCACACCTGCTCGTTCACGCCGGTTTGCAAGGATCCCCATATGGCACCGACGCACTCCTCCACCCGTACCTCCCTCGGCATCACGGTGGTCGCGCATCGTGGGGCCTCCCACGCGCACCCCGAGCACACCGTGGCCGCCTACCGGCAGGCCATCGACGAGGGGGCCGACGCCCTGGAGTGCGATGTGCGGCTCACCGCCGACCGGAAGCTGGTCTGTGTGCACGACCGGCGGGTGGAGCGGACCTCCGATGGGCGGGGGGTCGTCTCCGAGATGACGTACGGGGAGCTGCGCGCCCTCGACTTCGGGGCGTGGAAGGGCGAGGAGCACCGCGGGGCGCGGGTGCTGCTGTTCGAGGACCTGCTCAAGGAGGCGCTGACCGCGCCGCGGCCCGTCGGGCTCGCCGTCGAGACCAAGCACCCGACCCGGGCCGGCGGCCGGCTGGAGGTCGAACTGGTGCGGATGCTCAGGGAGTACGGGCTGGCGGACGGGTCGGATGGTCGCGTCGAGGTGATGAGCTTCTCGCGCAACGCCCTGACCCGGATGCACCGGCTCGCCCCCGGGTTGCCGGCCGTCTATCTGATCGAGCGCAGGGTTCGCCCCGTGCGGCCCCCGTTCGCGACGCACGCGGGCCCGGGGATCGATCTCGTACGGAACGATCCGGGGCTGGTGGGGCGGCTCAAGGCCAAGGGGCTGCGGGTGCGGGTGTGGACCGTGGACGAGCCGCAGGACGTGGAGCTGTGCGTGCGGCTCGGGGTGGACACGATCATCACCAACCGGCCCGGGGATGTGCGGAAGCTGCTCCACGACATGTGACATGTGAGGGGTGTGGCACCCGGCCGGGGTGCGCCGGCCGGGTGTGGGGGGTGTGCGGGGGCGGGAGGTCAGACGAAGCGCTGGCTCGCCGAGCCGTTGCAGGTCTGCAGGCGCAGCGGGTCGTGGGCGGCGGCGACCGTCAGGCACATGCCCGGGGCGGCCGCGGGGCGGAGGGTGGCGCCGTCGCGGACGAACTGCTGGTTCGCGCCGCCGTGGCAGTTCCAGAGGATCAGGCCGGTGCCCGCGCCGTAGTTGGCGCCGGGGGTGTCGAGGCAGCGGTCGTGGGTGAGCTCGATGTGGACCGACTTGCGTGCGGCGTCGTACCACCAGCCCTGGTTGCGGCCGCCGTGGCAGTCCCAGCCCACGACCGCCGTGTCGTTGGCGCTGGAGCCGCCCTTCGCGTCGAGGCAGTTGCCGGTCGCCTCGTTCTTGAGGGGGGCGTAGAGGGAATCCCACGCTCCGGTCTGGAGGACGGGGGTGCCCGTGCTCGCCGGGTCGGCGCAGGAGGCCTCGCGCAGGCCGGAGTTGTAGAGCTGCGTCAGGCAGGACGCGAACGCGCCGTGGCCCTTGTAGTTGGGGTGGAAGGACTGCCGGGCGGTGTTCTCGTCCCACGGGAAGTGGTCCCCGAGGTCCAGGTAGAGGCCTCGGGCCCAGGCGTCCTCCATGCAGACCTCGTGGCCGTGGAAGAGCCGGGAGTTGTCGAGGTAGACGGCGCCGGAGGTGCGTGCGGCCTCGCGCATGCCCTTCTCGAAGGTGGGCACCGCGTAGTTGCGGCCCCAGGCGGCGTCGGAGTCGTAGCCCGCGCAGCCGCCGGGCAGCTTGCCGGGGAAGCTGGGGTTGTCGTTGAAGTCGGGGCCGATGGGGCTGGGGTAGCCCATCACGACCAGCTTGTAGTCGGAGTCGGCGTAGCCGGCGTCGCGCATGACCGTCTTGAGGTCCGCGACCGTCGTCTCGACCTTGGGCCTCAGGCCGTCGACGCGCGCCTGCCAGCCGGGCCCGTACTTGGGCTCGCAGGTGCCCTGGCTGAGCACCCAGCGGGTGACGCAGTCGGTCATGACCGGGCCGAACTGGAGGTCGTCGTTGGCGCCGGCGACCAGCAGCACCATCTTGATCTTCGTGTTCCGTGCTTTGATGGCCAGGTTGTCGCTCTGCACCAGCTCGTCGGCGTACTGCTTGCTGCCGCCGATCCTGATGTTGCCGGTGTACCCGCCGGAGCAGGCGACGTTGAAGGTGAGGTCGGCCGGGATGCCGGTGCGGTGGATCGCCGAGTCCGGCGAACGGTGGCACTGGTTGGACGAGGTGTTGGTCGCGGGGTCGTAGGTGCCGACGCCCTCGCCCGATATCTCGCTGTCGCCCAGCGAGATCAGGCCGGTCTTGCGGTCGTTCAGCGGGCGGACGGCCGAGTCGCCGTAGATCTTGACGGCCTCCGCGGCGCGGATCGCCTCCAGCTCGGGCGGCAGGGGGGTCACCGTCCCGGCGGTGGTGGCGGCGGGGGTCGCCGCCTGGGCCATGGGGGTGATGGCGGTGACGCCCCCGAGGGCGGCCGCGATCGCCGCGACTGCGGCGAAGGTAGATCTGAGCCTGGGTTTCGTACGAGCACGTGCCATGAACGCCTCCCCGGATATCGGTGTTACCCCCGGTATTTACTGGCCGGTAGGGGAGTTGGGAACACTTCGAACAAGACAATTGCTCAACTTTTAGAGGAGGCCACGAAAATGACCGGTGATCAGCAGGCCGAGGCGTTCCGGATCGAGCACGACTCCATGGGCGAGGTACGGGTGCCCGCGCACGCCAAGTGGCGCGCCCAGACCCAGCGCGCCGTGGAGAACTTCCCCATCTCGGGCCAGCGGTTGGAGCGCGCCCACATCGAGGCGCTGGCCCGGATCAAGGCCGCCGCCGCCGTGGTGAACGCGAAGCTGGGGGTGGTGGACGAGGACATCGCCGGGGCGATCCGGTCCGCCGCCGCCGAGGTCGCGGACGGCCGCTGGGACGAGCACTTCCCGGTGGACGTCTTCCAGACCGGCTCCGGAACCTCGTCCAACATGAACGCCAACGAGGTGATCGCCACCCTGGCCACCGAACGGCTCGGCCGCGAGGTGCACCCCAACGACCACGTCAACGCCTCGCAGAGCTCGAACGACGTCTTCCCGTCCTCCATCCACATCGCCGCGACGGCCGCCGTCACCCGCGACCTGATCCCGGCCCTGGAACACCTCGCCGCCGCGATGGAGGGCAAGGCCGAGGAGTTCTCACAGGTCGTCAAGGCCGGGCGGACGCACCTGATGGACGCCACCCCGGTCACCCTCGGCCAGGAGTTCGGCGGGTACGCGGTCCAGATCCGCTACGGCGTCGAGCGGCTGCGCGCGGCCCTGCCACGCCTCGCCGAACTGCCGCTGGGAGGCACTGCGGTGGGCACCGGAATCAACACCCCGCCCGGGTTCTCCGCCGCCGTGATCGCCGAGGTGGCCGGCACCACCGGGCTGCCGCTGACCGAGGCCCGCAACCACTTCGAGGCCCAGGGGGCGCGGGACGCGCTGGTGGAGACCTCCGGCATGCTCCGGACGGTCGCCGTCTCGCTCACCAAGATCTCCAACGATCTGCGCTGGATGGGCTCAGGACCGCGCGCCGGATTGGCCGAAATCAATCTCCCGGATCTCCAGCCGGGCTCCTCGATCATGCCGGGGAAGGTCAATCCAGTCGTCCCGGAGGCCGTACTGATGGTCGCCGCACAGGTGATGGGTAACGACGCCGCCGTCGCGGTGGCGGGCGCGGCCGGCAACTTCGAACTCAATGTGATGCTCCCGGTGATGGCCAGGAACCTCCTCGAATCGATCCGGCTGCTCGCCAACGCGAGCCGCCTGCTGGCCGACCGCACCGTCGACGGGATCACCGCCAACACCGCCCGGGCCAGGGAGTACGCCGAGTCCTCGCCCTCCGTCGTCACCCCGCTCAACCGCTACATCGGCTACGAGGAGGCGGCCAAGGTCGCCAAGAAGGCCCTCGCCGAGCGGAAGACGATCAGGGAGGTCGTCCTGGAGTCCGGGTACGTCGACCGGGGCGCCCTGACCCTGGAGGAACTGGACGAAGCCCTGGACGTCCTGCGCATGACACACCCCTGAAAAGCCGGATCCGGCCCCGGTCGGGGGGCCGGATTCGGTCGTTTCCCGTCCCCCGACCCCTCGGTGACCAGCACCGCAGCGGGCGCGCGGGCCCCCGCCCTAAGATCTGCGCATGACAGGTACCTTCCGGCCCGGGGGCGGCGCGGCACAGAGCGGCGCGCAGGGCGTGCGCTGGGCGCCCGGGGAGCAGATCCTGTGGCGCTACCGCGACCATGCCCCGGGGCTGAAGGGCCCGGTCCACATCTGCCGCCCGGTGACCGTGGTGCAGGACACCGACGAGCTGCTGGCCGTCTGGATGGCCCCCGGCACCGAGTGCGTCAAGCCGGTGCTCGCCGACGGGACCCCCGTCCACGAGGAGCCGCTCGCCACCCGCTACACCGCGCCGCGCACCACCGTACGGTCGCGCTGGTTCGGTGCGGGGGTCCTCAAGCTGGCCCGGCCCGGTGATCCGTGGTCGGTGTGGCTGTTCTGGGAGCACGGCTGGCGGTTCAAGAGCTGGTACGTGAACCTCGAAGAGCCGCGGTCGCGGTGGTCGGGCGGGATCGACTCCGTGGACCACTTCCTCGACATCTCCGTGTATCCCGATCGCAGTTGGAAGTGGCTCGACGAGGACGAGTTCGCCCAGGCCCAGCGAGCCGGGCTGATGGGCCGGGAGCAGGCGCGCCAGGTGCAGGCCGCGGGGTGCGCGGCGGTCGACGTGATCAAGGCGTGGGGTGCGCCGTTCTCCGACGGCTGGCAGGACTGGCGGCCCGATCCGGCCTGGACGGTTCCGATTCTGCCGAAGGACTGGGACCGCACTCCTGCGCATATGACCTCATGAGACCCTTGATGCGCCCCCGGGGTTCAAACGTAGGATCATCCTCCGCAAGGTCGCGCGCGGGGGCCGTACGTACGGACTGCCCCTCCGCAAGTGTCCCGCCGCACGCGGGACTTGACCGGAGGCCGCACCGAGCGAGAGGTAACGAGGGGGACGCGGAAACCCGGGCTGATGGTGCCCGGGCCGCTGAGCGGGTATACCGCGACTGACCGAGCTGAGTGCAGCGCACATCGAGCGCAAACGGACGGAATTGCACGCGTGACGGAGTACCCCACCTCTCAGGAGGGCCCGCAGCCCGTCGCCTCCGGCGGAGGTACGGACGAGGCCGGCCACGGCAAGGCGCCCATCGCCGCCGCCGAGGCCGTACGCACGCACGCGCCGGGCCCGGGTGCGGAGCCGGGCGGCGCGCCCGCCGGGCTCCCCCGGCCCCGCCGCAAGGCGGCCCGGCCGTCGGCGTCGGTGGACGTGCCGGCCCCCGCGGAACCGGGCCGGGAGCAGGCCGCCGCCCGTCTGCGGGACGGCGAGGCCGCCCGCAACGCGGCGGGGGGTGGCGACACCGGGCTCGGCGTCCCCTCCGAGGCGCCCCGCCCGCGCGGCGAGGACATCGACCCGGCAGTCGGCACGCTCCTGGGCATCGACGCGCAGCTGCCCGGGGCCCCCGTGGGCGGCGCCGGCAGCGCCGGCGCCGGCCGGCACGGGGGCGGCGGGATACCGGCCGTGGAGGCCACGGCCGGACGCCGCGAGGGCGACCGGCTGCGCTTCGTCGGCGCCGCCACCCGGCGCATCGCCCGCGGCATCGACCTCGACGAGATCGTGCTCGGCCTGTGCCGCGCCACCGTGCCGACCTTCTCGGACGCGATCCTCGTCTACCTGCGCGATCCGCTGCCGGTGGGGGACGAGCGCCCCGTCGGCCCGGTCGTTTTAAGGCTGCGGCGCACCGACCGGCTCCGGCCGATCGACGACCTCACCGACATGGGCAGCACCATCGGCGCGGGGACGGACCTCGCCGGGGCCGCGGGGGCCGCGGGGGCCGCCGGCGAACTCGACTTCAGCCAGCTGCCGCTGGTCGGCCCGCAGGGTGATCTGCCGGCGGCCGAGCTGTGCGAGATCCAGCCCGGCGGCGCGCTCGCCGAGGTGCTGCGCGGCGTACGGCCCGTCTTCGGGTCCTCCGCCGCCGCGCAGGCCGCGCTGCCCGAGCTGCTGGGCGCGGACCATCCGCTGCCGCGCGGCAACCGGGCCGTCCTCGCGCCGCTGCGCGGCCGCCGCCGGGTGATCGGCGCGGCCGTCTTCCTGCGCAGCCCCGAGCGGCCCGCCTTCGAGCAGAACGACCTCCTGGTCGCCGCCCAGCTGGCCACCCACACCGCGCTCGGCATCGACAAGGCGGTCCTGTACGGCCGCGAGGCGTACATCGCCGACGAGCTGCAGCGCACCATGCTGCCCGACAGCCTGCCCCAGCCCACCGGGGTGCGCCTCGCCTCGCGCTACCTGCCCGCCGCCGAGACGGCGCGGGTCGGCGGCGACTGGTACGACGCCATACCGCTGCCCGGCAGCCGGGTCGCGCTCGTCGTCGGCGACGTCATGGGCCACTCCATGACCTCCGCCGCGATCATGGGCCAGCTCCGCACCACCGCCCAGACCCTCGCGCAGCTGGACCTGCCGCCCGCCGAGGTCCTGCACCACCTGGACGAGCAGGCACAGCGCCTGGGCTCCGACCGCATGGCCACCTGCCTGTACGCCGTCTACGACCCGGTCGCGCACCGGATCACCATCGCCAACGCCGGCCACCCGCCGCCGGTGCTCCTGCACCTGGGCGGCCGCGCCGAGGTGCTGCGCGTTCCGCCCGGCGCGCCCATCGGCGTCGGCGGCGTGGACTTCGAGGCCGTGGAGCTGGACGCGCCCGCCGGGGCCACCCTGCTGCTCTACACCGACGGCCTGGTGGAATCCCGGCTGCGGGACGTGTGGACCGGCATCGAGCAGCTCCGCGAACGGCTGGCGACCACCGCCCAGCTGACCGGCCTGGACCACCCGCCGCCGCTGGAGGCCCTGTGCGACGACGTGCTGGACATGCTCGGCCCGGGCGACCGGGACGACGACATCGCGCTGCTCGCCGCCCGCTTCGACGGCATTGCGCCCAGTGACGTCGCGTACTGGTTCCTGGACCCGGAGGAGACCGCTCCGGGCCGGGCCCGCCGGTTCGCCCGCCGCGCCCTGACCCGCTGGGGCCTGGAGGAGCTCAGCGACTCGCTGGAGCTGCTGGTCAGCGAGGTGGTCACCAATGCCGTGCGGTACGCGGAGCGGCCGGTGACCCTGCGCCTGCTGCGTACGGACGTCCTGCGCTGCGAGGTCGGGGACGACTCCCCGCAGCTGCCGCGCCAGCGCCGGGCCCGGGACACCGACGAGGGCGGCCGCGGCCTGTTCCTGGTGAACCGGATGGCCCGCCGCTGGGGCGCCACCCGGTTGAGCAGCGGCAAGGTCGTCTGGTTCGAGCTCGCGTTGCCGGGGGCTGGGGCACCCGAGCACCGCTGACCGGCAGATGGCTCCGCCGGGGGCCTCTACGACAGACCGCCGCCCCGCGAGCCGTGAAGGCTGCGGGGCGGCGGTCTTCGATCCGCAGGCCCGGATCCGTCTCCGAATCCGGGTCCGTATCCGTATCCGTATCCGTTGTCTAGCCCTCGGGGAACAGCGGCGGGTCCGGCGGCTTCGGACCGCCGGTCTTGGTCGCGGTCGGCGTCGCGGTCGGCGTCGGAGTCGGCGGCTTGGGACCACCGGTCTTGGTCGGCGTCGGGGTCGGGGTCGGCGTCGCGTTGGGTGAGCTCGGCGGCGCGCTGCTCGTCGCCGGAGCGCTGGAGGACTGGCTGGCGGAGGGCGTCGGGGAGGTGCTGCGGGACGGCGCCTGCGGGGCACCCATCTCCGCCTCCTTCAGGTTGAACGACGCGGTGTCCACGCCCTTGAGGGCGGCGAGGGTGTACGTCTTCCAGATGGAGGCGGGGAAGCTGGAACCACCCGCACGCCCCAGGCCGGCGGTGCCGGTCAGGGTGACCTGGGTGTGGGTGCCCGGCTCCTCGCCGAACATCGCCACGACGGTGACCAGCTCCGGCGTGTAGCCGGTGAACCAGCCGGAGAAGTTCGACTCGCTGGTACCGGTCTTGCCGGCCGCCTCGTAGGCGCTGCTCCTGACCTTGTTGCCGGAGCCGCCCTCGTCGTTGACCACACCGGTGAGCACCTTGGTGACGGTGTCGGCGGTCTGGCGGGAGACGGCCTGGCTGCCGATGGCCTGTTGGGGAGTGAACTCCCGGTCCTTGTGCTCGGCGCTCTTGATGATGGTCGGCGTGACCTTCTTGCCGTGGTTGTCGAAGGTGGCGTAGACGCCCGCCATCTCCACGGTGCTCGCTGTCATCGTGCCGAGCGCCATGGCCGGCTTGTCCTCGGGCCAGCCCTCGCGGTCCTTCATGCCCAGCGCGAGGGCCGTCTTCTTCACGTTGGGCGGCTTCACGTCCACGATCATCTGCGCGTAAACGGAGTTCACCGAGAAGTTGGTGGCGTCCTGGACGGTGATCTCCTTGCCGAAGTCCCTGTCGTCCTGGTTCTCCGGGCTGAACGGGATCTTGCTGCCGACCACCTGGCGCTTGCTGGTGCCGTCGTAGAGCGTATTCGGGGTGATCGGCTTGCCGCCCTGGGTGGTGGCGTTGTTCTCCAGGGCGGAGGCGAGCACGATCGGCTTGAAGGTCGAGCCCGGCTGGTAGTCGGTGCGCAGGGCGTTGCTCGCTGACTTCTCCGCCAGGCCCTGTCCGCCGTACATCGCGACGATCGCACCGGTCTTCGCGTCCACGGAGGTCGCGCCGGCCTGGACGCTCTGGTCCTGGGGACGTTCCTTGGGGTCCTTGCGGTCGAGCTTGGACTCCAGCTCGTCCTGGACGGCCGTCTCCAGCGCCGCCTGCTTCTTCTTGTCGACGTTGAGCGTGATGTTCCAGCCGCCGGCCGCGATCTGGGCGTCGGTGATGCCCTGCTTGTTCATCTCGTCGTTGGAGGCCTGGACCAGGTAGCCCTTCTGGCCGTCCATGCCAGGGCGGGGCTTGGGCTTGATGGGCTCCTGGAAGGCCATGGTCTTGCGCTTGGCCTCGTCCAGCTCGCCCATCTCGACCATGTTGTCGAGGACGGCGTTGAAGCGGATCATGACCAGCCGCTTGCCGTTCGGGCCGGCGGTCGCCCAGTCGTACTGGCTGGGGGCCTGGATGACGGCGGCGAGGTAGGCGCCCTGCTCCAGCGTGAGCTTGTTGGCGTCGACGCCGTAGTAGGCCTGGGCCGCGGCCTGGATCCCGTACGCGCTGCGGCCGTAGAAGTTGGTGTTCAGGTAACCGGCGAGGATTTCATCCTTCTCCATGCGCTGGTCGACCTTGAGGGCGATCACGAGCTCGCGGACCTTGCGCGTCGGCGACTGGTCCTGCGTCAGGTAGTAGTTCTTGACGTACTGCTGGGTGATCGTCGAGCCGCCGGCCGTGCCCTTGCCGCGGACCGTGTTGAACAGGCCCCGGGCCACGCCCATCACGTCGATGCCGCGGTCCTTGTAGAAGGACTTGTTCTCGATGGCGATGAACGCGGTGCGGACGTCGGGGGGGATCTTGTCGATCGGGAGGATCTCGCGGTTCATGTCGCCGGTGCGGGCCATGATCGAGCCGTCGGAGTACCGGTAGGTGTTGCTCTGGAGCGTGGCGCTCTCGTTCGGGTCGGTGGGTTCGTTCACCGAGAAGTAGAGGATGACCGCCGCGGCCATGAAGAGCAGGATCATTCCGAAGAACGTCCCGAGGATCTTCTTCCAGGTGAAGAAGCGACGTATGCCGGTGCGTTTGCCCGCGCCCGCCTTGCCCTTGGTGCCCTGCGCACGTCCGCTCGGCGCCCGCCGCGCACCGCGCTGCTGCTGCGCCTTACGTGCTTCTGCTCGGCCCATCGCTCCCGCTCCGCTCAATTTCCCCCGACGTCAGCTCAGAAAGCTAACACCACAGGTTGTGACAAAGGCTGGCCAACCTTGGCCAATACCGGTCAATTCGGACGTGAGAATCAGCACCCACACCACAGGAACCGACGCATGCGGAGGCCAAAGGGTTGCCGGGCGTCCCACACGTCCCGCACGGACCAAAAAAGTGATATCACTTTGCTAACGGACCGGCCGACGGTCGCGACCACGAGAAACGGGGGCAAACGATGACGAACACCTTCGCCACGCCGGGTGGCGTACGCGAGTTCACCGCGCGCAGCGTGGGCGGCGGCCTGGCGCTGCTGCTCGGACTGGCGGGCATCGCGGCGGGGGCGGGCCTGATCGCGACCGGCGCGGTACTGACGGCCACCGCCTCCAAGGCGTCGCTGATCGCGGGCGGCATCCTGCTGATCCTCGCCTCCATCGTCGCGATGAGCGGGCTCAACACGGTCGCGCCGGGCGAGGCGCGGGTGGTCCAGCTGTTCGGGCGGTACCGGGGGACGATCCGTACGGACGGGCTGCGTTGGGTCAACCCGCTGACCTCCCGGGAGAAGATCTCGACGCGGGTGCGCAACCACGAGACGGCCGTCCTGAAGGTCAACGACGCCTACGGCAACCCGATCGAGCTGGCGGCGGTCGTGGTGTGGCGGGTCGAGGACACGGCGCGGGCGGTGTTCGAGGTCGAGGACTTCACGGAGTTCGTGGAGACGCAGACGGAGGCGGCGGTCCGCCACATCGCGATCGAGTACCCGTACGACGCCCACGAGGAGGGCGGCCTGTCGCTGCGCGGGAACGCCGAGGAGATCACCGAGAAGCTCGCCGTGGAACTGCACGCGCGGGTGGAGGCGGCCGGGGTCCACATCATCGAGTCCCGCTTCACGCATCTCGCGTACGCTCCGGAGATCGCCTCCGCGATGCTTCAGCGCCAGCAGGCGGGCGCGGTCGTGGCGGCCCGCAAGCAGATCGTGGAAGGCGCGGTGGGCATGGTCGAGCTGGCCCTGACCCGCCTGGCGGAGGAGGAGATCGTGGACCTGGACTCGGAGCGCAAGGCCGCCATGGTCTCGAACCTGATGGTGGTCCTCTGCGGCGACCGCGCCGCGCAGCCGGTGCTCAACACGGGCACGCTCTACCAGTGACCCCCGGCGGCGGCACCCGACCCACCCCGGCGGGGGCACCCGACCCGGCCCCCCGGGCAGCTGCCCCTGCCCCGGAACGGCCCGCCCGAACGGGGGCGTCCGACCCGGAGCGGCCCACCCGGGCAGGGGCGTCCGACCCGGAACGGCCCACCCGGGCAGGGGCGTCCGACCCGGAACGGCCCACCCGGGCAGGGGCGTCCGACCCGGAACGGCCCACCCGGGCAGGGGCGTCCGACCCGGAGCCCCGCCCGGCACCACCCGCCCCGGCGGGAACCCCCGCCCCGGAACGGCCCGCCCGGGCGGGGGCGTCCGACCTGGAGCCCCGCCCGGCACCACCCGCACCGGCGGGAACCCCCGCCCCGGAGCGGCCCGCCCGGGCGGGGGCGTCCGACCTGGAGCCCCGCCCGGCACCACCCGCACCGGCGGGAACCCCTGCCCCGGAACGGCCCGCCCGAACGGGGGCGCAGGCGCGCAAGCAGGTCCTGCTGCGGCTCGACCCCCAGGTGTACGACGCGCTGGCCCGCTGGGCGGGCGAGGAACTGCGCAGCGCGAACGCGCAGATCGAGTTCCTGCTCCGCCGCGCCCTCTCCGAGGCGGGCCGCCTCCCCTCCCCCCCGTCTCCCATCCCCCGCCGCGGCCGCCCTCCCAAGCCGACGGCCTGACCGGCCGGGCCCACAGGTGCGGCGCCGCCGCTGGGGCTCCGCCCCAGACCCCGCGCCTCAAACGCCGGCGGGGCTGAGTGGGCCCGCCTCAAGCCCCGGCGTGGCTGGAGGGCGCGCCTCCAAAACCGGCGAGGCTGAGGGGTGCGCCTCAAACGGCAGCGGGCCGGGATTGCCCTGCGGGCGATCCAGCCCGCAGGGCGCAGGGGTCCTGATGGGTGCACTTCCAGACCTACGCCGGCCACATCCAGCCTCGCCAGCGCGGGGCCCGGGGCGGAGCCCAGACCCTCCCAGCCTCGCCGGCGCTTGAGGCGCGGGGCCCGGGGCGGAGCCCCGGTCTTTGAGCCGTGCGGGACCCCTCAGCCGCACCCCAATCCAGCCCCGCCGCATTTCGCCGCGGGGCCCGGGGCGGAGCCCAGACCCCCCCAGCCTCGCCGGCGTTTGAGGCGGGGGGCTCGGGGCCCGGATCCGGCCGGATACGTGCCACGTATACACCGTGGGTATACACACCGTGTACAGTCACCTGCATGTCCATCGGTCACACGCTCCTCGGCCTCCTGGAGGCCGGCCCCCGCCACGGATACGACCTCAAGCGCGCCTTCGACGAGAAGTTCGGCCACGACCGCCCCCTCGCCTACGGCCAGGTCTACTCGACCATGTCCCGCCTCCTCAAGAACGGCCTCGTCGAAGTCGACGGCATCGAGAGCGGCGGCGGCCCCGACCGCAAGCGGTACGCCATCACCGACGCCGGCATCACCGACGTCGAGCGCTGGCTCTCGCAGCCCGAGAAGCCCGAGCCCTACCTCCACTCGACGCTCTACACCAAGATCGTCCTCGCCCTGCTCACCCACCGCAGCGCTGCCGGGCTGCTGGACACCCAGCGCGCCGAACACCTGCGCCTCATGCGCATCCTGACCCAGCGCAAGCGCAAGGGCGACCTCGCCGACCAGCTCGTCTGCGACCACGCCCTGTTCCACCTGGAGGCGGACCTGCGCTGGCTGGAGCTCGCCGCCGCCCGCCTGGACCGGCTCGCCGAGGAGGTACGACGATGACCCACGCGCCCGCCGGCTCTCTGCTCGCCGCCGCGGATCTCCGTAAGACCTACGGATCCACCCGCGCCCTCGACGGCGCCGAGTTCTCCGTCCACCCCGGCGAGGTCGTCGCCGTCATGGGCCCCTCCGGCTCGGGCAAGTCCACCCTGCTGCACTGCCTCGCCGGGATCATCACGCCCGACTCCGGCTCCATCACCTACGCCGGCCGCGAGCTGTCCGCCATGAACGACGCCGAGCGCAGCGCCCTGCGCCGCACCGACTTCGGCTTCGTCTTCCAGTTCGGGCAGCTCGTACCGGAGTTGACCTGCGTGGAGAACGTAGCCCTGCCGCTCCGCCTCACCGGCGTCAAGCGCAAGGAGGCCGAGCGGACCGCCCTGGACTGGATGGAGCGGCTCCAGGTCGAGGACCTGGCCGCCAAGCGCCCCGGCGAGGTCTCCGGCGGTCAGAGCCAGCGCGTGGCCGTCGCCCGCGCCCTGGTCACCCGCCCGCGGGTGATCTTCGCCGACGAGCCCACCGGCGCCCTCAACTCCCTCAACGGCGAGCTCGTGATGCAGCTGCTCACCGAAACCGCCCGGTCCGCCGGCGCCGCCCTGGTCCTCGTCACCCACGAGACGCGCGTGGCGGCCTACTCCGACCGGGAGATCGTCGTGCGCGACGGCATGTCCCGCGACATGGAGCGGATCATATGAGCACGCTCCGGGCATGGGCCCGCGACCTCTCCACAGGCGCCCGCTTCGCCTTCGGCGGCGGCCGTCAGGGCTGGACCCGCACTCTCCTCACCGGCATCGGCGTCGGCCTCGGCGTGGCGCTGCTGCTGATCACCACCGCACTGCCCAGCGCGCTCGCCGCCCGCTACGAACGCGGTGACGCCCGCTCCACGACGACCTCGCCCACCGTCGAACAGCCGGGCCCCGACACCCTGTTGATCTACGGCGCGAACCAGACGTACCGCGACACGGACATCGAGGGAGCCCTCCTCCAGGCCGAGGGCCCGGACGCACCTCTTCCGCCAGGCCTGACGAAGATCCCCGGCCTGGGCGAGATGGCCGTCTCCCCCGCCCTGCGGCAGCTGCTGGAGTCCTCCGACGGCAAGCTGCTGCGCGACCGCCTCGACGGGAGGATCTCCGAGGTCATCGGCGACACCGGCCTCATCGGCCCCGGCGAACTCCTCTTCTACGCCGGTACCGACCGCCTCGGGAAATCCGGCCCGCAGGACTACCGCGTCCAGCGGATCACCGGCTTCTCCCACGCCGGGGAACGCGAGCAGCTCGACCCGGTCCTGACGCTCCTGGTGGTGCTGACCTTCGTCGCGCTGCTGCTGCCCGTCGCCGTGTTCATCGCCGCCGCCGTCCGCTTCGGCGGTGAGCGCCGCGATCGCCGGCTGGCGGCCCTTCGCCTGGTCGGCGCCGACGCGCTGATGGTCCGCCGGATCGCCGCCGGCGAGGCCCTCGCCGGGTCCCTGGTCGGCCTGGTCCTGGGCGTCGGCTTCTTCGCCGTCGGCCGCGGGCTCGTCGGCAGCTTCACACTCCAGGAGCGCAGCGTCTTCCCGGCCGACCTCGACCCCTCGGTGTGGCTGGCCGCGCTCGTCGCGCTCGTGGTGCCCGCCGCGGCCGTCGCCGTGACCCTGTTCGCGATGCGCGGCGTGGTCGTCGAGCCGCTGGGCGTCGTCCGTACGGTCACCCCGCGGCGGCGGCGCATCTGGTGGCGGCTGCTGCTGCCGCTGGCCGGACTCGGCCTGCTCGCCCCGATGACGGGCCGCGGCAACAGCCAGGACGACTTCAACCGGACGCAGGTCAGCGCCGGTGTGGTGCTGCTGCTGGTCGGCATCACCGCCCTACTGCCCTGGCTGCTGGAGCAACTCGTCGGCCGGACCTCAGGCGGCGGCCCGGTCTCCTGGCAGTTGGCCGTCCGCCGCCTCCAGCTCGACAGAGGCGCCGCCACCCGGCTCGTCAACGGCATCGCGGTCGCCGTGGCCGGGGCCATCGCCCTGCAGATGCTCTTCGCCGCCGTCGAGGCCGACTACACCGAGGCCACCGGCCAGGACCCATCGCGGGCCGCCCTTTCGGTCCTGCTGCCCCGGGACGGCGAGGACCGGGCCGACGCGCTCGCCGCAAAGATCTCCGCGGCCAGGGGCGTCGCCCGAGCCGTTCCGCTGACCGCCCTGTACTCCACCCGCCTCGCGGATGCGGGCAGCAGGGTCGCGATCACCGCCGGTACGTGCGAGGCGCTGCGCGAGGTCGCCGTACTGGACGCGTGCAAGGATGGTGACGCTTTCGTGCTCACCGGCACCGAGGACAAGGACTCCGGCATCTACGGCTCCCCCGCGAAGCCGGGCGAGACACTGAGCGTCAGCCCGGCCACCGGCCCCGAGAAGGACGAGAAGACTTTCGAGTGGACCCTCCCGGCCACGGCCCTCACCGTCGCCAGCCGCGTGGATCCGACCGGCAGTCTGCGCGACGGGATCCTGGTGACCCCGTCGATCGCCCCCAAGGCCGTCGGCGACGCCGGGAACACCCAGGTGTTCGTCCAGCTCGACGAGTCCGTGCCGGACGCCCTGGAGCTGGCCCGTACGGCCACCGTCAAGGCGGATCGGCTCAGCCGCGTCATGACGCTGAAGTCCACCACGCAGGACGCCGGTTACGCGGCGATCCGCACCGGGCTGTTCTTCGGCGCGACCGCCGTGTTGATCCTGATCGGCGCGAGCCTGCTCGTCTCGCAGCTGGAGCAGCTGCGTGAGCGCAGGAAACTGCTGTCGTCCCTGGTCGCCTTCGGCACCAAGCGTTCCACGCTGTGCCTGTCGGTGCTCTGGCAGACCGCACTGCCGATCACGCTGGGCCTGGCCCTGGCGGCGGCGGTGGGCGTGGGCCTCGGCGCGGTCCTGATGCGGATGGCCGGCCGAGCCGTCCGGATCGACTGGGCCCCGGTCACGGCGATGACCGGCGTCGGCGCGGGCCTGGTCGCCGCGATGACCGTACTCAGCCTGCCACCGCTGCTCCGCCTGATGCGCCCGGACGGCCTGCGGACGGAGTAGTCCCGCCGGGTGCGGCGCCGCTGCCGGAGGTCAGCCACATCCAGCCTCGCCGGCGTTTGAGGCGCGGGGTCTGGGGCGGAGCCCCAGCAGCGGCGCCGCACCCGCCCAGCACCCGCACGCACCCGCACCCGCACCCGCACACCCTCAATCGGTAGGCCACACCGGAAGCGGCCGCACCGCCTCCCGCAGGGCAGCGGCAACCGCCCGGAACTCCTCCTGCCGCGCCGTCCCGGTCCGCATCGCCAGTGCGATCCGCCGCGACGGCACCGGCTCGGCGAAGTACCCCGTGGCCAGGTACTCGTTGCGCGCGGTCTCCAGCCGCAGCGCGGTCCGCGGCAGCAGCGTGACCCCCAGCCCCCCGGCGACCAGCTGGACGAGGGTGGACAGCCCGGCGGCGGTCGTCGTGACGTCCGCGCCGGTGGTGCGCCCCGCCTCGCGGCAGATGTCCAGGGCCTGGTCCCGCAGGCAGTGCCCTTCGTCGAGCAACAGCAGCTGCAGCCCCCGCAGTTCCTCGCGCGGGATGTCCCGCCGCCCGGCCAGCGGATGCTCGCGGGGTGCGAGGAGCACGAAGTCCTCGTCGAATATCGGCAGTTCGGTGACTCCGGGCACCCCCAGCGGCACCGCGAGCAGCAGCAGGTCCAGGCGCCCGCCGGCCAGCCCCTCCAGCAGGGAGGCGGTCTGCTCCTCGTGCACCTGGAGGTCCATCCGCGGGTAGCGCCGGTGGAACAGCCCGAGCACGGTCGGCAGCAGGTAGGGGGCCACCGTGGGGATCACCCCCAGCCGCAGGACCCCGGTGAAGGGCGCCCGTACGGCCTCGGCCTCCTCCAGCAGCCCGCCCATGGCGTCGAGCACCACCTTCGCCCGGGCCGCGATCCGCTCGCCCGCCGGGGAGAGCAGCACCTTGCGGGTGGTGCGCTCCAACAGCTGTACGCCGAGGGCCTCCTCCAGCGCGGAGACCGCCCCGGAGAGCGCCGGCTGGCTCATGCCGATGGCCGCGGCGGCGTCCCGGAAGTGCAGGTGCTCGGCCACGGCCGCGAAGGCGCGCAGCTGTGCGAGGGTGGGTTGCTTCGCTCCCCTATTACCGACAGCCACTGATAGGTACCTCCGATCACCTGCCACAAGACTAGCTATTTCTGTAATCAATGCAGGTGTGTCAGCATGTGAGATACGTCCAACCCCCTCGGAATGGCCCCAAAAAGGTCACTTTCCATTTCGCAAGGAGAGCACGTGCTCACTGTCGGCGACACGTTCCCCACGTACGATCTGACCGCCTGCGTCTCGCTCGAAGCGGGCAGCGAGTTCGCCCAGATCGACCACAAGACCTACGAGGGCAAGTGGCGCGTGGTGTTCTTCTGGCCGGCCGACTTCACGTTCGTCTGCCCGACCGAGATCGCCGCCTTCGGCAAGCTGAACGAGGAGTTCGCCGACCGCGACGCGCAGATCCTCGGTGTCTCCGGCGACTCCGAGTACGTCCACCACGCCTGGCGCAAGGACCACGCCGACCTGCGCGACCTGCCCTTCCCGATGCTGGCCGACTCCAAGCACGAGCTGATGCGCGACTGCGGCATCCAGGGCGCCGACGGCTTCGCCCAGCGCGCCGTCTTCATCGTGGACCCGAACAACGAGATCCAGTTCTCGATGGTGACCGCCGGTTCCGTGGGCCGTAACCCCAAGGAGGTCCTGCGGGTCCTCGACGCCCTGCAGACCGACGAGCTGTGCCCCTGCAACTGGAACAAGGGCGAGAACACCCTCGACGCCGGCGCCCTGCTGGCCGGTGAGTGACGGATGTCCCTCGACTCCCTCAAGTCCGCCCTACCGGACTTCGCCAAGGACCTGAAGCTGAACCTCGGTTCGGTCATCGGCAACCAGGACACCCTCTCCCAGCAGCAGCTGTGGGGCACCGTCCTGTCCTGCGCGATCGCCGCCCGCTCCCCGCGCGTCCTGCGTGAGCTGGAGCCGGAGGCGAAGGCGGCGCTGTCCCCCGAGGCGTACACCGCCGCCAAGTCCGCCGCGGCCGTCATGGCGATGAACAACGTCTTCTACCGCACGCGGCACCTGCTCTCCGACCCGGAGTACGGCACCCTGCGCGCGGGCCTGCGGATGAACGTCATCGGCAACCCGGGCGTGGAGAAGGTCGACTTCGAGCTGTGGTCGCTCGCGGTCTCCGCGATCAACGGCTGCGGCCAGTGCCTGGACTCGCACGAGCAGGTCCTGCGCAAGGCGGGCGTGGACCGCGAGACGGTCCAGGAGGCCTTCAAGATCGCCTCGGTGATCCAGGCCGTCGCCGTCACCCTCGACGCGGAAGCGGCCCTCGCCGCCGAGTAGTCACCCGTACGACGCACACGGCCCCCGCAGCCGTTCCCGGCCGCGGGGGCCCTGCCGTCACTTCTTCAGCGCCAGTATCAGGGCGCGCATGTCCTCGATCATCGCCGATGTGAGGGCGTCCTCGTCGGCCTCGGCGTCCCCGTCCTGGCCAAACCACTGGACGGTGAGCGTGAAGACCGCCCCGCCGTCGAGGACCTGGAGCCGTGGCTCCATCGCATGCCCGCTGATCAGCGCCCGTTCCCCGAGACCGGGGACCTGCTCCGCCTCGCCGGGCACCACGTCCATGAAGAGGCTGAGCCCGGGCTGGGCGCCGAACTCCGGCCCGGGGTCGGTCTTCTTGTGCAGGTCGACCTGGACCCGGCCGTAGTAGCCGGCCCGGCGCTCGGTCCGCATCGGTTCGTACGTGCAGGAGGACCAGTCCAGGGCGGGACCCTCGCCGTGGCGTTGCCGCCCCTTCTCGAACCCTCCGGCCAAGGAGCCGAGCGTGGTCAGCGGCGCCTCCTTGCACAGCTCCTCGGAGTGCCGGTAGTCGATCCGCGGCCCAGTGGTGAATCGATTCTGCGCCGCCAGGGCGCCCACCCACACCGCCGAGGCCAGCACCGCTCCGCCCAGCGCCCACAGCCAGGGGCGGGCCGGCGGTCGCGTGGACGGCCCGGCCCCCGCGCCCGGCTCCGCCACCTCGGCCGGACGCTGCGGCTCCCCCTCCCCGTCCAGCTCCGGTTCAGTGATCACCGGAACCGGCCCCGCGCGCCGCCGAGCCGAGGGCGGTCGCCCCGTGCGGCGCGGGCCCCACTCCTCCGGCCCCGTGGTGGAGCTGTTCGCGCGAGTACGCCTTCAGGTAGGACACCACGGTGTTGGTGACGGCGACCAGCGGTACGGCGACCACCGCCCCGCCGATGCCCGCGATCATGCCGCCCGCGGCGACCGAGAGGACCACCGCGAGCGGGTGCACCCGTACCGCACGGCCCAGGATGAAGGGCTGGAGCACGTGCCCCTCGATCTGCTGCACCGCCAGCACGACGAGCAGCACCATCAGGGCGCTGAAGACGCCCTGGGTCACGAGCGCGACGACCACCGCGAGGGCGCCGGAGACCACCGCGCCGACGAGCGGGATGAAGGCGAACAGGAAGATGAAGACGGCGAGCGGCACGGCCATCGGCACGTCGAGGAAGTAGATGCCGAGGCCGATGAAGATGGCGTCGATGAGCGCGACCAGCACGGTGCCCCGTACGTACGCGGTCAGCGTGCGCCAGGCGCGCGGTCCGGCTCCCGCCACACCGGGGCGGGCCGCTGCCGGGACGAGGTTGAGCGTCCAGGTCCAGATGCGCTTGCCGTCGTAGAGCAGGAAGAGGGTCGAGAACATCGCGAGCAGAATGCCCGTCAGCACCTCGACGAGGACCGTCACGCCCTGGAGGCCGGCGGAGGTGATCTGCTCGGTGTTGGTGCCGATGGTCTCGCTGAGGTTCTTCGCGATGTCGTTGATCTGCTTCTCGGTCACGTGGAACGGACTGTCCAGGGCCCAGAGTTTGAGCTCGTTGATGCCGTCGCGGACCCGGTCGGAGAGGTCGTCGAGGTTCTCCATGACCTGCCAGACCACGAACCAGCCGACGAGTCCGATGATCACGAATCCGAGGATCGCGGTGACGACGGTGGCGAGCCCGCGCGGCAGCCCGAGCCGGCGCAGCCGGACCACGAAGGGCTGGAGCAGCGCGGTCACGAGCAGGGCGGCGGCGAAGGCGAGGACGACCAGGCGGACTTCGCTGATCACCTTCATCAGCACCCAGAGCATCCCGGCGAGGAGCAGCAGCCGCCAGCTGACCTCGGCAGCGACGCGCATGCCCCAGGGGACCACACTGGCCGGGTCGGGCCGCTGGGGCAGGACCGCGTGGGCGGCCGGCGGCGCCGCCACCGCAGCCGCGGCGCCCGCAGCGGCACCGCCGGCGCCGGCACCCGCTCCCGCTCCCGTGTCGGCGGCCGCTCCCGGGACCGGGGCGGCCGCGGCGGGCTGCGGAAGTGCGCCGGGCGCGGGCAGGTCGCCCCTTGCCTCGGCCTCGGCTTCGGCGCGCAGCTCGTCGAGCCGCGCCTCGATCCGGTTCAGCCTGCTCCCGAGCCGGCCGAGCCAGCCTGCCCACTTCGCCATGTCGTCCCCTTCCCCCGCCCACTGGTCACACCTCGAATGACCGTACACGCGCGGAGCCCCGCACCGTAGGACGGTGCGGGGCTCCGCGGGGTTGAGCGGGGTGCGGCGGCGGTTTCTAGTACCAGCCGTTGGCCTGGTGGAAGTTCCAGGCTCCGCACGGGCTGCCGTAACGCTCGTTCATGTAGTTCAGGCCCCACTTGATCTGCGTGGCGGGGTTCGTGCGCCAGTCGGCACCGGCCGTGGCCATCTTCGAGCCCGGGAGCGCCTGGACGAGGCCGTAGGCACCCGAGGAGGAGTTGACGGCCTGGTAGTTCCAGGTGGATTCCTGGTTGATGATGTTGGAGAAGCACTGGAACTGGCCGGACGGGACCATCTGCTGGGCGATGGCCTTGACCTGAGCGACCGTGTAGGAGCTCTTGACCTCGAAGTCGCCGGCGTCGCGGGCGGCGGAGCGGCTGGCCGCGTCCTTCGCCTCGCGGTCCGCCTTCGCCTTGGCGTCGGCTTCGGCCTTCGCCTTCTCCGCCTCGGCCTTCTTGGACTTGGCGTCCTCGGCGGCCTGGAGGCGGGCGGCCTCCTCCGCCGAGCGCTTGGCGTCGGCGTCGGCGGCGTGGACGATGGCGTCGGCCTGCTGCGTCAGGGACGCGCTCTGGACCTGTGCCTGGTCGCCGACCGGGATGTCAGTGAGGAGCGTCGCGCCGGACGCGGTCGTCTCGAGATCGTTCGAGGAGGGGTCGCCAGTGGCAACACCCACGACTGCGCCGACGGTGGTGACCGCGGTGGCCGAAGCCACTGCGAACCCCCGGACCGAGATCCGGCTCACATGATGTCCTTCCAGCAGCGCCCGCAGTGACCGCGCGAGCGCAAGAGTGCCCCTCGACACTGGCCTCCGTGGTTCTGCGGTCACTGGAGGCGCGGGCCCGTGGGCAGCTCCCTTACGGGGGCTGCCGCGTAACTCCGGGCGGCATACGGCAATCGACTGTGGAGTTGTGTGTGCGTACCTCACTGGAGGTACAGGTGTGCCGTATGCGGGGCCTGACGGAAAACAGACTCTGCCGGACCGCGATGCCGCAGGGCAATTCCCTGTTGCGTGGGAAAGGTCACACCGGGCATGTCACAGTTGTTTTCACCAAAGGCCTGTGCAGCACGACGCCGCCCGGCTAGGCTCTCGGGCCTTGCCGGGCGGCGCCAACTCACCTTCCCGCTATGGGCGTTTTGCCCCTGATGTCGCTACAGGGACTCGAGCATCTCGGTGACCAGTGCGGCGATCGGGGAGCGCTCGGACCGGCTCAGCGTGACGTGGGCGAAGAGGGGGTGCCCCTTCAACTTCTCGACCACGGCGACGACTCCGTCGTACCGGCCGACCCGCAGGTTGTCCCGCTGGGCGACATCATGGGTCAGAACGACCCTCGAATTGGCGCCAATTCTGGACAGAACGGTCAGCAGGACATTGCGCTCCAGCGACTGCGCCTCGTCCACGATCACGAAGGCGTCGTGCAGCGAGCGGCCGCGGATGTGCGTGAGCGGCAGGACCTCCAGCATCCCGCGGTTCAGCACCTCCTCGATGACCTCGCGCCCGGCCACCGCCGAGAGGGTGTCGAAGACCGCCTGCGCCCAGGGGCTCATCTTCTCGGACGCGTCCCCCGGCAGGTAGCCGAGGTCCTGGCCGCCCACCGCGTACAGCGGCCGGAAGACCATCACCTTCTGGTGCTGCCTGCGCTCCAGCACCGCCTCCAGGCCCGCGCACAGCGCCAGGGCCGACTTTCCGGTACCGGCCCGGCCGCCCATCGAGATGATCCCGATCTCCGGGTCGAGGAGGAGGTCCAGCGCGATGCGCTGCTCGGCACTGCGGCCGTGCAGCCCGAAGGCCTCGCGGTCGCCCCGTACGAGCTTCACGTTGCCGTCCGCCGTGACCCGGCCCAGCGCCTTGCCGCGCTCGGACTGGAGGACCAGTCCGGTGTGCACGGGCAGTTCGGCGGCCTCCGGAACGTAGAGCCGCTCCTCCGAGTAGAGGAGGTCCACCTGCTCCCCGGAGAGGGCGACCTCGCCCATGCCCGTCCAGCCGGCATCGGTGATCGCGAGCTCCGCGCGGTACTCCTCGGCGATCAGCCCCACGGAGGAGGCCTTGATGCGCAGCGGGAGATCCTTCGAGACCACCGTGACGTCGTAGCCCTCGGCCTGCAGATTGCGGGCGACCGCGAGGATCCGCGAGTCGTTGTCCCCCAGTCGGAAGCCGGCGGGCAGCACGCCCGGGTCGGAGTGGTTGAGCTCGACACGCAGGCTGCCGCCCAGATCGCCCAGCGGGATGGGTGCGTCGAGGCGGCCGTACCGGACCCGGAAGTCGTCGAGCAGGCGCAGGGCCTGTCGCGCGAAGTACCCGAGTTCCGGATGGTGCCTCTTTGCCTCCAGCTCGGTGATCACCACGATCGGGAGCACGACCTCGTGCTCGTCGAAACGGGTGATGGCGTTGGGGTCTGCCAGCAGGACGCTGGTGTCGAGGACGTAGGTCCGCCTGTCGGGCAGGCGGCGCTTTGTGCTGGTCACCACGGAAGGACGTACCCCCTCGGAAGAGGTCGGGCCATGAAGACCGGACCGGTCATCGGCACCCATGCCAGGGCCGATTTCCGGCCCTCCCACTTCGTCCGTGCGAACCGCACGTGCGTCCTGGTGCAAAGGGCCTCCCGGGCGGACGACCCCATGCCGTCCGCTGAGACTCGACACCCGTGGATCGGGCATCGACCTGAAAGGGATATTCCCCGATCAGGCCAGGCCATGCCTTGGCATATGACGGACGCTCGGTGAACCCTCCCCCGGCTACCGCTGGGAGGTGCCCCCAGGTTCAGGGTTCGGGGGAGGAGGGCGGCGGGGCCGAAGGGGCGTCAGAAGGGGAAACAGAAACTCCCGGCACCTCTCAGGTGCCGTACCGCCGGTGGCGGGCCGCGTAGTCGCGCAGCGCCCGCAGGAAGTCGACCTTGCGGAAGGCCGGCCAGAAGACCTCGCAGAAGTAGTACTCGGAATGGGCGCTCTGCCACAGCATGAATCCGGACAGCCGCTGCTCGCCGCTGGTGCGGATCACGAGGTCCGGGTCGGGCTGGCCGCGCGTGTAGAGGTGCTCCGCGATGTGGTCGATGTCGAGGATCTCGGCGAGCTCCTCGAAGGAGGTGCCCTTCTGCGCGTGCTCCAGCAGCAGCGAGCGGACCGCGTCGGCGATCTCCTGGCGGCCGCCGTAGCCGACGGCGACGTTGACGAGTATCCCGTCGACGTCGTGCGTGGCCTGCTCGGCCTCCTTCAGCACGGTCTGAGTCCGCGAGGGCAGGATGTCGAGGTTGCCGACGTGGTGGACGCGCCAGCGGCCGTCCGCGGCCAGGCCGCGCACGGTGTTCTCGATGATGTTGAGCAGCGGGCGGAGCTCGACCTCCGGCCGGTCCAGGTTGTCGGTGGAGAGCATCCACAGGGTGACGACCTCGACGTCCGTCTCGGTGCACCAGCCCAGCATCTCGGAGATCTTGTCGGCTCCGGCCTGGTGGCCCTGTTCCGTCGTACCTCCGGACGCCTTCGCCCAGCGCCTGTTCCCGTCCAGGATCACGCCGATGTGCTTGGGCGACGCGTCATGGTCGAGGCGGCCTTCCACCCGGCGTGCGTAGAGCCTGTACACCAGGTCGCGCAGCTTCACGATCTTGCAGCCCCTCCGTGCAGTGCCCCCGTGCGAATGCGGTCCTCCCCCGAGGCCGCCACATTACTGCGCGGCGGGATCGGGTACCCAACTCGGCCTGTCACAGCTCCGTGATAGGGAGGACATCGTGACTGATACCAATCCCTATCGGGCAGAGCCCTCGCGCTACGACTCCATGGAGTACCGGCGCACCGGCCACAGCGGCCTCAAGCTCCCCGCCATCTCCCTCGGCCTCTGGCACAACTTCGGTGACGACAAGGCCCTGGAGACCCAGCGGGCGATCCTGCGCCGGGCCTTCGACCTGGGCGTCACCCACTTCGACCTGGCGAACAACTACGGTCCGCCGCCCGGTTCGGCCGAGCTCAACTTCGGCAAGATCTTTTCGCAGGACTTCGCGTCCTACCGCGACGAGCTGATCCTCTCCACCAAGGCCGGGTACCTGATGCACCCCGGGCCGTACGGGGAGTGGGGCAGCCGGAAGTACCTGCTCAGCTCGCTCGACGCCTCGCTGAAGCGGATGGGGGTGGACTACGTCGACATCTTCTACTCGCACCGCTTCGACCCGCAGACGCCGCTGGAGGAGACCATGGGCGCCCTCGCGTCCGCGGTCCAGCAGGGCAAGGCGCTGTACGTGGGCGTCTCCTCCTACACGGCGGAGCAGACGGCCGAGGCGGTACGGATCCTGCGCGCGATGGGCGTGCGGCCGCTGATCCACCAGCCCTCGTACTCCATGATCAACCGCTGGACGGAGGAGGACGGGCTGCTGGACACCCTGGAGGAGTCCGGCATGGGCTGCATCTCCTTCGCGCCGCTCGCGCAGGGGCTGCTGACCGCCAAGTACCTGAAGGACATCCCGGAGGGCTCGCGGGCCACCCAGGGCAAGTCGCTGAACCCGGACCTGCTGTCGGAGGACGTCGTCCGCCGGCTGAACGGGCTGAACGACATCGCGGCCCGCCGGGGCCAGTCCCTGGCGCAGCTGGCGCTGCGGTGGGTGCTGCGCGACGACCGGATGACGTCCGCGCTGATCGGCGCGTCGAGCGTGCGGCAGCTGGAGGAGAACGTGGCCGCGTTGCGCGGGGCTCCGCTGTCGGAGCGGGAGCTGAAGGAGATCGACTCGTTCGCGGTTTCCACCCCGGGCACCAACATCTGGGCCCAGCGGGGCTGACCTGCGCGAACGCCGTCGGGGCGGGGGGAACGAAAAACGGGCCGGTCCGTGGGGGGGGATACGGACCGGCCCGAGGGGGGGGTTCCACCATAACCCTTCGTAAAGCGTGATGCGTGCATTGGCGCGAGATGACTACGCTCCGAAGCCACCCAGGAGCACTCCGGTGAGGGCGCCGGCGGCCATGAAGGGCCCGAAGGCGAAGGCTTCCTTCCGGGGCGCGGAGCCGCGCAGCACAGGTGAGAGCCCGTACAGGGCCCCGTAGAGGAAGCCGAGGAAGGCCCCGGCGGCCCATACCCCCCACCCGTACCACCCAAGAGCTACCCCCAGGGTGAGCGCCAGCTTGACGTCGCCGAAGCCGAGGCCGGCGGGGTTGATGAGGTGGAGGAGGAGGTACGAGGCTCCGAGCGCTCCCCCGCCGAGCAGGGCCAGGCGCCAGGACCCGGCGGCGCCGGGGGCGAGGGCGGCGCCGCCGAGTGCGGCTGCGGCCGCGGCGGCGAGGGGGAGGGTGAGCGCGTCGGGCAGCCGGTGCACGGCGCGGTCGACGAGCACGAGCAGCACGAGGACGGGCGCGAGCGCGACGTACGCGACCCCCTCGGGCCGCGCCCCGACGGCCCCCGCGAGCGCGGCACATACGGCACCGGCGAACACCGCGGCCCGGCCGGCCGGCATCCCGTACCCGTGCGGGCCCCGGCGCCCCGCCACCCCCACGCCCGGGTCCCCACACGGGTCCGGCGACTCGGCCCCCGGCCGCGGCAGACCCGGGCCCTCCGCGGGGTCCGGCGACTCGACCCCCGGCCGCTGCAGACCCGGGCCCTCCGGCGAGGCCGACCCCGGGCTGGCGGCGGCGGCCGCCGGCGGCGGCAGGTCCGTGCGGGGGGCGGCCGCCGGCGGCAGGTCCGGTCCTGTGGCGACGACCACCGGCGACGGGAGGTCTGGGTTTGTGGCGGCGGCCGCCGGCGAGGGCAGGTCCGGGCCTGCGGCGGCGTGCCGGCAGCGGGCGGGTCCGAGCCAGCCGGCGACCGGGTGCCCCTCGGGGCAGTGGCCCCGCCAGGGCTCCCCCGGCTCGACGGAGAGCCGGTATAGGGCGCGCGGCAGCAGGCTCCCCACGGCCACCCCGTACTCGGCGGCAAGAACGATCAGCGACGCAACACCCATCCGCTGACGGTAGCGCCGCCCCGCCCCCCACGGCCCCCAGCTGCGCGGACCCTCTGCCCATCTCCCCTGTCTCAGGTGCTGGCTCTTTGGGCGCGGCCGGTCAGCGCGTCGCGCAGGATGCTGTCGGGCGTACGCGCCATGGCAGCAGTTCACGCACCACTTCGGCCTTGTCCCAGCAAATGCCGGTCTGGACTCTCAGCTCCAGGAGCCACCGAGACCTCGCCGCCCACCGCCAGCGGTTCCTGGCGGAGCAGGGGTACACATCGTCGACGCGGACGAGCTGCTGGCGGAGGGGGCGCAGCGGGCCGGGGTCTACCAGCCCAGGACCCAGCCCTTGGTCTTGCCGCTCTTGATGTAGTACCAGTACGTGCCCTTGGGCTTGGCCATGCAGTAGATGGTCACCTTGGTGCCGATGGGCAGGAACTTCTTCTTCTCGTAGTTGTTGCCCGGCCCGGTACGCATGGTCTTGCCCGGGTCCGCGGTGATCGTGGTGGTCAGGTCCTTGAAATTCGTGGTGCACGCGGACGAACCGACGGCGAAGGCGCTCGGAGCGGCCAGGACGGTGACGCCCAGGGCCAGCGCGGTGGCGGCGGTCAGCAAGCTCACCGCCTTGCGGAGCGGAAACGACATGGGACGCATGGGTGTCTCCCCGTTTACTCAGTCGACGTTTGCACGGTCGACTTGATCGAACAACGAACGATCATGGTTCCATAAAGTCGCTTTCATGACGGCCACGGGGAGGGGACACACCTCCAGCAAACGGCTGGGAAGTGCCACGAACCTGTCCTGCGGGGTGTCACCTCCTGCCACCACTCCGTCTCACGCCCTGCCACCTACAACTCAACGGCTTGAGCAGGTCAAACACCGATGAGAAGAACCTGACGATGGCACAGAAATGAAACCCTCACAGTGGCATCCAAACGGCACATCACACCGTCGAGCCCGGTGGCGAGATCCTCAACGGCCCCTGGGTCGCCGAACTCGACGGCGACGTGAGTGATCTTCGTGGTGATGTTCGCGCTGTCGGCGAAGCGGCGTCGTGACGAGCACGAATCGGCGCAAGCCGGCACCGGACAGGCTCAGAAGGGCCTGGAGGCGACGGCAGTCCCGGTCGGCTGACCGGGCGTCCCGCCCACGCATATCACTTCCGGGCATGTCCGCTCAGGTCCGCGGACATGCCCGGAAGTGTCTACTTCTCCGGAGTCCGGGCGTCACCCGGCGCCGAAACGTCACCCGTCCCGTAGTGAAACAGGGTGCCCAGGAGAACCGGGGCACCGTCATAGGCTGGGAAGCAGGTGCGCCGGTGGAAGGCCGGCCTGACACCGGCGGCGGGACAGAGCGGATCGCAGACGGCGAACCGGATCCGGCTGTGGCGCGCGGCGGCGGCGCACTTGCGGCATGCGCCCGCCGGTGTGCTGGAGTCGGTTCCCAGACCGGCGAGCGAGAAAATGAGCAGCGCTGAGCCGCCCCACATGCGGTAGGGCGTGCGGCGGCCCTGCTTGTGGTCGCCGACGGCGACCAGACGCCGGTGGAGGAAGCGGACAAACGCCCGAGCCAGTTGTACCAGGACAAGGATCGCTCCGGCCAACGGGAGAAGCAGCAACAGGATCTGGACTGCGGCGGAAAGGACCCCCACCACTGGATTGCCAGATGCGGTGGCGCTCTCGACCAGCGTCTCGGCCGTGCTCCATCCCGTCTCGACGAGTTCGGGGAGCCGGACGACCAGGATGCCCAGTTGGACTGCCAGGGCGGGGATGACCACCAGCACCCAGGCGGTGACAACGATTTGGGGCCAGCGCTTGAGAGCCTGAAGCAGTTCGTCGGCCGGCTGCCGCAGGAGAGCCCGTTTCAGGATCGGCCCGATGTACTTGAACAGGTCGGGGATGCCGACCAAGTCCGAAATGATGTAGTACCCGTCGAACCGGAGTGACGGGATGAGCTGCTGCACGATTTCCAGGTTGATGGCCAAAATCGCCACCGGCAGGACTTGCCATCCGGTCGCGAGGTACGTCAGGGCGAGACCGATGACGAACAACGTATTGAAGTAGACGCCTCCGAGGTCGACCCGCAGACGGCCTGTGCGCCCCAGCCGGTACGAGTCGGTGACGTCGGTGTAGAAAGCGGGCCACACCACGTAGATGCCGCACCCCATCGCACCGGGACGTACCCCGCTGTAGCGGCACGCCGTGGCGTGGCCGATCTCGTGAAAGGCCGCGGAGACCAGGGCCAGAAGGAAGACCAGCGGGATGCTGGTGGGGGTGACCAGAGCCTGTTGCACGGCGCCGGCCATGCGACTGCCGCTAAACAGCAGGAACTCGCAGAATACGAAAACGCTGACGGCCAGGAGCATCACGAAGGGCCGGTACAGCCACATGAAGAAGCCGCTGATTTTCCAGGAGGATGCCTCGGAGAAAACGGCTACCCGGAACCGCAGCGACAGAAAGGGGTTGGCTTTCGGGATTTCTGGGGGTGAGCCGTCGCTGTAGGTGGTGACTCCCAACGGCGCCAGTTTGTTGTCGATGAGGAAGACAACATGGTCCGGCCCGAATTCGCGGTCGGTTTCGCGGCTCAACACTTCCGACAGGCGGGAGAGGTACTGCTGGGCGTTCTGCGGACCCGAAGCCGACTGCTGCTGGATGTGGACGAGCTTGGCCAGCAGGTACAGCAATTCAGGCAGGCGCACTACCTGCCCGTCGAAGCGGCGCACCAGATGGGGCTGCACGCGGTACCCGGAGCCTTCGAACTCGCCGACCAGCTCCGTCCCTTCGGTCAAAGTGGGGACCGCCAGGGCGGGTGGAGGGGGATCTTCTGTCCCAAGTGACAACACTCGCGGGCTGATGGCGCTCTCCAGGAGGTGAGGGGAGTGATGCGGCCGGTGCGAGGGCACAGAGCCTTCATTCGGACGAACGAGTGTGGGCTCTCCTGGTTACACACAAGGTCCGGCCGAACCGGAGGAATGGCATACCCCTGAGCGGGCCGGGCCACAAAGCTCGTTCACGGCGCCGTATCGGAAACGCACCTCACCAAGCCCCCCACGAAAGTCGGGGAAGCGCCGACGAGATCGTCAGCCCTTCCCCGACCGATGGTGAACGTCTATCACCAGGGTGTTACCTCAGTGGGTCACCGTCGAGGGGGTGCAGATCTGGGTGATCTGCTGCGTGCCGAGCGGCAGGCCCAGGACGAGCGCCGGAGAGGTGCTCTGGGTCGCGCAGGTCGAAACGACAGTGGCACCGCCGTTGCCGCCGTCGTAACCGCCGCCGTTGCCGCCGTCGTAACCGCCACCGAAGGCGGAGAGCACGGCCCGCTCGGGCAGGAGCTCGCCGACGAGCGTGTTGAGCTCCTCAAAGTTAACGGCAGACATTCGGTTTCCTTTCATCGTGCACTGCAGGGTGACTGCCCCGCTTGGTCATTTCTAGTTGTACCAGCCGTCAAGCCCTGAAACCAATGTGGCAGTAGGCCGAATGGGTTATTCATCGGATGAATTATTCATGGCTGCTGTCGGGCCTTCTCCCAACGCCGGTTAGTTACGTTCTCGGCGTTCCGGCAAGGGGCGGGGGGCGGATCTTCAACAGGGGGAGACGAAGGCAATGGAGCCCCGTTGGTACAGGCAGTCGACCAAGACAGCTTGTTCCCAAGGAGTTCCGTTGCCCTGTCGTTCTGCCCTCTCGCCTGCTCGACCATCTCCCGCACGATCACTGTGGCCGCGGGTCGATTCGCGCCGGGGCATCTGGGGGAGCTGACAGGCCTCGTGCCATCCGAGCTCGTCGACTCGGTCCTGCGGGAGACGCGGACCGTCCAGCAGCGACTTCGTGATCTTCCCTCGCGAGTCGGCGTCTACCGGTACAACGAGCGACTCGACGACGGGCGGCCCGATGCCAGCCGCACCGTCACCGACCTCGACATCACCGTCCTCGAACCCCCGGTCGAGGAATCCCCTCTGCCCACGGCGTCCCGGGACGATCGGCACACCAAACCGGCGGAACGACGCCGCGAACGGGTCCTGGCCCTGCTCATCGAACAACCCGACCGTCACTGGCACACCCGGGAGATCGCCCGCCATCTCGGCGACATCACCCTTGGCACCATGCACAGACAACTCGCCCCACGGTCCCAGGCCGGCCTGATCCGCAAGAGCGGACCAGCCACTTACACCGCCACAACCACGCGATCAACTCCCTTGCGGGAGCGCCGAGAACGTTAACTACCCGGCCTGGGGGGAAGGCCCGTCCGCTGCGCAGGAAGAACGCGGAGGTCGGACCGGGGCGGCAGCGGGCCGGCGGTGGAGGGGGCCGCGAAGCCAACTGAGGTCTCCGGGTCCATGGGTGGATCTACGGCATCCGGCGCGCCCCACCGTTGTCCGGAGCATGGTCTTGCGGGAGACGATCGCCCGTGAGTGAGGGGCCGGTGGCCGTTGTCCGGCGAAACTCTCCTGACGATGCCCAGCCTCAGGGCCGTCTCCCAGACGTGCCCGGGCGAGGGGGGTACGGCTGTCGCATGCTCAGCCGGACCGTTGTTGCTTTCGCTTGCGATTGACCGCTCGCCTCCCATAATTGCGTCGCTCCAGAATGGCCCGACTCGTCCAACGGTGCGATCCCGTGACGTGCCAGTATCGGCAGTGGGGGCATAGATAGATGCGATCAGCTGGGGGCACATTTCCGAGTAAGGGCTGTTTCGCCAACCATTTGCGAGCTGCATCCTTGCTCGGGAACGGTACCTTCCCGCCGAACGGGCAACGTGGCAGGCTCACGTGGTCACACTCCTTCGGAATTCAGGAGCGGAGCCCTCACCTCAGCCGCGCTCGCAAGACGTGACTGGCCTCCTATTGTTCCAGGACGGAGACCCGTAACAACAGCAGTGGTCGCACCCTCGGAACGATGTGCAAGGCTCGGCAGAAGCACACCTCACCGGGCTCCATACGAAAGCCGGGGAAGCGCCGACGAGATCGTCAGCCCTTCCCCGACCGATGGTGAACGTCTGTGTTACCTCAGTGGGTCACCGTCGACGGGGTGCAGATCTGGGTGATCTCCTGCGAGCCGACCGGCAGGCCCAGGACGAGCGCCGGAGAGGTGCTCTGGGTCGCGCAGGTCGAAACGACAGTGGCGCCGCCGTTGCCGCCGTCGTAACCTCCGCCGAAGGCGGAGAGCACGGCCCGCTCGGGCAGGAGCTCGCCGACGAGCGTGTTGAGCTCCTCAAAGTTAACGGCAGACATTCGGTTTCCTTTCCATCATGCACCGCAGGCTGACTGCCCCGCTTGGTCATTTTTAGTTGTATCAGCCGTCAAGCCCTGAAACCAATGCGGCAGCTAGATTCACTCATTCAGCTCCGCGATTATTCGCATTATCCATCAATGGAGCATAGGCCGAATGGGCTATACATCGGATGATTATTCATGGCTACTGTCGGGCCAGGGCTTCGGCGAAGTCTGCTTGTCCGCTTCGTGATCATGTGAGCCCGAGGAGGGTGAGCGGGCGGTCGGCGTTGCGGGCGTTGTGTCGCAGGGCGGCGGCGATGTTGGTCGCGCCGGTCAGTCGCAGGGCTCCTATGGCGAGGTTGCGCCAGGTGGCCATCGCCCGGGGTGCGTTGCCGGTGCGAAGTTGGGAGGCGTCTTCGGCGAATGTGGTGTCTCGCACGTGGCGCAGGGCCTCGACCTGCCAGTGATCGCGGATGCGTTTCGCGAGCTGGTGGGGGATGGCCTGTTCGGCAGTGAGGCTGGTGACGGCGTAGACGGTCTTCAGCGTGGTCTTGCCGGTCTTGCGGTCGGTGCGGCGGCGCTTGATCTGGACGGCTTGCCGGGCTCCGGGGAAGAGCAGGTGTTCACGGTGGCCACCTTGATCCGCCTGATTTCCGAGCGGGGCTCTACGCTGGCTCGCATGGCGAAATGGCAGGACGGGCGAGGGATCCTCCGCATCGGCGCGCAGCGCATACCGCTCGAGGTCGCCGCCTCGTACTCCGCCCGCACCCGCGGGCTCCTCGGCCGGGACGGGATCCGCGGCGCCATGCTCCTCACACCCGCGGCAAGCGTGCACACCTTCCGCATGCGGTTCGCCATAGACGTGGCCTACCTGGGCCGGGACCTCCGCGTGCTCGCCGTCGTCACGATGCGCCCCGGCCGACTCGGCCGCCCCCGGCTCCGGGCCCGGCACGTCCTGGAGGCCGAGGCCGGGGCCATGGCCGCCTGGGGCCTGGGTCCCGGAACCACGGTGAACCTGGACGTATCCGGACGTCTCACGCGCGGCTAGGCGACGCCGCGCCCCGGCGGTAGGTTGGGGCGGTTGAGCTGGGGTGGCAGGGGAGCGGCATGACGGAGAACGCGCGGATCAAGGCGCTGGAGCAGATCATGCCGGCGACGCACGGCGCCGACGAGGACATCGACTGGCAGGCGGCCGAGGCCGCCTGGGGCACCCGGTTCCCGGCGGACTTCATCGCCTTCATGGGCCGCTTCGGCGCGGGCTCCATCAACGGCGAGGCCGGCATCCTGCTCCCGCTGCCCAAGCCCGGACTCCAGTGGGACCCCGCCGAGATGGCGGAGGAGACGGACAACGCCCGGCAGCTGTGGAAGGCGGAGGGCGGCCGGGCCGCCTTCGGCGTGGACCCCGAGGCCATCATCGCCTGGGGGGTCACCGGCGGCTCCGACATCCTCTGCTGGCTCACCTCCGACCCGGACCCGGACCGCTGGCCCGTCCTGGTGTGCGGGCGGCACACGGCCGACTCCTTTGCCGTGTATCCGTACGGCATGGCCGAATTCCTCTACCGGCTCTGTTCCGACGAGTTCGACATGAGCCCGGTCAGCATCACCTTCTGGGACGGCGGCCACCTCAGCTTCGTGCACTGGCGCAAGGCCCAGCGCCGTTGGCAGGAGGGCCGCAACCCCGAGACGGGCGAGCCCGACCCGTACGCGGGCGAATTCTCCGACTGACCTCCACGCCCCACCCAAGACCCGTTCTCCGGCCGGAAACGGGCCTTTGGCATGTCTACGCGCGTGGAATTCCCGCCTGACATAGGGGATAACACCAACCGGAAAAGCCGGCCTTGGAGCATTGCCCACAAGTGCGGCCCCAATGGGGCCAACCGCCCCCCTCCAGGAGAGAATTCCGGCCAACGGGCCATGGAGGGACACCCCCGCCCGGAGTAACTCATAAGTAATAACAGGATCCAAAAGAAAATCAGGGGAATCCACCCGTGCGACGAAGAATCTTCGGGACGGCCGCCAGCACAGCCGTGCTCGGTCTGCTGATACCTCTGGCCGGTTGTGGCGGCTCCGGCGACGGCGTAGGTGACGGCGGCACGCTGCACCTCGTGGCGGCCGAATACGGCGATACTCCGGCCACCAGTTCAAAGGCCTTCTGGGACAAGGTGACCGGTGATTTCACCGCCGCCCACCCCGGTATCAAGGTCGAGGTCAAGCTCCTGCCGTGGGCCGACATCGACCGCGAGGTCTCCCGTATGGTCCACGCCGGCAAGGCACCGGACATCGCCCTCATGGGCTCCTACTCGGACTTCGCCGCGCAAGGCGAGCTCTATTCCGCCGAGGAACTGCTCTCCATCAGCGCCGAGGCGAACTTCCTGGCGCCGCTCGCCGAGGCCGGCACCGTCGGCAGCACCCTCTACGGGCTGCCGTGGGTGGCGAGCAGCCGCCTCCTCTTCTACAACCAGGCGCTGTTCGACAAGGCCGGCATCAAGGAAGCACCCAAGACCTGGCCCGACCTGAAGGCCGACGCCAAGTCGCTGAGGGACAAGGCCGGCGTGAAGTTCCCGTACGCCCTGCCCCTTGGTCCGGAGGAGGCCCACGCCGAGGCGTTGATCTGGGAGTTGAGCAACGGCGGCGGCTACGCCGACAGCAGCGGCAACTACGCCCTGGCCTCCGACCAGAACATCCAGACCTGGAAGTGGGTCAAGGACCAGCTGGTCACCCCCGGCCTCGTCGGGCCCACCTCGCCGTCCCAGCTGAACCGCGCCGACGCCTTCGCCGCGTTCCTGCGGGGCGAGGTCGGCATGCTCAACGGATACCCCTCACTCGCGTACGAGGCGCGCGCCAAGGGCATCGACGTCCGCGCCGTCTCGATGCCGGTCGCGGACACCCTCGGCACCGGGGAGACCCCGCCGGCCGTGGGCGTGGCCGACTGGATGATGGCCTTCAAGCAGAACGGCAAGCGCGCCGAGATCGGCGCGTTCCTCGACTTCGTCTACCAGGACAAGAACCTGATGGACTTCGCCAACCGCTACCACCTGCTGCCGTCCACCGTCTCCGCCTCGCGCACTCCGGCGGGCGGCGGACTCGACACCAACGACACGCAGTTCCTGACGGCGCTGCGCGGCGCCCAGCTCTACCCGGTCAACGACCCGTCCTGGGTGACCGTCAGCGACACGATCAAGCGCAACATCGGACGCGCCGTGGAACCGGCCGGCGACCCGAAGGTCGTCCTGGAGGACATCGCGGCCAAGGCCGCCGAGGCGTCGAAGAACAAGCACTGAAGTCACCCGTGACACGGGACCTTCGCCCCCCGCCGCAGTCCACCCCATGCGGCACAATGGCCCCTACGGCTCTTGATCCAAGGCCGTCGGCCCAGTCGCCCGCCGAGCACTCACAAGGTGCGCGGGGCGGCCGGCCTCCTCCTCAGTTCCTTCCGCTCGTTGCGCTCTTTCCGGGGTCCGAGGCGAACGCCGTGCGGTACTCCTCGCAGCTGGAGTCCCAGCCCAAGGTGCCGGTGAGCGTGCCGTAGCCAGAGCGCGTGACCGACCACTCCACCGTGTACTTCCCGGTGTCACACGCGATGCGCTTGCCGCCCGCGAGCTTCTCGCGCCCCGTCGCCGGCTTCCCGGTGAGTTCCTGGCGCACCTCCCCCGCCTTCGCGCCCTTCGCGGTGCGCAGCACGGCGTGTACGACGATCGGGTGCTCGCCTTCCTTGACCGTCAGCGCCTTCTTCACCACCGTCGAGTCCGACACCGACCAGGCGAACTCGTACGACGGCTCCCACGCCAGGGTCTTGGGGTCGGGGACCTGTCGCTCGTAGTCCGGCGCGCCCGAGGGGCCGGGGCGGGTGACCGTCTTGTACTGGACTCCGGGATGGAAGCGGAACTGCCCCTCCACCTTGTGCTGTTCGTCCTTGGTCCACATCGACTTCATGGTCTTTTCGCCGCCGGCCGGGTCCTGGAGGTACGGCGACGCCAGCGGCGTGGCGATGGCCGACTGGAGGAGGGCGGGGGCGAGGGCGGCCGCAGCGGTGGCCAGGGCGAAAGCGGCGATTCGGGTGGGTTTCATGTCCGGTCCAACGGGGCCCGCCGCGGGCCGGAACGACGCCGGGCGCGCTTTCACCCGTACGGGAGCGCCCGGCGCTGTGTGGAGGTGCGTCGGTGGCGGGTCAGGCCTGGCCGGTCTCGAAACGGCTGATCCGGCCCGCCGGGGTGACGGTGAAGCGCCAGGCGGTGCGCATCTCGCCCCACGTGTCGTTGCGGTAGTTGACGACCAGGGAGTGGCCGCCGTCCGACTCCTTCTGGACGTCCATGTGGCCGCCGGAGTCGAAGATCTCCCGGTCGATCCAGTCGGCGAGGTCGCGGTCCGAACCGTCGTCGGACATGGACGCGTCCGGGGTCAGGAGCGCGAGGAAGGCGTTCCTGTCATGGGCGTTGACGGCGGCGACGAAGGCGCCGACGGCGGGGTCGGAGAGTGTGGCGGGGCTGATGGTCACGGGGTCCTCCTGGCCGGGCGTGCCTGCCTGCATACGTGCGCACGTGTGCTGCTGCCCGACCAGGGAACACCGCGGGGCGCGCCGGGGCGTCGACCCTCACCCGTTCGCCGCCCTGCGGCGTGTCAGGAGGAGGGCGCGGTGCGGACTGCCCGGGCTGTCCCGGCTGTTCCGGCCGGCCCTGCTGCTCCAGGGCCTGGCGGCCGGCGCCGTCCGCCGCCCTCTCCCGGGACACGTGGACGCGGGTACAGAAATGGCCCGGCTCCGGGGGATCCGTCCATCCCCCGGAGCCGGGCCGACTGCGGCACCGTTCATCAGGCCAGGTCAGTGCGCGAGGGACTCCTGCGGAGCCGGGGCACCCTGCTCCTTGCCCGTGCCGTCCGCACCGTCCGCGCCGCCGGCCGGGGCCGGGCCCGCGCCCCGGAGCGGGACCTCCTTGACGAACCAGGCGGCCGCGAAGCCCAGGACGGCGATGGCCGCGCCGAGCAGGAACGCCGAGTGCGTACCGGCGGCCACCGCGTGCTGGTAGGCGTCGCGTACGTGCTCTGGCAGCTTGGCCAGGCTGGCCGCGTCCAGCTGGGCGGAGCCCGCGGCGACGGCCGCCTCCGGACCCAGGCGGTCGGACATGGTGTGGGTGACCTGGCTGGTGAACAGGGAGCCCATCAGGGCCACACCGAAGGAGCCGCCGAGCGTGCGGAAGAGGGTCGCCGAGGAGGACGCGACGCCCATGTCCTTCATGTCGACGCTGTTCTGCGCGACCAGCATGGTGATCTGCATCAGGAAGCCGAGCCCGGCGCCGAGGACGGCCATGTACACGCCGGAGACCAGGCGCGTGGTGCCGGTGTCCATCGTCGCGAGCAGGAAGAGCCCGACGACCATGAGCGCGCCGCCGACGATCGGGAAGATCTTGTACTTGCCGCTGCTGGTGGTGATGCGGCCCGCGATCAGCGAGACGACCATCATCGAGAGCAGCATGGGCAGCAGGAGCAGGCCGGAGTTGGTGGCGGAGGCGCCCTGGACCGACTGCTGGAACAGCGGGAGGTAGAGCACGCCGCCGAACATCGCGAAGCCGACGAGGAAGCCGATGACGGACATGAGGGTGAAGTTGCGGCTGCGGAAGATGTGCAGCGGCATCACCGGCTCGGCGGCCTTGGTCTCGGCGTAGAGGAACGCGGCGATGGAGAGGACGCCGACGGCGATCAGCCCGATGACCTCGCCCGAACCCCAGGCGTACTCGGTGCCGCCCCAGGTGGTGACGAGGACGGTGGAGGTGATGGCGACGGTCAGCAGGGCCGCGCCGAGGTAGTCGATCTTCGGTCGCTGCCCGTCCGCCTTCTTGGGGAGGTGCAGGACGGCGGTGACCATGGCGAGGGCGACCGCGCCGAGCGGCAGGTTGATGTAGAAGGACCAGCGCCAGCCCATGTGGTCGGTGATGGTGCCGCCGACCAGCGGGCCGCCGATCATGGCGAGGGCCATCACGCCGGCCATCATGCCCTGGTACTTGCCGCGCTCGCGGGGCGGGATGAGGTCGCCGATGATCGCCATGACGCCGACCATCAGACCGCCGGCACCGAGGCCCTGGATCGCGCGGAAGCCGATCAGCTGGCCCATGTCCTGGGCCATGCCGCTGAGCACGGAGCCGATCAGGAAGATGACGATCGAGGTGAGGAAGGAGCCCTTCCGCCCGTACATGTCGCCGATCTTGCCCCAGATGGGGGTGGAGGCCGCGGTGGCCAGCGTGTAGGCGGTGACCACCCAGGAGAGGTGCTCGAGGCCGCCGAGCTCGCCGACGATCGTCGGCATCGCGGTGCCGATGATCATGTTGTCGAGCATGGCCAGCAGCATCGCGATCATGAGGGCCATGAGCACCACCCGCACGCTGCGAGGCTTCACCTCCTTCGAGGTGTCCACCGTCTTGACTGTCTCGCCCATGTCCACTCCCCTGGCACTTCTACTTCACTAGCGTCTTCACACTCTTGGAGCACCGGCACTTACTTGTCGACCGGCTAGTTCACTACAATGGGGACCGTAGACCCGTAACTAGCCGGGCGTCAAGCAAGTAAGTGTGGGGAGAGCCATGTCCAGCAGCAGTCCGCAGCCGCGCCGCGGCAACACGCGGCAGCGCATCCAGGACGTCGCACTGGAGCTCTTCGCAGAGCAGGGGTACGAGAAGACGTCGCTGCGCGAGATCGCGGAGCGGCTGGAGGTCACGAAGGCGGCGCTGTACTACCACTTCAAGACCAAGGAAGACATCATCATCAGCCTCTTCGAGGACCTGACGCGGCCGATCGACGAGCTGATCGTGTGGGCGGAGGAACAGCCCCGCACCCTGGAGACCAAGCGCGAACTGCTGCGCCGCTACAGCAAGGCCATCGCCGCATGCGCCCCGTTGTTCCGCTTCATGCAGGAGAACCAGGCGACGATGCGCGAGCTGAGCATCGGCGAAACGATGAAGAACCGGCTCCTGCGCCTGGTGGAGCTGGTGCGCAGGGAGGACGACCCGCTGACGGACCAGGTGCGCAGCGTGAGCGCACTGTTCACGCTGCACGCCGGGATGATGTTCCTCCAGCACATGAAGAGCGACCCGGAGGAGACGCGCCTGGCGGCCCTGGAGGTCGCCACGGACCTCATCACGCAGGCCCACCACCAGCCCTGACGGCCGTCCGGGGGGCGTGGCTCCGGGGTGGAGCCTCAGGTCTTCGAGATCGCCGACGCTAGGGGCGCGGGCTCCGCACGGCGCCCGGGCCGTGGAGATGGGCCGGGGCAGGGCAGCGGGCGGATGTCCTGACCGAGGAGCGCGTCGTAAGCCTTGCTCGGCGGTATGGTAATGGGTATGGCAACGAAGAAATACACGGTGACGCTTCCTGAGGAGCTGGCCGAGGAGATTCGCGCCGAGGTCGGTCCCGGCGGGTTCAGCCGGTACGTCACGGACGCCATAGAGCGTCAGCGCGAGCGGGATCGCCTGCACGAGCTCGTCGAATGGCTGGAGGAGGAACACGGCCCCGTCACCCCGGAAGAGGCCGCGTGGGCCGAGGCGGAACGCCTGTCGATCCAGCAGGAGACCGCGGAGCGCAAGGCCCGCGCCGTGCCGGAAAGCAAGGCCAGTTGATGGCCGAACCCGCTGTCTACGTACTGGATGGCGAAGGTCTCTCCCAGGCGGTACTCGGCCATCGCCACATGGTCGCCCGTCTGCGAGACGCCGACCGGACCGGGATCAGAGTCGTCACCGCCTCGATGACCCTGATCGAGGCGTATCACAACCGTGTCAAGAATGCCGCGTGGACTTGGGCGCTGTCGCGGATCGTGGTGGAACCGGTCACCCCGGAGAACGCAGGCGAGGCGATCGCGCTACTGAAGGCGGCCGGCCTGCACGGACACAAGTACGCCATCGACGCGGCACTCGCCGCCGTGGCGCTGCGGCAGCGCGGAGACGTCACCATCTTCACCTCCGACGCGGAAGACATGACACTGCTCTGCGGCAACCGCGTGACCGTCCGAGGTATCTGAATCCCGGAGCGAGGACCAGCTGCAGCTCGACACGGCCACGCTCTCAGTGCTCGCGTCCTCTAATCCCGGATGCGCCGGTCGGATGCGGCGATCGGGACGTCGTTGATGCTGGCCTCCCGGCGCCGCATCAGGCCGTCGTCGGCGAACTCCCACTGCTCGTTCCCGTGGCTGCGCCACCACTGCCCCGCGGTATCGTGCCACTCGTACTCGAAGCGTACGGAGATGCGGTTGCCGGTGTACGCCCACAGCTCCTTGCGGAGCCGGTAGTCAAGCTCCCGCTCCCACTTGTCGGCGAGGAACGCGCGGATCTCGGCGCGGCCGGCGAGGAAGCGGTCGCGGTTCCGCCAGACCGAGTCCTCCGTGTACGCGAGGGCGACCCGCTCGGGATCGCGGCTGTTCCAGGCGTCCTCGGCGGCCCGCACTTTCGCGCGGGCGGTGTCTTCGGTGAAGGGCGGCAGGGGCGGACGGGACATGACGGTGCCTTCCGAGTGGGAGAACGATCGTTCTCTACGCTACGAGAACGCCCGTTCTCCCCGCAACCGCAATCCGGCTACCCTGCCCTCATGGACGACGAAGAGGCACAGACCCGGCTGCTCGACGCGGCGGAGGAGCTGTTCTACCGGCACGGCATCCAGGCGGTCGGCATGGACCGCATCCGCGCGACCTCCGGAGTCCCCCTCAAGCGGCTGTACCGGCTCTTCCCGGCCAAGGAGTCACTGCTCACGGCCTACCTGGAACGCCGCGACCGCCGCTGGCTGGCCTCCCTGCGCACGGCGGCCCTCGCCCCGGCAGGCCCACGCGCGCGGGTCCTGGCGGTCTTCGACTGGCTGGCGGCCTGGTTCGCCGAGCCGGACTTCCGCGGCTGCGCGTTCCTCAACACGTACGGGGAACTCGGCGCGGCCGCACCGGAGATCGTCCGCATCCACAAGGCGGAACTCCGCGCCCTCCTGGCCGAACTGACCCCCGACGGGCCCCCGGCCCTTGCCGACCAGCTCCTGATCCTGGTCGAGGGCGCCACCGTGGTGGCCTCCCTGACACCCGGCCCGGAGCCGGCCCGGACGGCGCGCGAGGTCGCGGAACGGCTGCTCTGACCCCCTCACTCCCGGTGCGGCAGCGTGGCCCAGGCGCGGGTCCCGCCGCCTGGCTCCCGGGAGGGCCCGACCCCCCAGTGGCCGCCGTGGTCGCGTACCAGCGCCGAGAACACCCGGAGGGTGGAGCGGCGCCGGGCCTCGCAGAGCGCGGCGAGCCGGGGGTGCGTGTGGGTGGGGTGCCCGTCGTAGACGATGACGCGGAGCGCGTCGTCGCGGTAGCGCAGGGACAGGTAGAGCTCGCCGTACGGGTCCATCCGCCAGGCGGAGCCGAGGAGTTCGGAGGCGGCCTGCACGGCGGTCGGCACGAGTGGGTCGAGGGCGTAGGCGTGCAGCGCGGCCCGCACGGCCTGCCGGGCGATCCCGGCGGACCGGGGCGAGGCGGGCAGCGTCATGCTGCACGACAGCGCCTCTGCCGGTCCCGGCGGTTCGGCGGGCCCGGAGTCCGGCGCGGCCGGGCATACGGAGGGGTATGGAGTGGGCATCTTCGACTCCCAAGTCGTCGGTACTGACGGACGGATTGGCTTCGGAAGCTCGACGCGCACAAGGGCTCACGTCCATCGGCAGCGGGTGTGGCTCGTCCCCCGGGCATGGCAGGGGGATGCACTTCGACTCGCCCTACGTAAGCGGTGCATTACTCACTGTAGGACAGATGTGATGTCTGCACCACAGGGATGGGTGATGTCTGCACCACCAATGGACCGAGGGGGCGGCTTCCGTGCACACTGCCCTCATGCCACCCAGGACGTCTCCGACGTACCGTCAAGCCAGGCTCGGGGCCGAGCTGCGCAAGATGCGCCTGCACGCAGGCGTGACAGCAGAGTTCGCGGCCGGGCTGCTCGGCATAGACCGAGGCAAGATCCCCAACATCGAATCGGGCGTGCGGACCCTGAGCCCGGAGCGCCTGCGCACACTGGCCGCCAACTACGGGTGCACGGACGAGGTGTACCTCGGCGCCCTGCTGGCGATGGCGCAACCGAGAACACGCGGCTGGTGGGACCAGTACCGAGGGAAGGTCTCAGCGGGCATGCTGGACATCGCCGAGCTGGAGTGGCACGCGGAACGGCTGCACACAGTGCAGACCGTGCACATCCCTGGGCTGCTGCAGACCGAGGAGTACGCACGCTCCATCTTCGGTGCGGTCCTGCCGGAGCTGTCACGGCTGGAGATCGAACTGAGGGTCGCCCTCCGGCAGGAGCGACGGCGCGTACTCGACCGGCCGGACCCCGTGCGCTATACCGGGTTCGTGCACGAAGCGGCTCTGCGCATGCACTTCGGCGGACGCCAGGCAGCGCGCGCCCAGCTGGAGCACTTGGGTGAGCAGAGCACCGCCGACCACATCACCATCCGGGTACTGCCCATCACCCAGGGCATCTTCCCCGGCGCCGGACACGCTCTGCTGTACGCGGAGGGGGTCGTGCCCCAGCTCGACACGGCACAACTCGACTCCGCGCACGGGCCGGAGTTCATGCATGCGGAGGGCCAGCTGTCGAAGTACCGCAGCCATCTGGAGTGGATGGACGCTAAGGCACTCGACACCTCGGCCTCCCGCGACTTCATCCACCGCGTCTGCAAGGAACTGTGAGGGGCCATGGCCGACATCAGCTGGGAAGTGCCGTACTGCGGCGAAGGCAACAATTGCTACCGGATAGGCGTGGACGGGGACGGCAACAGCTACATCGCCCTCGCCGGCCATGAGGACCGCCCGCTGACCGACAGCAGAGCGGCCCTCCAGGCCCTCATCCGGGACATCAAGGCAGGCAAGGCCGACCACCTGCTCGACTAGGGCGGTTCAGCGCCGCCGGGCACCGTACGCGGCGCGGCGGGAACCTCGTCCTCGGTGCCGGGCTCGAAGAGGCCGGGAGCCGTGAGCCGCATGCGCTGAACGTACTCCGGAAGGTCGAAGGTCCGCTTGTCGCGCTCGACCGGAATGTGGCCCACCAGGTGATCCACGAATGCGTACCTGGATGCGATGGCGCAGCCGTAGTGCCGGGGTCCTGCGTGGCCGTACGCGTCACGAGGACGCATGTTCCAAGTCTGCTGTCCTCCACCCGTCGCCAGGTGTCCAGCGCAAGCTGGTCCATCGCGGTGCACAGCACCTGTAGGTTCTCGATGCCACGAACCTGTGCTCTCTAGCTCGCGCCTCGGGGAAACGTGATCTCGACGCGGCGGTTCTTCTTGCGGCCTTCCTCGGTGCTGTTGTCGGCGATCGGGTAGTCCTCGCTGTAGCCGCGGACGTCGAAGAGGACGCCGGGGTTGGTGACCGTCTTGGCCAGCTCCGCCTGCACGGTATCGGCCCGCTTCTTCGACAGCTCCTTGCCGTGCTCGTAGCTGCCCTGGTCGTCGGTGAACCCGAAGACTCGGATACGGGTCGCCTTCGCCTGGTTGATCTCATTGGCGATGGCCTGGATGCGGGCAGCAGCCTGGGCGTTGAACACGGCACTGTCCTCAGGGAACAGCACCTCGGACTGGAGCGCCATCATGACGGTCTGATTGGTCTCCTGCCGCCGCTGTTCACCGCCGATGTCCTCGACGACCTCCACCAGGTCGAGCACCTTCGGGGCGGCCAGCGTGCCGCCCTGCGGGAGTTTAAGCCGGGGCGAGTCGGCCTTTACGGGCACGGGTGCGGAGGCAGATGGCTCCGTCCCCGGGGGTACGGAGGGCTTGACGTCGTCGGCGTGGGCGCTGGTGGCGCCTATGAAGTGGACGCCGGCGATGACGAGCCCGACGACGGCCGTGGCGGCGGTGGTGCGGTGGCGTGTGGTCATGGCGTCACCCAGAAATCTTGATCGGGGTCGCGGCAAAGGTCGGCAAGCCGAAGACCACATCGGTTGTGGTGGTCGGCGGTGCGGGGAACTGCGCGAAGAAGGGGACAGACTCCCCCGCCTTGATCACCAAGAGACCGGTGGTGCATGCGCACCGCCCCTCAGTGTCACGCAGCACGTAGTACCTCTTTTTACCCGCGTTGTCGACGATTGTGGCACCTGCCACCGACGCGGGACTGGCAGTCTTCTCATCACCGCGCCAGGCAGCGGTCTGTGCGAACGGTGTTGAGCCTGTGTTCTTGATCTGACCATTGACCGTGAGGTACCCGTCCTGGTCACGCGTCGCCGAATTGATCTCCAGAACGATGCCGGACTGCCCCTGCGTCGTTGCGATCACCTCAGCCGGGGCAGTATTTCCGCCTGCCGAAGGCGTGGACTTCTGAGGGGCGCTTCCCTGGCTCTGCGAAGAGGAAGGCTTCTCTGGCTCCTTCGGCTTCTCATCGCCGCCGCATCCGGCCAGCGTGAGGGCCAAGACCGCCGCAACCGCAACGGCCGCTCCCCCACGGACCTTCACCTTCTGCCGAATGCTCATGTACGCCGTTTCCTTGTCTCTAGTTCGCTATCAGTCGGTCAGTCGCACGCTGAAGAGCTTCCTCGCCAGCTGGATCAACGAGCCTGGTTTCGCCGGGTCCAACGTGACCACTGCACCGCCCTTGCATCGGAAGTCGAGGCTGGCCGGCGGTCCCGGGTCACCTCCTCCCGGCGAAGGCGTCGGGCTCGGCGTTGGGGTGGCATCGGGTTGTAGGGAGCAGCGAGGTTCGATCACCGCCTTCGCCGTAGCGTGGCCCTTCACACTCTCGCTACCGGGGATCACTGACTTTCCGACGGTGCCATTGGTGGTCGCCGTGACGGTGAACACTCGGATATTTGCTTGGCAGGTCGCCGTGGCATCGTTCAACGCCGCGAAAGCAAGGGCCTTCCCACATGCCCCCTGCACGCCCAGGCGATCACCCTCCAGGATCGCCTCCCAGTCGCCCTGCTTGAGAGCTAGGAAGTCCGTGCCCAGGAACGCGTTGTCCCTCACCTCGCGGGCGGCCGCGAGCGCCGCCGCGTCGGCTGCCGCTTGTGCCTCGCTGCGGGTAGCGCCGGCCATTCCTACGACGACGAAAGCGAGCGCGGCAAAGAGCAGGCCCGTCACCACCACGATGTAGATGGGCAAGGCCTGCCCTCGGTCCCGGGCCCCCGCCACGCCCATCAGTTGGCCGTGATGTCCGCCAAGGCCTGCGAGATGGCGTTCGCAATGGCGGCCGCCAGCCCCGATCCCACGATCGCCCCGATGATCAGAACGATGATCACGATGATGCCGAGATACTCGAAGACCGTCTGCCCCTCGTCCCCGCCCCCACGCCCCCGCAGCCGGTTCTGCCGTTCGACGATCGCCTTGAGCAGCTTGAGATTCTGCATGGGAGTCCTCTCCAGGGCCGGCGCCGTAGTCGATTCGCGGACGGTACGGCGGGAGACCAGCAGTTGCAAAGGGCCCCGGGGCCCAATTACGGACCCACTGCGCACTCTGTCTACCCATGACCAGCCACTCCTGGACGGGTGGTTCCCAGCCAACGCGCTATCGCCTCGCTGCGCGTGGCGCTCTGGAGCTTCGCGAAGATGCGGTTGATGTGGTTCTTGACCGTCTTCTCACTGATGAAGCAGGTGGCCGCGATCTGCTGGTTGCTCATCCCGGACGCGATGAGATCCATGACCTCCTCCTCACGCGAACTCAGCCCGAATTCAATGCGGTTGGGTCGGTAGCGCTCTGAAGACTGTCCCACAGTTCGTTGCGGATGCGAAGAGGCTCGGAGTTCCGCGAGTACCGTGCTCGCCGCAGTCGGGCTGAAATGTGCCCGTCCCGCACCTACATCGCGAACGGCCGCAACGAGGTGGTCTGGCGTGAATTCGCCATGGACCAGGTAGCCGCCCGCCCCCAGCAGCAGGGCCTCGCGCACGATCTCCGTTTCCTGGCTGTAGGTCAGCATCAGCACCGGCGCCAGCTGTACGAGGTGGGGCAGGGCCGAGATGCCGTCCACGCCCGGCATGCGGACGTCCAGCAGGATGACATCGGGAGCGTGCAGGCGCGTCAGGTGGAGGGCCTCGCGGCCGTCCGAGGCGGCGGCTGCCACCTCTATGTCGGGGGTGGTGGCCAGGAGGGCCGCCAGGCCCGCACGGACGACCGGGTTGTCGTCGGCGATCAGGACGCGGAGCGCCATCACCGGCCCCCTTCCGCGAGCGCGGCCAGCGGGAGGGCGAGGCGGACCTGGGTGCCGGGGCCGCCGCCGGGGTGCGGGCCGATGCGGAGGGCGGCTCCGATCGCTGCCGCGCGTTCCCTCATGCCGAGCAGGCCGAAGCGGCCCGGACCGGGCGGTTCGGCGGGCAGGCCGCAGCCGTCGTCCTCGACTGCCACGTACAGGTGGGAGCCGTCGATCCCCGCCTCCACGGTGATCCGCCCGGAGCCGCCCGCATGCCGGTGGGCGTTCTCCAGTGCCTCCGAGGCCACCGCCAGCAGGTGGCGGGCCACCGGGGTGGGCAGCACGGGCAGGGGGCCGGACACCCGCAGCTCGGCGGAGCCGGAGGAGGCGATCCGGGCGCGGAGTTCGGCGGCCAGGGAGACCCCCGGCCCGCCGGGGTCCCGGTCCCGGTCGGGGTCGGGGTCGCGGCGGAGGTCCGTCAGCAGTTCGCGGGATTCCGTGGCCGCGCGGCGGGCCGCACCGGCGATCAGGTCGGCGTGGCGGCGGATGGCCTCCGGGTCGGTGGTGCGGGACAGGGCATCGGCCGCCAGCGCCAGGCCGTGCAGGGTCTTCGCCACCGAGTCGTGCATCTCCCGGGCCAGGTGGTCGCGTTCGGCCCGTACCGCCTCGGCCGCGGCCAGCCGGGCCCTGGCCGCGCCGAAGCGCAGCAGGAGGTCCCGTAGGCAGGCTCCGGCCGCGCCCGCCAGCAGGCAGAGCGCCGCGAGCATCAGGGCCCCGGCCGACAGCGTGCCCAGGGCCGCCACGGCACAGGCCTGCCCGGCCGCCCAGGGCGCCGAGCCGCGCCACCCGTAGACCAGGCCGGCCAGCAGCGGTGTGCAGACGGCGACGAAGACGAGCGGGGAGGTGGGTGTGGCGGTGACCAGGAGCAGCCCGGTGACGGCCATGTCGACCGCCAGGAGCGAGCGGTGGCGCAGCAGCAGCGGCCCGAATCGCTCCCTGTCGCGGAAGAGTACGTAGGAGTGGAAGAAGGTGAGGACTGCTGCGCCCGCTACCAGGTACGTCGGGACTCCGGGCGCGGTGCGGCCCAGGGTCAGGGTCAGGGGCGCGCCCAAGGCGATCATCACCATCCGGAACGCGCAGACCTGGCGGCACAGCGCCTGGAGGGCGTTCGCCTGGAGGCGGAGCGTGGCGGTGGGGACGGGGGCGGCGGCGGGGGCGGGGGCGCCCTGCGGGCCGCTCCCGGGCTCCGCCCGGACCCTCCCCCAGACTCCGTCCGGGGGGACCCCCATCTCACACTCCCCCAGACTCCGTCCGGGGGGACCCCCAGGCGAGGCTGGATGGCGCGGCGGCGCCGTCGAGCCGAGCCCGGCTGTGCCCGGCAAAGTGGCGGCCATGGGTCAGCCGCTCCCGAACATCGCGCCGAAGTCGACGTTCGCCCCGTACACGAAGCCGCCGATCAGCAGGATCATCGTCCCGGGCAGCATGAACATCGTGACGGCCAGCGTCGCCCTCGGGACGGCGCGCGCGGCGCGGCGGCGGGCGTTCTGGGCGTCCGTGCGGCGCATGTCCTCGGCGATCGCGATCAGCGTCTCGACGATGGGCGAGCCGAGTTCCTCGCCCTGCTGGAGGGCCGTCACGAACTGCGCGACCTGTTCGCTGTCGTTGCGCCGCCGCAGTTCGTCAAAGGCCTGGCGGCGGCTGACGCCCATGGCCATCTGCTGGAGGGTGATCCGGATCTCGTCGGACCAGGGGCCTTTGTACTTGTCCGCCACCCGCTCCAGTGCCTGCCGGAAGCCGAGTCCGGCGCTCACCACGACCGCGAGCACGTCGAGGAAGTCCGGCAGGGTCCGCTCGATGTGGTCGCGGCGGATGCGGATCGCCGACCACAGACCGACCTCGATCCAGAAGATGCCGAAGGCCACCATGAGCAGGGCGAGGACCAGTTGCCCGTTGAGCAGCATCGAGAAGGCCCCGAGCCCTCCGAGGAAGGCGTAGACGGCGCGGCGCGCGGCGTAGCGGTCGATGGTCAGGCCGGACGGGTTGCCGGCCGTGTCGATCTGGCGGCGCTTGCGGGCCACCCTCTCGGGGCCCATGAGGCGCAGTACGGCCGGGGCGTAGCGGATGCCCGCGCGGTCGACGAGCGAGCCGACCACCGTGGTGCGGGTGGCGCCGACTTCGAGGGCCAGCGCCAGGTCGGTCGGGAGTTTCACCTCGGCGCGGTAGAGGCGGATGCCGTGGAAGGCGCCGAGGACCGAGAGGGCCCCGGCCAGGGCAAGGAGCAGAGCGATCATCCCCGCCTCCTCATACGTCGATCTTGGACAGGCGGCGGATGAAGACGAAGCCGAGCGCGAAGAGCCCGAGGGCGATCAGGACGGCGGTCTGCCCGATGACGGAGCCGGTCATCCGGTCCAGGGCGCCCGGCATCAGCGTGTCGACGAGCAGCAGCGAGCCGACGCCCATCACCGGCACCAGGTAGGCCGTCACCGTCACCTGGGACAGCTGGGTGCGGATCTCGCGGCGGGTTTCCTTGCGCTGTTCCAGGGTGACGGTCAGGTTGCGCAGGCTGCCGACGATCGCGCCGCCCGCGCGGGAGGACAGGACGAGGGTGGTGACCAGTACGACCAGTTCGCGCGACGGGAGCCGTTCGGCGATCTCGCCCAGCGCTTCCTCCATGGAGTGGCCGACGGCGAGCCGGTCGGCGACGCGCGCGAGCTCCTCCCCCGCGGGCGCGTCCAGCTCCTCGGCCGCCATGCCGATGGCCGTACGGAGGGCCAGCCCGGCCTGGGTGGCGTTGGCGAGGATGCGGGCGAGGTCGGGGAGCTGGTTGATGAACCGCTCGGTGCGCCGGGCCCGCTGCCAGTTGAGGAAGGCGTTCGCCGCCCACAGGCCGAGGAGGCCTGCGACCGGGCCGAAGAAGGGGGCCAGGAAGGAGGCCGCGATCAGCCATGTCCCGGTGACGGCCGCCAGCATGTAGACGAAGAACTCGCCGGCGGTCAGGTCCAGGCCGGTCACCGCGAGCTTGATCTCGATGCGCCGGCCCAGGGCGGTCTTGCGCAGGCGCCGGTCGACCTCCCGGAAGCGGCGGACCCGGCCTGGGGGCTGCGGGGCTCCGCTCGCCGAGAGGCGTTCGATGAGGGCGGCGCGCTGGGCGCGGCCGGCCACGTACGCCTGGAGGCCGACGACGGCGAGCACGCAGGCCAGCAGGGTGGCGCCGAGGGTGAGGAGGATCAGTGGGTTCACAAGGCGGTCCGGGTGGTGCGGGCGGCAAGGGAGTCGGATGGCAGCGGGCCTGGGGGGAGCGGGTCGGTGAGGGGGTCGGCGGTCGTCGAGGCGTCCGGCAGCGCGACCCCGAAGGCCTGCGGGATCGGCTGGTTGTGCATGTAGAGGCGCTCGGCGATGGGGCGCGGCAGCGGGTAGTACGCGAAGTAGCCGTGCACGCGCCCGTCCGCGCCCATGGGCTGCGCGACGAAGCGGCACACCGTCGAGATGTGGAACGGTTCGCGGCCGTGCGATTCGAGGACGGAGATCTCCGTGATGCGGCGCGAGCCGTCGCCGAAGCGGGTGAGCTGGACGATGACGTTGACGGCGCTGTTGATCTGGTCCTGGAGCGCCTCGAAGGGGATCTCGACCTCCGACATGGAGGCGAGGGTCTGGAGGCGCATCAGGGCGTCCGAGGAGCTGTTGGCGTGGACGGTGGCGAGCGAACCGTCGTGGCCGGTGGACATCGCCTGGAGCATGTCGAGGGTCTCCCCGCCGCGGACCTCGCCCACGATGATGCGGTCGGGGCGCATGCGCAGGGAGTTGCGTACGAGGTCGCGGATGGTGATCTGGCCCTTGCCCTCGACGTTCGCCGGGCGGGATTCGAGGCGGATGACGTGGGCCTGCTGCAGCTGCAGTTCGGCGGAGTCCTCGATGGTGATGACGCGCTCGCCCTCCGGGATCAGGCCGGAGAGGGCGTTGAGGAGGGTGGTCTTGCCGGTGCCGGTGGCGCCCGAGACGATCAGGTTCAACTTCGCGGCCACCAGCCCGGACAGCAGCAGGAGCATCTGCTCGTCCAGTGAGCCGAGGGCGATCATCTCGTGGAGGGTGAAGGCTCGCGGGAAGCGGCGGATGGTGAGGGTGGCGCCGGTCAGGGAGAGCGGCGGGATGATGACGTTGACGCGCTCGCCGCTGGGCAGGCGGGCGTCGACCATCGGGTTGGCCTCGTCCACGCGGCGGTTGACGGTGGAGACGATGCGCTCGATGGTCTGCATGAGCTGCTCGTGCGAGGCGAAGCGCAGCGGGAGCTGTTCGACGCGGCCGGCCCGCTCGACGAAGATCTGGTCGGGGCCGTTGACCATGATCTCGGAGATCGAGGCGTCTTCGAGGAGCGGTTCGAGCACACCGAGGCCGAGGGCCTCGTCGACGACGCGGCGGATCAGCTGGGCGCGCTCGACGGTGGAGAGGACGGGGCCCTCGCGGCTGATGATGTGGCCGAGTACGCGCTCCAGGCGGGCCCGGCGCTCGGCGGGCGCGAGCGCGGACATCTCGGCGAGGTCGATCTCCTCAAGCAGCTTGGCGCGGTAGGAGGAGACCAGCCGGCCGTCCTCGCGCGGACTGTGGTGGTCGTCTGGGGTGTTGACCCGGGAACGCAGGCTCATGGTCGGGGTCCCTCCGGGTCGTCGTCGGGCATGGTGGCGGTGCGCTCGGTGAATCCATTGCCCACGCCGGGCACGATGGATTTGACCGGGAGTCTGACGGTCACCGTGACCGCGTCGCTCGACCTCTGGACGCTGATTTCTGCGGCCGTGCCGAGGCTGTCCTTGATCGCGTCTCGGCCCGCCGCGTCCCCGGCGCCCGGCTTGCGGGCCTCGACGCGCGCCGCCGTACGGGCGGCGGTCTCCGCCTGCTGGACGACGTACGCGGCCCAGCCGAGCTGGATCCCGCAGAGCCCGACGAGGAGCAGGATGGGGATGAAGGCGAGGTATTCCAGGGTCGCCTGGCCCCGGTCCCGAGGGTGATGCCGGCAGCGGTCCATGTCAGTCCTCCTCCTCTTCCTTCGAGGAGCCGCCCTCGCCGGTGATGGGGACGCCGATGTCGAGGCCGGGGACGAGGATCGGGAGGTTGAGGGTGACCCTGGCCTTGTAGATGTCGCCGGACGCTCCACAGTCCGGCGGGTCCATGGTCCACGCGGCGCCGATGTGCCTGGCCGCCGCCGCCGCGCACGCCGCCTCCCCGCTCACCGCCCCCACCCTCGCCGCCTCGTCCGCCGCGTTGCCCGCCAGGGAGAACGCGTACCCGATCAGGACGCACTCCCACACCGCCGCCACGAGCAGCAGGATCAGCGGGACCGTGCCGGCGAACTCGATCGCCAGCTGGCCCCGGTCGCCGCTGCTGCGGGCGCCCCGCGACGGCATCCGTCAGCCCTCCCGGCCGCGGCGCAGGCGGGCCACCGGGCCCGAGGCGCGGACGGCGAGGGCCGCGCCCGGCGCCTGGGACTGGTCTTCCGCGGCGGCGAGGAGGCCGAGTTCGCCGGCGAGGGTCCACAGGGCCTGCTTCACCGTCGAGCGGTTGTCCAGGTCCTGGACCCGGCCCGCGTCGACCACCCCTTGGAGCTCCTTGAAGGCCGCCGGGACCGGGGTGCGGGTGGCGCGGGTCTTGGTGATCTTCTCGATCAGGGCGGGCTGTATCTCGGTGTGCTTGCTCCAGCGGTTGACGACCATCGCGGTGTCCTCCGCCTTGCGCACCTGGAGCCGCTCCCACATGCGGACCATCCGCTTCGCGGCCCGCACCGCGACCACGTCGGGCGTCGTGACGAGCACCGCCACGTCCGCCATCTCCACGGTGGCGGCGGTCGCGCCCGTCACCTGGGTCCCGCAGTCGATGACGACGATCTCGTAGCGGCTGCGCAAGGCGCCGACGATGTGCCGGGCGGCCCGGTCGTCGACCTCCTCGCCCCGTTCGCCGTCGGCCGGGGCGAGCAGCAGCGCCAGCCCGGTGCGGTCCTCGTAGACCGCGTCCTGGAGGACGCGCGGGGAGATGTCCTGGATCCCGGCGAGGTCGGCGATCGAGCGGCGGAACTGCACGTCGAGGTACGAGCCCACGTCGCCCGCCTGGAGGTCCATGTCGACCAGTGCGGTACGCCGCCCCGAGGCGGCCGCGGCCAGGGCGAACTGGACGGCGGTGAAGGTGGTGCCCACGCCGCCCTTGGCCCCGGTGACGGTCACCACCCGGCCGCCGGGTCCGGTGAAGACATCGGCGGCCGCGCCCCGCCCGAGGTGGCGGCGTACGCCCACGGACCACTGGGCGGCGGCCTGCACCCGCGCGGCGAGCTCCTCGTAGGAGAGCGGCAGGCCGACCAGGCCGCGCGCGCCCGAGTCCATCGCGGCGGAGAAGAGCGCGGGGCCGGCGTCCGAGGAGAGGAGGACGACACCCACCGCCGGGAAGCGGAGGGCGACCTCGCGGATGAGCTCCAGGGCCGGCACCGGGCCGATCCGCTCGTGGACGAGGACGACCTCGGGGAGTTCGTCGATGGAGTCGGCGGCCAGTCGGGCCAGGGTGTCCAGCAACGTCGTGGAGTCGGGGACCGAGACGGCCGGTTCGGCGGACGGGAGCTGGCTGAGCAGGGTCGCGATGTGGCGCGCGGCGTCCGGGTCGCCGGCCGCGGGGAGGATTCGGGTGGTCATCCGGGCCTCACTTGTCCCCTTCGAGGGTGTACCAACGGTCGCCCGGACTCACCTGCGAGTCGGTGCCGGGGGACACCAGGGCCAGGCGTACGTGCTCCGCGAAGGACTCGGCGTACGCGACGCGCTGGGAGTCCTTGGTGTTCAGGGCGAAGGTGATCGGGACGGCCTCGGCCGGGCCCTTCTTCTCGCTGTCCTTGTCCAGGGGGGTGAGCTTGCCGACGTTGATGACCCGGGCGTTGGCGACCATGACGACGGACTGGTCGGGGTCGGTCGGCTTCTTGCCCTTGAAGGTGCCCAGGATGTTGACCTTGGAACCGGGGGTGATCTTGCCCGCCACGCCCGTGGACGCATCGATCATGATGGCGATCTCCTGCTCCCCCGGCTGGAGCTGCGGCCGGCCGACGTACATGTCCGTCTGGAGCAGCGAGCCCTTCTTCAGGGTCGTGAGCGACATCTTGTCCCTGAGCGCACCGAGGTCGGTGACGGCGGTGTCGGAGAGCCACCGCTTGGGGATCCTGACCTCCTCGAACTGTGCGGCCGCCAGCGGGGTGTAGGGCGCTATGTCGCCCTTGGCGCGGTACGCGACGACCTCGGACCCGACCTTGGAGTTGACGTCGCCTATGACCACGAGGACTCCGGCGAAGGCACCGAGGGCGCACAGGACCGACAGGAGCAGCAGGATGACGCCGCGGCGCTGACGTGAGTTCATCGGCCGTACTACCTCGCCGTTCTTCGTTCGTTCGATGCGGTCAGGGTCGGGCTCTGGCTCTGGCTCTGGCTCTGGCCCTGGTTCTGGCCCTGGCTCTGGCTCTGGAGCGGCGCGGCGCAGAAGCCGCACCGGTCGCCGATGAGCTCGAAGCCGCACCAGCGGCACTCCTCGCGGCGGACCGAGGCGACGAGCTGGTAGAGGACGGACAGGTCCGGGATGCCGGCGGCGAATTCGACGAGTTTCGGGGTGCCCCACCAGCCCGGGGAGTCGGCGGGCAGCGGGTTCTCCATGACGCCCTGCACCTGCCAGGCGGGGGCGAGTTCGGCCGTCACCCAGTCGGAGGCGAGCTGGCCGCGGGCGAAGGTGAGGTGCGTGGCGAACCCGGGTCCGGCCGGCAGCACCCCGGATCGCCGTGCTCCGCCGGCGGCCTGAGGTCCCGCGGTGCCCAGCCGGGCCAGGTGCGGCGTCGGGTGGGCCAGTACGGCGAACTGCGCGCTCGGCGACCAAGACCTGGCGTGCGCCTTCAGCCCGACCGGGATCCGGTCGAGTTTGGCGACCGAGCCCAGCAGGGCGCCCGCGTAGATGTAGTGGGAGAGCAGCCGGGCCGCGGAGGCGATGACTCCGGGGCTGAAGTCGCAGACGCTGAGCTGGCGCAGCTGACGTACCAGCAGGGCCAGGCCCAGAGGCGGCAGATCGATGCCGAGGAGCGCGATCCGGTCGGTTTCGAGGATGGCCCGTACGGTGTGCAGGCGCTGGACGGTGGCGGTGGGGAGCCAGGGCGGCACGAGGGCCACGAGGTGGCCGTGGCGTTCCAGCAGCGCGGCGGCCTCGGCGAGCGCGCCGTCCAGGTCGAGCTGCCCGGGCGGGTGCAGGACGGCGGCCCCGGGCGTGTGCCGGTCGGGGGCCGGAAGGACCAGGTCTGCACTGGTGACAGCGATGGCGGTCGGCACGCGAATCCCCCTGTTCACCCGTACACCGCGGTTGTTCGCGTCCTGCCCGCATACGCGCACAGAATGCGCGACCGCAAACGATCGGCGCACTTTCCCCGCACTTCCCCCCTTGCTCCAGCACCATATCCGCGTCACCCCTGACAGGGCAGGGGCTTGGGAATTCCTGTGCCACGAGCACATGTCACAGGTAGCCGGAAACCCGGACAACAAGGATCCGGCGGTCGTGCATTTCAAGCCACATTGCAAAGAGCCTTGACACGAGGATTGGTCTGGACCAACTTGGCCCCGGGGCACCCCACTTGCCCTTGCACTCCCTTCCTCCCCCCACCGGAGCCCACGTGAACCGCATACGCTCCCTCGCCCTGCTGGGCGCCGCCACCCTCGCCGCCGGCGGCCTGACCGCCCTCGCCACCGGCACCGCGCAGGCCGCCGACGTCAATGTCGCCCGTAACGGAGGCTTCGAGTCCGGCCTCGCCAACTGGTCCTGTACGGGAGGCAGCGGCGCGGCCGTCTCCTCGCCCGTCTACGCCGGAGCCGGCGCCCTCAAGGGCACTCCGGCGGGCCAGGACAACGCCCGCTGCAGCCAGACCGTCACGGTCAAGCCGAACTCGACGTACACGCTGAGCGCGCAGGCCCAGGGCAGTTACGTCTACCTCGGCGCGACCGGGACCGGTACCCAGGACGTCTCCACCTGGACCCCCGGCTCGGGCGGCGGCTGGCAGAAGCTCTCCACCACCTTCACCACCGGCCCCAGTACCACCCAGGTGACCGTCTACACCCACGGCTGGTATGGCCAGCCGGCCTATGTCGTCGACGAGTTCAGCGTCTTCGGCCCGGACGGCGGCGGGGGCACCGACCCGGGCCCGAGCATCCCCGGCGCCCCGGCCGGAACCGCCGTTTCCGGCCAGAGCGCGAGCGGGCTCACCCTTTCGTGGAACGCGGTCAGCGGGGCCACCGGCTATCACGTGTACCAGGACGGCGTCCGCGTCCAGACCGTGACCGGCGCCTCCGCCCAGATCACCGGGCTCGCCGCGTCCACCTCGTACTCCTTCCAGGTGAGCGCGTACAACGCGGCGGGCGAGGGCCCCAAGTCCGCCCCGGTGACCGGGACCACGACCGGAGGCGGCGGGCCGAACCCGAACCCGGGCGTCCCGAAGCACGCGCTGACCGGCTACTGGCAGAACTTCAACAACGGCGCGACCGTCCAGAAGATCTCCGACGTCTCCGCCCAGTACGACATCATCGCCGTCTCCTTCGCCGACGCCACGACCACGCCCGGCGCCATCGCCTTCAACCTCGACTCGGCCGGGCTCGGCGGCTACACCGTCGCCCAGTTCAAGGCGGACATCGCGGCGAAGAAGGCGGCCGGCACATCGGTCATCCTCTCCATCGGCGGCGAGAAGGGCACCATCTCCGTCAACGACTCCGCCTCCGCGACCAACCTCGCGAACTCGGCGTACGCGCTGATGCAGGAGTACGGCTTCTCCGGCATGGACATCGACCTGGAGAACGGCCTGAACCCGACCTACATGACGCAGGCGCTGCGCGCGCTGTCGGCGAAGGCCGGCCCCTCCCTCGTCATCACGATGGCCCCGCAGACCATCGACATGCAGTCCACGCAGGGCGGCTATTTCAAGACGGCGCTGGGCATCAAGGACATCCTCACCGTCGTCAACATGCAGTACTACAACAGCGGCTCGATGAACGGCTGCGACGGCAAGGTGTACTCCCAGGGCTCGGTGGACTTCCTGACCGCGCTCGCCTGCATCCAGCTGGAGGGCGGCCTCGACCCCTCCCAGGTGGGCATCGGCGTCCCGGCCTCCCCCAGCGGCGCGGGCAGCGGCTACGTCTCGCCGACCATCGTCAACAACGCGCTGGACTGCCTGGCCAGGGGTACGAACTGCGGAGCCTTCAAGCCGTCGAAGACCTACCCGGGGCTGCGCGGTGCGATGACCTGGTCGACCAACTGGGACGCCAAGGCGGGTAATGCCTGGTCCAACGCGGTGGGTCCCAAGGTCCACGGGCTCCCGTAGGCGGTAGGTGTGGGGGTGGCCGACCCGTGGCCGACCCGTGGCCGACCCCGTGGCCGACCCGTGGCTGATTCGGGTCCGGCGAACGGGAGGAGTTCTTGACCGGAACATGCCACGAGAGCACGCTGTGCGCGTCCGCACGGCTACCCCCACACTCCCACCCAGGAGAACGCATGCGGCTCCACACCCGCCGAAGGGCCGCCGTCACGGCGGCCCTGCTGGCGCTCGCGCTGGGCGCACCCGCCTACGGCATGAGCGCGACGGCATCACCACCGCCCACCCCCTCCACCGCCACCCAGGACGAGGCGATCGTCCAGTACCGGATCCACGGCCCCTCCACGGCGGCCGACCGCACCGCCCTGCTGCGCACGGGCGTGTCGATCGACGAGGTCGACGAGCACACCGTCGTGGTCAGCGCCGACACCATGCAGGCCAAGAACCTGCGCGCGCTCGGCTACACGCTCACCGCGCTGCCCGGCCCGCCGGACCGCTCCCTGCCCGGGATCGCCGCCGGGCCGATGGACTTCCCCTCGGCGGACTCGAAATACCACAACTTCGCCGAGATGAACGCGGAGATCGACCAGCGCATCGCCCAGTACCCCTCGATCATGAGCAAGCGGGTGATCGGGAAGTCGTACCAGGGCCGGGACCTCATCGCGATCAAGATCAGTGACAACGTCGCGACGGACGAGGCCGAGCCCGAGGTGCTCTTCACGCACCACCAGCATGCCCGGGAGCACCTGACCGTCGAGATGGCCCTCTACCTGCTCAACGAGTTCGGCTCGAAGTACGGCACCGACTCCCGGGTCACCAACGCCGTCAACGGCCGCGAGATCTGGATCATCCCGGACCTCAACCCGGACGGCGGCGAGTACGACATCGCCACCGGGTCCTACCGCTCCTGGCGCAAGAACCGTCAGCCCAACAGCGGATCCTCGTACGTCGGCACGGACGAGAACCGGAACTGGAACTACAAGTGGGGCTGCTGCGGCGGCTCCAGCGGCAGCAAGAGCTCGGAGACCTACCGCGGCGCGGCCGCCGAGTCGGCGCCCGAGGTGAAGGTGGTCTCGGACTTCGTCCGCAGCCGCGTCATCGGCGGCAAGCAGCAGATCACGGCCGCGATCGACTTCCACACGTACAGCGAACTGGTCCTGTGGCCCTTCGGCTGGACCTACAACGACACCGCGCCCGGGCTGACCGCCGACGACCTCGCCGTCTACAAGAAGATCGGCACCAGCATGGCGGCGAGCAACGGCTACACCCCGGAGCAGTCGAGTGACCTGTACATCACCGACGGCACGATCGACGACTGGCTGTGGGGCAACCAGAAGATCTTCGCCTACACCTTCGAGATGTACCCGGAGACCGGCGGCGGCGGCTTCTACCCGCCGGACGAGGTCATCGACCGCGAGACCGCCCGCAACAAGGACGCGGTGCTCCAGCTGCTGGAGAACGCGGACTGCATGTACCGCTCGATCGGCAAGGAAGCCCAGTACTGCACGTAGCGACGCCTGAATGAACGGGGGCGCCCCACCGCCAGGGGGGCGCCTCTCGCTCGTGCGCTGTCCCTACCCCAGTACCGCGAGGGCGTCGATCTCGATGAGCAGCCCGTCCGGCAGGCCCACGTAGACGGTGGTGCGGGCGGCGGGGGCCTCCTTGAGTCCCTGCTCCTCGAAGTAGGCGTTGTACATCTCGTTCATCTCGGCGAAGTGCCCGGTGTCCGTGAGGTAGACGCGGATCATCATCACGTCGTCCCAGCCCGCGCCGCCGGCCTCCAGCACGGAGCGGACGTTCTCCAGCGTCTGGAGGGTCTGCTCGCGCAGGGTCGGCCCGGCGGGGGTGGGCGGCTGCCCGTCCACGTGCGGGAGGAAGCCGACCTGGCCGGCGACCTGGAGGATGTTCCCCTTGCGGACGCCGTGCGAGAACTTCGCGGGCGGGGTGGTGTGGCTTGCGGGGGTGACGGCGGTCTTGTCGTTCACGTTCTCTCCTCAGTCCTTGTTCCGGAGTAGTCCCGGCTGATGTCGTCGGCGGTACGGAGCACCAGGGGCAGCAGCTCCAGCAGCCCGTCGGCGGTGACCACCACACTCGGCGCGGAGACGGACAGCGCGGCGACGACCCGCCCGTCGGGCCCGCGCACGGGCCCGCCGAGGCAGTTGACGGACTCCTCGTGCCCGCCGAGGTCGGTGGCCCAGCCCTGGTCCCGTACGAGCTCCAGCTCCCGGAGGAACGCGGCGGCGTCGGGGGTGGAGCGGGCGGTGTAGCGGGGGTACTCGATCCGCTCGGCGAGGCTCCTGCGCTCGCCCTCGGGGAGGTCGGCCAGGAGCAGCTTGGCGACGGCGGCGACGGTGAGGGGCACGGGCTTGCCGATGCGGGAGTACATGCGGACCGGGTAGCGGCTGTCGACCTTGTCGATGTACACGACCTCGTCGTCCTGGTGGAGGGCGAGGTGCACGGTGTGGCCGGTGGCCTGGTTCAGCGCGAGGAGGTGGGGGTGCGCGACCTCGCGGACGTCGAGGTTCTCGATGGCCTCGGCGGCGAGCGCGAACAACTGGGCGCCGAGGCGGTAGCGGCCGTCGGGCTGGCGGTAGACGAAGCCGTGGCCGTGCAGCGTGCGGAGCAGTCGGAGCGCGGTGCTCTTGTGCACGCCGAGCGCGTCGGCCACCGCCCCCAGGGGCGCCGGCCCCCTTGCGAGCAACGGCAGGATGCCGAGCGCTCGTTCCACCGACTGGCTCACCCTCGTCCTCTCCTCCGGTCGGCACCAACCTGCGGCGCCACTCCCGGGGCTCCGCCCGGACCCCGCGCCTCACACGCCGGCGGGGCTGCAATTGCCCTCCGAGCCATCCAGCCCGCCGCGAGCAGCGTTGCGCTACGCGCCAACGAGCCGCACCCGAGGGCCGGAGCCGGGCCACATCCAGTCAGGCGCGGGCTCTGGGGCGGAGCCCCGGGAAAACGGGCCGCACCCCCCGCGCGTTGACCCTTCGTCATTCCGGATGTTAGACAGCGTGCAGCGGTACACGCAACGACCGTTGCAGCCCACGCAACAGAGCCCGGAGGCACCCTCATGGCCAGCGACCCCGTCAAGGACCTCACCGGCGAACCGGTGGACCACCGGTTCAAGGGCCTCCCCCCGGACGCCCAGGCCGCAGGCCTCACGGTCGGGCAGCTCGCCGCCGAGCGCCGCGACCTCTACACCGGCGGGTTCACCACCCCCGTCCTGACGCTCGACGCCGACGCGCTGGAGCACAACCTCACCGCCCTCGGCACCTACGCCGCCCGCCACTCCCTCGCCTTCGCCCCGCACGGCAAGACCTGCATGGCACCCCAGCTCTTCCGCCGCCAGCTCGACCACGGCGCCTGGGGCATCACCGCCGCCGTCCCCCACCAGGCCCGCGTCTACCGCGCCTTCGGCATCCAGCGGATCTTCCTCGCCAACGAGCTCGTCGATCCCGCCGCCCTCCGCTGGGTCGCGGACGAGCTCGCCGCCGACCCCGCCTTCCGCTTCGTCTGCTACGTCGACTCCGTGCGCGGGGTCCAGCTCATGGACCGCGCCCTCCGGGACGCCCCGGCCCGCCTCGACGTCGTCGTGGAGCTCGGCGCCGGCGAGGGCGCCCGCACGGGGGCCCGTACCGACGACGACTGCCGCGCCGTCGCCGACGCCGTGGCCCAGGCCGCCACCCTGCGCCTCGTCGGCATCGCCGGCTACGAGGCCGAGGTCCCCGATGCCGACCCGGCCCGCGTCCACGCGTACCTGCGCCGCCTCACCTCCCTCGCCGTCGAGTTCGACAAGGCCGGCCGGTTCGCGGACGGCCCCGACGAGATCGTCGTCAGCGCCGGCGGCTCCGCCTGGTTCGATGCCGTCGCCGACGTCTTCGCCGAGATCCCCGCCCTCTCCCGCCCCGTCCTCAAGCTGCTGCGCTCTGGCGCGTACGTCTCCCACGACCACGGCTGGTACACCCGTCTCACCCCCTTCAACCGCCACCCCGACGAGGGCGGCCTGCGCCCCGCGTTCCGCCTCTGGACCCAGGTCGTCTCCCGCCCCTCCCCCACCCAGGCCTTCGTCAACGCCGGCAAGCGCGACATCGCCTACGACCTCGGCCTGCCCGAGGCCGAGCTGGTCCGCGACGCGCTCACCGGCGGGGAACGGCCCGCCGCCGGTGTCCGCGTGGTCAAGCTCTCCGACCAGCACGCCTGGCTGGAGACCGACTCCGCCGACGCCGTCCAGGTCGGCGACTGGGTGGCCCTCGGCATGTCCCACCCCTGCACGATCTTCGAGAAGTGGCCGCTGATCCCGGTGGTGGAGGCCGACGGCACCGTCACCGATTACGTGCGCACCTTCTTCTGATGCACCTCGTCCTCCGCGGGGTCCGCGTCGTCGACGGCACGGGCGGGCCCTCGTACACCGCGGACGTCGGCGTGCACGAGGGCCGGATCGCGGAGATCGGCCGCATCACCGGTGGCGGGCGCCGGACCCTCGACGCGCACGGCCTGGCCCTGGCCCCCGGCTTCGTCGACATGCACGCCCACAGCGACCTCGCCCTGCTCCGCGACCCGGACCACAGCGCGAAGGCCGCGCAGGGCGTGACCCTCGAAGTCCTGGGCCAGGACGGCCTGTCGTACGCGCCCGTCGACGACCGCACCCTCGGCGAGGTGCGGGCCGCCATCGCCGGATGGAACGGCTCCGGGGACGACATCGACTTCGACTGGCGCACGGTCGGCGAGTACCTCGACCGCCTGGACCGGGCCCACGGCGGCCAGGGCTGCGCCGTGAACGCCGCCTACCTCGTCCCCCAGGGCACGGTCCGCGCGTACGCCCTCGGCTGGGACGACCGCCCCGCGACGCCCGCCGAGCTCGACCGGATGCGGCGGCTGGTCGCCGACGGCCTCGCGCAGGGCGCCGTCGGCCTGTCCTCCGGCCTCACCTACACCCCCGGCATGTACGCCTCCGGCGCCGAACTCGCCGAGCTGTGCCGGGTGGTGGCCGCGTACGGCGGCTACTACTGCCCCCACCACCGCTCGTACGGCCGCGACGCCCTGGCCGCCTACGCCGAGATGGTCCGGCTCACCCGGGAGGCCGGCTGCGCCCTGCACCTCGCGCACGCCACCATGAACTTCGCCGAGAACGAGGGCCGGGCCCCCGAGCTGCTGGCCCTGCTGGACGCGGCGCTCGCCGAGGGCTGCGACATCACCCTCGACAGCTATCCGTACACCCCGGGCTGCACCACGCTCGTCGCGCTGCTGCCCAGTTGGGCGAACGAAGGCGGCCCCGAGGCGGTCCTCGCCCGCCTGCGCGACGACGCCGGGGCGGAGCGGATCCGGTACGCACTGGAGGTCACCGGGGCCGACGGCTGCCACGGGGTCCCCGTCGACTGGTCGACGGTCGAGGTCTCGGGCGTCACCGACCCGGCCCTCGCGGGGTACGTCGGGACGCGCCTGGACGGCTGGGACACCGCCCGCCGGCTCCTGCTCGGCGACCGGCTCGCGCCGACGGTCCTCCAGCACGTCGGCCACGAGGAGAACGTCCGCGCGATCATGCGCCACCGCGTGCACACCGGCGGTTCGGACGGAATCCTGCGGGGCGCGAAACCGCACCCGCGTGCTTACGGCACCTTCCCGCACTACCTCGGCCACTACGTCCGCGAGCTGGGCGTGCTCTCCCTGGAGGAGTGCGTGGCGCACCTCTCCGGCCGCCCGGCGGCGCGGCTGCGTCTGCCCGACCGGGGCCTGATCCGCATCGGCCACCGCGCCGACCTGGTCCTCTTCGATCCGGACGCGGTCGCGGCCGGGTCCACGTACGAGAACCCGCGCACCCTGCCCACCGGCATTCCGCACGTCCTGATCGACGGGGGCTTCGTCATGCGGGACGGGCGGCGCACGGACGTCCTGGCGGGGCGATCGGTCAGGCGCACGGGCTTCCCCCTTCCTCCACGACGTTGACATTTACGATGATCGGCATGGTCGCCTTCGCCCTTGCCGCCCTGTTCCTCCTCGCCTTCGGCATAAGTACCCGAAAGGACCGTCGTCGCTTCCGCAACGCCGTGCTCTTCGGACTGACCTTCATCACCTTCTCCCTCGCCCTGCTCCTCCAGGTGACCAGGCTTCCGGGCTGGGCGGGCCCGATCGTCCTCCTCCTCGCCTTCGGTCTCCCCGCCCTCGGCATCCTGGCGCTCGGCGTCTTCCTGATCGCGAACGGCGTGACCATGGTCCGCAGGGAGGGCCGCCGCCCGGCCAACCTGCTGTCGATGCTGGCCGGGCTCGGGATCTTCGGGATGATCGCGCTGCCCGCCGTCGTCGGCCGGCTCGGCTCCCCGCTGGCCGACGGCCTCATCGCGGCCGTCATCCTGATCGTCGCCTACGTCTCCTTCATCTTCATGTGCTTCCTCGGCTACGCCTTCCTCTACGGGCGGATCAAGGTGCGCGGCGACGTCGACTTCGTGGTGGTACTGGGCGCGGGCCTGACCGGCGGGGACCGGGTGCCGCCGCTGCTGGCCTCGCGGCTGCGCAAGGGGCAGGAGATCTACGAGGCCCAGCTGGCCCGCGGCGCCCGTCCGCCGGTGCTGCTTCCGTCGGGCGGCAAGGGCTCGGACGAGAAGGTCCCGGAGGCGCGGGCGATGGCGGACTGGCTGATCGCGCGGGGCGTGCCGGCCGGACACGTCATGCTGGAGGACCGGTCCCGTACGACCGAGGAGAACATGCTGTTCAGCCGGGAGATCATGACGGCGGCCGATCCCGGCTACCGGTGCGTGATGGTCACCAACAACTTCCACGCCTTCCGGGCGGCGATGATGGCGCGCAAGGCCGGGGTCAACGGGCAGGTGCTGGGCTCGCCCACGGCGCGGTACTTCTGGCCGAGCGCCACGCTCCGCGAGTTCGTCGCGGTGTTCTGGGAGCACAGGGCCGTGAACCTGTCGATCTGCGGCCTGCTGGCCGCCGCGGTGGCACTGGGGGCGGCCACCTACTGAGTCCGTACCTTTTACTGCCACAGCATCTTTACTGCCACAGCCGCAGGGATCTTCCGGTTTCGGATGGCCGGGAAATCACCGACGAGATCCGAACTTCGACACCCCACCTGCCGGTTGGCTCCTCCCCGCGCACCATGCCCGCCCCCTTCCCGCGAGCTCCCCGTGACCTTCCCGCGCCGTTCCCGCGCCCGAGGTGCGTTCATGGGGCTCCCGCCGGAGGATGGGGCCAGGGGGAACCCGGAGGAGGTACGCGATGGACAGTGAATCGGACGAGCAGCCGACACGGTCGGACCAGCTCCACACGGGCGGGGACCGACCGTACGACCCCGAGGACCTCGTGATGGCGACCGGACACGACCCGACTCCGGAGCGGGTCGAGAAGGCACGCCAGCTGATCGCGAAGGAGGGTCCGCAGGTCATCGAGCGCTACCTGCCGTAACGCTCCGCAAGGATGCGACGCCCAGCCCCGGCCCCAGGTCCCCCCGGGGGCGGGGCCTTCGCGCGCCCGGGACGGGACCGATCCAGCCGAACCGGGGCCAACCCAGCCCCGCCGGGCAAACCCAGCCACGCCGGCGTTTGAGGCGCGGGGCCTGGGGTGGAGCCCCAGGAAGCCGAGCCGCAGGCGGGCTCAGACGCTCAGCCGCCCCGGGCCCGCGACATGCGCGCCGACTCGACCGCATCCAGAAACGACGAACGCTCGTTAGCCGCCCGGGGACCAAAATCCGAAGGACAGGTACATGCACGCACTCGACGTCGACTGGGACCACCCCGCCGACCCCCTGCCCGGCCCGAGACTCGACCACGTCCGCGCGTACGTCTCCACGGCCGGCGCCGACGGTCACCTCTGGCACGGAGTCCCCACCCTCCTCCTGACCACGCTCGACCGCGAGACCGGCCGTACCGCCCGCACCCCGCTGATCTACGGCGAGGACGCGGACCGCCTCATCCTCGTCGCCGCGGCCTACGGCGCCCCGCACCACCCCGCCTGGTACCGCAACCTCGCCGCCCACCCCGAGGTCCGCCTCCAGGTCGGCGCCGCCTCCTTCAAGGCCACCGCGCGCACGGCCACCCCGGCAGAGCGGGAGATCTACTGGGAGGCGATGACGGCCCTGTGGCCCGCCTTCGACGACTACCAGGCGGCGGCCGCACCCCGCGAGCTCCCGCTGGTGATCCTGGAGCGCTAGTGCCGCGCACGACCGCGGAACCGGTCCCGGCCCCGGGACCGGCGGTCCAGCACCGCACCCCCGATCAACACCACGCGCAGAACACCACGATCCACGCCCCAGCCCCCCTGATCCCCCGTCAAGTGGCGCAAGTGTCCACCGCTCTCGGCCGACACGGAACCGCCGGCGCGATAACGCTTCGGCACCCGGTCTTGGCCGTTCCGGCGGAAACCAGAGCGGCCTCCCTCGCCGAGATCACCACCCTTTCGAGTCACTGATCCCCAAACCGGTGGCCCAACCGACCCCCCACCCGCTACGAACAGGGCAACAGGGGGGGGACAGTTGAACACAAACACCCAACAGCAGGGCCGGAACCCCGACAACGGGCCGTTCCTCCTCGCGAAGGTACTGGCGGACGCCCTCGTGACCATCGGCCGGCAGCGGCAGCAGCCCCCCGAACCGGACGCGCGCGAGGGCCGCCCCGCCGTCTGCCGCCGCTGCGGCGAAGCCGCGTACTGGCATCAGACCGTCCGCGGGAAGTGGATCCTGATCCAGCCCGGCGAGTCCCCCTGCCACCTCATCCCGGCGGGCAAGCGCTGGCGCATCGCGGCCGACGGCACGGCCGTCAACCTCGGCGCCTCGACCCCGGCCGACACCTGCCGGGTCTCCCATTTCGACGTGTGCGGTCAGACCGGCTTCCCGGCCGGGGCGGCGACCGCGGTGTAACTCCGCCCGCCCGCGACGTAGCCGCCGAGCGCCATACCGAAACTCCATATGCGCGATCGTCCCGGGTGCGGAACCAGTTGTCGTGGAGGCCCGACTTGAGCTCGGTTGCGGAAGCACTCGGTCGCACTCTCGCGGCTCACCCGTGGTCGTAGACGGTCACCTCCACGTCGCGCGCGCACAGCGCTTCGGTGATCAGCGGCTCGATACGTGACCAGGTGCCACCGGCCAACCCGCTGCCGATGCGGGGCATGTGGACGCTCGCACCCAGCTCGAGGGCCTGATCACCCAGCGCGGCGAGGCAGCGCTTCACGGCGTCGTACCGGATCGGCGGGTCCCCACTACCGGTGCGCATGCCGTGCTGACCCACCATGTTGGCCACCCAGATGTCCGGCTTCACGCGCACCACTTGTACGGCACCCAGCCCGAAGTCGTTCCCGCTCCGCCCCCGATGCCAGGCCCGGAAGGCGGCCTCCGGCCCGGGCCACCGCTTCGAGACGGCGAGCACAAAGCCTTTCCCCCACCCACCGAGGTCGTTGCAGACATGGGCGATGACCTTGGGCCCCTTGGCCTGGGGGCTCGTCGCGTCTCCGGCGATGACCTTGAGCGGCTTCATAGGGGAACGGTATGCCGAGGCACTGACAGGGACGGGTGGGGCCTTGCGGGGCGGGGCTTGGGGGTCAGAAGACGGCGGGGCGGGCCAAGACGCGGGGCGGCGGGGGCGGGGGCGGGACCCAAGTGGGTCGGAATCGGTGAGGGTTTGGGGGTTTCCCGTCAGTCTCATCGTCTCTCCGGTTCGGGCCGGTCCCTCAAGGGCGCTCCTCCTTCGTCGTCGCGTCGCTTCGCGATGGCCTTCGGCCACCCTTGACCGACCGGCCCGAACCGGAAATCCGAAGACCGACGGGAACCCCCCAAAAGAACGCTCACGGGTCAGAGACATACACACAGGCCCGTCAGGGAGCCGACTGCCCGCTCCCCTAAGCCGGCCAAGGCCCACCACCCAGGCCGGACAGTGCCAGGGGCCCGGGCACCAGGAGACCTCCACCCAGGCCCCTATCCATCAAACTCCGGGCCGGGGGCGGCTCTACCTGCACGAAACAGCGGCGAGAAGCCCATCGGAAGCCGGGAGCGCATCAGACCGCTACACGCTTCTCGCCTTCAGCGTCCGACGGCCGTCTGGGGCTGGACATAAGCCGCCACTGATCGCTACGCGGCTGAGGTGACCTGGCGGCGATCAGCCCGCCATGGGTTGCTCATAAGCCGCCCACGAAGAATAGGTGCCGGTTGGCGGGCGTCTGCGGGCGGTGGGCAGCACCCAAGCTGCAGAAGAAGCGCTGTGGGTGAACCCTGCGGCTGGTTGACGGCGCCCAACCACCAGGAAAGAGGCCCCTGGAGGGCGTCTGCGCCATTTTGTCGTGGAGAAGTGCCCAGACGGAGCCTGAGGCCGGATTTTTCAACCTCACACTCCGCCAAGACGCCTCACGACCCTCAATCCATCGCCAAATTAGGACAAACTACCCGCTGTCGCCGTCTCAGGGACGCTTGTAGCGATCTTGGGCGGCTTATGCCCAGCCCCAGACGGGCGGCGGACGCCGAGACGCGAGAAGCGTGTAGCGATCTGACGCGTCCACCCGCCTGACCTGCCGCCATCCCCATCTGACCGCTGTCTGGCGACGCTTCGGACACCCCGGCCCGGAACATGGCTGATCGGGGCCGGGCGGAGGTGTGCCTGGTGGCCCCCCCCCCTGTCGCCGTCCGGCTTGGGCGGTGGGCCTTGGCCGGCTTAGGGGAGCGGGCAGTCGGCTCCCTGACGTCCCGCCCTCCGTCATCTCTGACCCGTGAGCGTTCTTTTGGGGGGTTCCCGTCGGTCTTCGGATTTCCGGTTCGGGTCGGTCGGTCAAGGGTGGCCGAAGGCCATCGCGAAGCGACGCGACCGAAGGGAGCGCCCTTGAGG
>NZ_JAGGOZ010000001.1 GCF_018614075.1 Streptomyces sp. ISL-94 | reverse complement strand
GGCGAGGTGCCGTGCTTGGGGCGCCTCCGTGGGTCCCCCGGACGGAGGCTGGGGGAGGTAGCCGGGGGAGCGTCGTGACCCGGCGAACTTCGCCGGCCACAGCACCAGCCGCACGCGGCGCCGCCGAAATCCACTGCCGCCCCCGCGCCGCCCCAGGCAGAATTGGCAGGTGCGGTATCTGATCCTCGGCGTCACCGAGGCACGCGACGAGACCGGCGCCCCCCTCCCTCTAGGCGGCGCCCGCCTGCGCGCACTCCTCGCCGCCCTCGCCCTGCGCGCCGGCGGCCCGGCCTCCGTGGCCGTCCTCGTCGACGAGGTCTGGGGTGACGACCCGCCCCTCGACGCCCCCGCCGCCCTCCAGGCCCTGGTCGCCCGGCTCCGCCGCGCCCTCGGCGGCCGGGACACCGTCCACGCCGACCCCGCCGGCGGCTACCGACTCGCCGCTGACCGCGACGACATCGACCTGCACCGCTTCACCCGCCTGGCCGCCCGCGGCGCCCAGGAGCTGGCCACCGACCCCGCGGCCGCCGCCCGCACCCTGCGCACCGCCCTCGCCCTGTGGCGCGGACCGGCCCTCGCCGACCTGCCCGAGCCCGGCCGGGCCGCCCACGCCGCCGCACCCGGGGCCCGCCGCGCCGCGGCCCTGCGCGACCGCATCCAAGCCGACCTGCGCAGCGGCGCCACCGCCCCGGCCGCACTCCTGCCCGAGCTCGAGGCGCTGATCCACGAGAACCCGTACGACGAACCGCTGCGCGCCCAGCACCTCCGCGCCCTGCACGCCGCGGGCCGCACCGCCGACGCCCTCGCCGCGTACGAGCGCACCCGCCGCACCCTCGCCGACGCCCTCGGCACCGACCCGGGGCCCGAACTCCGCGCCCTGCACGCCGAGCTCCTCAACCCCCGGGAGGACCGGGGCCCGGCCGCCCGCCCCAGCGGGAACACCCCGCCCCCGCCCGAGGCGCGCGGGAACCTGCGCCCCCGCCTCACCTCCTTCGTCGGCCGGGAGCCCGAACTGGCCGCCCTCCGCGCCGATCTGGCCCGCCTGCGCCTCATCACCCTCACCGGACCCGGCGGTTCCGGAAAGACCCGCCTCGCCGAGCACGCGGCCACCGACCACCCCGAAGCCGGCTGGATCGTCGAACTGGCCCGCCTCGACCACCCCGCCGCCGTCCCCGGGGCGGTGCTCAGCGCCCTCGGCCTGCGCGAGAACTCCCTGGTCGCCCGCGAGAACACCGCCGCAGCCGCCGACCCCGCCACCCAGCTCGTCGAACACTGCGCGCACCGCAGCCTGCTCCTCGTCCTGGACAACTGCGAGCACGTCATCGGCGCCGCCGCCGAACTCGCCGAGCTCCTCCTCACGCGCTGCCCCGGCGTACGGATCCTGGCCACCAGCCGCGAGCCCCTCGGAGTCCCCGGCGAGAGCGTCCGCCCCGTGGAGCCCCTGCCGCCCGACCCCGCCCACCGCCTCTTCGCCGACCGCGGCGCCTCGGTCCGCTCCGGCTTCACCCCCGACGAGGACCCGGCCGCCGTCGCCGAGATCTGCGCCCGCCTCGACGGCCTGCCCCTCGCCATCGAGCTGGCGGCCGCCCGGCTGCGGCTGCTGACCCCGCGCCAGATCGCCGACCGCCTCGACGACCGCTTCCGGCTCCTGACCAGCGGCTCGCGTACGGTCCTGCCCCGCCAGCAGACCCTGCGCGCCGTCGTCGACTGGTCCTGGGACCTCCTCGACGAGCCCGAGCGCAGGGTCCTGCGCCGGCTGTCCGTCTTCGCCGGCGGCTGCGACCTCGCCGCCGCCGAAGCCGTCTGCGCGGACCCCTCGTACGAGGTCGCCGACGTCCTCGGCTCCCTCGTCGACAAATCCCTCGTCCTGGCCGAGCCGGCCCCGGATCCCGACGGCGCCGACGGCATGCGCTACCGCATGCTGGAAACCAATCCACGAGTACGCCGCCGAGCGAGCCGCCGAGCGCGCCGCCGCCGACCCGGCGGACCGGGCCGCCACCACGCGCCGCCACACCGTTCACTACCTGGCCCTCGCCGAGCGGGCGGAACCCCTCCTGCGCTCCGCCGCCCAGCTCCCCTGGATCCGGCGCATCGAGACCGAGCTCGACAACCTCCGCGCCGCCCTGCACCACGCCGCCGCCGACCAGGGCGACACCGAGACCGCCCAGCGCTTCGCCTTCGCCCTCGGCTGGTTCTGGTGGCTGCGCAACTACCGCGGCGAGGGCGCCGAGTGGACCACCCGGATCCTCGCCGGCACCCCCGCCGAGCCGCCCGAGGGCTCGGCGGCGTACTGGCGCTTCATGCGCCTCCAGGTCCTCAACATCTTCCTGCTCGCCGAGAGCAAACCCGCCGAGACCTTCCGCACCCCCGCGTACCAGGCCCTCGCCGCCCGCATAGAGGAGGCCTTCCGCCACGGCTCCCCGGAGACCACCCGCTTCCCCGCGATGCTCTGGCCCGCTACGGCCTTCCTCACGGGTGACGCCCTCGCCTTCCACGCCAACCTCGACCGGGCGGTCGCCAACTGCCGCCGCCACGCCGGCGACTGGGAACTCGGCGTCACGCTCATGCTGCGCACCCACGTGGCCATCGACATCGCGGGCGGCCTCCCCACCGTCGACGAGGACCTCGCCGAGCTGCGCGAGATCGCCCGCCGGGTGGGCGACCGCTGGACCCGCGCCCAGGTCGCGAGCGCCGCCGGCGAGATCGGGCTCTCCCGTGGCCGGTACGACTGGGCCCGCGCCGAGTACGAGGAATGCCTGCGTCTGGCCCGCGAGGTCGGGGCCCACATCGAGGCGCCGTTCGCGATCGCCCGTATCGCGGAGACCGCCTACTGCACCGGGGACGTCGACGGCGCCGAGCGGCTGATCGCGGAGGCGGAAGCCGAGGCCGACCGGTACGGGGTCGTCGACGTCCGCGCGTTCAACCGGCTGCTGTCGGCCGCGATCGGTATCCACCGCGGCGACTTCGACCGGGCCCGCGCCGCGTACGACGACGCCCGGGAGCGCGCGGCGGAGCTCCTCGTGCCCCCGCAGATGACCGCCGGGCTGGACAACCTCGAAGCGGTCCTCGCCGCCCACAAGGACGGGCCCGAGGCCGGGCTCACCCTGATCGGGCCCGCTCTCGCCGCCGCCGTCGAGGCGCACTGCGCCGAGCGCGTCCTCGCCGGGCTCGCCGAGACCGCCGCCCGGCTGCTGGCCGATGCCGACCGGCCCGCCGAAGCCGTACGGGTCCTCGCGGCGGCCACCGCCTGGCGCGCGGGCCATCCCCGCCCTGCTCCCGAGCAGGCCGCCGTGGACGGGCTGCCGGCCCGCGCCCGCGCCCTGCTCGGCCCGGCCGGCTACGCCCGGGAGGAGGCCGCCGGCGCCACGCTCGGCCCGGCCGATCTCGCGGCGGCACTCACGCGCAGCTGATCACACGCAGGTGATCAGGCGCAGCGGATCACCGCAGCGGATCACGGCATCCGATCACCGGCAGCCGATCACCGGCAGCCGATCACCGAGACGGCCCAGCTCGCGAGTGTGGGCAGGCGGCCCTGCCCGGCCCGCTCCACCACCAGCCGCAGCGTCTTGCGCTCCGAGAGGGAGACGTTCACGGCCGCTCTCGGGTCCCCGTACCCGAGAGCGGCGGACTGCCACAGCCGCTGTCCGTCGGCGTACACGGAGAACCGCACCGCGCCGTCGGTCCACAGCGACAGGCCGTCCACGCCGGCCTTCGCCGAGAAGGCGGTGCACTGCCGGTTCAGGATGATCTCCACGGAGGAACGGGAGTTCACCGTGATCCCGTTCGCGAAGTGCCGGTCGCCCGCCTCCAGCCCCCACCGCTGCCACACCCAGCTGCTGCGCCAGGTCTGGAGCTCCGGCTCGCTGTGGTCCCCGTACGCCGAGTGGTCGAGCCGGGCCAGCCGGAACCCCTGCGGCGGCTTCGGCGGAGGCGGCGGGGTCGGCTTCGCCGGAGACGGGCTGGGCGACGCGGGCAAGGGCCTCTTGCGACTGGGCGAAGGGGACGGAGACGCGGAGGGGGCCGCCGCCAGGGGAGCGACGGCCGCCGGCCTCGCCGGTGTCCGGTCCGGCCGCGGCGGTACGGGGCCCTGCGCAGCCGGCGGTTCCTCCCCGGGCCGGCTCGGCTCGGGCGTCGGCGCGGCGGGAGCATCCGGCACCACCGGCGCTACCGCACTGGGGGCGGGCTCCGCCCGGGCCTGTGGCTCGGTGTCGTCCCCGGCCAGCGCGAACACCACCCCGGCAGCCGCGGCGACCGCGATCCCGGCGGCGATGGCGGCCTTGGCCGGCAGCCCCAGCCCCTCGGACACCACCGCACCCCCGGCCCCGGCCCCGGCCCCGCCGGCAGCCGCACCCCCCGCGGCTCCGGCCCCCGCGGTCGACCCGCCGGCGGCAGCCGCGGCCGCCCCGGCCCCACCCGCGGCGACGGCCCCGCCGGCCACCACCCCGGCCGCCTTGGCCGCGTACCCGGCGGCGAACCACCCGATGACCGCGACCGGAAGCAGCGCGGGAATGCCCGCGTTGACGTCCCTGAGCTCCCCGGCGGCCAGCCGGCACTTCGCGCACTCCTCAAGGTGCTTGCGCAGCCCCCGCTCCGCCCGCATCCGCAGCCCGCCGCGGGCATAGGCGCCCAGCCGGTCCGCGTACCGCGCGCAGTCGCCGCCCTCACTCGGCGCCGAACTCACATGGGCTTGCAGATACGCCTGCTTGAGCCCCTCGCGGGCACGACTGGCCAGCACCGCCGTCGCGTTGGGGCTCAGCCCGAACAGCGGCGCGATCGCGCTCGGCGAGGCCTCCTCGACGGTGGTGTGCCACAGCACGGCCTGCCACCGCTCCGGCAGACTCCGGAAGGCCTGCATGGCGAGGGACTGCTCGGCCTCGTGCATCGCCCGGACATCCGCGCCCAGTTCGAGCGTGTCATCCCCGGACAGGCCAGACACCCCTGACAGCCCGCCGCCACCCTCCGTACCCGTGGCCGCCTGCTCCGCGAACACGGCGAAGTCCTCGACGAGATGCTCCCGCCGGGCGGTCTGCGCCCAGGCCGCGGCGACCCTGCGCACCGTGGTCAGGAGATAGGCCCGCACCGACTGGTCCGGCCCGGCCCCGCCCCGTACTGCCTGAAGCGTCCGCGCGAACACCTCGGCGGTCAGGTCGTCGGCGGTGTGCCCGTCCCGGCAGCAGGTCCGCGCGTAGCGCCGTACGGCATCGGCGTGGCGGCGGAACAGCTCCTCGTACGCCCCGTCGTCACCGGCCCGCATCCGGGCGACCAAGTCGCCGTCGGACGGCGGCAGATCGCCCCCGGTGCCCGAGCCACCGGCGGCATGCCGCCCGCCCGGCTCGCGCTGGGCCGGCACCTGCCGGGCGGGCAGGCTGCCCGCACCGACCACGCCGCCGGCGCCCCCGAGTGACTCTTCCGGCCCGTCAACGCCCATCGCGGCAGCCCCCGCACGACACACTCAACCGGTCCACCGATCAAGCGTGTCACACGGCGGCAGCACGCCGGACCCGTCTGCGCACCTTCCACCCATCCGGGCACAATTCGACGAATCGCCGTACTGACGAACCGCGTCGGATGAAGAACGCGGACGACGGGCCCGGCACGAACCCGACACCACACCGGGCGACCACGGCGGGTGACCACACCGGTCACCACACCGGTCACCACACCGGTCACCACACCGCCACACCGGTCACCACACCATCGATCGCGCAGGTGGTCACACCGTCCGGGAGCGCAGCCCTTCCAGCAGGATGTCGAGCAGCCGCGTCGAAGCCGCCGCCTGCTGCGCCGGGTCGGGCAGCGCAGGCGCCGCCGTCGCTATCACCAGCAGCACATCGGCCACCGTGACGTCCGTACGCAGCTCACCGGCTTCCCGGGCGCGGTCCACCAGCCGTCCGACGACCTCCAGCAGCGCACCCGCGCCGGCGTCGTCCGAGGGCTCGTCCTCGATCGGCGTCCGCGGCGCGCCCACGACACGCAGGTCGGGAGCCACGCCCGCTGCGACGGCCTGGCGCTGGTGCGGAACCCGCGCCGCCTCCGCGCCCTCGACGCCGTCCTCGCTCGCCGAACCCACCCGGAGCACCTGCGGCGGCAGCAGCCGCCCGGCGCCCGAGGCCACGGAGGTGCGCAGGAAGCGCGACAGCGCCTGCCACGGCTCCTCCTCCTGGCCCAGCGCGGTCCTGGCCTGCTCGGTCAGCCGGGCGGTCTCCTCCTCGGCTATCCGCCGGACCAGCACGTCCTTGCTCGGGAACCGGCGGTACACCGTCCCGACGCCGACCCGCGCACGGCGCGCGACATCCTCCATCGGAGCCCCGTAGCCCAGCTCGCCGAAGACCTCGCGGGCCGCCCGCAGGACGTGCTCCAGATTGCGCTGGGCATCGACGCGCAGCGGCGTGGACCGGCCCACGCCGTGCGTGGTGCCGCCCGCGATACCGCGAGCGTTGTTCTCGACCGAGAGTGCGGTCGCAGAACCATGGAAATCGGACATGTTCATATGTTTCCCCCGGTAATCATTTGTCTCCCCCCGGAGACACTCCCCGCCTTCGCGTCGAGGGGGCCATGGTCATCTGGGCCCGGTTCTGCTCCTCGACGGGATACGAACATAGTTGAGCCAGAGTCAATTCAGAAGAGGCAGCCCCGGACGGAGCACCGCCCGATCGGAGCATTCGCCCCCACTTTTCCGTTCCGTACCCTCGGAATGTCCCCTTCCGTACCGTCTGACCTGCGGATTTTCGCCCCCATCCAAGGTCCGCTTCCACCCCGTCCCACCCCCACCTCCGGTCACACAATTTGTCGGGCCTGTGGACAAACTCCCGGCCACGTTGCGTCATGGGGTGGTGAAGGCTGCTAACTCCCGGGGCGCGGCCCCCGGTACCCCGCCCCGCACGCGCATCCTCGTCGTCGGCGGCGGCTACGTCGGCATGTACACGGCGCTCCGGCTCCAGCGAAGGCTGAGATCCGACGAGGCCGAGGTCACGGTGGTCACCCCCGAGCCCTACATGACGTACCAGCCCTTCCTCCCCGAGGCAGCCGCAGGCTCGATCTCCCCCCGCCACGTGGTCGTCCCGCTGCGCCGCGTCCTCGACAAGTGCCGCATCGTCATCGGCGAGGCCCAGCGCATCGACCACGCCAAACGCACCGCGACCGTCTCCACCCTCGCCACCGCCGACGAGGGCACCGGCCCGCAGGAGATCGAGTACGACGAACTCGTCCTCGCCCCCGGGTCCATCTCCCGCGCCCTCCCCGTCCCCGGACTCGCCGACTACGGCATCGGGTTCAAGACGGTCGAAGAGGCCATCGGCCTGCGCAACCACGTCATCGAACAGATGGACATCGCCTCCTCCACCCGCGACCCCGCGCTCCGCGACGCCGCCCTCACCTTCGTCTTCGTCGGCGGCGGATACGCGGGTGTCGAGGCACTCGGCGAGCTGGAGGACATGGCCCGCTACGCCGCGCGGTACTACCACAACATCAAGCCCGAGGACATGAAGTGGCTCCTGGTCGAGGCCAGCGACCGCATCCTCCCCGAGGTCGGCCCCGAGATGGGCGTCTACACGATCCGCGAACTGCGCCGCCGCAACATCGACGTCCGCCTCGAAACCCGGCTCGAAACCTGTGAGAACCGCGTCGCCGTCCTCAGCGACGGCGCCCGCTTCCCCACCCGCACCGTCGTCTGGACCGCCGGCGTCAAACCGCACCCGATCCTGGCCGCGACCGACCTGCCCAAGAACGAACGCGGCCGCCTCGCCTGCACCTCCTTCCTCACCGTCGAGGGAGTCGAGCACGCGTGGGCCGCCGGCGACGCCGCCGCCGTACCCGACATCGCGGCCCCCGAACCGGGCCGCGAATGCGCCCCCAACGCCCAGCACGCCCTGCGCCAGGCCAAGGTCCTCGCCGACAACCTCGTCCACGCCCTGCGTGACGAGGTCCTCACCGAGTACGCCCACAAGTACGCGGGCTCCGTCGCCTCCCTCGGCCTCCACAAGGGCGTCGCCCACGTCTACGGGCGCAAGCTCAAGGGCTACCCCGCCTGGCTCATGCACCGCGCCTACCACCTGAGCCGCGTCCCCACCTTCAACCGCAAGATGCGGGTGCTCGCCGAATGGACCCTCTCGGGCCTCTTCAAACGCGAGATCGTCTCCCTGGGCTCGCTCGAACACCCCAGGGCAGAATTCGAACTGGCCGCAGCCGGCGGCCACAAGGCCCCTCCACCGAACCCCGCCCCCAACCCCCCGCAGGACAGCCAGGGCTGACGCTGTCAGTGCGGTCGGCCACACTGGACGTGTGACCATAGGTGGGCTCACGCCTGCACAGAGTCACGCCGTCCCGTCAGCGACCGCTACTGGGGGCACCTCCCCGGCACCAGTCGGGGTAATACAGCGACCACTTGCGACACCACGAGGCTTGAACGCAGTGAACTTCACGCGCTGGAGCGCCCGGTTTCCCGGAACGCAGCGCCGCGCCGCCGCCCGGTCCGAACACGCCGCCGCCGCCCTGGCCAAGCGGGGTGAAGGCTCCGTCCCGGCAGCCCGCGGCGGCCGCGCCGACCCCGGAACCGAGCGGCCCACGCCCCTCGCGGACGGCGGTCCCGCCGACCCCACGGTCTCCGGCACCGGCACGACCCCGGCGACGGCGACCGGCAGCGGCACCGGGACCACGACCGGCTCCGCCGGCACCACCCCGCGGACAGGCGTCCTCGCCCCGGTGCCCTCCCTCGACGAGCTCTCCGTACGCGAGGTCCTCGGCCGGCTCCCGACCCTGGTCGCCCTCGTCCACGGCCCCGAGCACCGCGTCGCCTACGTCAACGACGCCTACACCGCCGGCTTCGGCGCCCGCACCCCCGGCGCACCCGCCCACCAGGCCCTCCCCGAACTGGGCGACCTCGGCCTGCTCCCGCTCCTCGACCAGGTCCAGCGCAGCGGCAAGCCCCGTACCGCCAAGAACCGCACCGCACCGGGCGGCACCAGCTCGTACACCGTCACCTGCACCCCGGTCGAGTTCCCCAAGACCGACACCCGGAGCGACACGGACGGCCAGAGCACCGGGGTCCTGATCCACCTCGCCGACGTCACCGACCACGCCGAAGCCGTCGAACGGCTCCGCGCCAGCGAACGGCGACAGCGCGAGGCCGCCGTAACCCTCCAGCGCTCCCTCCTCCCCCAGGAGCTCGAACAGCCCGACGACCTGCGGGTCGCCGCCACCTACCAGCCCGGCGGCACCGAGGCGGCCGTCGGCGGCGACTGGTACGACGTCATCACCCTCGGCGCCGGCCGCACCGCCCTCGTCATCGGCGACGTCATGGGCCGCGGGGTCCGCGCCGCCGCCGTCATGGGCCAGCTCCGCACGGCCGTCCGCGCGTACGCCCGCCTCGACCTCCCGCCCCACGAGGTCCTGCAGCTCCTCGACGGCCTCGCCGCCGAGATCGACGCCAGCCAGATCGCCACCTGCGTTTACGCCGTCCACGACCCCAACGAGGGCCTGCTCGCCTACGCCTCCGCCGGCCACCTCCCGATCCTCGTCCGCGACGAGGACGGCACCGTACGCAGAGCCGCCGACCCCACCGGCCCGCCGCTCGGCACCGGCGGCTGGCTCCACACCTCGGGCACCATCGCGCTGGGCCCCGGCTCCACCGCCGTCCTCTACACCGACGGCCTGGTCGAACGCCGCGGCGAGGACATCGACGAGGGCGTCGCCGCCCTGGAACGCGCCCTCTCCGGCGCCCAGGGCACCCCGGCCGTCATCTGCGACCGCCTGATGCGCGCCCTCGGCGTGGACGCCGACCACGACGACGACGTCGCCGTGATGGTCCTCCAGCAGCCCGCCCGCACCGGCGCGGACGCCGAGCTCTTCCACAACGCCGCCCTGGAACTCCTCGGCGGCATCGAGGCCGCGCCGCGCGCCCGCGCCTTCGCCCAGGGCGTCCTCGCCTCCTGGCGCTTCCCGGTCGAGCTCTGCGACCTCGGCGTCCTGGCCGCGAGCGAGCTCGTCGCGAACTCCCTCCAGCACGGCACCCCGCCCATGCGCCTGCGCCTGCGCCGCACCGACCGCCGCCTGATCATCGAGGTCACCGACGGCGACGACCACCTCCCGCGCCGCCGCCGCGCCGAACCGGCCGACGAGACCGGCCGCGGCATCTCGATCGTCGCCACCATCGCCTCGTCCTGGGGCTCGCGCCGCACCCCGGGCGGCGGCAAGGCCGTCTGGTGCGAGTTCGCCCTGCCGGACAAGTAACCGCACACATGGAAGGGAGGCCCCGGTCCAAGACCGGGGCCTCCCTTCCATCCGTACATCCCATCCCCGTACGACTCACACGGCGACAGGATCAGCCACCTTGGCCGATACCGATACCGATGCCGACGCCGAGGCCGAGGCGGACGGCCCCTGCGCCACGATCCTGCTCACCAGCGACGGGTTGTCCTGCACCGGGCTCAGCTGCTTGCCGAGCCGCAGCGCCAGCCCGGCGATCCCGAGCGAGACGAGCACGAACACCCCGATGTAGAGCATGGGAATCCCCGCACCCAGCGGCACACCCAGCGGTCCGAGCGCCAGCGCCATCTGCTTGACCAGCGCGAAGGCCGAGTTGTACTGGCCCACGGAACCCTCCGGGGCCAGGTCGGCCACCAGCGGCGCCAGGGTCGGCGACAGCATGGCCTCGCCGATGCCGAAGAGCGCGTACGTCGTGATGAACGCGGCGGCGGCCATCATCGCGCTGCCGTGCCCCAGACCGGAGAACCCGGCGATGACCCACGCCACGGTCCAGATCAGCCCGACCAGCGCGATGACCCGCGACCGGCGCCGCTTCTCGACGAGCCGCAGCACCACGAACTGGGCGACGACGATCGCACCGGTGTTGGCGGCCAGCGCGAATCCGAGCGTGGACGGCGAGATCCCGGCGGCCTCGGTACCGAAGGCGGCCAAACCCGACTCGAACTGTCCGTAGCAGGCGAAGAACAGCACGAAGCCCAGCACACACAGCTGCACCATGGCCTTGTGCCGGAGCAGCCGCTTCCAGCCGCTGCCGCCCGCCTGCGACGGGTCCTTCTGCGGCATGGCGTCCTTGAGCCCCGCCACCTGCGGCATCCGCACGGTGGCGATGACCCCCGCCAGCACCAGGAACATCACGGCCTCGATGCCGAACAGCAGGGTGAAGCTGCCGGGCCGGCTCTCGTCGACGATCTGGCCGCCGATGAGACCGCCGATGCCCAGCCCCAGGTTCTGCATGAAGAACTGCATGGCGAAGGACCGGGTCCGGGTCGACGGCGTGGAGCACCACACGATCATCGTCGCGAGCGCCGGCTGCATCACGGCCTGCCCGGCGCCCAGCGCCAGGGCGGACAACAGGATCGGCACGATGCCGGTGGAGAGTCCGAGCGAGAGCGCACCGGCCGAGGCGGCTATGGCGGCGCCGATGACCACGGGTACGGGACCCCGTCGGTCGATGACCCGACCGGTGAAGGGCAGCGCGACCAGAGCACCCAGGGCGAACGCCACGAACGCGGTCGTGGCGGCCATCGAGCCCAGACCTCGCACCTGCGCCACGTAGATGTAGAGGAACGGAACCGTAAAACCGATGCCGAACGCGGTCAGCGCGTTGCCGGCCTGGATCCGCCGCATCGCAGCGCCCATCACCCTGGTCACTTCTCACCTGCCTTTGAGAGCCGAAGACTGAAGCCTTCAGTACTTCACACCTAAACTTCAATCCTTAACTCTACACACCGAAGGAGTTAGACGCCAACGCGTCCGTGCCATACTTCGACCCATGGGTGACACCCCCGACGGCACCACGCCCGTCCACGAGCCGACCCTCGATGAGCAGATCGCCGTCTACCAGCGCGAGTTCCAGGACCTCGACCCCCAGGTCGAGAAGGTGGTCTCGGCCCTCAGCCGGCTGAACCGCCGCATGAACGTCGCGTACGGACGCCAGACCGCGGCCCTGGGCATCAGCAACGCCGAGTGGGAGGTCCTCAAGGCCCTCGTGATCTCGGGAGCCCCGTACCGCATGGGCCCCAGCGAACTCGCGAAGCAGCTCGGCCTCACGCCGGCGGCGATGACCCACCGGATCGACCGCATGACGGCGGAAGGACTGGTCACCCGCGAACGGGACGAGTCCAACCGGGTCCGCGTGATCGTGGAGCTCACGGACGAGGGCCGCAGCAAGTGGCTGGACGCGATGCGCGCGGCAACAGTCTTCGAGGAGGACCTCCTCCAGGACCTCTCCACGGCGGAGCGCGGGGTCCTGGGCGACATGCTCACCCGGCTGCTGGACCGCGTGGAGGACCTGCAGTCCCCCAGCTGACCCGCCCTGACCACCGGGGTTGACACACCATCCCCGGATCCGTAAGGTTCTTCGAGTTGCCCCGGAGCCGGAAGGTTTCGGCGACGATGAATCCCGCCGCCTCGTTGCGGCACCCAACTCTGCACGATCTCCCACTGGGAACGAATTCGGCATGTCCGAATTCATTTCCGAAGGCCGATTATGAATCGCCGGGGAAATCCACTAGAGTTCAGGGAGTCGGAAGGGCCCAACAGCCCGGAAGAAAACCCCGCTGACTGGGGATCAGGCCCGAGAGAGTCTGATAGAGTCGGAAACGCAAGAACACAGAACGAAAGCCCGGAGGAAAGCCCCAGTACATGTTACTGCGGGTGAGTACAAAGGAAGCGTCCGTTCCTTGAGAACTCAACAGCGTGCCAAAAATCAACGCCAAAAGTTGATACCCCGTCCATTTCGGTGGATGAGGTTCCTTTGAAAAAGACCTGTAGGGCTCCGGTTTCGGGGTGCTTGCAGGCAACTTACAC
>NZ_JAGGOZ010000018.1 GCF_018614075.1 Streptomyces sp. ISL-94 | reverse complement strand
CGGAAAAGTTCACCGGGTCGCGACGCTCCCCCAGCCACCTCCCCCCGGACTCCGTCCGGGGGGACCCCCACGGAGGTGCCCCCAAGCACGGCACCTCGCCGCGTTGTCGGACCGCGCAAGTACGTCCAGTACGAGCCGCGGCCCTCCGCCTTGCGATGCACCGCACCGGACACACGCCCCGGCACACCCTTCCGGCCACAGCACCTAGCGTCCCGTGGCGCAACGGAGTAGTGGATCACCGGAGCGGCGGATCCGGCAAAGCGGAGGGAAATTCTTCGGCGGGCGGGCTGCGGTTCCCGCACACGCCGCTCGTGCAGCATTTACACCGTCTTTACGTCGCGAAGCGGCCCGGGAGGGGGACCCGGACGATGGAATCCGCAGGTGAACAACCCTTGACCTGCGGATCTCGCGGGGATTGCATGTCGGCCCGGGAGCCACGGAACCACTTGCTCACCACCGCCTCGGAGGCAATACCGCTCCCGCGCTCATTCACCACACCTGCCGATCGGAACTCCGCACCGATGACTGACACCATCAGCGCCCCACAGGCCCTCTCCCCCGCCACCGGGCCCGTCCCCCAGAAGCTCAAGCGTTCCATCGGCGTCGTCGGAGGGACTCTGCTCACCCTCTCGTGCGTGACGCCCGCCTCGACGCTCTTCGTCGTCGTGCCCGATCTCTTCGCCAGCCTCGGCACCTGGACCGCCCTCACCATCGCCATCGGCTCGCTGCTCTGCATCGGCGTCGCGTTCTGCTACTCCGAACTGGGCACGCTCATCCCCAGCGCGGGCGGCGAGTACGCGATGGTCTCGACGATGGCCGGCCGGCTCGCCGGATGGCTGGTCTTCGTCCTGTCCCTGCTGGTCGTCATGATCGTGCCGCCCGTGATCGCCATGGGCACGGCCGACTACCTCGCCCCGGTGATCGACATACCGGCGCCGGTCGCGGGCGGCGGCGTCATGCTGCTCGCCACCCTCGCCGGTCTCCTCGACCTGCGGGCCAACGCCTGGATCACCGGCATCTTCCTGGTGCTGGAGGTCGTCGCCGCCGCCCTGGTCGCCGTACTGGGCTTCGCACACAGCGAGCGCGGCGCCGACGCGCTGGTGCACGGCACCGTCGCCGCCGAGGGCGGCGGCACGTCCACCGTCACCGCGATGATGGTCGTCTCCGGGCTCGCCATCGCGCTGTTCATCACCCAGGGGTTCTCGACCGCCGTCTACCTGTCGGAGGAGCTCGAGAACCCGCGGCGCAACGTCGCCCGCACCGTGCTGCTCACGCTCGCCATCTCCACCGCCGTCATCCTGGTCCCGGTCATCGCCATCACCATGGGCTCCCCGGACCTGGAGGCGCTGGCCGCCGGCGACCTCGGCGGGATGGTGACCGCTTGGTCCAACTCGGCCGTCGGCACCTTCGTGAGCCTGTGCGTGGCCCTGGCCATCGTCAACGCGGGCATCGTCATGGTCATCCAGAACTCGCGGGTGCTCTTCGCCTCCGCCCGCGACAAGGCCTGGCCCGCGCCCGTCAACCAGGCGCTGTCCAAGCTGGGCCGCTTCGGCTCGCCGTGGGTGGCCACCCTGGTCGTCGGTGTTCCGGGTGCGGCGCTGTGCTTCGTCAACCTGGACACCCTGTACGGCGTCACCGGCGTCTCCGTGACCGGCATGTACCTGCTGGTGGCGGTGGCCGCGCTGTTCAGCCGGCGGGGGGCGCACCGCGAGGTGGCCGCCTGGCGGATGCCGCTGTGGCCGGCCATCCCGGTCGTGCTGATCGTCGTCCTCGCGTACATCCTGACCCAGCAGGAGATCCAGTACCTGCTGTGGACCGGCGGGCTCACCGCCGCGGCCACCCTGTACTGGGCGCTGTACCTGCGGCCGCGGCGCGAGACGCGCTGGCTGGTCAGTATTCCGGAGGACGGCGAGGAGATCGCCGCGTAAGGTCGCCGCAACGGGACCGCGCGGTCCCGCCAGGGTGCGGGGCTGTGGCAGAGCGGTCCATTGCACCGTCGGCACCGGAGGTCTCCCGGTGCCGACGGCCGGACCTGGCCGTCGGCCCCGCGGGTTCGAATCCCGTCGTCCCGCACCCGGATTCACAAAGTCAGTCGGCCACCCGGATGACGACCTTTCCGAAGGGCGCGTCCGTGGCATGGCCGCGGTAGGCGGCGTGCGCCTCCTCGAAGGAGTGCACGCGGCCGATCACCGGGCGCAGTTCGTGGGCCGCGACGGCCCGGTTCATGTCCTCGAACCGGGCCCGGCTGCCGACGAAGACGCGGCGGATCGTCGCCAGGGTCGACGCGTACACGTGCGAGATCTCGATTCCCGGCTTGCGGGCGCTGCCCGTGATGAGCAGGGCGATCTGGCCGTAGAGGGAAGCGGCGCGCACTGACTGTTCGAGGGTCTCCGGTCCACCGGTCTCCACGACCAGGTCCGCACCCCGACCCTCCGTCCAATCCCGCACCTTCGAACCCCACTCGGGCTCGCGTACGTAGTCGACGACCGCGTCCGCGCCCAGCGCCTTGAGCCGGTCCGCCTTCTGCCTGTCCGAGGTCGTCGACACGACCCGGCAGCCCAGCAGCTTCGCGAACTGCACGGCGAAGAGCGCGACCGGGCCGGTGCCCAGGGTCAGTACCGTCTGGCCCGGCAGCAGGGGGTCTGCGCCGGTCAGGGCGCTCCACGCGGTCACCGCCGCGCAGGGCAGGGTGGCGGCCTCCTCCCAGGTCAGATGGGCCGGGACGGATACGGCACTCTGCTCGTCGAGGACGGCGTACTGCGCCAGCATGCCGTCGAGGGTGCAGCCGGGCTGGTCGAAGGCGTCGGGGGTGATCCGGCCGGAGCGCCAGCGCGGGAAGTACGTGCCGGCGACGCGGTCGCCGACAGCGAACCGGGTCACCGCCTCCCCCCCGGCCATGACCTCGCCCGCGCCGTCGCTCAGGGCGACGACCCCGGGGGCGGCGGGCAGCGGGTAGCGCCCGTGGAGGATCAGCAGGTCGCGCCGGTTGAGCGAGGCGGCCTTCACCGCGACGACGATGTCGGTCGGGCCGGCCGGCTCGGGAATCGCGGGCCCGCTGTCGCGGAGCACGATCCCGTCGATGTCGCCGAATGCTTCCAGGTGGTACGCACACGCATCCCGGCCTCCAGGGCGGTTCCGTCTCTCCGTGGTCCTTCTGGCTGCCGATGCTGCGCGGCCGGGGATATGCGCGGCAATTCCCTTCCGGGAATCGCCGGGTCCGCCGGGCAGCAGCTAGAAAGGTATCCATGGCCACCACCACCGGCACCGCCCCCGTCCCCACCCCCGCCGAGCCCTCGCCCTTCTCCCTCGAAGTGCGCCGGCGGCGGGCGCTGGGCCGGATGAGCCAGCTCGAACTGGCCACGCTCGCCGGCACCACGCAGCGCCACCTCAGCTTCATGGAGAGCGGCCGGTCGAGGCCGGGGCGGGCGATGGTGGTGCGGCTGGCCGAATCCCTGGGGCTCACCCTGCGGGAGCGCAACTCCCTGCTGCTTGCCGCCGGTTACGCGCCCGCCTACGCCGAGTCGCCGCGGGACGGGGCCGCCCTGGAGCCGGCCATGACGGCCCTGCGGACCATCCTGACCGGCCACCTGCCCTACCCGGCGGTGGTCGCCGGGGCGCGCGGTGAACTGGTCCTGGCCAACGAGGCGTTCGGGGTGCTCACCGAGGGCGCGGCCGCGCACCTGCTCGCCCCGCCGGTGAACGTGCTGCGGCTCGCGCTGCACCCTGAGGGCATGGCGCCGCGCGTGCTGAACCTGGCGGCGTGGGGGCGGCACATCGTGGAGAACCTGCGGGGTCGGGCGCAGGCCCATCCGGATCCCGAACTGGACGGTCTGATAGCGGAGTTGCGGAGCTACCTGCCGGCGGAGGCGCCGCCCGGTCCGGACCACCTCGGCTTCGCCGTGCCGCTGCGGCTGCGCGGTGCGGGCGGAAGCGAGCTGCGGCTGCTGACCACCCTGACCTCCTTCGCCACGGCCGTGGACGTCACGCTGGCCGAGCTGCACCTGGAGGCCTTCCTCCCGGCCGACGCGGCCACCGGCGACCTGCTTCGCCGCCGCGAGGAGGACCGGAAGGCCGGCGTACGGGCCTGACCCGCGCCCGGTGGCTCCCCTCAGTCCCCCGCCTCCTCCCGGGCCAGGGTGAGCGCGGTGTTGACCAGGCCGATGTGGCTGAAGGCCTGCGGGAAGTTGCCGAGTTGGCGTCCGGCGACGGGGTCGTACTCCTCGGCGAGCAGCCCCACGTCGTTGCGTACGGCGAGCAGCCGCTCGAAGAGGGCACGGGCCTCCTTGGGCCGGCCCGTGAGGTAGAGCGCGTCGGCCAGCCAGAACGAGCAGGCCAGGAAGGCTCCTTCGTCGCCGGGCAGTCCGTCGACGGAGGGCCCTTCGGTGGTGTAGCGGCGGACGAGGCCGCTCTGGCCCAGCTCCTCCCGGACCGCGTCGACGGTGCCGATGACGCGCGGGTCGTCGGGGGGCAGGAAGCCGACCCTGGGGATGAGCAGGGTCGCCGCGTCGAGTTCGCGGGAGCCGTAGTACTGGGTGAAGGTGCCCCGCTCGGGGTCGTAGCCCTTCTCGCACACGTCGCGGTGCACCTCGTCCCTCATGGCGCGCCACCGCTCGACGTCCCCGGGCATCGAAGGGTCGTGCTCCAGGGTGCGCACGGCCCGGTCGGCGGCGACCCAGGCCATCACCTTGGAGTGCACGAAGTGGCGGCGCGGGCCGCGTACCTCCCACAGCCCTTCGTCGGGCCGTTGCCAGTTCTGCTCCAGGAAGTCGAGCAGTGCGAGCTGGATCCGCCAGGCGTGGTGTTCGGAGGGGATTCCCGCGGCGCGCGCCAGGTGGAGGGAGTCGAGGACCTCTCCGTACACGTCGAGCTGGAGCTGGTTGACCGCGGCGTTGCCGACGCGCACGGGGGCGGAGGAGGCGTAGCCGCGCAGCCAGGGCAGCTCGACCTCGGGGATCCGCCGCTCGCCCGCGATGCCGTACATGATCTGGAGGTCGGCGGGGTCGCCGGCGACGGCGCGCAGCAGCCAGGCGCGCCAGGCGAGGGCCTCGTCGAGGAAGCCGGTGGCGAGGAGGGAGCCGAGGGTCAGGGTGGAGTCGCGCAGCCAGCAGTAGCGGTAGTCCCAGTTGCGGACGCCGCCGATCTCCTCGGGGAGGGAGGTGGTGGCCGCGGCGGCGATGCCGCCGGTCGGGGCGTAGGTGAGGGCCTTGAGGGTGATGAGGGAGCGGGTCACGGCCTCCCGGTAGGGGCCCTCGTAGCGGCACTGGGCGGTCCATTCCCGCCAGCCGGCGAGGCTCTGCTCCAGTGCCGCGAAGGGGTCGATCGGCTCGGGGCGCGGCTCGTGCGAGGGGTGCCAGGTGAGTACGAAGGCGACGCGCCGGCCGGCGGTGACCGGGAACTGGGAGCGGGTGCTGTTGTCCTCGCCCCAGGTGCGGACCGGGGGTTCGCTGCGGAACCAGGCGGAGTCGGGTCCGGCGATGGCGACGCGGTGGCCGTCGATGCGGCGGACCCAGGGGACGATGTGGCCGTAGTCGAAGCGCAGTCGCAGGGTGCTGCTCATCCTGACCCTGCCGGAGACGCCCTCGACGATGCGGACCACGTCGGGGGCGACGTCGCGCTGCGGCATGAAGTCGGTGACCTTGACGGTGCCGGTGTCGGTCTCCCAGTAGGACTCCAGGATCAGCGAGCCGTCTACGTAGGCCCTGCGGGTGCACTGTTCGCCGTCGGCGGCGCCGACGGGGGCGATGCGCCAGTGGCCGTTCTCCTCGTCGCCGAGGAGTCTGGCGAAGCAGGCCGCCGAGTCGAAGCGCGGCAGGCACAGCCAGTCGATGGACCCGTCACGGCCGACGAGCGCACTGGTCATGAGGTCGCCGATGAGTGCGTAGTCTTCGATGGGTTGTGTCATTTGATCGCTCTTCCCGGGAATGTCCGGGGCCAATCAGGTCAGGCCCCGGACACCCGCGCGCGCGTCAGCTGCGTACGAGGAGCAGCACGCCGGCGAGGACGACGCCGAGGGCGACGGCGAGGGCGCCGTGGGCCAGGCGGTGGCTGCGGAGCACGGGCAGGAAGCGGTCGACGGCGTAGCGGCCGGGGCCGGTGAGGGCGAGGGCCGCGGCGCCCGCGGTCAGCAGCAGTTCGTACTCGATGCCCTCGGGGGCGAAGAAGGATCCCGCGCCGTGGACGGCGATCGCGTTGATGAGGGTGCCGACGACGGCGGCGCCGGCGAGCGGGGTGAGCAGGCCGACGGCGAGGCCGAGGCCGCCCAGGGTCTCGGTCAGACCGGCGAGGACGGCCATGGCGTCGCCGGCCGGGTAGCCGCTGGCGGTGAAGAACCGGCCGGTGCCGCTGATACCGCCGCCCCCGAACCAGCCGAAGAGCTTCTGGGAGCCGTGCGCGGCCATGGTCAGGCCGAGGACGAGGCGCAGGAGCAGCAGGCCGGCGTCGTGGCCCGGGGCGGACAGGGCGAGGTCCTGCGCGGTCGCCGCCGTCCGCGTCTGCGCGTCCGGGTGCGTGTTCGCCGAGGTGACGGAGGGGGTGGTCATCGTGGGGGTTCCTTCCGGTCGGGCGGCCCGAGGAGCGGGGACGGAGTTGTTCAAATTCGAACCGCCAGTCACCGACCCTAACCAGTGATTCAAATTCGAACAACCCGTGTACGCTGGGCCCATGGCTGAAACGAGATGGCTGGACGAACGCGAAATGCGGGCCTGGAGCGGATTCCTGGCCGCGTCGGCTCTGGTGAACCGCCGTCTCGACCAGCAGTTGAAGGACGACTCAGGACTCTCCCACCCGCAGTACGAGATCCTCGTGCGCCTCGCCGCGGCCCCCGGGCGCGAACTGCGCATGACCGAACTCGCCAATGGCCTGATCAACTCCAAGAGCGGGCTGACCTACCAGATCACACAGATGGAGAAGGCCGGGCTGGTCCGCCGCCGCAGCTGCCCCTCCGACGTGCGCGGCGTCTTCGCCGTCCTCACGGAGGCGGGCAGCGCCCGCCTGGACGAGGCGGCGCCGGGGCACGTGGCCACGGTCCGCGAGATCCTCGTCGACGTGCTCACCCCCGAGCAGCTCGACGCGCTCGCCGACGGACTGGGCGAGGTGGGCCGGCGGCTGCGCGCGCAGGGCGCCTGAGCGGCCGCGGTACGCGGGCGCCCGATCCGGGTATACGGCCGCAATGAACGGAAAGGTCTGGCTCACGCTGGCCGCGGTCATCGCGGCCGGACTCGCGCTCTACGCGGCCGTGCTGCTCGTACGGGTCTTCAAGGCGCGGCGCCTGCTGCTCGACGCCGGGATCCCGCTGCGCGACAAGGCCCTGTTCTGGGTCGCCGTGCTCTACACCATCTCGCCAGTGGACCTGATTCCGGATCCGGTCTACCTGGACGACATCGGCATCCTGCTGCTGGCCCTGCGCTCCCTCCATGCGGCGGCGGCCCGGCTGCCCGGCTCCAAGGACTCTGCCGCCTCTTGAGCAGGCGGTCAGAGGACTCCCCGGGGCCGGAACTGGACGCTGATGCGGGGGCCGACAGCCCGAGCCGACTTCGGCACTGCGTGCTCCATGGTCCGCTGGCAGGAGCCGCCCATGACGACCAGGTCCCCGTGGCCCAAGGGCAGCCGCAGCAGGGTGGCGCCCCCGTCGCGGGGGCGGAAGGCGAGGTCGCGGGGATCGCCGACGGAGACGATCGCGACCATGGTGTCCTCGCTGGAGGAGCGGCCGGTCCGGTCGCCGTGCCAGGCCACGCTGTCGCGGCCGTCGCGGTAGAGGCAGAGCCCCGCGGTGACGAACGGCTCGCCGAGCTCGGGGGCGTAATGGCGGGTGAGGACCTCGCGGGCCTCGGTGAGGGCAGGGTGCGGCAGCCCCTCGCCTTCTCCGTAGAAGGCGAGCAGCCGGGGCACCTCGACCTCACGCTCGTACATCTGCCGCCGCTCGGCGCGCCAGGGCACGTCGGCGGCGAGCCGCTCGAAGAGCGTGTCGGCGCCGCTCAGCCAGCCGGGCAGGTGGTCCACCCAGGCTCCCGCGCCGAGCTCCGTGCGCCGGATTCCGGCGAGCGGGCCGAGCCGGATCTCGTCGTCCTGGTCGAAGAGCGACCCTTGGAGGCCTAGCGCTCCCAGGGCTCCTTGGACTGCGTGCATGGCACCACTCTACCCCCGCAAACCGAACACACGCACGAATATGGAGGCGGCTGCGCTTACGGCCCCGGATGTGGGCCACCCTGCGGCCGAGGATCTCGGCGACGCCCAGCCGGGTCGCCGCCAGCACGACGCGGTCCTCGGCCTTCAGGACGTAGTCGGGGTCCAGCTGCCACACCAGCCCGGGCCGCCGGGCCGGATCCTCGGTGTGGGCGGTGGACAGGTCGGGGCGGCGCTCCTCGGGGGAGTCCGTGTCGAGGGCGATCACCCGCCAGGCCCCCGGGCGGAAGGACTCGGCGATGGTTCTCCCCTCCAGCTGCGGATGGCCGGCCACCTCGACGGCGGCGAAGAGCAGGACGCGGCGCTCCACCGGTATGGCTCCGAGGATCTGCCGGCCCATCATCGCCCCCGCGAACGCGGGGGCGGCGGGGTGTGCCGCGCGCAGGGTGCGGTACACGGCGGTCGCGAAGTCGTCCTCGAACAGGCGCATCACCACCCGCAGTTGGGGCTTGACCGTGCGGGCGTACAGGGCGGCTTCCAGGTTGGTGGTGTCGGAGCTGGTGAGGGCGAGGAGCGAGTGCGCCCGGCGGACGCGGGCGGCCTCCAGCACGCCTTCCTCGGTGACGTCGCCGAGGACCACGGGGACGCGCAGGTTCCGGGCGAGTGCCAGGCCGCGGGCCTGCGGGTCCGACTCCACGCAGACCACTGGAATGTCCAGCTCCCGAAGCCGCGCCAGGACCCGTGCCCCGATCTTGCCCAGTCCGAGCAGCACGACGTGCCCTGACTGGGCGCGGGACGGGCGGCGCAGGACGCTGGCCGTCCGGAAGGCGCCGAACGCCTCCAGTGCGGCGGCCACGAGGACCGGCAGGAGGAGCAGGCCGACGAATCCGGCCAGGATCTGGAGCGTCTTGCGCTCAGGGGGCTGCCCCAGGGCCGGGTCGTTGATCGCGAAGATGTCCAGCAGGGTGATGTAGGCCGCGTGCAGCAGGTGGTCGCCCGTGATCACCGAGGACGCCACGGCCAGTGCGGTCACGGCCAGCACGATGCCGGCCAGCGACCAGCGCAGCCGGCGCGAGAACAGATAGCCCACAGGCAGGGAGGCCGTGTTGAACCGTGCCGCTCGCTGCGCCGCCGGCTGTCCCGGCCCGACATGGGTGATCGCCTCCAGGGCCACGATGCCCCGCCCGGTCGCGGCGGCCACGGCGGGAGCGTCGGGGAGGAGTTGGAGGCCGCGTTCGCCTCCGAGAACTGAACTCTCGCTGCCCGCGGGGTCGCTGGCCGTGGCCGACAGCAGAGCGAGCGTGCACAGGCCCGGATCGGCCACCTCGCCCCGTCCCGGTGGCGTACGCTCCACCGCGCGCAGCAGCAGCCCGTCGGCCTGGACCACCTTGCTCGTTCCGGCGATCGCGCTGGCGGCCAGTGCGGGCGCCGCCGTGTCGGCGTCCGAGAGCACCGTGGTCGAGGAGTCGAGCTCGCGCCGGTCGAGTTCCGGCTCGGCGACGATCGCCGCCTGGTCCAGCAGCTCCTCCAGGTGCTGGCCGAGCTTGCGGTTGTAGAGCCGGATCACCAGCCGCAGCCTCGGGTTGAGCCGCCGGGCCACAAGGGCGGCCCTGATGTTGGTGTCATCGTCCTCGTAGACGAGTGCCAGCGCGGCGGCCCCGGCCACCCCGGCCGCGGCCAGCACCTCCTCGTCCGGCTCGGCCGCCTCCAGTACCCGCAGTTCGGTCGCGGGCGGCCGCCCCGCGGCCGTTGCCCGGGTCCGGGCCGTCGGCACCCGGCCGAACAGCCCGAGCCCGCGGCCGGTTCCCCGCTGCCCGAGTGCCGGCTGCGAGGTCCGGGCGGCGGGCACCACGAGCGTCACGCGCTCCTCGTACACGTCGCGGAGTTCGGCCGCGAGCCGACGGGACAGACCGTCGTCGCCGCATACGACCATCCGGCCGGTGGCGTCGGGGAGTTGGTTCCGCGAAAGGTTCGACTGCACCTGCACAGGATGCCTTGCCGGGCCGCGGGCCTGCGGGACCGCAGGGCCGCGGGATCAGCCGAGGGCGTCGAGCAGCTCGCGCTCGCGCCGGGCGCTGAGGCCCGCCCGCCGGGGCCGGTCCAGGCCCTGCTCGCGTTCCCAGCCAAGCGTGTCGGCCAGCAGCTCCGCCCGGGGCCGGTGCCGCAGTCCCGTGGCGCGCGCGGCGGCCCCGGTGCGGGAGCCGGTCCAACCCGGATCGACCAGCCACATCGGCAGTGACTCCTCCCCCATGTACTCGGCCACGTCCTGCGCGAGCAGCCAGGCCGAATCGGCGGTGACCACCGGGCCGGTGTGCCCGCCGACGGCGCGGGACTGGTCGATCCACTCGGCGAACGGAACGACGGGCCCGACGGCGTCGTAGGTGCCGGTGGTCCCGGCCTCCGCGGCTTCGAGCAGCCAGCCGGCCAGGTCCCGCACGTCGACCGCCTGCGTGGGCAGCGCCGGTGCGTCGGGAACCAGCAGGGGACCTCGGGGATCGCGTGCGGCGCGGGCCACCCAGTAGCCGGAGCGACCGCTGTGATCGCCCGGGCCGCCGATGAGTCCGGCGCGGGCGATGAGGAGGCGGTCGCCCACGGCGGCCGTCGACGCCTGCTCGCAGGCGACCTTGGACTCGCCGTACAGCGAGCGGTCGGTCTCGCTCCGGTCGGTCGGGGGAAGGAGGGCCGTGGACTCGTCGGCGTCCAGGGTGCCGTTGGTGGCGTAGGCGCTGACGGAGGACACGTAGGTCCAGTGGCGGGCCCTGCCGCCGAGCTCAGTAAGCGCCTCACGGACGAAGCCCGGCTGCCAGGACAGCTCGAAGACCGCGTCCCACGCCCGGTCGAGGAGGGGTTTGTACGCCGAGGGATCGCGCCGGTCTGCGGCCACCAGCCGTGCTCCGTCGGTCACTTGTCCGCTTTCGCCGCGCGCCAGGCACGTCACCCGATGGCCGCGCCCCAGGGCCTGCCGAGACAGCTCGCGCCCCACCCATGCCGTTCCGCCCAACACCAGTATCTCCATGGCGACACCCAAGCACCGCGTGCGCCGGGCGGACAGGTGGCTTCACTGACAGCGGACCCGGCGGCCGGCTCCGGCGCGGGCGCCCGGAGCCGGCCGCCGGGGACCGGCAGACCGGTCCCGGCCCGCCTATCCCTGTCGCTGGTTGATGTTGACCAGCCACGTGATGCCGAAGCGGTCCGTGCACATGCCGAACACGTCGCCCCACATCTGCTCCTCGAGCGGAACCGCGACCGTGCCGCCGGCGGAGAGCTTGTCCCAGTAGCCGCGCAGTTCGTCGGCGTCCTCGCCGCTCACGCTGACCGAGATGTTGTTGCCGGGCTTGTGCTGCTGTCCGGGCGGGTTGTCGGCGCCCATGAGCGTGAAGCCGCTGTCGGTCTCGAGCATGCTGTGCATGATCCGGTCGGCGGCGTCTCCGGCTTCCTTGGTCCCGAACTCGCCGTAGGTGTTCGTCTTCAGGCTGCCGCCGAAGATCCCCTGGTAGAACTCCATGGCCTGCCGGGCATCTCCGTCGAAGCTGATGTACGGGTTGAGTCGAGAAGGCACGAGGTCTTCCTTTCGTGGTGCGGAGTCGGTCGCGGTGACCCCCGGTCCCCAGACTGCTGGTGGTGGCCGCCCGACACGCGCCCGGCACGCCGGACGCGGGCGCGACGAGCTTGTCGGCCACGCCCTGGCGGGTGAGCAAAACGGTGCGGGTGCCCGCGTCATTTCCCGAGTAGCCGTCAGAGCCGGTCGGCGGTGACGCTGTGCCGCGTCGACGAGGAGTTGCTGCGGCTGTGGGACGCGCCCGTCCGGACGGCGGCGCTGCGCTGGGGCTGCTGACCGTAAGGTGGCGGTGGGACCGGCCAGACAGGTGCGAGGCGAGGAGATCCGGTGCGGGATGCAGACTTCTTCCGGCGGTGGATGGCGGCCGTCGCGGCCGCGGTCGAGCGCGAGGCGGACCGGCTGACCGAGCTCGACTCCCCGATCGGGGACGCCGACCACGGGAGCAATCTGCTGCGGGGCTTCACCGCCGTACGGGCGGCGCTGGACGCGGAGGCCCCGGCGGCGCCGGGAGCGGTGCTCCAGCTCGCCGGGCGGACGCTGATCTCGACGGTCGGCGGCGCCTCGGGACCGCTGTACGGGACCCTGCTGCGGCGCACGGGCAAGGAGCTCGGGGAGGCCGCCGAGGTCTCCGACGACGAACTGCGCAAGGCCCTGTACGCCGGGGTCGGCGCGGTGGCGCAGCTGGGCGGGGCGGCGCCGAGCGACAAGACGATGCTGGACGCCCTGGTGCCGGGGGTCGCCGCGCTGAGCACCTCGTACCGGGCGGCCGGGGACGCGGCGGAGAACGGGGCCCTGGCGACGGTGCCGATGCAGGCGCGCAAGGGCCGGGCGAGCTACCTGGGCGAGCGGAGCATCGGCCACCAGGACCCGGGCGCCACCTCGTCGGCGCTGCTGCTGGGGGCGCTGGCGGATGTCGCGGACGGCGTACGGTGACGGGCGCGCGGGAGGGCGACGGCCTGGTCGGCATCGTGCTGGTGTCGCACAGCGCGTCGGTGGCCGAGTCGGTGGCGGAGCTGGCGCGGGGCCTTGCGGGGGGTGGCCCGATGGCCCCGGTGGCGACGGCGGGCGGCACGGCCGAGGGCGGCCTCGGCACGAGCGCCGAGTTGATCGTCGCAGCCGCCCGGGAGGTGGACCGCGGCGCCGGGATCGCCCTGCTGGCGGACCTGGGCAGCTCGGTGCTCACGGTGAAGGCGCTGCTGCTGGAGGACGAACTGCCGCCGGGGTCCCGGCTGGTGGACGCGCCGTTCTTGGAGGGCGCGGTGGCGGCGGTGGTCGCCGCCTCCGCGGGAGCCGCCCTGCCGGCAGTCGAATCGACCGCCGGCGAGGCGTACACGTACCGCAAGGCCTGACCCGGATCCGCGACACTGCCGCAGGCCCGGGGCGCAGGCCCGGGGCGCAGGCCCGTACGCGGACCCGGGGGCGCAGGCCCGGGGCGCAGGCCCGGGGCGCAGGCCCGGGGCGCAGGCCCGGGGCGCAGGCCCGTACGCGGACCCGGGGGCGCGGACCCGTACGCGGACCCGGGGGCGCGGACCCGTACGCGGACCCGGGGGCGCGGACCCGTACGCGGACCCGGGGGCGCGGACCCGTACGCGGACCTGGGGCCCGGGGCCCGGGTCAGCGGCCGCGGAGGGATTCGATCTCGCGGCGTTCGCGCTTCGTCGGGCGGCCGGCTCCGCGATCGCGGATGCCCACCACCGCGGCCTCGATCGGCGTGGGCGGCGGGGGGCTCTTGTCGATGAGGCATTCGGCGGCGACCGGAGCGCCCACCCGCTTCGACACGGGCCGGCGGACCACGACGATCCGCTCCCGTCCCGCGTGGAAGAGCCGTACCTCGTCCCCCGCGCGCACCGGCTGCGCCGGCTTGGCACGCTCCCCGTTGACCTTCACGTGGCCCGCCCGGCAGGCGGTCGCCGCCGTCGAGCGGGTCTTCGTCAGGCGCACGGACCAGATCCACGCGTCCACCCGCACGGTTCCCGTTTCCGTTCCCGTTACGTCATCAGCCATGCCCCGACTTTAGCGAGACGGGCTGGGGAAAGCGGAACGACTTTTGGGGGATAAGACCAGAGGCGGGCATCTGCCATGTACATCATTCCAAGAGAATTGCAAATGCGTCATGTATGCCCCTACCTTGGGGCACATGCAGCCCTCCACCACCGGACAGCCGGCTCCCCACCGCCTCGTCTCCCTGCGCACCCGTGAGGCCGCCGAGGAACTCGGGCCGGAGCTCGGCATGCAGGCCACCGCCCGCGTGAAGTCCACCAGCGTGCAGATCGACCGCACCTGACGCCCCCACCCGCTCCGCCCGTCACCGGCGCGGGTCACCCACCCCGCGCAGCCGGCATCCGGCCGGCCGCAGACCCGACCCGACCCGACCCTGGAGCTCCGCCCATGTCGTCCCCGACCCTGACCCGCCGCCGCGCCGCTGCCGCCGCGCTGACCGCCGCCCTCCTCGTCCCACTGGCCGCCTGCGGCAACAGCGGTACGGACGGCGGGAAGAGGAGCGGGACCGGCGCTTCCGTCTCCGCCTCCGCCGAGCCCAAGGCCGTGAACCTCACCGTCCTCGCCGCCTCCTCGCTCACCGACGTGTTCAAGACGGCGGGCGCCGCGTACGAGAAGTCCCACCCGGGCACGAAGATCACCCTTTCCTTCGCCGGTTCGCAGGAGCTCGCGGCGCAGGTCAAGCAGGGCGCGCCCGCCGACGCGCTGGTCACGGCCGACACGAAGACCATGGACGGCCTGAAGGCCGAGACCGGCGAGGCCAAGGTCATTGCCAAGAACCGCCTGGTCATCGCCACCGGCAAGGGCAACCCCTTCAAGATCGACGACCTCAAGGACCTGGCCGACAGCAAGATCAAGGTTGTGCTCGCCGCGCCCGAGGTCCCGGTCGGCCGGTACAGCAAGGAAGTCCTGGACAAGCAGGGCGTCACGGTGAGGCCCGTGTCCCAGGAGCCGAACGTCCGCGCCGTGCTGACCAAGGTCGAGCTGGGTGAGGCCGACGCCGGTCTGGTCTACAAGACCGACTCCGCCAAGTCCGGTGACAAGGTCGTCTCCGTGGACATCCCGGACGACCAGAACGCGGTGGCCTCCTACCCGGCCGCCACCCTCAAGCAGTCCAAGAACGCCGAGGCCGCGGCCGCGTTCGTGGCCTGGCTGAGCACGCCGGAGGCACAGAAGATCCTCCAGGACGCGGGCTTTCAGCAGGCGTAGTCCTCGCCTGCGTCCGGATGCCGCGAGGGACTGCCTGGTTCGGGGGACAGGCAGTCCCTCGCCGCGTTGGCGGGGGCCCGACCGTACGTACGGGCCGGCCTCGGGTTACCGCACGCCGTACGCGCCGAATCGCGGCCTCCGGCACCGCGACCGTACCCGGGCCCGACCGGCGACGGTCAGCCCGCGCCGCTCGTGCTGTCCGGCACCGCGCCGTGGCCCGACCGGCGACCGGCAGCCCGTGGTTCGACGCCGGATCGCGGCGCCGGGCACCGCGCCGCGCCCGGCGACCGGCCGCCCGTAAGCCAATGGCCCCAGGGGGCATCCGCGTACGCTTCCCCCCGCAGCCGCCCCGCCCCGCCCCGCCCCCAGCCAGGAACCCCTGATGAGCAGACTCCGCACCCGCACCCGGCCCCCCGTGACCCTGGCGCTCCCCGCGCTCCTCGCCGTCGCGTTCCTGCTGCTGCCGCTGATCGGCATCCTCAGCCGCACCCAGTGGGGCGCGCTCGGCACGCACCTCGGCAGCCCCGGTGTGGTCCAGGCCCTGAAGCTCTCCCTCGTCGTGTCCCTGTGGGCCCTCTGCCTCTCGCTCCTCCTCGGCGTGCCGCTCGCCTGGCTGCTGGCCCGCGTGGAGTTCAAGGGCAAGGCCCTGGTCCGCTCGCTCGTGCTGCTCCCGATGGTGCTGCCGCCGACCGTCGGCGGTGTGGCCCTGCTGCTCGGCTTCGGCCGGCGCGGGCTGCTCGGGCCCTGGCTGGAGGACGTCTTCGGAGTCACCCTGCCCTTCCACACGTCGGGCGCGGTCGTCGCGGCCACCTTCGTGGCCATGCCGTTCCTCGTGATCAGCCTGGAAGGCGCCCTCGGCGGCCTCCGGCAGAGCTACGAGGAGACCGCCGCCTCCCTCGGCGCCCCGCCGGTCCGCGTGTTCTTCACGGTGACCCTGCCCATGGTGGCCCCGGGCCTGGTCGCCGGCGCCGCGCTGACCTGGGCCCGCGCGCTCGGCGAGTTCGGCGCGACCATCACCTTCGCCGGCAACCTCCCCGGCACCACCCAGACCCTGCCGCTCCAGGTGTACCTGCTGCTCCAGGACCAGCCCGAGGCCGCCACCTCCGTCTCGCTGCTGCTCCTGGCCATCGCAATGGCCGTGCTCATCACCCTGCGCGGCCGGTGGACGGGAGCCCCGGTCGCCCGCAAGGCCGCCGGGGCGCCGCCGGCGGCCGAGGAGAACCAGGCCGAGGCGGTGGGCACGGAGACGGCCGCGCCCGACGAAGGCGGCCACTGGCCTCTGCACGCCACCGTCACCGGCTTCAACCGGCTCACCCTCGACGCCGAGCCCGGCACCACCATCGCCGTCGTCGGCGAGAACGGTTCCGGCAAGACCACCCTGCTGCGCGCCCTGCTCGGCCTGACCCCGCGGGCCCGCGCCGAGCTCAGGCTCGGCGACACCGACGTCACCGCGCTGCCCCCGCACAAGCGGCAGGTGGCCTGGGTCCCGCAGGACGGGGCGCTGTTCCCGCACCTGAGCGCCCTGGCCAACACGGCCTACGGGCTGCGCGCCCGCCGGGTGCCCCGCACCGAGGCCCGCCGCGAGGCGCAGGCGTGGCTGGACCGGCTCGGCGTCGGGCACCTCGCCCAGCGCCGGCCCGGGCAGCTGTCCGGCGGGCAGGCCCAGCGCGTGGCGCTGGCCCGCGCCCTGGCCGCGCGCCCCCGGCTGCTGCTGCTCGACGAGCCGCTCGCTGCCCTCGACCAGACGACGCGGGCCCACGTCCGGCACACCCTGCGCACGCACCTGGCCGGCTTCGGCGGGGTCTGCCTCATCGTCACGCACGATCCCGTCGAGGCGGTGTCGCTGGCCGACCGGGTCCTCGTACTGGCCGACGGGCAGACCCTCCAGGACGCGCCGCCCGCCGAGGTGACCCGGCATCCGCGCTCCCCGTGGGTGGCCCGGATGCTGGGGCGCAACGCCTGGCCGGGCACCGCGTCGGCCGACGGGCTGGCCCTCGCCGCCGGGGGGCGGCTGGTGGTCGCCGAGACGCTGCCCGAGGGGGCGCAGGCACTGGCGATCATCGCCCCGGAGGCCGTGTCGGTGCACCGGAAGCGCCCGGGCGGCAGCCCCCGCAACGTGTGGCAGGGCACCGTACGGGAGATCACCGCGGTCGGCAGCCGGCTGCGCGTGCTGATCGCCCCGGCCGGGGTTCCCGACCTCGTCGCGGAGATCACCCCGGAGGCGGCGGCCGAACTGGGCATCGTCGACGGCGCCGAGGTGTGGGCCGGCGTGAAGGCCACCGAGGTCACGCTGGTGCGGCTCTGAGCTTCGCGCGGCGGCGTTGTCAGACCCGTCGGCTAGGGTGCGGCCATGGCGAACTTCGTACTGGTGGCAGGCGTTTGGCTCGGATCCTGGGCGTGGGACGCGGTGGCGCCGCAGCTGCGCGCCGCCGGCCACGGCGCACACGCCCTGACCCTGTCCGGCGTGGCCGAGCGGCAGGGCGTGCCGGCCGGGCAGCAGACCCATGTCCAGGACATCGTGGGCGAGATCGAGCGGCTCGATCTGCGCGAGGTCGTCCTGGTCGGGCACAGTTACGCGGGCATACCGGTCGGCCAGGCCGCCGAGCGCATCGGCGACCGGCTGGCCCGGGTGGTCTTCGTCGACGCCAACCTCCCTGCCGACGGGGAGTCGTTCGTCTCCACGTGGTGGGAGGGACCGGCGAAGCTGGCGGACGAGATCTCCGGGAACGGCGGCTTCTGGGCGCCCCGGACCGCCTCCGACTACGAGGGCCAGGACCTCGGCGCCGAGGAGATCGCGCGGATCGTCGCCGCATCCACCCCGCACCCGGGAGCCTCGCTGACCGAACCGGCCGTGCTGGCCCGCCCGCTGGACGGGCTCCCGGCGACATACATCAAGTGCCTGCTCGACGGCCCCGAGCCCACCGAGGACGTCGCCCGGCTGCTGGCCGGCGACAGCTGGCGGCTGGTCCGTATGGACACGGGCCACTGGCCGATGTTCTCCCGACCCCGCGAACTGGCCGAGATACTCCTCGCCGCGGCCGCTGCCTGACCCGGGAACCGCCGGGGCGCCGGGCACGGGCTGACGTGCGTCTCGGTCAGCGGGCCATCGGCGCCGGGGCGGCCGCGGCGAATTCGCACCACACGCATTTGCCGCCGCCCCGGGGTTCCACGCCCCAGGCGTCCGAGAGGTGGTCCACCAGCATCAGGCCGCGGCCCGACACCGCCCAGTCCCCGGCCTCGCGCGGCCTGGGGAGGGCGCTGCTGGAGTCCTCGACCTCGATGCGGATCCGCCCCCCCGCCGTCAGCCGCATGCTGACCTGGCCACCGCCCTCCGTGTGGACCAGGGCGTTGGTGATGAGCTCGTCCGCGGCCAGTTCGATCTCGTCTGCCCTGTCCCGCGCTCCCCAGGCCGCCACCGCCGCCCGGATCAGGTGGCGGGCCATCGCGGGGGCCTCCGGGTCGCCCGGTTCCAGCCGCTGGCGCAGCGGGCCGCCGCCGCGTGCGGCGGGGGTACCGCGGCGGCGCAGGACCAGCAGGGCCATGTCGTCGCCGCCGCCGGAGTCGCCGACGAGGTCGCACAGCACGTCGGCGAGTTCCTGGACGTCGACCGGGCCGCCGCGGACCGCGGTGATGAGCTCCCGCATGCCGGTGTCGGGGTCCTTGCCGGGCCGTTCGATCAGGCCGTCCGTGCACAGCACCAGGGTGTCGCCGGGGTGCAGTTCGAGACTGGTGACCGGGTAGCCGGTGCCCTTGTCCGTACCCGCACCGGTGCGGGAAGGGTCTCGGTGCGGCAGCCCGAGCGGGAGGCCGCCCGCCACCTGGATCCGGTGGACGCTGCCGTCGCCGCGCCGCAGGAGCGGGTCCAGGTGGCCGGCGCGGACCATGCGGAGCATCCCGGTGGTGAGGTCCACCTCGGCGTACGTGCAGGTGGCGAACCGTTCCGTCTCCAGCTCGCGCAGGAAGGCCGAGGCCCGCGCCATCGCCGTGCCCGGCGTGTGCCCCTCGGCCACGTACGCCCGCAGCGCGATGCGCAGCTGCCCCATGACGGCGGCCGCGTCCGTGTCGTGCCCCTCCACGTCCCCGATCATCACCCCGACCCGGCCCTCGCCGAGCGGGATCACGTCGTACCAGTCGCCGCCGACGTCCCGCCCCATCCGGGCGGACCGGTAGCGTACAGCGATCCGCACCCCTGCCACCTCCGGGATCCGTCGGGGCAGCATGGCCCGCTGGAGCCCTTCCGCCAGGTCGTGCTCCTGTTCGAAGAGAATGGCGCGCTGGAGGCTCTGCGCGATCCCGCTGCCGAGCGCCATCAGCAGGTTCCGCTCCTCGGCGGTGAAGTCGCCCTCCCGGGTGTAGAGCAGCCCGAGCGCGCCGATGGGCCGCCCCTGGGCGATCAGCGGCAGGTAGACCCCGCTGCGGACGGACAGCGGCTCGATGTACGGCCACAGCCGCGGATAGCGGACCTGGAACTCCTCCCGGGAGGCGAGGTAGACGGGCTGCATGCTGCGCACGGCCTCGCTCATCGGGAACTGCGCGTCGATCCTGGTGTACTCGATCTCGGGTACGTACGCGCCGAGCTGCCCCTCCGCGACCAGGTGGATGCGGCCGCCGTCGACGATGCCGAGCATCACGCTGACCGCTCCGAGGTGGCCCAGGGCCTGCGGGTCCTTGAGGATGTCGGTCACGTCGTTGACGGTGCGGGCATGGGCGAGGATGGCCGTGGTCCGCTCGACGACTCCGGTCATCCGGCGCCGCCCCTCGGCCTGCTCCCCGGCGGCCCCGGCCGCCCCGGGCTGGGCGGGGTCGTGGGCGGCGTCGCGGAGGATCCCGATGACCCGGTACGGGCGACCGTGCCGGTCCCGCAGAATGTGCCCTTGGAGGTGGGTCCAGGCCGGTGTCCCGTCCCGGCGGCGGCTGCGCACGTAGGCCCCGTAGTGGGTGCGGCCGTCCTTGAGCGCCTGCGCGACCCGGGCGTCGAGCCGGGCCGCCTCGGGGGGCGCGAGACGCGCGCGCAGCCCCTCGGGCGTTCCGGTGAACTCGTCGGGGCGCAGGTCAAGGACCTCGAGCGCGGTCGGATCCAAGTGCAGCCGCCCGCTGTCGAGGTCCCAGTCGAAGGTCCCCATGCGGTTGAGCGCAAGGCTCGTATCGGGCCGCGCGGGCCAGTCGACCTCGGGGTTCCGTCCCCTCAGGGCCATGCAGCCAGGGTCTCACTCCCACCCGCCGGTGTCCCGGTCAGGATCCGCGACACGTGCGTCTTCACCGCCGGCAGCGCCAGGTGCAGCTCCCGCGCGATCTCCGCGTTGGAGAGGCCTCGCCCGACCGCCAGGGCCACCTCCCGCTCGCGTTCGGCCAGCAGGTCCAGCCGGGCGCGGGCGGCGGCCGCCCGGGTGTCCTGCCCGGAGCCGCCCGCCACGTGGTCCCTCAGGAGGCGCCGTGACCGCCGGGGACAGCACTGGCGGGCGACGCGGTGTCCCGGCGCCGGCGCACGTAGCAGACCCCGGCCAGGGAACCCGGCGGATGCGCCTCACTCCCCCCGCGTGGGGGGAGTGAGGCGCATCCGGGTCCGCCTACTCGGTGTCGTTGCCGGGCGGAACGGGCGGCAGTGACGGCGGCGGAGGCGGAGGCTCCGTGAGCTCCGGGGGCGAGGGCGGCGGGGGCGGAGGCACCGGCTCGATGGCCGTGACCTCCGGTGCCGGCGGAGACGGGGGCTGTGCCGGGACGGTCAGGACCGAGGGCGACGGGCGCTCGGGCGCAGGGGTCGTCGGCCTCACCAGCCGGGGCGAGGCCGAGGGCGACTCGTCCCTGGTTTCCGTGGGCGATGTGGACGGGGATTCACGCGGAGACTCCGAGGGCGAGGTGGACGGGGATTCGCGCGGGGACTCCGAGGGCGAGGTGGACGGGGATTCGCGCGGGGACTCGGAAGGCGACTCCGAAGGCGACTCGGACGGCGACGTCGAAGGCGACTCCGACGGGGACGTCGAAGGCGACTCCGACGGGGACGTCGAAGGCGACTCCGACGGCGACGTCGAAGGCGACTCCGACGGCGACGTCGAAGGCGACTCCGACGGCGACGTCGAAGGCGACTCCGACGGCGACGCGGTCGGGGACGTCGTAGGCGACACCGTCGCCGATTCGGACACGGTCTTCGAATTCGTGGGCGACACGGTCGCGGTCGGCGACGTCGGCCTGCCGGTCGGGAGCGAGGTCGGGGTGACCGGCGGCGTCGGGAACACCGGCGGCGGCACCGGCTTGTCGCGCTTGCCGCGGTGGTCGCCGCGCGGGCGCTCGTACCAGTGCCGGTTCTGGTGGTCGTAGATCACGAACACGTTCACGACGGTCACCGACGGCGCGATGACCACCACCCGCGACGGCTGGTACGAGTTCCACGTCTGTCCGAAGCGCTTCGGGTTGGCCTTGAGCGCCACCGGGGGACCCAGCGGATTCCCGCAGGCGCAGCGCACCCGCGGCACGCCCCGGTCGTCCACGAGCACCGCCGTCCCGGCCTGGAGCACGGCCTGGTAGGCGGTGGTCCTGCCGTTCTGGAAGCCGTGGTTCGTGACCCGGGTGTCCATCCGCAGCTGCACCGGGGTGAGCGAGCGGAGGTAGCCGGGCACGGCAGTCGGCTGGATGCCGGAGGCCGAGGCGAAGGCTGCGTTCTTGGCGGGCTGCGCGGACAGCGCCCTGATCTGCTTCTCGACATCGCAGCTGGGGACGTCCTTGGTGCCCGCGTAGACGCCCGGCGAGGCCCCGCTGACGCTCCGGGTGCCCGTCTGGGTGCCGGTGGTCGCCGAGGCGGCCGTAGACGGCGCGGTGCCCTTGGTGGCGCTGGCGGACGGCGTCGGGCTCTCCGGCAGCGGCTTGGCCTGCTCCGCCGCGGTGGACTCGGTGAACGGGTCGGGGCCGGAGGCGGCCACCGGCTGCAGGAACACCTCGCCGCCGGCCTGGTCGGTGCCGCTGGGCCGGGTGAGCACCACGGCCAGGGCCACGGCCGCCGCCACCGCGACGAGTGCGGTGACGAGCCGGGGTACGGACCGCCACCACGGGCCGCCGCCGGCCCCACCCGCGCCGCCTGGCGGCGCGGGTGGTGGTGGCGGCTTCGGCGGGCCCTGCTGCCCGCCCGAAAGCGGGCCTGAAGGCGGCCCTGTGGGGCGCTCGGATGACGGCGGCGGCGGCTGCTGCTGGGGCCGTGGGCGGTCCGGTTGCGTGCTCATGGGCTCTTCTTCCAGGCGCGGAAAGTCCCTTGCGGACCATTGTGTGCGCCGTCCGGGTGGTGCCCGCAAGCCGAGGCTGCCTACGGTGAACGGGTGAGCCCCACACCCAAGGCATGGCGGGACGCCCTCGTGGCGGTCGTGGCGGGATTCGCGGTGATGACCGCGGTCGCCGCTGCCGGACTGGCCTGTGCCGGTGCGGGCGGCCTGCCCGGCGGCGCCTTCCCGCACGTGGTCGCGGCCGTCGTCGTGATGGCGGCCGGCGGCACGGTCGAGCTGTCGGGCGGGGCCGGCTTCCTCGCGGGAGCCGACGCGACCCTCTCCCTGCTGCCGCTCTCGGTGAGTCTGGCCGGAGCCCTCACCACCGGGTACTGCTTCCTGCGCCCGCTGCACAACCGGGCAGTCGCCCGGCTCCGTGAACTGCTGGCCCGCGCAGCCCCGTTGGTGCTGCTCTGGCTCGTGGTGCTCACCGGGTCCGCCTTCCTCGCCCGCCAGAGCTTCGGCATCTCCACCGGTGACTCCCCCTTCGGGCAGATCGGTGAACTCCTCGACTCGGCGCCGACGGTGGGCTTCCGGGCCGACCTGCCCGCCACCCTGCTCTTCGGACTGCTGTGGATCCTGGGCCTGTTGCTCATCTCCCTGCTGGTCTCCCGCCGCGCACCGCTGCCCGCCCGGCTGGTCCGCTTCCACGCGGCCGTGCGCCCGGCGGCCTTCGCCACGACCCTGCTGCTCCTCGCGTACGTCGTCCTCGGCCTCGGCGCCGGCCTGGTGGTGGCCGCGACCCAGGGGCACGGCACCCGCACCCTGGCGGTGCTCATGCTGGGGCTGCCGAACCTGGTCTGGCTCGCCCTGACCCTCGGCTTCGGCGGCGCCTGGGAGGGCAGGGTCGAGGGCCCCTTCGGGCTGCCGATGCCGCAGCTGCTGGACCGGGTCGTGCGCGGCCCCGACCTGTCGATGGTCGACGTGGCCTCACTCGCCCGGCAGGACTCCCGGGCGTGGTGGCTGGTGGCCGTGGCCGCCGTCCTGCTGCTCGGCACGGGCGTGCTGGCCGCCGTACGCTCCCCCGCCCACGTCCGCCTCTGGCAGCACGCGCTGCACCTCGCCGTGGCCCTGGCCCTGGCGACGCTGGCGGTCTGCCTGCTCTCGAGGGTCCAGGCCCAGTTCGGCCTCTCCCTGCTCGGCCTCGGCGACGTGGACAGCCTCGGCGGCACGGTGCGGCTCACGCCCGTGCTGTGGCGTACGGTCGGCCTCGCCCTCCTCTGGGGCGCGGTGGCCGGTTTCCTGGGCGCCCTCCTGGCCCGCCCGCTCCGCCGCCGCGGCCGCGTCGAGGGGGTCACCGCGGACTGACGTTCGGGTCCGCCCCCGCCCCCGCCCCCGGTTCACTCGTCCCGGGTCCCGGTTCCGGGGGTGTCCACGATCCGGGTCGGCTCGTGTTCCGCCGCCCGCTGGGGCGGGCCGGTCGGGGGCGCCGCGGCCGTCGGTGGTCGCGGATTTTCCCGTACGTCGGCCACCCCGTGCACACTCGTCTGCGTCGGCGGCGGCGCAGGCGCGTGCGGGGCCCCCGGTCCCGCGGCGACCGCGTAGGTCGCCAGGCGGGTCCCGTCGCCGTACATCCACCGTCCCGCCGTTTCGTCGTAGACCCAGACGGACGCCCCGTCGATGACGATCCCGGCCCGCAGGTTCCGCAGGGAGCGGCCGAACTGCTCGCTGTCGACCCTCCCCTCGGCGAGGTCGCCGACGGCGTGCCGGTAGAGGTCCAGGGCGCCCGCCGTCCGGTCCAGGTGCGGCCGCGGGTCCTCGGCACGGGCCGGGGCCGGCCCTCCGGCGGTGGGCGGCGGCTGCGGCACGGCGACCAGCAGCCGTCCGTCGACCCAGGCGGACCACCCGTTGGCGCACAGGATCTCCCCCCACTCCCCGCTGCGGGACAGCAGTTGCACGGGCAGGAAGGGGTCCAGGGGTGCGGTCGGCCGGGTCACGTCGGGGGCCTCCCAGGCGGCCATGCCCTCCTGGGGGACGACGTGGGTGGGATGGAAGTCGGAGGGGCCGTCCCGGAAGGTCATCGCCGCGGCTGCTTCCGCATCACGGCTGGCTCGTACCGGCGCAGCAGCCGGGACACCAGCACGCCGAAGAGTACGGACAGGGCCACCAGCATGCTGATGCTGATCAGCCACACTCCGGCCTCGTGGTCGTAGATCGGGTCCTGGGTGAGTCTGCCGGGGACGATCGCAGCGAGGTCGATGGTGCCGCCCATCGCGCCCATCGCCCACCGGGCCGGCGCGAACCAGGCCAGCTGTTCGAGGCCTGCGACGCCGTAGAGCTTCAGCAGGGTGCCGCAGAAGACGACCTGCACGATGGCGAGGAGGACCAGAAGTGGCATGGTGACCTCCTCCTTGCGGACCAGGCCGGAGATCAGCAGCCCCAGCATCATCGCGGTGAAGGACAGCAGGGCGACGGCGAGGGTGATCTCGATCAGCGGTGGCATGAGGACGCCCTGGCCGTCCGGCGCGTTGAGTTTCACTCCGCCGAGAGCTACGAGGGTGAGCACCGCGGCCTGGCCGACGGTGATCGCGCCGAGCACCACCACCTTCGACATCAGGTAGGCGGAGCGGGACAGCCCGACGGCGCGTTCGCGCTGGTAGATCACGCGTTCCTTGACGAGTTCGCGGACGGCGTTGGCGGCGCCGGTGAGCACTCCGCCGATGGTCAGGATGAGCAGGGCGTTCAGCGCCGTCTCGGCGGTGAGGGTGCTCCCTGCCAGTGCGCGGGCCATGGCTCCCATCATGAACGGCAGCGCGATCATGATGACGAGGAAGGTACGGTCGGCGCTGAGCACGGCGGCGTACCGGCGGATCAGGGTGGACAGTTGGGAACCCCAGCTCTGCGCCTTCGGCGGTGGCGGGGGCGCGGCTCTGGCCGGCTGTTCGCTCTCCCCGGCACGCCAGGACTGGCCGGCGGTGACGTCGACGTAGCGGCGGTGGGCCGGCGAGGCGCGGTACTCCCCCGCCCAGTCGCGGTCCTGCTGGTTTTCGAACGCCTCGAACGCCTCCGGCCACTGCTCGAAGCCGAAGAAGGCGAGGGCCTCGTCGGGCGGGCCGAAGTAGGCGACGCGCCCGCCGGGGGCGAGGAAGAGCAGTCGGTCGCAGACGTTGAGGCTGAGCACGCTGTGGGTGACCACGATGACGGTGCGGCCGTCGTCGGCGAGGCCGCGCAGCATGTGCATGACGGAGCGGTCCATGCCGGGGTCGAGGCCGGAGGTGGGTTCGTCGAGGAAGAGCAGGGACGGCTTGGTGAGCAGTTCGAGGGCGACGGAGACCCGTTTGCGCTGGCCGCCGGAGAGGCTGTGGATGGACTGGTCGGCCCGTTGGACGAGGCCGAGCTCGCGGATCACCTCGTCGACCCGGGCCTCGCGCTCGGCCTTGGCGGTGTCCTGCGGGAAGCGCAGTTCGGCGGCGTAGAGGAGGGCGCGGCGGACGGTGAGCTGGGCGTGCAGGATGTCGTCCTGGGGCACGAGGCCGATGCGGCTGCGCAGTTCGGCGTAGTCGCGGTAGAGGTCGCGGCCGTCGTAGAGGACGGTGCCGCTGTCGGCGGGGCGCAGGCCGGTGAGCGCGCCGAGCAGCGTGGACTTGCCGGCGCCGCTGGGGCCGACGACCGCGAGCAGGCAGTTGGCGCCGACGGGGAAGGAGACGCCGTCCATGAGGACCTTGCGGCCGCGGTCGACGGCGACGGTGAGGTCCTGGACGTCGAGGGAGACCGAGCCCGTGTCCACGTACTCCTGGAGCTGGTCCCCGACGAGGCAGAAGGCGGAGTGGCCGATGCCGACGATGTCGCCCTCGGCGACGGGGGCGGTCCGGTCGACGCGGACGCCGTTGAGGTAGGTGCCGTTGTGGCTGCCGAGGTCGGCGATCTCATACGTGCCGTCGGCGAGGGCGCGCAGTTCGGCGTGCCGGCGGGAGACGATGAGCTCGTCGATGACGAGGTCGTTCTCGGGGGCGCGGCCGATGCGCAGCGCGGTACGGGCGGCCATCGGGCGGATGCTCGTGGGCTGCCGGAAGGTGCCGGTGAGGGACGGTTTCCAGACCCCGGAGGGCCTGGACGCGGCGGCGCGGCGGGGGCCACGGCCGACGAGCACGGCGCGAGGGCCGTCCTCGGGGTTGCCGAAGCGCAGCTCACTGCCGGGGCCGACGCTCCACGCCTTGATGCGGTGGCCGTCCGCCCACGTGCCGTTGGTGCTGCCCTCGTCCTCGACGGTCCAGTGGTCGCCATCGGGGCGCAGGACCGCGTGGTGCCAGGAGACGCGGGGATCGTCGAGGCAGACCTCGCAGTGAGGATCCCTGCCAACGTGGTAAGTCCGGCCCGGGCTCATCTCCGTGGAGCCCCTGACAGTCTCCAGGACGAGTTCGGGCGCGGGCGGCACACCGGGGCGCTGGACCATGAACAGATTTTCCCACGATCCGACCGGACCGGCATAACCGCAGGTCAGACAGTCCTTATAGGGAATGACAACGGTCCCCGTTGCAGCCTTTGCCGATCGCGGCAAGGTGCGCTTCACTTCACGCGTCGGAACCGAACAAACGGGGGATGCCATGAGCGGGCACGACCACGCGCACGACGGCCACGACCACGGCCCCGGCCCCGGCCCCGGCGGTCACGGCAAGGGGCACGGCGGTCACAGCCACGGCGTGGCCGCCGACGCCGACCGGCGCTGGCTGGCGATCGCCCTCGGCCTGATCGGCGCGTTCATGGCGGTCGAGGTGGTCATCGGCGTCGTGGCCCAGTCGCTGGCCCTGATCTCCGACGCCGCCCACATGCTGACCGACGCCGTGTCGATCGTCCTCGCGCTGATCGCGATGCGGCTGGCCGCCCGCCCGGCGCGCGGCGGGTTCACCTACGGCCTCAAGCGGGCGGAGATACTCTCCGCCCAGGCCAACGGCCTGACTCTGCTCCTGCTGGCGGTCTGGCTGGCGTACGAGGCGGTGCGGCGGCTGCTGGACCCGCCGCCGGTGGAGGGCGGCCTGGTCCTGGTGACGGCGCTCGCGGGCATCGTCGTCAACGTGGCCGCGGCCTGGTTCATCTCGAAGGCGAACCGGTCCTCGCTGGCCGTCGAGGGCGCCTACCAGCACATCCTGAACGATCTCTTCGCGTTCATCGGGACGGCCGCCGCCGGTCTGATCGTGCTCACCACCGGGTTCCGGCAGGCCGACGCGATCGCCACCCTCGTGGTGGTGCTGCTGATGGTCAAGGCGGGCTATGGGCTGGTGCGCGAGTCCGGACGGATCTTCCTGGAGGCCGCCCCCGCCCATGTGGACCCGGACGCGGTGGGCGACCGGCTCGTCCGCCACCCGCCGGTGACCGAGGTGCACGACCTGCACATCTGGACCATCACCTCCGGGCAGGCGGCGCTCTCGGCGCACGTGCTGGTGGAGCCGGCGGGTGACTGCCACGCCGTACGCCGGGACCTGGAGCGGCTGCTGGGCAAGGAGTACGGGATCACCCACACCACCCTCCAGGTGGACCACCAGCAGGACTCCCTGCTCACGGTCGGCCACGCGGGCGAGCCGGCTTCCTTCGACGCGGGCGCCGACCCGCACTGCGCGGACGCGCACGGACCAGTCCACCGCGACGGCCCGCACGAACACTGACCGCCGGCCGCTGACCCGTCTCGTCGTCTCCGTACGGGGCATACATGGATCCATGACGAACAAGCGCAGTGCCGGGCTGCTCCTGTTCCGCCGGACCGGCCAGGGGTCCGACGGCGGGGTCGAGGTCCTGCTCGGTCACCTGGGCGGCCCCCTCTGGGCCGGGCGGGACGCGGGCGGCTGGGGCATCCCGAAGGGCGAGTACACACCGGAGGAGACGCCTCGGGACGCGGCCCGCCGGGAGTTCACCGAGGAACTGGGGCTGCCGCCGCCGGAGGGCAAGTACCTGCCGCTCGGCGAGGTGCGACTGAGCAGCGGGAAGCTGGTGACCGTCTGGGCGGTGGAGGCGGATCTCGATCCCGCGCTGATGGTGCCGGGGACCTTCACCATGGAATGGCCACCGCACTCCGGGACCGGTCAGGAGTTCCCCGAGCTGGACCGGGTGGCCTGGTTCGCTCCCGCGATGGCCGAAAAGAAGCTGATTGCCTCTCAACTTCCCTTTCTGGAGCGGCTGCTGGGGTTACTGAAGGGTTGACTCGACCTTTACTTGCCAACAGTCACCACCTGCATGGACATTGCACATATGACGAACGTCGTGCTGGTGGGAACCCTGGACACCAAGGGTGTGGAGTACGGCTGGCTGCGCGAAGGGCTGCTGCGCGCCGGCGTCGAGGTGGTACTGGTCGACACGGGAGTGATGGGCGAGCCCCGGGTGCCCGCGGACGTGCCGCGGGACGCGGTGGCCCGGGCGGCGGGGACGGAACTGTCGGAACTGCGCACGGCCGCCGACCGGGGCGCGGCCGTCACCACGATGGCCCAGGGCGCGGAGGCGACCCTGTTGCGCCTGCACGCCGAGGGCAGGCTGGACGGGGTGCTCGCGATCGGCGGCAGCGGCGGCACCTCCATCGCCACGCGGGCGATGCGCGCCCTGCCGCTGGGAGTACCGAAACTGATGGTCTCGTCGATGGCATCCGGGGACGTGGCCCCGTACGTCGGCTCCTCGGACATCACGATGATGTACAGCGTGGTGGACATCGCGGGGATCAACAGCATCTCCGCGCCCGTCCTGGCCAACGCGGTGGAGGCGATCGCCGGGATGGCCAAGGCCTTCGCCCGGGCCTCGCGGGAGCTCCGCCGCCCGGCCCGGCTGGGAGCGGGCGACCGCCCGCTGATCGCGGCGAGCATGGCGGGCGTGACCACCATCGGCGTGGACGCGGCCCGCGAACGGCTGACCGAACTGGGCTACGAGGTGCTGGTCTTCCACGTCAGCGGCACCGGCGGACGCACCCTGGAGACCCTGGCCGGCCAGGGGATCTTCGCGGGGGTCCTCGACCTCACGCTCAGCGAGCTCGCCGACGACCTGTGCGGCGGCATCCTCACCGCGGGCCCCGACCGGCTCAGCGCGGCGGGACGGGCCGGGATTCCGCAGGTGGTGAGCCTGGGGGCGCTGGACATGGTCAAGTTCGGCCCGCTGGAGACCCTGCCCGAGCAGGTCCGCTACCGGCGGGTCCGCGTCCACAACCCGTCCATCACGGTGATCCGTACGACCGAGGCCGAGGGCGCGGAGCTGGGCCGCCGGGTCGCCGCCAAACTCCGTACGGCGACCGGTCCCACGGCCGTCTGCATCCCACTGCGCGGACTGTCCACGCTCGGCGCGCCGGGCGGGCCCTACCATGACCCCGACGCGGACCTGGCCCTGTTCTCGGCATTGCGCGAGGGCTTGCGGGGCAGCGCCGCACGGCTCTACGACTACGACACCCACATCAACGACCCTGATTTCGGACGGGCGGCGGCCGACCGGCTGCACGCCATGATCGGCGCGGTGTCCGCCGCGGCCTGAGCCACCCGGCGGGTCACCCCCACGGTGGGGAACCGGCCGTGGCGCAAACCGCGTCCCCAGGGTCGCAGTGGCGCCACGGCAGGCAGGGGGACGGGAACGATGACGAACGCGTGGGCGGTTCCCGGTTACACGGAGATCCGCGAGCTCGGCTCGGGCGGCAGCGGCCGCGTGGTGCTCGCCGTCCACGACGGTACGGGCACGGCGGTCGCGGTGAAGTACCTCAGCGACCGGATGCGCCAGGACCCCGCCTTCGTACGGGAATTCCGGGCCGAGGCCCGCCTGCTGGGCGGGCTCCGGTCGCCGTACGTCGTGGGGCTGTACGAGTACGTGGAGGCGCCCGGCGGCGCGGCCATCGTGATGGAGCTGGTGGACGGCATCTCCCTGCGGCCGCTGCTGAAGCGGGCCGGGCGGGCGGACGCCGAGGCCGCGCTGGTGGTGCTGAAGGGCTCGCTGCTGGGGCTGGCCGCGGCGCACCGGGCGGGTGTCGTCCACCGGGACTACAAGCCGGAGAACGTGCTGGTCGCGGCGGACGGCTCGTCGAAGCTGGTGGACTTCGGGATCGCGGCGGGCCGCGGGACCACGCCCGGCGTGGCCGGGACCCCCGCCTACATGGCCCCCGAGCAGTGGCAGGGCCGGCCGGCGTCGCCCGCGGCCGATGTGTACGCGGCGACGGCCACCTTCTTCGAGTGCCTCACCGGGCGCAAGCCCTTCGACGGGGAGAACTTCGCGGAGCTCGCGGTCCAGCACATCGAGGCGCCGGTGCCCGAGACCGAGGCCCCGGAGCCGGTCCGCCCCCTGATCAGGCGGGGTCTGGCCAAGGTGCCCGAGCAGCGGCCCGAGAACGCCGAGGCGTTCGTGGCGGAGCTGGAGGGCGTCGCGCTGGCCGCGTACGGGCCGCAGTGGGAGGAGCGCGGGCAGCGCAAGCTGGCCGCGCTGGCCGCGCTGCTGCCGCTGCTGTTCCCCTCCGCGAGCCCTCCGGCGGAGGGCATCACCTCGCTGGCGACGACCACGCTGAGCACCGGGTCCGGCTCCGGCTGGGCCCCGGGACGGCGCGGCTGGCTCGCGACGGGGGTGGCGCTGGTGCTGGGCGCGGTGCTGGTGCTCACGACGGACGCGATCGGCGGAACCCCGGGCGGGGCCTCGGCGCTGAGCGCCTTCGCCACGACGAGCCCGGGCCCGCCCGGGCCGGGTTCCCCGGCCCCGGTCCCGTCCGCGTCCGCCTCGCCCTCGGCGTCCCCGTCGCCGAGCCCGTCGGCGTCCCCGAGCCCGTCCGCGTCGGCCTCGCCGTCGCCGTCGTACAGCCCGACCACGCCCCCGACGCCGACCCCGAGCTGGACCACGAAGCCGACGCCCAGCCCCACGCCGACCCCGACGCTGCGGGTCACGAAGGTCGACGTCGCGCTGAAGCCCGGCGTCTACCGGGCAGATGGGACCGTCAGCGTCGCCTCCGAGGGCACCGGGACCGTCACCGTCGTCCTGGAGTGGTTCCAGGACCAGCGGCAGGGCTCCTTCTCCGTGCCGGCCGGCACGGAGACCTTCACCGTGCCGGCCGGCTCGTCGGCCTCCGTGGTCAAGAGCCACACCTTCTCCCGAGAGGGCGGCTGCTACGGCGGTGTCCGGGTCACCACCAAGCCCGCGGCCGGGAACACGTCCGCATCCGCCTCGGAGCAGCTGCTGCGCTGCCAGGTGCAGGAGGTTCCCCGATGAGCGATCCGTACGCCCCCCAGGACGACGACTACAGCGCCACCGTCCTCGGCAGCCACTGGTTCAGCGGGCCCCCGCCGCCGGCGGACGCCGCCCCCGACCGGGTCGAGGGATCGGTGCTCCGGTTCGGGCCTGGGGTCACGGCGGCCATGCCAGCGCCGTTCCCCGTGGTCGTCACCGCCCCGCCCCCGCGGCGGCGGGGCGCCGGCCTGCGGCGGTACACGCTCGCCGCGGTCGTGCTGGCCGCGGTCCTCGCGTACCTGGGGTGGCAGCGGTTCGGACCCGCCCTGGAGGTCCGCGAGGTGGCCGTGACCACCGATCCGAAGGGCCCGGCCTGCGATGCGGCGGCCGATGTGGTGGCCGTCGTACGGACCAACGGGCGCCCCGGGATCCTCACGTACCGCTGGCTCCGCAGCGACGGCACGCACTCCGGGCAGCTGACCGAGCGGGTGCCGAGCGGGCAGCGGGAGGCCCGGCTGCACCTGCTGTGGACTTTCCAGGGCGCGGGCACCTATCCCGCGAAGGCCGAGCTCGAACTGCTGTCGCCCGGGCAGGCCACCGCCGCGGCGGAGTTCACGTACCGCTGTTCCCGTTAGCCGTGCCGGCGGGCGGACCACAAGTCCGCGCGGGAGGCCCGCAGCCGCTTCGGGGAGTGGCTGCGGGCCATTCTTTCGACGCACAGCGTCATCCCGTCCCCCGCCGCAACCGGGGGACGGAGTTCAGAACCGGGCGTGGGCGGTGATGTCCGCCTCGAACTCGCCGGTCATCGCCGGGGTCACCGTCGGCCGGCACTGCCGGGCCGCCGCCAGGTAGTCCTGCGTGGTCGCGCCGAGCTGCGCGGCCGCCGCGCCCCGCGCGCCCACCGCCTCCAGGTCCCGCTCGAAGGACACCTGCGCCGCGATCCGCGCCGCGTGCTCGATGTCGGCCGGGGTGAACAGCTCGGTCGCCGCCACCAGCGCCGCCACATCGACGTCCCCGCGCCCGGCCGTGTAGCGGGACCAGATCGCGGCGCGCGCACCCGCGTCCGGGGTGCCGATCGGGATCAGGTGGTCGAAGCGCCCGGGCCGCAGGAAGGCCGGGTCGAGGGAGCGGATGGAGTTGGTGGCGCAGACCAGCAGCCGCTCGTCGCCCTCCCGGAAGCCGGGTATCAGCTTGAGCAGCTCGTTCGTCACCCCGTGGATCCCGCCGGGCTGCGCGGGCTCGGTGCGTACGGGCGCGATCTCCTCGACCTCGTCGATGAAGACGAGCACCCGCTCCAGCTCCGCGATCCGGGCGAAGGCGTCGCGCAGGGCAGCCGCCAGGTTGCCCTCGTCGGCGAGGCGGGAGGGCAGCAGCTCCACGAAGGGCCAGCCGAGGCGCGAGGCGATGGCGCGGGCGAAGGTGGTCTTGCCGGTGCCGGGCGGGCCGAAGAGGGTGATGGCGCGCGGGGGGCGCACCCCGTGGGAGGCGGCCCGCTCTGGCTCGGCGAGCGGCAGCACCACGCGCCGCTCGATGAGGTCCTTCTCCTTCTCCATGCCGGCGACCTTGGTCCACAGGTCGCCCTGCAGGAACCGGCCGCCGAGGTCGGCGAGGAGCCCGGCCGCCGGTCCGTGCAGCGGCTCGGTCTTCTCGAAGTAGGCTACGGCGGGCTGGCGCGTGTAGCCGGCGTTGAGCAGGCCCTCGCCGAGGAGGTCCTCCTCCGGCAGCACGTACGCGATCCGCCCGACGCGGGCGGCGATGAGCCGCCGCTCCAGCTCGACGAGCAGGGCGCTGGCGAGTCCCCGGCCGCGCCAGCCGGCGGCGATCGCGATGCGCATCACCCAGGCCCGCTCGCCGGTGACGCAGGCGAGGGCGGCGCCGATCGGGACACCCTGGTGGACGGCGACGACGCACGGCTGCCGGTCGGTCAGGGCGCTGATGCACTCGGCGAGTGAGAAGACGGACTCCTGGCCGAGCTCGGCCGTCGTGTCGATCAGATGGACCACAGCGGCGAGATCGCTCTCGCGGTAGTCGTGGATGAGCCAGTTCACCGGGTACCGCCCCTCGTTCGTGCTCCTGCGGCGAGGCTAGGGGCGAGCGGGCCGAACGATCACGCTCCGCAGTGCACAACAGCCGGTCCGGAAACCGTCCGTGCCGTCCATAGACTGTTCGCGCCCCGGCACCCGCGGGCGTCGGGCCTGCTCGTGCCGGGCGTGGTCGGGGTGGCGGTGCTGGCGCTGCTGCCGGTGGAGCTGGGCAAGCGGGCGCCGGCGAGCCGGGTCGACGACGTCCTGGCGGTGGCCGGTGAGGTGGCCCGGCTGAAGCGGGACGGGGACGCGGTGCTGTTCGTCCCGGCCGCGCGCCGGGACACCGCCCTGGTCTCCCCGTACGCCTTCACGGGGCTGGCGGACGTGGCGCTGGCCCGGACCCGGGTGGCCTCGGCCACCCTCAAGGGCGAGGAGGCGGACCCGGCGCGGATACGGGCGGCGCTGCTCGCGCAGCGGCGGGTGCTGCTGGTGACGGACGCGGCGAAGGTGGCGAAGGCGGCGTCATCGGCGGAGCGGGACAAGGCGAAGGCGGCGGTCCTGCGGGAGCGGTTCACGGTGGTGGAGGACCGGCAGGTCCGGGGCCGCCGGGTGACGGTCTACGAGCGGCGCGGCCCGCAGTAGCCCGGCCGGGGCCGCCCGCTGGAGGTGCCCGGCCTTCACACCGGGTCCACCGGATTCACAGCGGATTCATACGGAATTCCGGGCTCCGGACATAGGTTCGCCGGGCAGGCTCGCCTCATGATCCACCGCACCCACCCCCGAAGAGGCGGCCGCTCGGGCGCTCGCGCCCGGCGGGCGTCCCAGATCCTGCCGGCGCTGGGCGCCATGGCCGCGCTGGTGAGCGTGGACCTGCCCGACGCCGTGGCCGGGCCGCCGCTCGGCGTCACCGCGCAGGCCCTGTCGGACGCGGAGGCGGACCGGGTGGGCGCCCTGTTCGCGGGCGGGCTGGACGGCGGGCACTTCTGCACGGCCTCCGTGGTGCGCAGCGACGGCCGCGATGTGATCGCCACCGCCGCTCACTGCCTGGACCCCGCGGTCACCACGGTGTTTGCGCCGGGCTACCGGGACGGCAAGGCCCCGTACGGCGTCTGGAAGCTCACCAGCGTGTACGTCGCGCCGGGCTGGCGGAATGGCGCGGACCCGGATGCCGACATCGCCTTCGCGACGGTGGCGCCGGTGGACGGCGGGCAGACCGCGGCCGTCGAGGATCTCGTGGGCGGCTTCCCGGTGGCCGCGGAGCAGCCGTCGGACGCCACGGTGACCGTGATCGGCTACCCGCGCAGCCTGGAGGCCCCGCTGCGCTGCGCGAACACCACCGCGCTGCTCTCCGAGACCCAGCGCCGGATCGGCTGCCCGGACCTCAGTGGCGGCACCAGCGGCAGCCCCTGGCTGGTCGACGGCGCGCTGGCGGGGGTGCTCGGCGGCTACGAGGGCGGCGGGACCGTTCCGGAGGTCTCGTACAGCGCGGTGATGGGCGACCAGGCGGTGGAGCTCTACCGTGAGGCGTCCGTCACCTCCTAATGCTTTTGTC
>NZ_JAGGOZ010000017.1 GCF_018614075.1 Streptomyces sp. ISL-94 | reverse complement strand
ATATGGGTCGGCATCGACGCCTCCTGTTTTCAGCCTGCGGCCACGGTGAGCGGTGCCCAGCGGCGGGTCCAGTCGCCGGGCAGTCCCGGGATGTTCCGGGTCATGACGGCGTTGAAGGCCACGGAGACCAGGCCGCGGTCCTTGAGCCAGGCCAGGAGCGCCTCGTGGCGTACGTCGACATCGGTGCGCAGCGGTCGGTCGGTCGTGGCGGCGAGGGCGGTGACGAGAGCCTGGGCTCCGGCGGTGTCGCGGGCGATCAGCGGGCCGATGACATGGGTGTGCATGTTGGGCCAGATGGCGGCGTAGCCGGTGAGGTCGCCCTCGCGGTCCTCGGCGACGAGCAGCCGGTCCGTGAAGGCGGGCAGCCTGGTGATCATGTGGGTCCGGTCGGCGCCGAAGACTTCCGTGTCCAGGCGGATGATCCGGGAGAGGTCCTCGGCGGTGGCCGGCCGGACGCGGCCCGTGCCCCGGAGAGCGGCGCCGGTGACTTCGGCGGGGTCCGGGCAGAAGAGGCCCTCGACCATCTCCGCCCGTCCTGTGGTCTTGAAGCCGAGCTCCTCATAGAGGGGGCGGCCGTAGGGGGTGGCGTGCAGGGTGAGGGGGACGCCCTTGAGTACGTCGTCGCAGATGAACGTCATCAGACGGCGACCCAGGCCATGGCGGGCGAAGCGGTCGGCGACTAGGACCATTCCGATGGCCGCAAGGTCCGGCTTCGCGGGGGTGTAGCCGTACCGGGTGACGACGCAGGCGGCGGCAAGTCCCTCGCCGTCCGGAGCGGCGACCCCGTACCCGTTCCCCGCGGCCAGGAGCAGTCCCCACTTGTGCTCCTCGCGGGGCCAGCCGCGGTCCTCGGACAGGTCGGCGCAGTGACGGAGATCGCCCGCGGTCAGCGCCCGGATCGGCAGGTCATTGAGGTGTGGTGGTGTCACCGGCCCAGACTGGATCATCACCGGTGGGCCGTCCAGAGGATTTGGGGCGAGGAGGGTGTTTCACGTGAAACAACGGCGATGTTTCACGTGAAACACACTGTTTCACGTGAAACAGAAGGACTAGCCTCGACGGCTATGACTCTCCTGCACCTCTTCGACCTCGACGGGACGCTGATGTTCGGCTCGGCGGCGCCGGTCGAGATCTCCCGACAGCTCGGCCTGAGCGTGGAAATCGCCGAGCTGGAGCGGTCCTTCGGTGCGCAGGAGATCGGGCCGCAGGAGTTCTCGGTGGCCGCGCACGCACTGTGGGCGGATCTGACGCCCGCGCACGTGCGAGCGGCGTTCGACGGATCGCCGTGGCTCATGGGCATCCAGGAGGTGTGGCGGGAGATCCGCGAGCGCGGGGACCACTGCGCGGTGATCTCCCTGTCGCCGTCCTTCTTCGTGGAACTGCTGCTGGAGTGGGGCGCGCACGCCGCGCACGGGTCGGTCTTCCCGGAGGTTCCGTTCACGCGGCCCGTGGAGGTGGCCGGGATCCTGACGCCCGAGGGCAAGGTCACGGTGGCAGACCGGCTGTGCGCACAGTTCGGGGTGACCCGGGACAACTGTGTCGCGTACGGGGATTCGAGGACCGATGCGGTGCTCTTCGAGACGGTGCCGGTCTCGGTGGCGGTCAACGCGCGGCCCTATCTGGCGCAGCGTGCGACGCACGTATACGAGGGTCGGGACCTGCGGGAGGCATACCAGCTTGTAGCGGTGACACGCCCGGGAGTTGAGGCATCTTAAGAGGAAGGTGCGTTCGAAGCGCGGTTTTTCCGCATTTCCCCACAGCCCTCTGGGCCGGCTGGCACGCTGTAGAACCCGGAACCACGGATTCACAGGCCGTGGCGTGTGCAGACCGACCGAGTTGCTCGAAGCGAGGCACCACATGGACGCTCCGCCCACCAGATCGGCCAGACGGGATACGAGCCGGATACCCGCCGAGGGCGGCACGACGGAGCCTTCGCCGGATGCCGTCCTCATCCGCCGGACCCTCGCGGAGGTCGCACCGGTTGCCGACAGGGTGACCTCGTACTTCTACGCCCTGGTGTTCACCGGGCACCCGGAGATCCGGGGCATGTTCCCCGCGGCCATGGACGCGCAGCGCGACCGGCTGCTGAAGGCGCTGCTGACCGCCGCCGAGCACATCGACAATCCGGCGGTGCTCATCCCGTACCTGCGCCGGCTGGGCACCGGCCACCGCAAGTACGGCACCCTGGCCGACCACTATCCGGTGGTGGGCGAGGCCCTCATCGGCGCGCTGGCCCGCTATGCGGAGAAGAGCTGGGGGCCGGAGGCCGAGGCCGCATGGGTGCGGGCCTACACCGCGATCTCCCAGACCATGATCGACGCGGCGGCCGAGGACGAGGCGAAGGCCCCGGCCTGGTGGCACGCGGAGGTGGTCTCCCACGACCTGCGCACCTCGGACATCGCGGTGCTGACGGTCCGCCCCGACCAGCCGTACGCCTTCCTGGCCGGCCAGTACACCAGCCTGGAAACCCCGTGGTGGCCCCGCGTATGGCGGCACTACTCCTTCGCCTCGGCCCCGCGCGCCGACGGGCTGCTCTCCTTCCACATCAAGGCCGTTCCCGCCGGCTGGGTCTCCAACGCGCTCGTGCGCCACGCCCGCCCGGGAGACGTGCTGCGCCTCGGCCCGCCGGCCGGCTCGATGGTGGTGGACCACACGACGGACAACGGGATGCTGTGTCTGGGCGGGGGCACCGGAATCGCGCCGATCAAGGCACTCATCGAGGATGTGGCCGAGCACGGTGAGCGGCGCCCGGTGGAGGTGTTCTTCGGGGCGCGCAGCGACAACGACCTGTACGACAAGGACACGCTGCTGAGCCTCCAGCGCTCCCATCCGTGGCTGTCGGTGCGCCCGGTGGTCGGCGACGGGCTGGCCGGGCAGCTGCCGCAGGCGATCGGCGAGCACGGGCCGTGGAGCTCGTACGACGCGTTCATCTCCGGGCCCCCCGCCATGATCCGCAGCGGGGTCGACGAGCTCAAGAGGATCGGGATTCCCGGCGAACGGATCCGCCACGACGCGGTGGAGGAGCTGGCGGGCGTCGCCGGCTGAGACCGGCGGCGGGCCGCCGGTCTCGTACGGGGCCCTCAGCCCAGGTCGGGGGCGTGCATGGCGCGGACCCCTTCGATGTTCCCGTCGAGGTAGTGCCGCAGGGACAGGGGGACGAGGTGGACGGCGGCGATGCCGACGCGGCTGAAGGGCACGCGGACGATCTCGTACTCCCCTTCGGGATGGTCGACCTCGGGGCCGTGGCGTTGGCTGGGGTCCATCGATTCGAGGTGGCAGACGAAGAAGTGCTGCACCTTCACCCCGGTCACTCCTCCGTCCGCGATGTGTTCGACGGTGTCGACGAAGCAGGGGACCACATCGATGATCTTCGCGCCGAGTTCTTCGTGGAGCTCCCGGTGGAGTGCGTCGACGACGGTGGCGTCCGAGGCCTCCACTCCCCCTCCCGGGGTGAGCCAGTAGGGATCGACGCCGGGCTTGGTGCGCTTGATGAGGATCAGGTCGTCACCGTCGAGCAGGATCGCGCGGGCGGTGCGTTTGACCACGGGACGTTCGGTCATGGGAGAAGAGTGGCCCGCCGCTCCGCTTCTGAAACGCGCCACGGGCGGAAAGACGCGCCCGAAACGGCGGTTCACCAGAGCCTGGCCGCGTCCAGCAGCCGGTCATGGGCCCGGGCGAGGTGGGCCAGGGAGAGGCTGCCGGTCCGTACGACCGCGAACCAGGTGCGCAGCGGCGGTACGGGGGGATCCGTCAGGGCCACGACCCGGCCTTCGGCGAGGGCGTCCTGGCAGAGGTAGCGGGGCAGGACGGCGAGTCCGGCACCGGCCTGGACGCATTCCAGGACGGCCCGCAGGTCGGGGGCGACCACGGTGGCGGTGGCGCGCCCGGCATCGGGCCGGGTGTCGAAGACGGTGGCCCAGTAGCGGGTGACGAGCGGGAGGCTTTCGTGGACCTCGACGAGCGGGATGCCGTCGAGCGCGCCGGGCCCCTCCTCCCGCAGGTGGTCCGGGTCGACGAGGGCCGCCCCGTAGGGCGCGGCGATCAGGACGTGCTCCTCGTCGCACAGCGCGGTGGCGGTGAACAGGCCGCCCCGGGGTCGGGCGGTGGTGACGACGAGGTCGTGATGGCCCGCGGCGAGGCCGTCGAGGGTCTCCTCGACGTCGGCCTGCAGGGCCACCCGCAGGGTGTGGCCCTGCCCGACGAGGGGCGCGAGGGCGGGAAGCACGCGCAGGCACAGGAACTCGGGGGGCCCGGCGACATGGAGGGTGCGTACCATGCCGGCGGCCTCCCGCCCCGCCTCGGTGATCTGCAGCAGGGCGTCGAGGTGCGGAGCGGCCTTGTGGGCGAGCTCGTCGCCCACGGCGGTGGGGCTGACCCCGCGGGCTCGGCGGTGGAAGAGCGGCCTGCCCACCTGGCGTTCGAGGGTGCGGATCTGCGAGGTCACGGCCGGCTGGGAGAGACCCAGGAGCGCGGCGGCCCGGGTGAAGGAGCCTGCCCGGTGGACGGCGACGAAGGTGCGCAGCAGAGCCAGGTCCATGGAGGCACCTCTCGGTGGGGGCCTTCAACTATAAATATCCCGATACCCCCCTGTCGTTGACGTGATTGGACTCTGACGCAGGGTCAACTAGCCTTGACGTGTGGTTCTTCGCGCGCGGAACCCGGGGCGGTCCGAGCCACTAGGGGGAGGCTCGGACCGCTCTCCACAGCCTGTTCAGCGGTCGGCACCAGCACGGTCAAGGGCCCGCAGGACGTCCGCGACGAGGTCCTTCGTGTCCTCGGCCCCCGCGGAGAAGCGGATGAATCCCTCCGGCACGGCGTCACCGCCCCACCGGCCGCGCCGCTCGGCGGTGGACCGTACTCCACCGAAGCTCGTGGCGTCCTCGACCAGACGCAGAGCCGTCATGAAGCGCTCGGCGTGCGCGCGGTCGGGCAGGGTGAAGGAAACCACCGACCCGAAGCCCCGCATCTGGCGGGCGGCCGTCTTGTGCGACGGATCAGAGGCCAGGCCCGGATAGCGCAGCCCGGTCACCTCGGTGCGGTCGGCCAGCGCCTCGGCGACGGCCAGCGCGTTGGCCCACTGGCGCTGCGCGCGCAGCTGGATGGTGGCCAGCGAGCGGTGGGCGAGCCAGGCCTCCATCGGGCCGGGGATGGCTCCGACGATCTTGCGCCACTGCCGTACGCGGGCGGCGAGTTCGGCGTCGCGGCAGACGACGTACCCGAGCAGCAGATCACCGTGGCCGGTGAGGCCCTTGGTGCCGCTGGCGACGGAGAAGTCCGCGCCGAGTTCGAGGGGCCGCTGGCCGAGCGGGGTGGCGAGGGTGTTGTCCACGGCGACCAGGGTCCCGTCGGCGTGCGCCGCGTCCACGAGGCGCCGTACGTCGCACACGTCGAGCCCGGGGTTGGAGGGGGTCTCGATCCACAGCAGCCGGGCTCCCCCCAGGACCGTGAGCTGGGCATCGTTGCCGGTCGGAGCGGTGCGTACGTGGATCCCGTACGCCTGGAGCTGCTCCCGCAACAGGGGCAGCGCCTGGTAGCCGTCGTCGGGCAGGACGACGGTGTCGCCGGTGCGGGTCTGGGAGAGGAGGACGGCGGAGATGGCCGCCATGCCGGAGGCGAAGACGGTGGTGTGGACGTCCTGGCCGGGAGCCTCCAGTTCTCCGATGGCCCGTTCGAGCAGGGTCCAGGTGGGATTGGTGTCGCGGCCGTAGGTGTACGGGCCCTCGACGTCGCCGGGGAGGTGGAAGTGGGCGGCGAACACCGGTCCGGGCAGGGGCGGCTCGTTCTTGACGGGCTCGGGCAGCCCGGCGCGGACGGCCAGCGTGCCGTCGCCGAGCGCGCCCGCTGCTCCGTCGTGTTCGCGGTCGTCGTGGTTCACGTGGTGTGCTCCTTGATGGCGTGGCGGACGGCGTCCAGCAGGCCGGGGCTTGCCGCCTCGACCATTTCTAGGCACTCCTCGAACCCGTCGAGCGAGCCGTAGTAGGGATCCGGTACGTCGGTCTCCGCGGCTGTGGCCGCCGGATCGTAGGAGCGCAGCAGCCGGATCTTGGCGGCGTCCTGCGGGGTGGGCGCCAAGGCCTTCAGGGCCCGCAGGTGACCGGCGTCGAGCGCGATGACCAGGTCCAGGCCGGCGAACCAGGACGCCTTGAACTGCCGGGCCCGGTGGTCCTGCCCGTATCCGGCGCCCTCCAGGACGGAGACGGTGCGAGGGTCGGCTCCGTCGCCCTCGTGCCAGCCGCCGGTTCCGGCGCTGTCCACCTCGACCAGGCCGTCGAGCCCGGCCTCGGTGACGTGGGCGCGGAGGACGGACTCGGCCATGGGTGAGCGGCATATGTTGCCCGTGCAGACGAAGCACACGCGGTACATGGACGGCCCCGTTCAGTCCTTGTCGGGCAGGACCAGGTTCGCGGCCCACGAGACGATGGAGATGATCAGGCCGCCGAGGACCGCGGTCCAGAAGCCGTCGACGTGGAAGCTGAGGTCGAGCTGCTTGGCCAGCCAGGAGGTCAGCAGCAGCATCAGGGCGTTCACGACGAGGGTGAACAGGCCGAGGGTGAGGATGAACAGCGGCAGCGAGAGCAGCTTCACCACGGGCTTGACGATGAAGTTGACCAGGCCGAACACCAGGGCGACCAGGATAAGGGTCAGCGTCCGGCGGCCCAAGCTGCTGCCGTCGTCCAGGGTGATGCCGGCGAGGAGCCAGATCGCGACGGCCAGGGCTGCCGCGTTGGCGAGCGTCTTGACTACGAAATTCGTCATGTGTCTGATCGTGGCAGAGAAGATCCCGGTGGGACATCCGCAGATCAGCGGATGCGAGGGCACGATCGAGTACAAGGGGCACAAGAACGATGAAAGCCTTCCGGCTTGACGAGCTCGAAGCGGAGCGGGCCGCCAATGAGGGCGCCTATCTGCAGTTCGTGCGGGAGCGGAACATGTCGGTCGGGCTGTATGCGCTCGACGCCGGACAGAGCGATCCCCAGCAGCCGCACCGCCAGGACGAGGTGTACTTCGTCGTGAGCGGCCGGGCCTCGATCACGGTTGGGGAGGAGACCACCACGGTGGCGCGGGGCAGTGTGGTCTACGTCCCGGCGGGCGTGCCGCACAGGTTCCACCACATCAGCGAGGACCTGCGGGTGATGGTGGTGTTCTCCCCGCCGGAGGGCTGAGCGGCGCCGGGCGGCGAGGGGGCCGCGGGCGGGCCGCGGGCGGGGCCCGGCCGGCTGAGGGTCGCGCCCTTGCTCCCCCTAGGGGGTCGATCAGGGGACTCCGGGGGCTCGCGGCCCCCCGTCCGGGACTTCCGGCTCCTAGCATCGGGAGCAGGAAGTCACGGACGATGATGATGACGACGAGGAAGAGGTCGAGGACATGGACGGCATCCGACAGGTATTCGCGGGCATGCCCTGGTGGGTTAAGTGGGTCGCCGTTCCGCTGCTGGCGCTGTTCGTCTTCGGCGGCGTGATCACGAGCATCCTGGGCGCCCTGATCGGGTTCGTCTTCAAGTTGCTCCTCTTCGTCGGCCTTGTCGGCGGGCTGATCTTCGTCGTGAAGAAGGTCACCGGCGGAGCTTCGAAGTCCTCCTCCGGTGAGTGGTAGGGGATTTCGGGCCGGGCGGCTGCGTCATTGCGCCAGGCGAGGGAACGTGACGGACGAAACCACTCACAGCGCCGGAATCGGCGGATAGAGTGGCAATCTGTGCCGTTCCCTGGGCACCGAAAGTCGGTTTCGCACCGCTCTGACCCGCGGTTACGCTAACCAGCCGCCGAGCACGACCCCCAGGAGCGACGGCATACGCGGGGGCGGCCCCCGCAGGGCGGGCCCCCCGAGGCCCGCCGCCATGCCTGGGGGTGAGCTTTGTCTTCGGTTCACAACGCCGGTGTGCCGACTCTGATCGGCTCGGTGCAGCGGGCGCTGAGGCTGCTCGAAGCGGTGGGCTCCCACAGTGAGGGGGCTCCGGCGAAACAGCTGGCGCGAGAGGCCGGGCTTCCGCTTCCCACCGCGTACCACCTGCTGCGCACCCTGACGCACGAGGGCTATCTGCGCCGGGAGGGCGGAGTGTTCGTGCTGGGCGAGGCAGCCGGGCGGCTCGTCGCCGGCGGGCTCCAGCAGAAACGTCGCAGCATGATCCTCGACTCCCTCGCGCACTTCCGCGACGCGGTCGGGGCCCCCGTCTACTTCGCGGTCTACCGCGAGGGTGAAATCGAGGTCGTGGGCGTCTCGGACACCCCGGACAACCCGGCGTGCGAGGAGTGGGCCGACTTCCGTGCGACCGGGCACGCGCACGCCATCGGACAGTGCCTGCTGGGCCAGCTCGACGAGAAGGCGCGCAGGGACCACTACGACCGTCACCCGATCGAGGCGATCACCGCTTATACCGTGCGGGATCTGCGGTCTCTGGAACAGCGGATCGGATCCCTCGAGCGGATGCAGCCTGTAACCGAACGCCAGGAATATGCCCTCGGCACCATTTGTGCCGCCATCCCCATCACTGCGGGCGATACCGCCGCAACCATGGCGATTTCTCTACCCCTGCACCAAGAAGATCGATTGCTGTCCGTAGTCGATCGACTACGGAGTGAAGTAGGCGCGCTGTTGAGCACCCTCTCCTTCTCTATCAGTATCTGAAAACTCACTCCTTGTGATCTGCTAGCGCTTCCACCACTCTTGTCAAGAGGCCTTGGGGGACCATTCCTGGCCACTTCCACTAAAGCGGGGTAGGCAATGCGCGAGTCGGTACAGGCAGAGGTCATGATGAGCTTCCTCGTTTCCGAGGAGCTCTCGTTCCGGATCCCGGTGGAACTCCGGTACGACGCTCGTGACCCCTACGCAGTCCGCCTGACCTTCCACCTTCCCGGAGACGCGCCCGTGACCTGGACGTTCGGCCGGGAACTCCTCCTCGACGGCATCAACAAGCCGTGCGGTGACGGCGATGTGCGCATCGCGCCCACCGAGCCGGAGGAACTGTCCGATGTCCACATCCGTCTCCAGGTCGGGGGCGACCGGGCCCTGTTCCGCGCCGGCGCGGCGCCGCTCGTCGCGTTCCTCGACCGAACCGACCGGCTCGTTCCGCTCGGCCAGGAGCGCAACCTCGGCGACTTCGAAGGGAACCTCGACGACGCACTCGGCAAGATCCTGGCCGAATCGCAGCAGAACGAGCAGAACGCGGGCTGACGCACCGCGGCACCGCGGCATCACCGCACCACAGCATCACCGCACCACAGCACCACAGCACCACAGCACCACAGCACCACAGCACCACAGCATCACCGCATCAGGCACGACCGCTTACCGCTCTACCGCACACCGCACCCCGGACGACCGGCCCCTTCGGCACGCCATTCAGCGCTTGCGCCGCCGGCCCCGGCCGCGGACCGGTCCCGAGGCCGGAGCTGCGGCCGGGGATCCCGGCCGGTCGGCGGAGACGACCAGCGCGGCCAGTGCCGTCGTGACCGGGACCGAGGCGACCAGTCCGATCGAGCCCACGAGCGTCCGTACGATCTCCTCCGCCACCAGCTCGCTGTTGGCCACCGAACCCATGCTGCTGTTCGCGATCGAGAACAGCAGGAGCAGGGGTAGCGCCGCACCCGCGTAGGCCAGTACCAGGGTGTTGACCACCGACGCGATGTGGTCGCGACCGATCCGGATGGCCGCCCTGTAGAGGTGCCGCGGCCCCATCGAGGGGTCGGCCTGGTGGAGTTCCCATACGGCCGACGTCTGGGTGACCGTCACGTCATCGAGCACGCCCAGCGATCCGATGATCACACCTGCGAGCAGCAAACCGCTCATGTCGATGTCCGGGTAGAGCCCGTGGATCAGCCCGGTGTTGTCGTCGGTGTTGCCGCTCAGGAACGCCCAGTCGATGAACAGCGAGCCCAGCAGCCCGATCAGCAGCAGCGAGACGAGCGTGCCGAGGACGGCGACCGAGGTGCGCGCGGTCAGGCCATGGCACATGTACAGGGCGATGAGCATGATGGCGCTCGCGCCGATGACCGCCACGACCAGCGGGTTCGAACCCTGGAGGATGGCCGGGAGGATGAAGAGGGTCAGGACGCCGAAGCTGACGACGAGCGCGATCAGCGCGAACAGCCCCCGCATCCGGCCGACGACGACGACCGCGACGGCGAAGATGCCGGCCAGCAGCGCCATCGGGAACTTGCGGTTCACGTCGATCACCGAGTACTGGAGGTCCCGGGGGGCGTCCGGCGCATACGCGACCACCACCTCCTGACCCTTCGCCAACTGCCGTGGCGCACCAGGCTGGACGATCTCCACGAAGGTCCGCCCCTTGTCCGGACCGTTACTGACCTCGACGGTGGCCTTCTTGCACTCGCCGGTCTGCGCGGCTTGGGCCTCGCGCCCCTCGGGGGTGGACGTGTCACCGGTGGGCGGTACCTGCGAGGCGTTCACCGATTTGCAGTCGACGCGTTCCAGCGAGGCGACCGTGCCCTGCTGCGTCTGCCGGTCGAAGCCGACCCCCGTGCGCTCGTGGGCGGGGGCGCCGCCCGGCCAGAGCACCGCCATGCCGATGAAGACGGCGGCGGCGAAGGGGATCAGTACGGCCGCGATGACCTTGCGCAGGTGCTTCGAGACGGGGGCCGCCGGGCCGTGACCGTGGCCGTGACCGTGGGAGTGGCCGGCCCCGTGACCTGCGTGCTCGTGGCCCGCGTGGCCGGTGGGCTCACTGGGGACATTGGGCTCGTTGGGGCGCTGCGGCGAGGACATCACCGGCAGATCATCGCAAGAGATGAGGGGGCCCACTGTTCAGCACGCCCTAAATGACGCTAGCGTGGGGGCACCTTTGCACAACGCGGGAGCTCGGAGCACCGGGCTGAGAGGGCGCTGATCACCGTACGCACAAGTAGTGCGTACGGGAAGAGGCTGCGTCGACCGCCGAACCTGTTACCGGGTAATGCCGGCGTAGGGAGATCAGGTCTCATGACCATTCAGGACGCACGCACGCCTGCCGTCAGCCAGAACGCCGACGGCCAGACCGAGCGCCAGCCGGGCTGGCACAAGGGGTACGTCGCGGGCTCCCGCCCCGACCTCCGGGTGCCGGTCCGCCAGGTCCACCTCACCAACGGAAAGGACGTGACGCTCTACGACACGTCCGGGCCGTACACCGACCCGCAGATCGAGACCGACGTCCGCCGGGGCCTCGCGCCGCTGCGCGAGAACTGGATCATCGGCCGCGGCGACACCGAGGAGTATGCGGGCCGTCCCGTGCGCCCCGAGGACGACGGCATCAAGCACACCTCGCCGCGAGGCGGTCTCAAGAACCTCGACGCGGTCTTCCCGGGCCGCCCCCGCCAGCCCCGCCGGGGCCGTGGCGGCGCCGCCGTCACGCAGCTCGCGTACGCCCGCCGGGGCGAGATCACCCCGGAGATGGAGTACGTCGCGATCCGCGAGAACGTCTCCCCGGAGGTCGTCCGCGAGGAGATCGCCGCAGGTCGCGCCGTGCTGCCGGCCAACGTGAACCACCCCGAGATCGAACCGATGATCATCGGCAAGCGGTTCCTGGTGAAGGTCAACGCCAACATCGGCAACTCCGCCGTCACCTCCTCCATCGAGGAGGAGGTCGACAAGATGACCTGGGCGACCAAGTGGGGCGCCGACACGGTCATGGACCTCTCCACCGGCCGCAACATCCACACCACCCGCGAGTGGGTGCTGCGCAACTCCCCCGTCCCGATCGGCACCGTCCCGCTGTACCAGGCGCTGGAGAAGGTCGACGGCCGCGCCGAGGACCTGACCTGGGAGATCTACAAGGACACGGTCATCGAGCAGGCCGAGCAGGGCGTCGACTACATGACGGTCCACGCCGGCGTGCTGCTGCCGTACGTACCGCTGACCGCCCGCCGCAAGACCGGCATCGTCTCGCGCGGCGGCTCGATCATGGCCGCGTGGTGCCTGGCGCACCACAAGGAGAACTTCCTCTACACGAACTTCGAGGAGCTCTGCGACATCCTCGCGGCGTACGACGTCACGTACTCCCTGGGCGACGGCCTGCGCCCCGGCTCCATCGCGGACGCCAACGACGCGGCGCAGTTCGCGGAGCTGAAGACGCTGGGCGAGCTGAACACGATCGCCAAGCGCCACAACGTCCAGACCATGATCGAGGGCCCGGGCCACGTCCCGATGCACAAGATCAAGGAGAACATCGACCTCCAGCAGGAGATCTGCGAGGAGGCGCCGTTCTACACGCTCGGCCCGCTGACCACGGACGTCGCGCCCGCGTACGACCACATCACCTCGGGCATCGGCGCCGCGATGATCGCCTGGTGGGGCACCGCGATGCTCTGTTACGTCACGCCCAAGGAGCACCTGGGCCTGCCCAACCGGGACGACGTCAAGACCGGCGTCATCACGTACAAGATCGCGGCGCACGCCGCCGACCTGGCCAAGGGGCACCCCGGTGCCCAGGAGTGGGACGACGCGCTGTCGGACGCGCGGTTCGAGTTCCGCTGGGAGGACCAGTTCAACCTGGCCCTCGACCCTGACACGGCCCGTGAGTTCCACGACGAGACCCTTCCCGCCGAGCCGGCCAAGACCGCGCACTTCTGCTCCATGTGCGGTCCGAAGTTCTGCTCGATGAAGATCTCGCAGGACATCCGCCGCGAGCACGGCGGTGACCTGAAGGCCGAGGAGATCCAGGCGGGCATGGCGGAGAAGTCCGCGGAGTTCGCGGCCCAGGGCAACCGCGTCTACCTGCCGCTGGCCGACTGACGCACGGCGCACGCGTCGCGGGCAGGGCTCACGGCGCACAGCTCGCGGCGCACGGCGCACGGCGCACGGTCCACGGTCCGGAGGGCCGGCCGGAGTGCGGACCGCCGTCCTCGGTCCGTCAGTCCGGCCGGTGTTCCGGACCGCCGAAGTCCGGGCTCATGAAGTCCGGAGGCGTGTAGTCGGGCCTGGGCCGGGGCCGGGGTCCCTCCGAAGGGGACCCCGGACTGGTGAAATCAGGCGCGGTGTACCCGAGATGGGGCATCCGGCCCCCGCGTCCGCGCGGGGGCGGCAAGGCCGGTCCCGCGTTCGGGTCGGCCAGGGCGGCCCGCAGGAACGGCATGATCCCGCGCTCCAGCAGGGCCTGCCGCCAGGCCTCCCGGGCCTGTGCGACATCGTCGGGTATCGCCCTGTCCCCGTCCGCCGCCACCTCGGTCGCGCTGTTGCGTACGGCCGCCACCAGCAGCCCCACCACCGCGCAGAGCAGGGCGACCGACGCGAGCGCTCCGAAGAGCCAGCCCGCCGTCAGCATGGTCTCGGCGAAGGCCGGTTCGGGCTCGACCATCTTCAGGATGTAGCCCACCAGCAGGAATATCAGCATGGCGGTGCCCGCCAGGACGGGCGCGAGGACCGCGACCACGGCGCTGACGCCCGCGCCGGCGGCGCCGTCCTGACCGTCGTCCCCTTCCTCCGCCGCGGTCCCGGGCGTGGAGAGGACCGCGTCGCGCCGCTCCTCGCGGAGCTTCACGTAGTGGTCGTACTCGGCTGCGGCCGCGGCCGTCAGCAGGGCGCTGGCGCCCAGAGCCATGGTGCGCAGCTGTTCGGCGTTCAGGCGTTCGCCGAGGGCGGCGAATTCCGGCCGTTCGTGTGCGGTGCGCAGCGCCTCGTCGAGGAGCCGGTCGAACTCGGGTCGGTCTTCGGTCAGCAGGTGCGGAGCGCTGGTCATGTGCATCCCCCGATGCTCCGTAGAAGCCGGTTTGCCCGCGTAGATTCGGGCGCCGGCACAAACGGAGGAGAGCCTGCTACGGATAGAGCGATGGTAGAGGGCACGGACCACCGGTTGACAGGGGCTTTGCCGAAATAGCGCTGTTCGGGAACCCTCAGTCGTTGAGGGGCAGTTGCACGACGAGCAGCTTGCCTGCCATCGTCACCCCGCCGTCCATCGCGATGGCGAGCCCCTCCGCGTACACGTGGGGGCCGTCCACGGCCTCGGGGCCGCGTGCCTCGTCGCCGTCCTCGGTGCCCACTTCGCCGAGCAGGTACGGGATGGGGCTGTGCCCGTGCACGACGCGGCTGCCGCCGTAGGTGCCGAGCAGTTCGCGTACGGCCTGCGGGCCGGTCTCCTCGTCGCGGAAGGCGAACCGCTTGGTGAACTTGCGGAAGAGGTCCCAGGTGATGTCGGCATCGTTGCGGTTGAGCAGTTCGTGGATGGTGTCGTTGACGTCCTCGATGGAGTCGCCGTAGTCGAGGTAGGCCGTGGTGTCCGAGTGGAGCAGCAGGTGGCCCTCCTCCAGGACGGCCGCGTCCAGGCGCGACATCCACTGGAGGTGTACGTCCTGGAGCCGCTCCATGTCGGTGCGCTGACCGCCGTTGAGGAGCCAGGCGGCCTGGAAGGTGGCGGTGCCGGCGCCGGAGGAGACGGGGGTGTCGCCGAACCGCTTGGCGCCGATGAGCAGCAGCTCGTGGTTGCCCATGAGCGCCTTGCAGTAGCCGCCGGCGGCCGCGGCCTCGGCGGACAGCCGCATGACGAGGTCGATCACGCCGATGCCGTCGGGGCCGCGGTCGGTGAAGTCGCCGAGGAACCAGAGGCGGGCGTTGCCGGCGGACCATCGGCGCTCGGCGTCGATGAGGCCCTGGGCGTGGAGTTCGGTGACGAGCTCGTCGAGGTAGCCGTGGATGTCGCCGACCACGTAGAGCGGGCCGGGGCCGGCTGCCGCCGGATCCTCGGGGACGTACTGGACCTGGACGGTGTCGCCGGGGCCGCCGAGGGCGCCGCGGCCGATGACGGGCAGGTCGCGCTGGGTCGGGGTGTAGCCGTCGAGGTCGTCGTCGGGCTCGACGGGAACGTCGACGGGGGCCGGAGCGGGCTCGGGGGTGGGGGCGCCGCCGGGTTCGGCAAGCGGAGGCGTGCCCGCCTTGGGTGCGTAGCCGGGCTGCGGGGGCACGGCCGGCGCGCCCCCCTCGTAGTACGCCGGGTACTCGCCGTACACGGGGGCATCACCGGGAAGCCCGGTGGATTTGGAGTACGCGGCGGGTTCGGCGACCGGAACCCGGAAGTCCCGCAGCGTGTCCGTCCGCATCGCGGGTCCCTGACCGGCCCCCTGAGTCATCGACCCCTCCACCACCGTCGCGCTGCCGTACACCTGCGGACCCTCCTGACCTCTGGCGTGGAGGGTCCGTGATGTCGTGCGCCCATCATAGGAATGCGGCTCGCGCTCTGTGATGCACCAGGGGTGGTGAATCCTGTGCGGAGCCGATCGTTCCTGCCGCTTTCTCCCGATATCGGTGTTGCTGAAATCCGCGGCGGGGCCGACGGCCCCGCCGGTGGAGCGGTGTGGCGCGTCAGTCCTGTGCCGGGGACCGGGGCGGACTGACGGTCGTACGGGGCTGCCTGCGCTGTGACGAGGTGCGGATGATGAGTTCGGTCGGGACGACCTGTTCCACGGGGCGTCCGGTGTCCACGCCCTCGATCGCGTCGATGAGCAGCTGGACTACGGCGGTTCCGATGCGGCGCGGTTTGAGGGAGAGGGTGGTGATGGGCGGTTCGGTGTTGGCGTACACGGTGGACTCGCTGCAGCACACGAGCAGCAGGTCCTCGGGGACGCGCAGGCCGTAGCGCCGGGCGGCGGCGAGCAGGTCGGTGCCGTTGGGGTCGAAGAGGCCGTAGACGGCGTCGGGCCGGTCGGGGCGGGCGAGGAGCCGGTCGGCGGCGACGGCGCCCGCACAGGGGTCGTGGGCGGGGTAGGACTCGTAGACGGGGTCTTGGCCGACGCGCTCGCACCAGCTGAGGTAGGCGGTGGTGGAGAGCCGGGTGTAGGTGTCGGTGGTGGTGCCGGTCAGCAGCCCGATTCGGCGGGCGCCGGCGGCGGCGAGGTGGTCGAGGAGGCCCAGTACGGCGGCCTCGTGGTCGTTGTCGACCCAGGCGGTGACGGGGAGGGAGCCTGCGGGGCGGCCGTCGGAGACCACGGGCAGGCCTTGGCGGACCAGTTCGGTGACGACGGGATCGTGGTCGGAGGGGTCGATGACGACGGTGCCGTCGAGGGCGACGTTGGACCACACGTCGTGTCGGGAGGTGGCGGGGAGGATGACGAGGGCGTAGCCGCGGGCGAGCGCGGCGGAGGTGGCGGCCCTGGCCATCTCGGCGAAGTAGGCGAATTCGGTGAAGGTGAAAGGTTCATCCCCGTACGTCGTCACGGTCAGGCCGATGAGGCCGGACTTGCCGGTACGGAGGGTGCGGGCGGCGGCGGACGGGCGGTAGCCCAGCCGGTCGGCGACCTCGCGAACGTGGCGGCGGGTGGCGTCCGGCAGCCGTCCCTTGCCATTGAGCGCGTCGGAGACGGTTGTGATGGAGACGCCCGCCGCGGCGGCCACGTCCCTGATGCCTGCCCGGCCCTGTCGGCCGGCGGCCCGCCGGGTGGTCTCGGTCCGGCTCACCTGATGCTTCCCTGCTGCTGTCATGGCGAGCCGATAGTAGGGCTCGGTGGGGTGGGTGGTCCGTGTGCATATGCACGCGTTGACAGGCACGATTCTGCATGATTCGCCACCCCCAATGACCTTGGAATCAAAGGGGTTTGGGCTCCAGGAGCTGGCGGGGCGCTTGTCGGCGGGTCCGGGCATGCCAAAGCGGTGTGGTCTCGGGCCGGTCTCAACTCACCTGTACGAGGGATGCGCGCCACGGCGCAGGCCACCGGCGCGCGCATATATGCGCGCGCTCCCCCGCATTCCAGGCGCCCCCATTCTCGGGACGGCGGAATCCTCATAAGGTGAGCAGTATTGAGTCGACGGCGACGTCGTACGGGACGGTCGAGGAGGACCTGCGGTGAGCGAGAAGAGCCCGAAGCTGCGCGCCGAGCTGGATGGCATTCCCACATACAAGCCCGGCAAGCCGGCTGCCGCGGGCGGCCCCGTCGCGTACAAGCTGTCCTCGAACGAGAACCCGTACCCGCCGCTGCCCGGGGTGCTGGAGAGCGCGGTCGCGGCGGCCGGGTCCTTCAACCGGTACCCGGACATGGCCTGCACCGGTCTGGTGAACGAGATCGCGGAGCGGTTCGGGGTGCCGGTCGAGCACGTCGCCACCGGCACCGGCTCAGTCGGCGTGGCCCAGTCGCTGATCCAGTCCACGGCCGGCCCGGGCGACGAGGTCATGTACGCCTGGCGCTCCTTCGAGGCGTACCCGATCATCACGCAGATCTCGGGTGCGACCTCCGTGCAGGTCCCGCTCACCGAGGGCGATGTGCACGACCTGGACGCCATGGCCGAGGCGATCACCGACCGGACCCGGCTGATCTTCGTCTGCAATCCCAACAACCCCACCGGCACCGCCGTGCGCCGCGCCGAGCTGGAGCGGTTCCTCGACCGGGTGCCCTCGGACGTCCTGGTGGTGCTGGACGAGGCGTACCGCGAGTTCGTGCGCGACACGGACGTACCGGACGGCCTGGAGATCTACCGCAACCGGCCGAACGTCGCCGTGCTGCGTACGTTCTCCAAGGCGTACGGGCTCGCCGGCCTGCGCGTCGGCTTCGCGGTGGCGCACGAGCCGGTGGCCGCGGCGCTGCGCAAGACGGCGGTGCCCTTCGGCGTCAGCCAGCTCGCCCAGGACGCCGCGGTGGCCTCGCTGCGCGCCGAGGACGAGCTGATGGGGCGCGTCGGGGCGCTGGTGAGCGAGCGTGCGCGGGTCCACGAGACGCTGCGCGCGCAGGGCTGGACGGTCCCGGACACGCAGGCGAACTTCGTGTGGATGCGGCTGGGGGAGCGGACCGCCGAGTTCGCGGCGACCTGCGAGAAGGCCGGTGTGGTGGTCCGGCCCTTCGCGGGTGAGGGCCTGCGGGTCACGATCGGTGAGACCGAGGCGAACGACCTCTTCCTGCACGCGGCGGAGGCCTTCTTCAAGGAGCTCTAGCTCCGGCGGGCGGGCTGGGGCGGGCTTGGTGAGCCGCCCGAGTCGCGCCGGTTGAGTGGGTTACGCGAGTTCCACGCGGATGGGGTCGCCGTCGCGGACGGTGGCCAGCAGGCGGGGGTCGCCGTCGAACGAGCCGAGCACGTTGCACGGGCTCGCCAGGCGGCTCTCGCCTCCGCGCGAGATGGGCGTGGGCCCGTAGGGCAGCGCGAGTGCGTCGCCCTCGGTCCAGAACGCCACCGTGCCGGGGTCGACGACCTGCTGGGCGTCGTGCTCCAGGGCCACGGAGACGCCGGTGTCGAAGTAGACCTCCTCGCCCCAGGTGTTGGCGCTGGCGGAGATCGGGAGCGCCTCGGTCAGGGCCTTGGCGGTCGGAGTTTCGTCGAGGGTCGCGGTGAGCTGGCCTGCGGGCCAGGAGATTCGAATCTTCATGGGCAGTATTCAACAATCTGTTGAATTTCTTGGCTAGGGGGACCCCGCCTGAAGGGGCCGAAAAGGGGTGCGCCATAATGCTTGTGAATGTGAACGCGTTCACAAGCGTGTCCTGCTTCCTCCCGGTATGGAAGGAACCCGCCAGGCAGACTGCCCGCTGTGACCACGGCGACGACAAGGAGAAGACGACGTGGACCTGGCTTTGGCGCCTGAGACATTGGCGCGCTGGCAGTTCGGCATTACCACCGTCTACCACTTCCTCTTCGTTCCCCTGACGATCTCGCTGGCGGCACTCACCGCCGGCCTGCAGACGGCGTGGGTCCGGACCGAGAAGGAGAAGTACCTCAGGGCCACGAAGTTCTGGGGCAAGCTTTTCTTGATCAATATCGCGATGGGTGTCGTCACCGGCATCGTCCAGGAGTTCCAGTTCGGCATGAACTGGTCCGACTACTCGCGATTCGTCGGTGACATCTTCGGAGCCCCGCTGGCCTTCGAGGCGCTGATCGCCTTCTTCTTCGAGTCGACCTTCATCGGTCTGTGGATCTTCGGCTGGGACAAGCTGCCGAAGAAGATCCACCTGGCCTGCATATGGATGGTCTCCCTCGGCACCATCCTGTCCGCCTACTTCATCCTGGCGGCCAATTCGTGGATGCAGCACCCGGTCGGGTACCGGATCAACGAGGAGCGGGGCCGGGCCGAGCTCACCGACTTCTGGCGCGTGCTCACCCAGAACACCGCGCTCACCCAGTTCTTCCACACCATCACGGCCGCCTTCCTGGTCGGCGGCGCCTTCATGGTCGGCATCGCCGCCTTCCACCTGGCGCGCAAGAAGCACATCCCCGTAATGCGCAGTTCGCTGCGGCTCGGCCTGGCCGTCATGATCATCGCTGGACTCGGCACCGCCATCAGCGGCGATCTGCTCGGCAAGGTGATGTACAAGCAGCAGCCCATGAAGATGGCCGCCGCCGAGGCGCTCTGGGACGGCGAGGCGCCGGCTCCCTTCTCCGTCTTCGCCTACGGCGACGTGGAGAAGGGCCACAACAAGGTCGCGATAGAGGTCCCGGGTCTGCTGTCCTTCCTGGCCAACGACGACTTCACCTCGTTCGTCCCGGGCATCAACGACGTCAACAAGGCCGAGCAGGAGACGTTCGGACCCGGCGACTACCGGCCCAACATCCCGGTCGCCTACTGGGGCTTCCGCTGGATGATCGGCTTCGGCATGGCCTCCCTCGGCATCGGCGTGCTGGGGCTGTGGCTGACCCGCAAGAAGCTCATGCTGCCGCCGGGGCTGCGGACCTCGGAGGAGGAGGTACCGAACCTGGTCCTCTTCAAGAAGGCGCTGAGCCCCACGTTCGGACAGCTGTACTGGATCGTCGCCCTGTGGACGATGGGCTTCCCGCTGATCGCCAACTCCTGGGGCTGGATCTTCACCGAGATGGGCCGCCAGCCCTGGGTGGTCTACGGAGTCCTGCGCACCCGGGACGCGGTCTCGCCGAACGTCTCCCAGGGCGAGGTCCTCACCTCGATGATCGGCTTCACGCTGCTCTACGCCGTGCTCGCCGTGATCGAGGTCAAGCTCCTCGTCAAGTACGTCAAGGCCGGCCCGCCCGAGCTCAGCGAAGCCGACCTCACCCCGCCCACCAGGATCGGCGGGGACGACAAGAACCCCGACCGGCCGATGGCCTTCTCGTACTGAGGCTGAGGAGACCACACCATGCACCTTCACGACGTCTGGTTCGTACTCATCGCCGTCCTGTGGATCGGCTACTTCTTCCTGGAGGGCTTCGACTTCGGAGTCGGCGTACTGACCAAGCTGCTCGCCCGTGACCGCACCGAGAAGCGGGTACTGATCAACACGATCGGGCCCGTGTGGGACGGCAACGAGGTCTGGCTGCTCACCGCGGGCGGGGCGACCTTCGCCGCCTTCCCCGACTGGTACGCCACCCTCTTCTCCGGCTTCTACCTGCCGCTGCTCCTCATCCTGCTCTGCCTGATCATCCGCGGTGTCGCCTTCGAGTACCGGCACAAGCGGGACGAGGACGCCTGGCAGACCAACTGGGAACACGCGGTCTTCTGGACCTCGCTGATCCCGGCGTTCCTCTGGGGCGTGGCCTTCGCCAACATCGTGCGCGGTGTGAAGATCGACCAGAACAAGGCGTACGTCGGCACCCTCTTCGACCTGCTCAACGCCTATTCGATCCTCGGCGGCCTGGTCACCCTCACCCTGTTCACCTTCCACGGCGCGGTCTTCACCTCGCTCAAGACGGTCGGGGACATCCGGGACCGCTCGCGCAAGCTCGCGACGCAGCTGGGCGTGGCCACCGCCGTACTGGCCCTGGTGTTCCTGACCTGGACGCAGTTCACGAGCGGCGACGCCAAGAGCCTGGTCGCGATGGCCATCGCGGTCATCGCGCTGGTCGGGGCCCTCGGATGCAACCTCGCGGGCCGCGAGGGCTGGTCGTTCGCCCTGTCCGGGGTCACCATCGCGGCGGCCGTCGCGATGCTCTTCCTGACGCTCTTCCCGAACGTCATGCCGTCCTCGCTGGACGACGCATGGAGCCTCACGGTCACCAACGCCTCGTCCAGCCCGTACACCCTGAAGATCATGACCTGGTGTGCGGGAGTGGCCACCCCGCTCGTCCTGCTCTACCAGGGCTGGACGTACTGGGTGTTCCGCAAGCGCATCGGCACGCAGCACATCGTCGACGCGCACTGACACCTGACCGCGACGCCTGACCGCGACGCCAGACCGTTCGGCTGGACCCTGCCCTGGGGGATGTTTCACGTGAAACCGATCGACCCGCGCCTGCTTCGGTACGCCCGCTCCACCCGCCTCTTCCTGGGGGCGGTGGTGGCCCTCGGGCTTGCCGGGGCGGGGCTGGTCGTCGGTCAGGCGATGCTGATCGCCGAGATCGTGGTCGGCGCCTTCGAGGAGGGGCTGGGCGGCGCGGAGCTCCGGACGCCACTGCTGCTGCTCGTGGCAGTGGCGCTGGGGCGCGGCCTGCTCGCCTGGCTGACGGAGCTTGCCGCGCACCGGGCCGGCGCAGCGGTCAAGTCGGAACTGCGCGGCCGGCTGCTGGAGCGGGCCGCGGACCTCGGGCCGGGCCGGCTGGGCGGCCAGAGGACCGGTTCGCTGGTGGCGCTGGCCACCCGGGGCGTGGACGCGCTCGACGACTACTTCTCCCGCTACCTGCCCCAGCTGGGGCTCGCGGTGGTCGTACCGGTGGCGGTGCTCGCCCGGATCGTCACCGAGGACTGGGTCTCGGCGGCCATCATCGTGGTCACCCTGCCGCTGATCCCCCTGTTCATGATCCTGATCGGCATGGCCACCCAGTCCCGGATGGAACGCCAGTGGCGGCTGCTGTCCCGGCTGTCGGGGCATTTCCTGGACGTGGTGGCCGGACTTCCGACGCTGAAGGTCTTCGGGCGCGCCAAGGCGCAGGCCGAGTCCATCCGGAAGATCACCGATGACTACCGGCGCGCGACGATGCGGACCCTGCGCATCGCCTTCCTCTCCTCCTTCGCGCTGGAACTGCTGGCGACCCTGTCGGTGGCGCTGGTGGCGGTGACCATCGGCATGCGGCTGGTCCACGGGGACCTGGACCTCTACACGGGGCTGGTCATCCTGATCCTGGCGCCCGAGGCCTACCTGCCACTGCGGCAGGTGGGCGCTCAGTACCACGCGGCCGCCGAGGGGCTGGCGGCCGCCGAGGAGATCTTCGCCGTACTGGAAACCCCCGTCGGGGATGCGGCCGCCGGGGCCGGGCTGCCCGCGGGCGCTCCGCTGCGGATCGAGATCGACGGGGTCGCCGTACGGTACGAAGGCCGGGGCGGGGACTCGCCCGCGCCCGTCTCGCTGACGGTCGAGCCGGGGGAGTGCGTGGCCCTCACCGGCCCCAGCGGGGCGGGGAAGTCCACCATCCTCCAAGTGCTGCTGGGGTTCGTGACACCGACCGGGGGCCGGGTACGGGTCGCGGGTGTGGACCTGGCCGAGCTGTCACCGGCGCAGTGGCGGGAGCGGATCGCGTGGGTGCCGCAGCGGCCGCACCTGTTCGCCGGGACCATCGCCGAGAACGTACGGCTGGCCCGCGCGGCGGCCTCCGAGGCAGAAGTGGCCGCGGCGCTGCGGGACGCGGGAGCCTGGGACTTCGTGTCCGCCCTGCCGCGCGGGGTGCAGACCCCGCTGGGCGAGGGCGGCGCCGGGCTGTCCGCCGGCCAGCGGCAGCGGCTGGCGCTGGCGCGGGCCTTCCTGGCCGACCGGCCCGTCCTGCTGCTGGACGAGCCGACGGCAGCGCTGGACGGCGAAACCGAGGCGGCCGTGGTCGAGGCCGTACGACGCCTGGCGGTGGGCCGCACCGTGCTGCTGGTCGTGCACCGCCCGGCGCTCCTGGCGATCACCGACCGGGTGGTGGAGGTGCTCCCTGCGGAGCAGCCCCCCGAGACTTCGGGACTGCGGCCCCGAGACGTCCACCGGAGCCCCGCCCCAGACGGTGACGGCGTGGCGGGCGCGGAGCCTGCCCTGGAAGGGGAGCCGGGAGCGGCGCAGCCCGCCGCCTCGTGGAGGGGTGGCTCGGGGGAACCCCCCCTGGCCCGGGTACGGGCCGCGTCAAAGGCCTGGCAAGGGCGGTTCAGGCTAGGGCTGCTCCTCGGGGCCCTCGCCGTCGGGTGCGGCGTCGGGCTGATGGCCGTGTCCGGCTGGCTGATCTCGCGCGCCTCCGAACAGCCGCCCGTGCTCTATCTGATGGTGGCGGTCACCGCCACCCGCGCCTTCGGCATGGGGCGGGCCGTCTTCCGCTACGCCGAGCGGCTCGTCTCCCACGACGCCGTCCTGCGGATGCTCGCCTACCTGCGGGTCTCCGTGTACCGGCGGCTGGAGCGCATCGCCCCCGCCGGGCTGCGCGAGCACCGGCGCGGGGATCTGCTGGCCCGGCTGGTCGCCGACGCCGACGCGCTCCAGGACTACTGGCTGCGCTGGCTGCTGCCGGTCGGCACCGCGGTGCTGGTCGCCACCGGCTCGGTCGCCTTCACCACCTGGCTGCTCCCCGAGGCCGGAGCCGCGCTCGCCGTCGGGCTGCTCGCCGCAGGCGTGGGGGTGCCGCTGGTCAGCGGGGCGTGCGCGCGGCGTGCCGAGCGCCGGCTCGCCCCCGCGCGGGGCGAGCTCGCGACACGGGTGGCCGATCTCCTCACCGGTACCGCGGAGCTCACCGTCGTCGGCGCCCTGGAGGACCGCAAGCGCCTCACGCGGGAGAGCGACACCGTGCTGACGGGCATCGCCGCCCGGGGCGCGGCCGCCAACGGCCTGGGCAGCGGACTGTCCGCCCTGGTGTGCGGGCTGACCGTCGTGGCGGCCGCTGCCGCCGCAGCGAACGCGGTCCACGACGGACGGCTGCCCGGGGTGGCCATGGCGGTTGCCGTGCTGACCCCTCTCGCCGCCTTCGAGGCGGTCAACGGCCTTCCGCTGGCCGTCCAGTGCCGCCAGCGGGTGCGCCGCAGCGCCGAGCGGGTCTACGAGGTCATCGACGCGCCGGTTCCGGTCGTCGAGCCGGAGCGGCCCGGCGCGGCCCCCGCCTCGCCCTTCCCGCTGCGACTGACGGGGCTCACCGCCCGGCATCCCGGTCAGGAGCGCGACGCGCTGCGCGGCCTGGACCTCACTCTGGAAGCCGGCCGTCGCATCGCGGTCGTCGGCCCCTCGGGCTCCGGCAAGACCACGCTGGCCCAGGTCCTGCTCCGTTTCCTGGACCCGCGCGAAGGCGCGTACACCCTGGGCGGGACCGACGCCCGCACGCTCGACGGCGACCACGTGCGCGCGCTCGTGGGCCTGTGCGCCCAAGACGCGCATCTCTTCGACAGTTCCGTACGGGAGAACCTGCGGCTGGCCCGGACCGGGGCGAGCGAGGAGGAGCTGCGGGAGGCGCTGGCCGCGGCCCGGCTGCTGGAGTGGGCCGAAGGCCTTCCGGACGGGCTGGACACGCTGGTCGGCGAGCACGGCGAGCGGATCTCGGGCGGTCAGCGACAGCGCCTGGCCCTGGCCCGCGCCCTGCTGGCCGACTTCCCCGTCCTGGTCCTGGACGAACCGGCCGAGCACCTGGACCTGGCCACGGCGGACGCCTTGACGGGGGACCTGCTGGCCGCGACCGAAGGCCGTACCACCGTGCTGATCACACACCGGCTGGCCGGGCTGGAGGCGGTCGACGAGGTGGTGGTGCTGGACCGAGGAGAGGTCGTACAGCGCGGTCCGTACGCGGAGCTGGCGACCGTCGAAGGGCCTCTGCGCCGACTGCTGGAGCGGGAAAGGGAAGCGGACGGGCTCGGCCGGCTTTCCGCAAGCCGCAACTTTCCCTGCTAAACGGGACTAACTAGTCTCAAGGGCATGTCAGTGCAGGAGTCGCAGGAACCGCCGGATCCGTCATCGGGAGCACCGGACCCACTGGAGGCGGCCACCCAGGCCACCCGGAGCCTCCAAGGCCTGTCCACCGAGCTCACGGCCCGGGTACCGCAGCTGCTGGAAGCCATGAGGTCGGTCGGGACCGGCCTTGAGCTGCACTCCACACTGGACCGCATCTGCGAGACCGCGGCCGAGCTCGCGGACGCCCGTTACGCGGCGATCGGCGTCGTCGACACAGAGGGCCGCGGACTCTCGGACTTCGTCACCTACGGGATCAGCGCCGAGCTGGCCCGCAAGATCGGGCACCGCCCGGACGGCAAGCGCGGCCTGCTCGGAGCACTGATCTCGCACCTCGGCACCGTGCAGCTCGCCGATCTGACCAAGGATCCTCGCTCGGCCGGATTCCCGCCGCACCACCCGCCCATGAAGACCTTCCTCGGTGTCCCCATCCGGGTGCAGGGGGAGATCTTCGGCAATCTGTACCTCGCCGAGAAGCACGGCGGCGGAGAGTTCAACGACTACGACCTCCACATGGTCCGGGTGCTGGCCACCGAGGCGGGCATCGCCATCGGCAACGCCCGCCTGTACGAGGCGGCCACCCAGCGCGAGCGCTGGATCGACGGCTCGGTGGCCGTCACCACCGCCCTGCTGTCCGGCGGGGACGCGGACGACGCCTTGGCGGTGGTGGCCGAACAGGCCCGCCACCTGGCCGACTCCGCCGCCGGGATCGTGATGCTCCCGGCCGAGGAGGGCGGGATGGAGATCGTCGCCGTCTCCGCCGAGAACGCGGCGACCTCACTCGGCCTGGTGATCCCCGCCGAGAGCCCGGTCGTGGACAGGCTGCTCCAGGGCGAGCCGGTCTTCGTGGACGACGCCGCCACCGACCCCCGCATGATCAGCAAGCTCACCAGCCAGTACGGGCCCTGCATGATGCTGCCGCTGCACAGCGGCGGACGGGTCCTGGGCGCCCTGGTCACTCCCCGGGGCCGCGGCGAGCGCCCGTTCAGCGAGGCCGAGCGGACCCTGGCCACGCAGTTCGCCTCCCAGGCGGCGCTCGCCCTGATGATGGCCGAGGCACAGCGCGACCGGGAGCGGCTCGCCGTGTTCGAGGACCGCGACCGGATCGCCCGAGACCTGCACGACCTGGTCATCCAACGGCTGTTCGCCACCGGGATGATGCTGGAGGGTGCGCAGCGCAGGTCCATCGTCCCCGAGGTCCGCGACGGGGTCGGCAAGGCCGTGGACGAGCTGGACGTGACGATTCAGGAGATCCGCACCGCGATCTTCGCCCTCCAGCAGGGTCCGGCGGAGGCGCCGTCGGGGCTGCGTACCCGGGTGCTGCGGGAGATCAACATGGCCGCCGTGCCGTTGGGCTTCAAGCCCGCGCACCGCTTCGTCGGCCCGATCGACGCGGTCGTCGGCGAACTGGTGGGCAAGAACCTGATCGCCGCGCTGCGCGAGGCCCTGTCCAACGCGTTCCGGCACGCCGACGCGTCCCGGATCGAGGTGGTCCTGGACTCCACCGTCGCGCTGGCGGACGGGCGCCCCGGGGTCCGGCTGGAGGTCGCCGACGACGGGGTGGGCATCGCCGAGGGTGGACGGCGCAGCGGGCTGCGGAACCTTCGCCGGCGAGCCGAGGCCCTGGGCGGCTCCAGCTCCTACGGCCCGGGCCTCGGCAAGGACGGCGGCGGGACCACCGTGGTGTGGGAGGCCCCGCTCTAGGGCCTCGCGCCGGTGGACCGGCGGTCGCTCTCCGCCGTTCCCCGGAGGGCTATACCTGCCGGCCGGCGATGCGGTCGGCCACGATGCGCTCGATGACGACGGCGACCCCGTCCTCGTTGTTGGCGGTCGTACGGCCCGACGCGGCCGCGACCACATCCGGGTGGGCGTTGCCCATCGCGTAGGAGGTGCCCGCCCAGCTGAGCATCTCCACATCGTTCGGCATGTCCCCGAAAGCGACGACCTCGGCGGGGGAGATGCCCCGCTCGGCGCAGCACAGCGCCAGGGTGCTCGCCTTGGACACACCATGCCCGCTGATCTCCAGCAGGGCGGTCGGGCTGGAGCGGGTGATCGAGGCGTGTGCACCGGCAGCGGACCGCGCCAGGGCCAGGAACTCGTCCGGGGCCAGCTCGGCGTGGTGCGCGAGCAGCTTGAGTACGGGCGCGGCGCTCTCGTCCGTGTCGTCCGACAACAGCTTCTCGGCCGTGGCGACGTTGGCGCCCGGGTCCTGGAAGAACGGCGGGTACGTCGGCTCGTAGTTGATGCCAGTGGTCAGCTCGACCGCGAAGGACGTACCGGGTGCCGCGGTCCTCAAGGTGTGGACGACGGTCAGGGCGGCCGTTCGCGGAAGGGCCCTGACCTGGACGAATTCCCGTCCGGCGTGCAGGTCGACGACCGCCGCGCCATTCGCGCAGATCGCCAGGCCGTGGCCGTGGACGTGGTCGCTGACCACGTCCATCCAGCGGGCCGGACGGCCGGTGACGAAGAAGACCTCGATCCCGGCCTCCTCGGCGGCGGCGAGCGCGGCGACAGTGCGCAGTGAGACGGACTTGTCGTCGCGCAGAAGGGTGCCGTCGAGGTCGGTGGCGATGAGCCGGGGCGCGGGGGTTGGCCCGTCCGGGCACTGGGAAGCCGAGGTCACGGCTCCATCTTCGCCCATCGCCACCCGGTGGCCGGACCACGGGCCGGTGGCGATGTTTCACGTGAAACATCGCCACCGGCCCCCGTAGGCTCGGGGCCATGAGTCTGCGTCTGAGCACGGTGATACTTCCGGTACGTCGATGGCACGAAGGCGGCCGCGACCAGTGGCTGCGGGCCGAGCTGCTCGGCTTCCACACGGCCTACACCTACGACCACCTGTCCTGGCGGACCTTCCGCGACGGGCCCTGGTTCGGTGCGCTGCCCACCCTGACCGCGGCGGCCGCGGCCACCGAGCGGCTGCGCCTGGGGACGCTCGTGACCTCGCCGAACTTCCGTCACCCGGTGACGCTCGCCAAGGAGCTCATCACCCTCGACGACATCTCGGACGGGCGCTTCACCCTCGGCATCGGCGCGGGCGGCAACGGCTTCGACGCGACCGCACTGGGCCAGGAGCCCTGGACGCCTCGTGAGCGGGCGGACCGCTTCGCCGAGTTCGTGCCGCTGCTGGACGAGCTGCTGACCGAGGGGGCGGTGAGCCGCCGTGGCGCCTTCTACTCCGCCGAGGAGGCGCGCAACATCCCCGGCTGTGTCCAGCGTCCCCGGTTGCCGTTCGCGGTCGCCGCGAACGGGCCGCGCGGCCTGAGGCTCGCCGCGCAGCACGGCCAGGCCTGGGTGACCACGGGTGACCCGAAGCTGTTCGAGGAGGGCACGCCCGAGCAGTCGCTCGACGCCATGCGCGGGCAGCTGGGCCGGCTGGAGGCGGCCTGCGCGGAGATCGGTCGGGACTCCGGGCCGATGGAGAAGATCCTGCTGACCGGCTTCACCCCCGAGCGCAGCACCCTGCTGGAATCAGTGGACGCGTTCGTCGACTTCGCGGGCCGCCACCGTGAGCTCGGCTTCACCGAGCTGGTGATCCATGCGCCGATCCCGGACTCCGACTTCGCCGCGGACGAGTCGGTCTTCGAGAAGATCGCCACCGAGGCCCTGGCCCAGCTGGACGACTGATCCCGTCGGCCGCCGCCACTGCCAGGAGGAAGTGGCGACGGCCCGGCGGCAGCGGGTTCAGGCCGTCAGCTGCCTGATCAGCCGCTCGGCGGACGACAGCAGCCACTCGGGCACGGCGTCCTCCGGCAGTTCCCGGACCCCGTCGAGCAGTGCGGAGATCCGTTCGGCGCCCGCCTCCGCGCGGCCCCGCTCGTGTTCCGTCCAGGCGGCGTTGTTCAGGCACTGGAAGCGGTCCTGGAGATGGCCCGGGCCGAGTTCCGCATAGGTCGCGGCAGCCCGGTCCCACAGCGCGATCTCCTCCAGCCGCAGCGCCTCGATCTCTGCCTCGCCCAGCCGCTCCGCCGCCGGGGCCGAGCCGTCCTCGCCGGCGCTCTCGGTGTCTTCGTCGTCCTCGTCGCCCTCTTCGTCGTGCTCCTGCTGCGTGCTGACGTGCCGGTCGAGCACCTGGGCCAGCTGATGCCAGGTCTGGGCGAGTTCCGAGCGGAGCCCGACGGAGCCCGGCTCCGCCGCCAGGGCGGCCTCCAGGACCTGGGCGGCCTCGGCCATCAGGGCCCGGGCCCGGTTCACCGCGGCGTCATCGACCCCCTCGCGCAGCCCCAGCCAGGCCAGGGAGCGCAGGACGCGCACCTCGGCGACCGGCGCCTCCCCCGTCAGGCGGTGCAGCTCCAGAGCCCTCTCGTAGGCGGCGACCGCCTCCACGGCCAGCCCGGCGTCGGACAGGGCGTCGGCCGCCGACTGCGCGAAGCTCGCCTGCGGCCGCGGATCCTCCCAGCCCTTGGCCGTCTCCGCCGCCAGCAGGTACTGCTCGGCCGCCCGGCGGGGCTCGTTCAGCCGGCGTAGCAGATCGCCCAGGAACTCCCGTACCGACACCGCCTGCTGTTCGCCGTGCTCCAGCAGGTCGGGCAGCGCCGACTGCAGCACCTCGGCCGCCTCGGCGGCACGGTCGTCCTGAACATGGGCGCGGGCCAGCACCAGCCGGGCCTGCGCCCCTCCGTCCGCCGTAAGACCGGCCAGGTCGAACCAGTGGGCTCCCTCCAGCGCGTGCCCGGCTGCCTCCGCGGCCGCGTCACCCCGCCGCAGCAGGATGTCCGCGAGGGTCAGACGTACGACGCCCTGCGCCTCGGAGTCGGTCACCTCGGCGGCGTGCTCCAGTGCGGAACGCGCGGCCTGCTCCGCCTCCTCGGGCCGGTCCAGGGACATGAGCACCCCCGCCCGCAGCACCAGCGGATCCACCGCCTGCCAGGGCCGCCCCGCCGCTACCGCCCGTACGGCGGACCCGGCCAGCAGTGCCACGGCCCGCTCCTGATCCCCCTGCGACAGGGCCACCCGGCCCAGCGTCTCCTCGGCCTCCGCCGCCAGATCCGGCACCGTGTCCGCGTAGGCGGCGACAAAGGCGGCCAACTCGGCGGCCAGCCCACCGTGACCGTGGTCCCCGGCGTGATCGTGCCCACCCTCGTGATGGGGGTGGGAGGCAGCCTCGACCGAGCGCAGGTACGACTCCACCCGGATCGCCGACAGTTCCGCGAGCGCGATCCGCCGGATCCGCAGCGGTTCGGCGGCGTCGAGTCCCTCGGCGGCCCGTACGGCCACGCCCAGCAGCCGCCGTACCTCGGCCGGCGAAGCGCCGGACTGCGCGGCCAGCGTCGCCAGCCGCAGTTCCGCGAGCGCCGCGCGCTGAGCCTGTCTGAGCTCCCGGTAGCCGTCCCGTGCCGCCGTCAGCAGTGCGGAGGCCTCCTCGGCCCCGCGGCGCGCGGCGGCCAGGGCCCGGTGGTCCGCCAGATCGGCCGCGACCAGCGGATCGGGCTCCGGCTGGGCGTCCACCCGTACCGCCACCTCGGCCCACAGCGCGTCGGCGCCCGGATGCCCCTGGTCGCGCGCCTGCCGGGCCCGCTCCACCAACTCGGCGAACCCGGTCGGCCCGGCCGGCTCCACCACCGGCGCCGCGACGGCGGGCGCCGCCCCGGCGAGCGCCGTGCTGCGCACCCCCAGCGGCAGGCGGCCGGTCAGCGGCTCGCGCCCGATCCGCGCCAGCAACCGCTCCGAGACCCGGGTGGTTCCATTGCGCGCGTCGAACTGGCGGGCGATGTCGAGCGCGCCCGCGTACAGCACCTCGTACAGCTCGGAGACGGTGCGCGGCGCGCCCTCGTAGGGGACGGCCGGGCTCCCACCGTGCCCCAGCTCCGTCAACCGGCGCAGCAGGACGAGGATGCCGCCGTGGAAGGCCAGCTGGTCGTCGACGTTGGCGAGCGGGGCCACGTGGGCGGCGTGCTCGGCCAGGATCTCCAGGCCCCGTGATTCGTTGCCGGTGAGCGCGCAGAACTCGATGTGCTTGCCGATCGACGGCAGCAGGCTCTCGTTGCCGCGGGCCATGCGGTAGCCGCGCAGGTGGTGCGAACGGGCCTCGTCGGCCCGGCCGAGCCGCAGCAGCGGCAGCAGGGAGGTCGCCAGCACCCGGTGCGGCTCCTCGGCGCAGGTCCTCTCGCCAACCAGCACCGACGTCCAGATCTCCAGGGCACGGGCGTCGTCCCCGCGCAGCACGGCGTACTGGCCCTGACCGTTGAGCTCGCAGGCGTGGCAGTCGCTCATGTCGTCGCGCTCGGCCGCCAGCCAGCGCTTGAAGGCACGATCGGCCCGCTCGTCGTCGCCCATCGCGTCGGCGAGCCACAGCTCGGCCTCGCGTACGGGGCGTTCGCTGTAGCCCGCGAGCCGGTAGCGGCGCTCCATCTCGGCCAGCCAGCCGGTGGCCGACTCCAGCGGGATGCCGGGGGAGTCGGAAAGGGCCGTGGTCACCCACTTGAACTGCCAGAACAACGAATGGGCGTCCCATTCGGAGAAGGCGCCTGGGTCCTTGTCGTACTCCTGGAGCAGCCGGGCGAAGGGCACGAGCAGCTTCGACGACTCCGAGCTGAAGAGGTAGGCGCCCACCAGGTTGTCCAGTGCCGCGCGGAACAGGGCCCGGTCGCCGCTGGCCTCGGCGGCGCCGACAAGGGCCTCGGCGTGCGCGTTGCGCGCGGCGCCGTTCGGAGCCTCGCGGTTCTCCGCCAGCCCGAGCTCGATCTCCTGGCGCGTCAGCATCGTCACTTCCGGTCCTCCTGGGCCTCGGTGGGGTGGGTCGCCCATTCCAGGAGCCCGAGGAAGGCCCGGTTGAGCAGTGTGGAGTCGGCGGGGCGCAGCGGCCGCTGGGACATCAGCAGGGCCTGCGCGTACAGCGATTCGACGGCGGTGCCGGTCAGCGCCTCGTCGGGGAGCCCCGCGATCCGTCGGATCAGCGGGTTGTTGTGGTTGAGGACCAGGCGGGCGCGCGGCGCCGAGCCGCGCAGCGCGCCGAGGATGCCGCTCCACAGGGAGTCGGCGCTCTCCAGCGCGGCGGTCCGGTCCCGCTCCTGCCGGGCCTGGCGGTCGTCGAGGTAGAGCGCGGGGACGGCGACGGGCTGGAAGGCGCGCAGCACCACATCGCAGCCCTGGGGTTCCAGGCGGGTGCGTGCGGTGGCGAGGAAGGGGGCGAGTTCCAGTTCCGCGGCGGTGGGCACCGGGTCGAGCCGCTCGGTGACGGCTCCGGCGTCGAGCTTGGTGACCTTCAGATCGGGCCGTACGGAGGGCAGCAGGGCCAGCAGGTCCGCGTCGTAGGTGTAACTGGCGTTGATGACGCCGAGACCGTGGGCGGCTGCGATCGGCGCGATCTGCCGGAACTCCTCGACCGTGCGCGTGAAGTGGACGTCCGTGTGGGCGGCCGTGAACTCCTCCAGGCTCATCGGGCCGTCGCTGGTCTCGAACGGCAGCCAGGGCAGCATCAGTCCGAGCAGCTCGGAGTCGTGCCGGGCCATGGACTTCACTCCGAGGTGGTGGACGCGCAGGAAGGCGGCCAGCCGCTCCGGCTCGCTCGCCGCCAGCTCGGCGAGCCAGCTCCGGACGCGGGCGCCGAGGGCCTCCCGTACGGCGGACAGGGTTTCGTCGTCGTACAGGTTCTCGCGGGAGGCGGTGGGCCGCAGCGTGTCCGTGTCGAGGAGGGCACGGACGAAGAACGCCCAGTCCGGCAGCAGGTTGTCGGCGCGGTCGGTCAGCAGCATGCCCTTGAGGTGGACGCGGTGTCCGGCTCGGTGGGCGGGGCTGGTCAGTTCGGGGAGGACGTACGCGACTCCGCGCACCCCGGCGACCGGCAGGTCGAGGTCGATGCTGTCGAGCGGGGTGAAGCCGAAGGTCTGGGAGCAGTGCCCGGCGAGGGCGACGCGGCGGGCGGTGGGCGTGGGGAAGGGCCGGTCCCATACGGCGGGCCGGTCGGTGACGGGGCGCGGCTCGCCGCCGCCGTCGTCGAAGGTGATGTCGTAGGGCAGCAGGGAGCCGTAGTCGCGGGCCAGTTCCTCGACCTTGGCCGGGACGGCCCATTCGGCCGCGCCGGGGCGGGCTTCGAGGACGACGGTGGTGCCGGGCTCCGGGCGTGCCTCGTGGGGCAGTTCGCGGACAGTGTACGAACCGTCGTCCGTGGCCAGCCATTCGACGGGCGCGGCCTGCGGGTCGCGGGCGGAGCGGGTGACGACGCGGATCTGGCGGGCCACGACGAAGCACGCGAGCAGGCCGATGCCGAACTGGCCGAGGAACTCCCGGCGGGTGGCCTCCAGGCTGTGCTCGTCGCCGCGCTTGGAGCTGCGGCCGATGGTGGCGAGGAGGGAGTGGGCCTCGGCGGCGGTCAGGCCGATGCCGCTGTCCTCGATGGTCACCCGGCCGTCGGCTGCGGACAGCCGGATGCGGATCTCCGCAGCCGGATCGAGGCTCTGACGGGCGGTGACGGCGTCCACCGCGTTCTGGAGGAGCTCGCGGACGTAGACGCGCGGGCTGGAGTAGAGGTGGTGGGAGAGCAGGTCGACCAGGCCGCGCAGATCTACCTGAAAGCTGTGGGGTGTGGACGTCATGGGGCGTCACCTCGCGTGCATACGGGGATGGTTCGGCGATCGCGAGGTGCCCCCCTCACAGATCCCGGAGTGGGGAACAGATTAGGGGGATGGTCCGACAATCCCTGAGTGAATTCCCGCGCCCGGCCGCGGACGGGACGTGCCGGGCGCCTGCCGGGCGGGCGCCGGGCGCGTGCAGGGTAAGCACTGGTGATGTGGCGGGAAAGCACCGGAGAAGTGCAGGCGAAGCGGCTACTGGAAGCGAAGGAACTCCGGCGGAACGGCATCCGCCAGCCACACCCCGTTGGCGCTGATCCGGAACACGTGTCCAGCGGCGCGCATCGCCCCGGCGTCCACGGCGAGGACGACCGGCCGGCCGCGCCGCGCGCCGACCCGGGTCGCGGTCTCCCGGTCGGGGGACAGGTGCACGTGGTGGCGGGCCATCGGGCGCAGGCCCTCGGCGCGGATCGCGTCCAGGGCGGTGGCGATGGTGCCGTGGTAGAGGTACGCGGGCGGTTCGGCCTCGGGGAGATCGAGGTCTACTGCGACGGTGTGGCCCTGGCTCGCCCGGATGCGGGTGCCCTCGACCGCGAAGCGCTGCTTGTCGTTGGCGGCGACGACATGGTCGAGCTCGGCGCGGCTGAAGGGGAAGCCGTGGGCGGCGGCCGCGCGCAGAAGATCACCGATCTCCACCCAGCCGTGGGGGTCGAGCACCAGTCCGATCCGTTCCGGCTGATGCCGGAGGTGTTTCGAGACGTATTTGGACACCTTCACCGTGCGTCTGTCGTCCATGGTCCCAGCGTGCCCGGTCAGGTGGCCTTCCGGCAGGCATTTTCCGAGCGCCGGCCGGCGTGGACACCCTCTATCGCCATTCCAAGATACGGAATACATTTTCCGCTGCCACTTCTCTTCAGGGGGAGAAACCATGACAGCCCATACCTCTCTGCCACGCCGTGCGGCTGCTCTGCCACGCCGTGCGGCTGCCGAACTGATCGGGACCGCCGGCCTCCTCGTGGTCGTGATCGGCTCCGGAATCCAGGCCTCCGAGCTGAGCCGCGACACCGGCGTCGCGCTGATCGCCAACTCGCTGGCCTCGGCCATCGGCCTCGGACTGATCATCACCCTGTTCGGGCCGCTGTCCGGCGCCCACCTCAACCCGGTGGTCACCCTGACCGCCTGGTGGTCCCGGCGCACCGGCGGCGAGGGGCTCGCCGGCCGGGAGGCGCTGGTCTACGCGACCGCCCAGACGGCCGGAGCCATCGGCGGCGCCGTCCTGGCCGAGGCCATGTTCGGCCGGGTCCCGGGCACCTTCGCCACCCAGGTCCGGGACGGCGGCCACCTGCTCATCGGCGAGGTCGTCGCCACCGCCGGCCTCGTCCTCGTCATCCAGGGCCTGGGGCGGACCGGGCGACCGCGGCTGATCCCGGCCGCGGTCGCCGCCTACATCGCCGCCGCGATCTGGTTCACCTCGTCAGGCTCCTTCGCCAACCCGGCCGGCACGATCGGGCGCAGCTTCAGCGACTCCTTCACCGGTATCGCCCCGCAGTCGCTTCCCGGCTTCGTCGGCGCCCAGCTGCTCGGCGGGATCCTCGGCCTGGCCCTCGCCGGCCTGCTGTACGGGACCGCCCGGTCCCCGGAGAAGGCTTCGGCGGATGCGTACCCGGAGGCCGTGCCGGAAGCCATACCAGTGCCCGCCCCGGAGCCCGTGTCGGAGGCTCTGCCCGTCCCCGACAAGGCGGCCTACGAGACCATCGGTTGAGACGGCGCCCTCGTTGCCCACAGGCAAACGGGACTTGTCCACAGCCGTTTGGGCGGGTTTTGACGACAAACGTGGGATCCGCCCTGTGGACTACCGCTCGCCCCGGCGGGCCAGATCGTTCATCGTCCGAGCCTGCAGCTCCCGCTCCGTCGCGGCCCGGATGAACTCCGCCACGTGATCGGCACCGACGAGGTCCTGCACCGCCCGTACCGTCCCGGCCGGCAGCGCCACCGGGGACGGCCCCGACGGCTGCGGCGCCCCGGCCGCCCCCAGGTGCCGCTGCAGGTGCCGGGTCGCGAACAGCCGCATCGCCCGCGCCAGCTCCGCGTCCACGGTCTGCTGGGCCAGCGGCCGCAGCCTCCGCACCATCGTCGCCGCCTCCGCCGCGTCCGCGTCGGTCGGCGGCACGTGCCCGAGGTAGCGCGCGAAGACGTGCTCGGTGGTGAACTCCAGGAACCGCGAGGCGATGTGCTCCACCTGCCCGCGCAGTTCCCGCAGATGACCCGTGATCGCCGACAGCGGCACGCCCGCCGCGTACAGCTCGGCGGCCACGGCCAGCTCCTGCGGCGAGGGCACGAGGAACTGGTCCGGACGGCCCGGGATCCGTTCCAGCACCCCGAGCTCGCACGCCTCGTCCACCGCTTCGTCGTCGGGCCGGCCGCCGAAGCGGTCGTTCAGCTCCTCCCGGCTGATCCGGGCCGCCTCCTCGTCGGTCCACGGCCCGTGCACCTCGGCGACCAGCCCCAGAACACCGCCCAGCCCGCGCCCCGCGTCCCAGGCCTCCAGCAGCTCCTTGATGGAGGCCAGTGTGTAGCCGCGGTCCAGCAGGTCCGCGATCTGGCGCAGCCGCGCCAGGTGCGTGTCCCGGTAGACGTTGGAGCGGCCGCGCCGCTCCGGCTTCGGCAGCAGACCGCGGTCCTGGTACGCACGGATCGTGCGCACCGTAGCCCCGCTGTGGTGCGCCAGATCCTCGATCCGGTACTCGGCTACCGCCTGATCGGACAATCCCGGCTCCCTACGACATCGCGGCTCGGCCGACCGCGGCCGCCGCGGCCCGGGCGGCAGGTGAAGCCGCAAGGTACTCGACCGCCCTGCGCAGCGAGCCCTCCTGCGAGGGATGGTACGACCGCCGGAAGTAGCGGGGTATGGCCGTGCCGAGCTCTCTCCACGTGGGCAGCAGGCCCTTGGCCACCGCCCGGTTGTGAGCGCGGAGCGTATAGCGCGGCCGGCCGCCCAGTTCCGGGTCGTTGCGTATGAGGTACGAGGCCCCCCACACCCACAGCCAGGCCAGTACGGGCGCGACCACCACCATCCCCTCGATGCGCCGCGCGTACCGGGGCAGGCCCGCTCCCCCGCAGTGCTGGTACATGTCGAAGGCGACGGAGCGGTGCTCCACCTCCTCCGCGCCGTGCCAGCGCAGCAGGTCCAGCATGATCTCGTCCGCTCCGGCCCGGTCGAGCCCCTCGGCGCGCAGCACCCAGTCTCCGAGGACCGCCGTGAACTGCTCGATGGCGGCGACCAGCGCGAGCCGGAAGCGCAGCCATTCCCGGGCCGGGACGGGCGCCCCGAAGGGCGGGGTCTCCCCGAGCAGCTTCTCGAAGAGGAAGTCCACGTGCTGCGTGTACGCCTCCGTCGGCAGCCGCTGCTCGGCCAGGTGGTCCAGTACGTAGGAGTGCTGCACGCTGTGCGTGGCCTCCTGGCCCATGAACCCCTTGACGTCCTTGCGCAGCTCGGGGTCGGTGACCAGCGGCAGGCCCTCCTTGAAGACCTTGACGAACCACCGCTCCCCGGCGGGCAGCAGCAGGTGCAGCACGTTGATGACGTGGGTGGCGGTGGGCTCGCCGGGTATCCAGTGCAGCGGGGTGGTCTTCCAGTCGAAGGCCACCCGGCGCGGGCTGATCACGTACGAGGTCCCGGTCCCGGTGTCGCTGTCGGCCCCGGTCCCGGTCCCGTTCACAGCCTGGGCTCCAGCTTCGCGAGGCGCCGCAGGGTGCGCGGCGCGAAGCGGGACATCCACAGGGCGCCCTTGGACTCCGGTGTCACCGGCACCACGGCCTCGTTGCGCACCACGGCCCGCAGGATCGCGTCGGCGACCTTCTCCGGCGGGAAGTTGCGCAGCCCGTACAGCCGCGAGGAGCGCTCCTGGCGGCGCTTCTCCTCGGCCTCGTCCACCCCGGCGAAGCGCGAGGTGGTGGTGATGTTGGTGTTCACGATGCCGGGGCAGATCGCGGAGACGCCGATCGACTTCGAGGCCAGTTCCGCGCGCAGGCACTCCGACAGCATCAGCACCGCGGCCTTCGAGGTGCTGTAGGCGGGCAGGGTCTTGGAGGGAAGGTAGGCGGCGGCGGAGGCGGTGTTGACGATGTGCCCGCCCTGGCCGCGCTCCGCCATCTGCTTCCCGAAGATCCGGCAGCCGTGGATGACACCCCACAGGTTGACGTCGAGGACCTTCTTCCAGTCCTCGGCGGTGGTGTCGAGGAAGGCCCCGGACAGGCCGATCCCGGCGTTGTTGACCAGGACGTCCACGATCCCGTACTCGGCGGCGACCTTCGCGGCGAGCTTCTCCATCGCCTGCTCGTCGCTGACGTCCACGCACTCGCCCCAGGCCTCGGGCGCGCCGACCAAGCGGGCCATGTCGGCCGTGCGCGCCGCGCCCTCCGCGTCCCGGTCCACGGCCACCACCCGGGCCCCGGCCTCGGCGAACGCGAAGGCGGTGGCCCGGCCGATGCCGCTGGCCGCGCCGGTGACCAGCACCAGCTGACCGCCGAAGCGGTCGGCGTACCGGCCCGGAGCCTTCTGCTCCGGTGCCCAGGTGGCCGGTTCCTCCCGGGCGGTGACGAACTCGCCGATCCAGGCGGCCAGCTGGTCGGGCCGGGTCCGCGGCACCCAGTGCTTGGCGGGCAGCGTGCGGCGTACCAGATCGGGGGCCCACAGCTCCAGCTCGTCGTAGAGCCGCTCGGACAGGAAGGCGTCTTCGGTCGGGGTGATCAGCTGCACGGGTACGTGGGCGTAGGCGTCGGCGCGCGGCCGGCGCAGGCGGGGCCGCACGTTGTCGCGGTAGAGCCAGGCGCCGTGCGCCGCGTCCGACGGCAGGGAGGCCGTCGGGTAGGAGCCGGCCGGAACCTTCTCGACGCGTTGGAGGATCGCGGGCCACCGCTTGCCGAGCGGCCCGCGCCATGCGAGCTCCGGCAGCACGGGTGTGTGCAGCAGGTAGACGTACCAGGACTTGGCGCCCTGGCTCAGCAGCTGCGCGGCCCGGCGCGGGGTGGGCCGCGCCATCCGCTTCTTGATCCAGTGCCCGAAGTGGTCCAGGGAGGGCCCCGACATCGAGGTGAAGGAGGCGATCCGTCCCTCGGTGCGGGCGACGGTGGCGAACTCCCAGCCCTGTACGGAGCCCCAGTCGTGCCCGACCAGGTGCACCGGCCGGTCCGGGCTGACCGCGTCCGCCACGGCCAGGAAGTCGTCGGTCAGCTTCTCGAGCGTGAAGCCGCCGCGCAGCGGCCGCGGAGCGGTCGAGCGCCCGTGGCCGCGTACGTCGTAGAGCACCACGTGGAAGCGCTCCGCCAGCCGCTCGGCGACCTCGGACCAGACCTCCTTGCTGTCCGGATAGCCGTGCACCAACAGCACGGTCGGCCGGTCCGCCTCGCCGAGTTCGACGACGCACAGCTCGACCCCGCCGGTGCTCACCCAGCGCTCGCGCGCGCCTGCCGGTACCGCCGTGCCCGCCCCGCCCATGCCGCTCATGCCGCCTTCTCCTCAGCCCAGCGCCGCACGTGCGGCAGATCGTCGTCCAGCCAGAATGCGCTCTCCAAGGGGTCCCGGGAGTCGGTGACGACCAGGATCTCCTCGAACTTGGCTCCGGTGCCGCGGAAGCCCAGGTGCGGCTCCACCGCCCACAGGCCGGGCTGCGGCGGATGGTCGGAGAAGTGGTAGGGGCTCCACAACGGGGACCAGCCCTCGCGGTGCCCGTGCAGGGCGTCGGAGGCCAGTCCCTTCAAGGACTGGGTGCCGAATCCGAACACGGTCGGCGACCAGCGCCGCTCCTTGACGCGGTCGATCTTGTGCGCGATCACGCCGAAGGGGTAGGCGCGGTGCCGGTTGGCGTACCCCTGCCGGTTCATCAGCCGCTCGACGTTCTCGTAGATCTCGCGCAGCGAGCGCCGCTCGCGCACCTGGTCCAGGATCAGCGCGCGGTGGGCCTGCAGATCGGACATGAGCCGGTCCTGCACCGGATTGAGGCCGAGGCTGCCCGAATATCCGATGTCGGCCGCATACCCCTTGTAGACCGGTGCCATGTCGAGGATGAACGGCATCCCCGGCTCCAGCTTCCGGTTGGTCGGGAAGAACTGGAGCGGGATCTTGAAATTCACGAAGGCGGTGCGGTCCCCGAACCAGGCGAAGGGTAGGTGGAACCAGTCGCGGACTCCGCGCTCGCGCAGCCATTCGCGCTGCATGCGCGCCGCCTCACGCTCGGTCACCCCGGGCCGCAGCTGCGCGGCGACCGTCTCGGCGCATTCGTAGGAGAGCCGCTGTACTTCCCTGAACCCGCGCAGGTCGGCCGTGAGTTGCGCGGTGCGTTGCTTGGTGTCCCCAGCCATGCCAGCCGTCCGTCCGTTGTAGCCGTACGCGCCCGTAACTTGACACTGATGAATGTGACAATGACTGGAGATCACGTCAAGGGCCGTGCACAGACCTGTGGACAAACTTGTCCGGTCCGCATAGGACGGCCCTGCATCAGGACGGCCCGTGTCAGCCCGCCCGCGTCAGCCCGGATCGCTCCTTCACATCAGCCTTACGTCAGGGTCCGTAGTCCTGAAGGCGGAGACGGGATCCCGCTCCAAGTCTGACGATCGGCCCGGCCTGCGCCACTAACGTCGGGCCTGTGACTGTCATCGCGACCGAAAGCCTGAGCAAGCGGTACCCCCGAGTGACCGCGCTCGACCGGCTCTCCCTGGACATCGGGCCTGGTGTGACCGGCCTCGTGGGTGCCAACGGAGCCGGCAAGTCCACGCTGATCAAGATCCTGCTGGGACTGTCCCCCGCCACCGAGGGCAGTGCCGCCGTGCTCGGTCTCGACGTCGCCACGCATGGCAGCGCCATCCGTGAACGCGTCGGGTACATGCCCGAGCACGACTGCCTGCCGCCCGACGTCTCGGCCACCGAGTTCGTCGTCCACATGGCCCGCATGTCCGGCCTCCCGCCGACGGCGGCCCGTGAGCGCACGGCCGACACCCTGCGCCACGTGGGGCTGTACGAGGAGCGCTACCGCCCCATCGGCGGCTACTCCACGGGCATGAAGCAGCGCGTCAAGCTCGCCCAGGCCCTCGTCCACGACCCTCAGCTGGTCCTCCTCGACGAGCCGACCAACGGTCTGGACCCGGTCGGCCGCGACGAGATGCTCGGCCTGATCCGCCGTATCCACACGGACTTCGGCATCTCCGTCCTGGTCACCTCCCACCTCCTCGGCGAGCTGGAGCGGACCTGCGACCACGTCGTGGTCGTCGACGGCGGCAAGCTGCTGCGCTCCAGCTCCACCAGCGACTTCACCCAGATCACCACGACCCTCGCGGTCGAGGTCACCGACTCCGACGCCCACCCGGACGGCACCGCCGCCCTGCGCAAGGCGCTCACCGAAGCGGGCATCACCCTCCACATCGCCGAGGAGCAGGGCCTGCCCGGTGCCGGACACATCCTCCTCGTCGAGGCCACGGGCGAGGACACGTACGACACCGTCCGCGACACCGTCGCCGACCTGGGCATCGGCCTGGTCCGCATGGAACAGCGCCGCCACCACATCGCGGAGGTCTTCCGTGACAACGACCAGCCCTCGCGGCCCATCCAGCAGAAGGGAGCCGGTTCCGATGGCGCCTGACACCTCGACCCAGATCCACAACATCGGCTACCGGTCCTACGACGGCCCCCGGCTCGGCCGCGCCTACGCCCGCAAGTCGCTGTTCTCGCAGTCCCTGCGCGGCGCCTACGGACTCGGCCGCTCCGCCAAGTCCAAGGTCCTGCCGATGATCCTCTTCGCGGTGATGTGCGTTCCCGCACTGATCCTCGTCGCGGTGGCCATCGCCGTCCCCGGCTCCACCGAACTGCCGATCAAGTACACGACGTACGCCCTGACCACCCAGGTGGTCATCGGCCTCTACCTCGCCTCCCAAGCGCCCCAGTCGGTCTCCCGCGACCTGCGCTTCAAGACCGTGCCGCTCTACTTCTCGCGGCCCATCGAGCGGGTCGACTACGTCGTCGCCAAGTACGCCGCCATGGCCTCGGCGCTGTTCATCCTCACCGCCACCCCGCTGCTGATCATGTGGATCGGCTCGCTGCTGGCGAAGTTCGACTTCGGCGACCAGACCAAGGGATTCGGGCAGGGACTCGTGTCGGTGCTGCTGCTGTCGCTTCTCTTCGCGGGGCTGGGCCTGGTCATGGCGGCGCTCACCCCGCGCCGCGGGTTCGGTGTCGCTGCGATCATCGCCGTGCTGCTCATCCCGTACGGTGCGGTCACCGCCGTCCAGGGCATCTCCTACAACACCGGGAACGCCGGAGCCATCGACTGGCTGGGCCTGTTCTCCCCGATCACCCTGATCGACGGCTTCCAGACGGCGTTCCTCGGCGCGACCTCCGCCTTCCCCGGCGGCGAGGGTCCCTCGGCCGGCACCGGCCTCGTCTACCTGCTCGTCATCCTCGGCCTCATCGCCGGCTCCTACGCCGCCCTGATGGCCCGCTACCGGAAGGCGGGGCTGTGACCGCCCACCCGTCGCCCGCCACCACCCCTCTAAGGAATGGGCTGCGCCCATGAGCATTCTGGACATCGACCACACCTCCCGCTGGTTCGGGAACGTCGTCGCCGTCAACGACGTGACCATGCGCATCGGCCCCGGCGTCACCGGACTCCTCGGCCCCAACGGCGCGGGCAAGTCCACGCTCATCAACATGATGGGCGGCTTCCTGGCACCGTCCACGGGCACCGTCACCCTCGACGGCGCGCCGATCTGGCGCAACGAGGAGGTCTACAAGCAGATCGGCGTCGTGCCCGAGCGCGAGGCGATGTACGACTTCCTCACCGGCCGGGAGTTCGTCGTGGCCAATGCCGAGCTGCACGGGCTCGACGACGCGGCGGCCCAGCGGGCGCTCGCCACCGTCGAGATGGAGTACGCCCAGGACCGCAAGATCTCCACGTACTCCAAGGGCATGCGCCAACGCGTGAAGATGGCCTCCGCGCTGGTCCACGACCCGTCCGTCCTGCTCCTCGACGAGCCCTTCAACGGCATGGACCCGCGCCAGCGCATGCAGCTGATGGACCTGCTGCGGCGCATGGGCGACGAGGGCCGCACCGTCCTGTTCTCCTCGCACATCCTGGAGGAGGTCGAGCAGCTCGCCTCCCACATCGAGGTGGTCGTCGCCGGCCGGCACGCCGCCTCCGGCGACTTCCGCAAGATCCGCCGCCTGATGACGGACCGCCCGCACCGCTACCTCATCCGCTCCTCCGACGACCGGGCCCTCGCCGCGGCCCTGATCGCCGACCCGTCCACGGCCGGTATCGAGGTCGACCTCAACGAAGGCGCCCTGCGCGTCCAGGCCGTGGACTTCGGGCGCTTCACCGAGCTGCTGCCGCAGGTCGCCCGCGCGCACGGCATCCGGCTGCTGACGGTCTCGCCCTCCGACGAGTCCCTCGAGTCGGTCTTCTCCTACCTCGTCGCAGCCTGAAGGAGCTGGCACCCATGTACAACCCCACCGTTGCCCGGCTCACCTACCGGGCCCTGCTCGGCCGCCGCCGGGCGCTGATCCTCTTCCTGCTGCCCGCCCTGCTGATCGTCATCTCGATCGCCGTCCGCGCGCTCACGGGGGTCGACGACAAGGTCGCCGCCGACCTGCTCGGCGGCTTCGCCCTCGCCACGATGGTCCCGCTGATCGGCGTCATCGCCGGCACCGGCGCCATCGGCCCCGAGATCGACGACGGATCGATCGTCTACCTGCTCTCCAAGCCGGTGAAGCGGCCGACGATCATCATGACCAAGCTGATCGTCGCGATCGCCGTCACCATGGCCTTCTCCGCCATTCCCACCCTGATCGCCGGCTTCATCCTCAACGGCAACGGCCAGCAGATCGCCGTCGCCTACACGGTCGCCGCCCTCGTCGCCTCGATCGCCTACAGCGCTCTGTTCCTGCTGCTGGGCACCGTGAGCCGGCACGCGGTCGTCTTCGGCCTGGTCTACGCCCTGATCTGGGAATCGCTCTTCGGCAGCCTGGTCTCCGGCGCCAAGACCCTCAGCGTCCAGCAGTGGGCCCTCTCCCTCGCCGAGAAGGTCGCGGGCGAGGGATACGTCGATGCCACGGTCGGCCTGCCCACCGCTGTGGTCCTGCTCTCCGTGGTCACCGTCGGCGCCACCGTCTACGCCGGCCAGAAGCTGCGCCGCCTCACCCTGGCCGGTGAGGAGTAGGCCCACTCCCGCCCCGACGCACCCTGCGCGAAGCTGTGCCCCGCCCGGCCCACCGGCCAGGCGGGGCACACCTTCGCGGGGCATCATCGGTGCATGGTCGAGCACCCCGAGCCGGAGCCGTCCAGGCCCCTGCGGTCCTGGATACGCTCCTCGCCCGGAACACACATCTGGCTGCTGATCATCGCCGTCACGAGCGTCATCGTCGTGATCGCGCCCGACCAGGTCGAGGGCGTCCTGCTCCACCGCAACAGCAGCAATATCCACCAGCTCGTCAAGTACCCCGTCCGGGCCCTCCTCAGCAGCGCCTTCTGGATCGAGAGCCCAGCCTCGCTCGCCCTGTACGCCGTGCTCTTCGAGCTCTTCCACGCCCCCGTCGAACGCTGGCTCGGCACCCTGCGCTGGCTCGTGATCGTCGCGACCGCCCACATCGTGGCCACCCTGGTCAGCCAGAAGGTCCTGCTGACGGCCATCCAGGACCACCGCGCGCCGCGCAGCATGACCCACGTCGTCGACATCGGCGTCAGCTACGGGCTCGCGGCCGCCGTGGGCGTCCTCACCTACCGGCTCCCCAGCCCCTGGAGATGGTTCTACCTGGCCGGGGCGGTCGCCTTCTTCGGTCTCCCCCTCGCCACCGGCGGAAACTTCACCGACCTTGGCCACGCCATTTCGCTGGCGGTCGGCCTGCTTGCCTGGCCGCTCACCCGCCACGTTGTTTCACGTGAAACACGGTCCCTGTTTCACGTGAAACCTCGTTAGCGGTGCTCCGCCCTCGCCACGCCGTGCTCCCACGCCCACGCGGCGATCCCCACCCGGTTCCGCACTACGAGCTTCGCCTGGACGTTCGCGATGTGGGTCTTCGCCGTCCCCGCGGTGATGAACAGCTCCGCGCCGATCTCGGCGTTGGTCAGCCCCCGTGCCACCAGCCGTACGATTTCCAGCTCCCGCTCCGTCAGCGGATGCGCTGCGGACCGCGACACCGGACCCGCCTGCGTCAGCCGGCTCAGCAGCCGCACCGTGATCTGTGGACTGATCAGTGTGTCCCCGGCCATCGCCGCCCGCACACCCTCGATCAGCAGCGCCGGACCCGACCGCTTCAGCAGGAAGCCGCAGGCGCCGTTGCGCAGCGCGGTGTGCACGTATTCGTCGAGATCGAAGGTGGTCACCACCACCACCCGGGTCTGCGGCGCCAGCAGCCGGGTCACCTCCAGCCCGTCCAGCCGCGGCATCCGGATGTCCGCCAGCACCACGTCCGGCCGCAGTTCGCGGGCGAGCTCCACCGCGCTCTCCCCGTCCCCCGCCTCCCCCACCACGGTCATGTCCGGCTGTGAATCCAGGATCAGCCGGAAACCGCTGCGGATGTCCTCTTGGTCGTCGGCTATCAGGATGCGTGTGGTCACGCCGTCATGATCACCCCTTGGGACCGGCCACCGCCGGGAACACCGCCGAAACCAGCCACCCACCGTCCTCGCCTACTCCGGCTCGCAGCGTGCCGCCCGCCGCCTCCACCCGCCCACGCAGACCCGCCAACCCCGTCCCGCCCCGACGCCGCCGCCCCAGCAGCCCGCTCGCGCCCCGGGCCGGCGCGGAGTTGGTCACGCTCAGCTCTATCCCGGCCGGGGCTCGTCGCAGACCGACGCGTACCACCGACGCTCCCAGCGCGTGCCGGCGTACGTTCGTCAGGGCCTCGACGGCCACCCGGTATGCGGTGGTGTCCGCCTCCCGCGACAGCTCCCGTACCGCTGCCGGATCGACCTTCAGAACCGCACCCTCGAAGCGCTCCACCAGCCTCGGCAGCTCGGAGGTCCCCGGGACCGAGGCGGACTGCGCTCCGGCCGCCTCCCGAAGGGCGTGCACGGTCCGGTCCATGCAGGCGAGAGCGGCGAGCCCCGCCGCCTCGATCCGCTCCAGCGCGCGGACCGCCTGCTCGGGGTCGCTGCCCGCCACGAACCGGGCCGCTTGGGCCTGCACCACGATGGCGCTCACGTCGTGGGCCACGAAGTCATGCAGATCCCGCGCCAGTTCCAGCTGCTGGTCGCGCCGTGCGTCCCGTACGGCCTGCCGCGTCAGGCCCACCTGTCGGCGCAGATGGCCGCCCAGAGCCACCGCACCGAAGGCCGGCAACGCCCAGAAGGCCGCTGCCCCGCCGACCTCCAGCCACGATCCGTCCGCCCACACCAACGGGACCGTCCACAGCGCCACGGCCGCCACGCCCAGGGCGCCCGCGACGGCCCCCGAACGCACCGGGGACCAGCGGGGCACCAGAGCCAGCAGCGGCAGCAGGAGACACGCCCAGAGCAGCACCCACGGCGCGGGCGCCCCCAGGAACGACGCGACGATGCCGGCGACGGCAGCCGAAGCCAGCAACGGGGCACAGACGGCACGCAGGTTCCCGGTCATGGGCCGACCCTACGAGCGCACGCCCAGGCCGGCCATCTGCCGTTCGGCAGAGACAGCCGCCACCGTGCCACCGCGGACCTGCTGATCGGCGGATGGTCCCGGCGGGCCCGCCGGAAGAGGCTTGAGGCATCACCAGCCGCCTCCTGAACAGGACTTGGAAGATGACCACACACATCGCGACTCCCGCTGCCCCCGCCGTCCCCGCCGTCAGCCGCCCGATCCGCTGGGCCGCCCATGGGGCCACCCTCACCCTCCTGCCCAGCGGCCTGTGGCGGATCGCCATCGCGGTCGGCATACCCGTCGGCTGGGGAGTCGGCAGCGGACTGGAGGCCGAACTCTTCCCGGGCGTGTGGTCCTTCTACCTGGTGGCCCTCAGCGCCTTCGCCGAGGGTTTGGGCCTGCTCACCCTCGGCCTCGTACAGCGCTGGGGCGAGGTGGTCCCCGGCTGGATCCCCTCGCTGGCGGGCCGCCGGATCCCGCCCCTCGCGGCCGTCGCACCCGCCTTGCTCGGGGCCGTAGCCGTCACCTGCATCACCGTCGGAGGTGCCTTCCACTGGAGCACGGCCATGGCGATGCCGGGGGCGCCCACCGGGGCCGGCTGGTGGCTCATGACCCTTTGCTACGCCCCGCTGGTGCTGTGGGGCCCGCTTCTCGCGGTCGTGACGGCCGCCTACTGGCGACGCCGCCGGATCCACGGCTGACGCGCGGAAATTCGCTGGTACGGGGCGTTTGCGAGGGGCAGAGTGAGTCGTGCGGGGAGCAACAAAAAGGTCCGGGGCAGCCACTTCGAGCGCGCCATCCGGCGCGGGCTGCCCCGGACCTCTCGTACTTGTGCGCCGTGCGGCTACGGGGCGCCCAGCAGTCGCTCCAGTACCACCGCGATGCCGTCCTCCTCGTTGGAGGTCGTCACCTCGTCGGCCACCGCCTTCAGCTCCGCGTGCGCGTTGGCCATCGCCACCCCGTGCGCTGCCCAGCCGAACATCGGGATGTCGTTGGGCATGTCGCCGAAGGCGATGGTCTCCGCGGCCTTCACGCCGAGCCGGCGCGCGGCCAGCGAGAGGCCGGTGGCCTTGGTCAGTCCGAGCGGAAGGATCTCCACTATGCCGGGACCGGCCATCACGATGTCGACCAGGCTGCCCACGGTCTCCCGGGCTGCCTTGACGAGCGTGTCGTCGTCCAGCTCGGGGTGCTGGATGTACAGCTTGTTCAGTGGAGCCGTCCACACTGCGGCGGTGTCCTCCAGGTAAAGGGCCGGGAGGCCCTCCTGCACCTGGTAGCCGGGCCCGAACAGGACGTCGCCGTCCACCCCGTCCCGGCTGGCCGCCAGGGCCAGCGGCCCGATCTCGGCCTCGATCTTCGACAGCGCCAGGCCGGCGAGCTGCCGGTCCAGCGTCACCGAGGTCAGCAGCCGGTGAGCGCCCGCGTCGTAGACCTGCGCGCCCTGCCCGCACACGGCGATCCCCTTGTAGCCGAGATCGTCCAGCACGCTCCGGGTCCACGGCACGGCACGGCCGGTGACGATGATGTGGGCCGCGCCCGCCGCGGTGGCCGCGGCGAGCGCTTCACGGGTGCGTTCCGAAACGGTGTCGTCGCCACGCAGCAGCGTGCCGTCGAGATCGGTCGCGACGAGCTTGTACGGGAACGGGGCCGGGCTCACTTGGTGATCGGCTCCAGGACCTCGCGGCCGCCCAGGTACGGACGGAGCACCTGCGGCACCCGTACCGAACCGTCGGCCTGCTGGTGGTTCTCCAGGATCGCGACGATCGTGCGCGGCACAGCGCACAGCGTGCCGTTCAGCGTGGACAGCGGCTGGGTCTTCTTGCCGTCGCGGTAGCGGATCGACAGACGGCGGGCCTGGAAGCCGTCGCAGTTCGAGGCGGAGGTCAGCTCGCGGTACTTGCCCTGGGTCGGGATCCACGCCTCGCAGTCGAACTTGCGGGAGGCGGAGGCGCCCAGGTCACCGGTGGCGACGTCGATCACCTGGAACGGCAGCTCCAGGCTGGTCAGCCACTGCTTCTCCCACTCCAGGAGGCGCTGGTGCTCGGCTTCGGCCTCCTCCGGCGCGACGTACGAGAACATCTCGACCTTGTCGAACTGGTGGACGCGGAAGATGCCGCGGGTGTCCTTGCCGTACGTACCGGCCTCGCGGCGGAAGCACGGCGAGAAGCCGGCGTACCGCAGCGGCAGCTTGTCGCCGTCGATGATCTCGTCCATGTGGTACGCGGCGAGCGGGACCTCGGAGGTGCCGACCAGGTAGTAGTCGTCCTTCTCCAGGTGGTACACGTTCTCCGCGGCCTGGCCGAGGAAGCCGGTGCCCTCCATGGCGCGCGGGCGGACCAGGGCGGGGGTGAGCATCGGGATGAATCCGGCTTCGGTGGCCTGCGCGATGGCGGCGTTGACCAGGGCCAGCTCCAGCAGGGCGCCCACTCCGGTGAGGTAGTAGAAGCGCGAGCCCGACACCTTTGCGCCGCGCTCGACGTCGATGGCGCCCAGCGATTCGCCGAGCTCCAGGTGGTCCTTGGGCTCGAAGCCCTCGGCGGCGAAGTCGCGGATGGTGCCGTGCGTCTCCAGGACGGTGAAGTCCTCCTCGCCGCCGACCGGGACGTCCTCGTGGACGATGTTGCCGAGCTGGAGCAGGAGCTTCTTGGCGGCCTCGTCGGCCTCGTTCTGCTCGGCCTCGGCCGCCTTGACGTCCTGCTTGAGCTGCTCGGCCCGCTTCAGCAGCTCCGCCCGCTCCTCCGGGGAGGCCTTGGGGATGAGCTTGCCCAGGGACTTCTGCTCATTGCGCAGTTCGTCGAAGCGCATGCCTGAGGACCTGCGGCGCTCGTCGGCGGAGAGCAGTGCGTCGACGAGTTCGACGTCCTCTCCACGGGCGCGCTGCGAGGCGCGGACACGGTCAGGGTCTTCACGGAGCAGCCGGAGGTCAATCACCCCTCCAGGCTACCGGGCTGGGGTTCCTGGGATCACACCGATATCACGCTGCGTGTCGCTATGTCCCAATTGCCGTGAATGGATAAGTCTTGGCGGTCGGCTGGAAGTGATCCCTCTCGGGCGGTCGATAAAGCGGCCCATTCCCCGAAAGGGGGCCCAACGCCGACGGCCGAGGAGGTCCTGAGCAGCACCGGAGGGCGTTCCTTGTCCACAGGAATTTCTGCTGCCCCCACCTTATCCACAGGCTGTGGGCTGCATCTGTGGACACGGAAATAGATCAATCGCGAGCGGCCGACCCTCGGGGCGAATCAGGGTTCAAACCACCCTCACACACTCATTCGGGTGGGAATGACTCGCCCCAAAGAGTTGATCCCTGATACGTGGGTGACGCCGTTCACCTTTCGCTCCCCAGCGCGAAACCTGGGTCGCCCGACCGATATGTCGACCTTGTCGTGCCGCTGTGTCGACTTGTCCCCAGGTCCCCCTCTTGGCCTGTGGATAACTCTGTGGACAGTGACGAAGTCCTACGGACGACCGTCGAGGCAGCGCGCCAGCCAGTCGGAGGCCGCCGTGAAGTCACCGTCGGAGGTACCCGGCCTGGGGGCACGCCCGTCACCCTGAGCGACGCCCGCGCGGGGATAGGAACCGAGGAAGCGGACGTGCGGGCACGTCCTCTTGAGACCCATGAGGGCCTCGCTGACGCGGCGGTCGGAGACATGGCCCTCGGCGTCGACCGCGAAGCAGTAGTTGCCGATGCCCTGGCCCGTCGGCCGGGACTGGATCAGCATCAGGTTGACCCCGCGCACGGCGAACTCCTGGAGGAGCTCCAGCAGCGCACCGGGGTGGTCGTCGCCGAGCCACAGCACGACCGAGGTCTTGTCCGCGCCGGTCGGGGCCGCGGGCCGGGCGGGCCGCCCGACGAGCACGAACCGGGTCTCGGCGTTCTCCGCGTCGTGGATCTCGGTGACCAGCGGGACCAGGCCGTAGGTCGCGGCGGCGAACTCGCCCGCGAAGGCGGCGTCGAAGCGGCCCTCCTGCACCAGCCGGGCGCCGTCGGCGTTCGAGGCGGCCGACTCCCACATCGCGTCGGGCAGATTGGCCCGCAGCCAGTTGCGCACCTGGGGCTGGGCCACCGGGTGCCCGGTGACGGTCTTGACGTCGGACAGGGCGGTTCCGGGCCGGACAAGCAGCGCGAAGGCGATGGGCAGCAGCACCTCGCGGTAGATCATCAGGGGCTCGCCGGCGGCCAGCTCGTCCAGGGTGGCGGTGACCCCGCCCTCGACGGAGTTCTCGATCGGCACCAGGGCAGCCGCGGCCTCACCGTTGCGCACGGCGTCCAGCGCGGCCGGCACCGACACCATCGGGATGAGCTCCCGGGTGGCGGCTTCCGGCAGCGTACGCAGGGCGGCTTCGGTGAAAGTGCCCTCGGGACCGAGATACGTGAAGCGGGTGGCCGACATGCGATCAGCCTAATGCCGGGGCAGCGCCCCGAGGGGTGCTTGTTCACCCTTCGAGCAGGCGTTGCCCTACGTACTCGCCGGTGCGCGGGCCGGGCGGGACCGCGTACAGGCCGCTGGACTCGTGCCTGATGAACTGCGACAGCGCGTCCCCGCGGTCGAGCTTGCGCTGGACGGGGACGAATCCGCGCAGCGGGTCGGCCTGCCAGCAGACGAAGAGGAGTCCGGCGTCGGGAGTGCCGTCGGCGCCGATCCCGTCGTGGAAGGAGAAGGGGCGCCGCAGCATGGCGGCCCCGCCGTTCTGCTCGGGGGCGGAGATCCGCGCGTGGGCGTTGGACGGGATGACCGGCTTGCCGTCGGGGCCGATCTTGTCGAGTGCCATCTCGGTGGTTTCGCCGCCGCCGGTCAGCGGCGCCCCCGTGGCCTTGGTACGGCCGATGACCTGCTCCTGCTGGGCGAGCGACTGCTTGTCCCAGTCGTCGAGGAGCATCCGGATGCGCCGCACCACCGCGTACGAGCCCCCGGCCATCCAGGAGTGCTCGGCCGGCCCGGGGCCCGCGCCGGGGACGAAGATCCGCTTGTCGAAGTCGGGCTCCGAGGGCTTCGGATTCCCGGTGCCGTCGATCTGCCCCATGAGGTTGCGGGCGGTCATCGGTGTGCCGGTGGCGCCGGGGGACCGGTTGAAGCCGTTCATCTGCCAGCGGACGCGGGCGGCGTCCCCGGCGTCCTTCTGCAGGGCGCGCAGCGCGTGGAAGGCGACGAGCCCGTCGTTCGCTCCGATCTGGACCCACAGATCGCCGTTGCTGCGCTGGGCGTCGAGCCGGTCGGACGAGAAGTCCGGCAGCGGGTCCAAGGCCACGGGACGCCGGGCGGTGAGGCCGGTGCGCTCGAAGAAGGAGTGGCCGAACCCGAAGGTGACCGTGAGGGAGGAGGGGCCGGCGTCGAGGGCGATACCGGTGTCGGAGGACCCGGAGGTCCCTCCCGCCATGAGCCTGCGGGCGGTGTCGGACCAGCGCCGCATCAGTGCGGCGGCCTCCGTACGGCCCGCGCCGCCCACGAGGTCGAAGGCGACGAGGTGACCCTTGGCCTGCAGGGGTGTGGTGATGCCGGCCTGGTGATCACCGTGGAAGGCGACCTGGGTGGCGCCGAGGGAGGTCAGGCTTCCGGCGGCCCCTGACCCGGAGCCGCTCCCGGAGTCGGCGAGCGCGGCGTGCGCCAGGGCGCCGCCCGTGGCGCCGAGCGCGAGCCCGGCGGCGCCCGCGGCGCCGACGGTGCCCAGCAGTCGGCGCCGGGAGATCTCGATGTCGGGGTTGCTCTCGGTCACGCTGTTCAGCCGATCTTCACGGTCTTCTGGACGGTCGTCTGGTCGATGTCGGAGGTGCGGAGGGTCACGTCGATGCGCCATTCGCCGGCGAGCGGCAACTGAACCCCGGACGCGGTCCAGTGTCCGGGGACGGCCTGCTCGGGGATGAGCGGCAGGGGACCGATGTCCTTCGCGGGAAGGGTGAAGGACACCTTGACCTCGGGGAGGTCGAAGGGCTTGCCGTCACCGGACTCGGCCCAGAGGTGCAGGGTGTTGGCTCCCACCCGGCCCGGGTCGAGCTCGAGGCGGATGGTGCCCTTGCCGTTCTGGCCGCCGGTGTCGAAGGGCAGGGTGACCTTGACGGCACGGTCGGGAACGGCGGTGGTGGCCCCGGCGCGGCCGGTCTCCCGTTCCACGGTGCGCCCCGGTTCGGTGCTGGTGAGGACCGTGGTGACGGCCAGCAGGACCACGGCGATGCCCGCCTCGGCGAGGACGGAGCGGCGCAGTCCGGCACGGTCCGGATCGGCGTCCCGGACCTGCTTCCGACGCGCGTTCTCACGGGCGGCCTGCTGCCGGGCGAGCTGCGCGGCGCGCTGGGGGTCGGCGGGGACGGCGACGGGCTGTGTTTCACGTGAAACATCGCGCGGCGCGAGGACCAGCGCAGCCCGCCCGGTGTCGACCTCAGCGGCTGCCTCGTCAGCCTCTCGGGCGTCGGCGTCGGCGTCGGCGAGCCGCGCGGTCCACCTCCGGGACACGGAGGCGATCCCCACGAGGACGGCGACCAGGCCGGCCTTGACGAGCAAGAGCCGTCCGTAGTCGGTGCCGGTGAGGGCGGACCAGCTGCCGAGCTGGCGCCAGGACTGGTAGACGCCGGTGGCGGTGAGCACCAGGACACTGACAAAGGCCACCCGGGAGAAGCGCCGGACAGCGGCCCGCTCGATACCGGGAATCCTGTGCAGGGCGATGAGCAGCGCGGCGAGCCCGCCCAGCCAGGCGGCGACGGCCAGCAGATGCAGGATGTCGGCGGGCATGGCGATGGCGGGCTGGATACCGGTGGAGGCGTGCTCCGACAGGGCCCAGGTGGCGGCGATGCCGCCGGACAAAACCGCGCCGCCGATGGCCAGGCCGAAGGCGAGGTCGCTGGTGTCCTTGGCCTCCTCGGCGGAGCCGGAGCCGGCCGCAGATTCCGAGTCGGAGCCGGACGCAGACGCGGAGCCCTGTACCCGGCGTGCGTAGACGCCGAAGAGCACCGCGATGAAGAGGGCCGCAGCGCCGAGCAGGAGCAGCCGGGAGACCAGGGAGGCGCCCGTCTTGGTTTCCAGGACGGCCTTGAGGGCGTCGAGGTCGAAGGCGTCGGCGAACTTCCCGGACCCGGTGTACGGCCCGCGGAGCACCAGCATCGTCAGGGTGGCCGCGGTCAGGGTGACCCAGGCGCGCAGAACCAGCTTCTGGAGCGGCCGCTCGGCGGCGCCCCGGCGCCAGCACAGCAGGATGAAGGCGGAGCCGCCGACGAGGACGGTGAAGCCGGCGTAGGAGAGGTAGCGGGCGATCCCGTACGCGATGCCGACCGGACCGCCGCCCGCCTGCCGGGTGGGGAGGGCGACCTCGGTGGCCGAGGGCTCGCCGACGGAAAAGGTGAAGGCACCGGAGACCGGGTGGCTGTCGGCGGAGACGGCCTGCCAGGCAACGGTGTAGGTGCCGTTGGGCAGGCCGGACTGCAGGGCGGTGCCGTAGCGGACGGTGCTCCCGCTGCACAAGTCGCGCAGTTCACCGGTGTCCACGCGCTTGCCCTTGGGGTCCAGGACGCGGATGGAGTCGTCGCCCATGGCGACCTGCTCCGAGAACGAGAGCGTGACCTGGGCGGGCGCCGTGGCGACCACCGCCCCGTCCTTGGGGTCGCTCGCGGTGAGTGCGGCGTGCGCCGTGGCCGGGGAGGCCGCGGTGAACAGGGTTGCCAGCAGGGCTGCGAGGACCAGCGCGAGCCGCGGCAGGAGTGCCGTGGCGCGGGTGCGGGCCAGGGAGGAGGCGGGGGCGGTGGCCGTCATGGAGTGTCGGTTCCTCGGTCCGTCAGTGGGCGCTGCCGGCGGTGGATGCCGGAGCCTGCGCGGTGTACGTCCGTTCCTTCACGTCGAGCTCGACCTTTACGGGATCGGCCTTCTCGAAGCGCAGCTCGACGGTGACCTTGTCGCCGACCTCGGGGGTGCTCTTGAGCCCCATGAACATGACGTGGCTGCCGCCGCGCTCCAGCCTGAGTTCACCGTGGGCAGGCACGTCCAGGGACGGGACCTGCTGCATCTTCTGGTCCTTGGTCTCGTGGATCTGGAGATCGTCGGAGAGCGTGGAGGTGACACCGGTGAGCCTGTCGGCGGTCTTGGAGTCGTTCTCGATGACCATGAACGCGCCGGCCATCTTGTCGTTGACGGGCTGCGGCATGAAGGCGCCGCTGACCTTCATCGAGGGCTTGGCCGCGTCCTCCGAGGAGGCGGAGCAGCCCGATATGGCGAGGGCTGCCGTCAGGGAGAAGGCGGCGGCCAGGGTGCGGGTGGTGCGGGCGGTCACGGGTTCTCTCCCTTGATGATCTCCGGCAGGTCCTTGGTGTAGTCGTCGACGGTGGTGCCCTCGCCGTAGAGCACGTAGCCCTCGTCCGTCTTGGGCGAGAACGCGATGACCTGGGCACCGTGCATGGAGACGACGCTGCCGTCGGCTTCCTTCGTGGCGGCCTCGATGCCGATGCCGAGCGAGCGCGCGGCAGCCTGGATGGTGGCGAACTGCCCGGTCAGTCCGGTGAAGGACGGGTCCTGGGCCTTGAGCCACGCGCCGAGGGAGGCGGGAGTGTCCCTTTCGGGGTCGGTGGTGACGAAGACGATCCGGAGGTTGTCCTGGTCCGCCTTCGGGAGCGACTTCTTGGCGACGGCGATGTTGCTCATTGTCAGCGGGCACACGTCGGGGCAGTTCGTGTAGCCGAAGTAGATGAGTGTCGGCTTGCCCTTGGTCTGCTCGCGCAGGTTCCACGGCTTGCCGGTGGTGTCCGTCAGGACCAGCTCCGGCTTGGTGAAGGGGCGGTCCAGGACGGTTCCGGCCTTGGCGTTGTTCTGGCCGCCGCTGATCTGGGTGACCGAGGCGGTCTTGGCGGCTTCGCCGCCGCAGGCGGTGAGGGTGAGCGCGGCCGCCGCGAGAAGAGCGGCGACCGTCACACGTGTGGTGCGCATGGAGATGTCCCTGGGATCGGGGAGGTGGAGGTTTGCGGATGGTCTTGAGCGCCTGGTCTACGGGCGCGGTGGATCAGGTGGATCAGGTGGATCAGGCGGAGCGGCGGCGCGAGACGATGCCGAAGGCGACTCCGCCCAGTCCGATGACGATGCCGGCGATGCCGAGGGCGCGCGCGGTCGTGTCGGAGCCGTGCTTGCCGACCGCCTTGTCGTGGCCGTGCCCGTCGTTCCCGTTCGTGCCGGAGTTCTTGGCGTCGACGTTCTTGTCACCGGCGTCGTGGTGGTCGTCCGCGCCCTTGGCGGCGGTCAGCTTCAGGACGGGAGCCGGCGTCTGCGGTTCCGCGGCGCCTTCCTTGGCCTCCTCGATCCAGCGGACGACCTCGTTGTTGTCGTACGTCTGGATCGCCTTGAAGACCATCTGGTCGGCGTTCTCGGGGAGCTTGCCGACGGAGACCGGGAACTGCTGGAACTTGCCGGGCTCGATCTTGCCGCCCGACCAGGTCACCTTGGTGACGGCCTCGTTGACCTGCTTGCCGTGCACGGTGAGCGGCTTGTCGAGCTTGCTCTTCTCGACCGTCACGGTCCAGCCGGGGATGTCCTGCGGCATGACGGACGTGAGTGGCTGGTCGATCGGGAAGTTGACCTCGAGCTGCGTGGTCGAGGCGTTGTCACGCTCGTTGGGGACCTTGAAGTTGATCGTCGCGTAGCCGCCCTTGATGGCCTCGCCGGGCTGCACGCTGACATGCGCGAAGGCAGGACCGGACAGGACGAGGACGGCACCGGCGGCGAGGGCGGCGGCGAAGGAGATGCGAGAGGTCTTCATGGCGGAAACACTCCACGGAAGCAGGGGCGACGGTGGCTCCGCGCACGGGCGCGCGCGGAGTTCGCGGCACCGGTGCTCCCACCGTGTGTCCCGGGGAGGAGGGTGCCGCGTCAGGCTGCGAGGGCGAGCGCCGTGGGCGGCCCACGCCTGATCACCGTGTGCTGGAGTGCCTCCCGGCCGGTCGCGGCCGGGGATGCCGCATCGGCCCGCGGGGCTCGCGGCCTCGCGGGCGCCCCCTTGAGTCCGGCGCCGAGGGCCCGTACGAAGGCCAGCGCGGCGCGCAGCGGCCGTACGGGATCGGCTTCGGCGGACAGCCGGGACAGCTCGACGAGCCGGAAGAGCGCGGCGTCGCCGCGGCCGAGCAGCCAGCCGGCGGCGAGCGCGGCCAGCAGGTGGGCGAGCAGCATGGCCGGGCTGAAGAGACCGGTCGCGGGCGTGGTGGTGGCGGCCTGCGCCAGGTGGGCGTGTGCGCCGTGGCCTTGTGCGGCCAGCCCTCCTGCCTGAGTGAGCTGACCTGCCTGTGCGGCGAGGGCGGCCGGGTCCAGGCCGGCGGTCTCCAGGATCTGCCGGGCATCGGCCGGGCTGAGCGGTACGGAATTGCCCCCGCACACCAGCCGGGCGGCGAACTCCGCGAGCGAGCCGTCGGAGGCCGCGGCCGGGGCCTGGGCCGTCACGGCGTCGTGCTGGCCGAGGCCGAACAGCACGTGCAGGGTGAGCTGTCCGGCGGTGAGCCCGGCGGCGATGCCGGGCAGCGTGCGCCGGCGTCCCGCGAGCGGGGCCGCGACCGCGAAGACGGCGAGGAAGCCGAGGGACAGCGACCACCAGGGCACGGTGGCGCACGATGCCAGAGCGTGCCCTGCGGCGGACAGCACGACACAGACCGCGGTGAACACCGCGGCCCGGATCAGCCGGAGGCCGGCTCCGGCGTGCGTCGCGTGGGGGGCAGTCATGGCCGGGCCATCATCGCACTGCGCTTGGACCCTTCCTACGGCAGGTCCGAAACATCCCTTGAGTCCCGCTCGAACGCCCCCGGGCACGCCCCGTGGAGGGCCCTCTCGTACGGCCCGTCAACCGCCTCCGCGGGCACGGCCGCAGGCACCCCACCGACCCGCCCGCCCCGCATACACCGATGCCCGGAGAGTCGCATCGGCCGAACGGGGGCAATGAGGGGTCCGACGGCCCCCCGGGCGCTTACGGTCCCCGGCTGGTGGCAATACGTAACCGTATGAGCATCTGGTGGTCTCTCCACTTGAGGCGCGAAGCCGCGAGCGTGCCGCTCGCCAGGCGACTGCTGCTGGGGACGATGGAGACCGCGGGGGTGGACCCGGACATCTCCTTCGATCTGTCGGTGGCGCTGAGCGAGGCGTGCGCGAACGCGGTGGAGCACGGCGGGTGCGGCGGCATCCCGGACGAGACCGAGGCGTACCACGTCACGGCCTATCTGGACGGGGACCGCTGCCACATCGAAGTGACCGATTCGGGTCCGGGGTTCCCGCCCGCGACGGTGGCCCCCCTCAGACCGTCGCTCGCCGAGCACGGCCGGGGCCTGCACCTGATCGCAGAACTCGCCGACCACGTCCGCCTCCGCAACAGGCCGGGCCGCGGTGCGGTGGTGAGCTTCGACAAGATGCTGAAATGGCGCGACGACGCGCTGCTGAAGGTGTCGTAGGACGCCGAAGGGCGGGCCCCCTGCCGGGAGCCCGCCCTTCGTCATGCGCGCGAGCGGGGTCGTCACCCAGGCGCCAGTCCACCAGTCCACGCGTCAGCCCGCGCGTCAGCTCATGCGACAGCCCGAGCGTCAGCCCATGCGACAGCCCCAGCGTCAGCCCTTGAGCCGCGCCATCCAGGCCTCGACCTCGACCGAGGTGCGGGGCAGTCCGGCCGACAGGTTCCGGTTGCCGTCTTCGGTGACGAGGATGTCGTCCTCGATCCGGACGCCGATGCCGCGGTACTCCTCGGGCACGGTCAGGTCGTCGGCCTGGAAGTACAGACCCGGCTCGACGGTGAGGCACATGCCCGGCTCCAGCGTGCCGTCGACGTACGCCTCGGTGCGCGCGGCCGCGCAGTCGTGGACGTCCATGCCGAGCATGTGACCGGTGCCGTGCAGGGTCCAGCGGCGCTGCAGGCCGAGCTCCAGGACGCGCTCGACCGGGCCCTCCAGCAGGCCCCACTCGACGAGCTTCTCGGCGAGCACGTGCTGGGAGGCGTCGTGGAAGTCGCGGAACTTCGCACCCGGCTTGACGGCGGCGATGCCGGCTTCCTGGGACTCGTAGACCGCGTCGTAGATCTTGCGCTGGATGTCGGTGTACGTGCCGTTGATCGGCAGCGTGCGCGTGACGTCGGCGGTGTAGAGGGAGTGGGTCTCCACGCCGGCGTCGAGCAGCAGCAGGTCGCCGGAGCGGACGTCCCCGTCGTTGCGGACCCAGTGCAGGGTGCAGGCGTGCGGGCCCGCGGCACAGATGGAGCCGTAGCCGATGTCGTTGCCCTCGACGCGGGCGCGCAGGAAGAAGGTGCCCTCGATGTAGCGCTCGGACGTGGCCTCCGCCTTGTCGAGGACCTTCACGACGTCCTCGAAGCCGCGGACGGTGGAGTCGACGGCCTTCTGGAGCTCGCCGATCTCGAAATCGTCCTTCACGGCGCGGGCCTCGGAGAGGTAGACGCGCAGTTCCTCGTCGCGCTCCTTGGTCACCTTGTCGGTGAGGGCGGACTCGATGACCGGGTCGTGGCCGCGCACGTTGCGCACCGGGCCCTCGGCCTCGGTGAGGGCCTCGGGGAGCTCGCGGACGTCCTTGGCGGGGATGCCCAGCAGCTGCTCCGCCTCGGTGAGGGAGTGGCGGCGGCCGACCCACAGCTCGCCCTGGCCCGACAGCCAGAACTCGCCGTTCTCACGGTTGGAGCGCGGCAGCAGGTAGACGGTGGCGGTGTGGCCCGTCTCCCCGGTGGGCTCCAGGACCAAGACGCCGTTCTCGGTCTGGTCGCCGGTGAGGTACGCGTACTCGGTCGAGGCGCGGAAGGGGTACTCGGTGTCGTTCGAGCGGGTCTTCAGGCGGCCCGCGGGGATGACGAGGCGCTCGCCGGGGAAGCGCGCGGACAGCGCGGCGCGGCGGGCGGCGGTGTGCGCGGCCTGCGCGATGGGCTCCAGCCCGTGCAGTTCGGTGTCCGCCCAGCCGGAGCGCATGCTCTCGGCGAGTTCGTCGCTGACGCCGGGGTACAGCCCGTTCTTGCGCTGCTTGTGCGTCTTCTTGGGCTGCTCTTCTTCCGGGGTCTCCGGGGTGAGCTCGTCAGCCACGTCTTCTCCTCAGCTACGACAGACACGGACCTGGGTGTGGACCACGTCCATCGTATGTGCGACCCGACGGCCCCCGGCGGGGCTTGTGCCCTATTGCACAAACGGCGGCAAACGCCATAAAAGGTTGCAGATTACTCGAATCGGGCGGCGAGAAGCACGATGTCCTCCGGGAGGTCGGCCGGCTCCTTCTCGGGCAGCACGGTCCGCAGGATGTGGTCGCAGAGGGCGGCCGGATCGTCCCGGGCGGTACGGGGCACCCCCGCGGCCGCCGCGTGCAGCCGGGCGTAGGCGCGGTCCATCGGGTCGCCGGTCCGGCGCAGCAGCCCGTCCGTGTACAGCAGCACCGTTTCTCCGGGGGCGGGATCGAGCTCCACGCTCGGCGCCTCCCAGCAGGACAGCATCCCCAGCGGCGCGGAGAGCGAGGTCTCCACGTACTCGGTACGGCGCTCGCCGATCAGCAGCGGCGGGGTGTGCCCGGCCCCGGCCAAAATGATCTTGCGCTGGGCGGGCTCGCAGTAGGCGAAGAGCGCGGTGGCCGAGCGCGCCGGCTCGGTGAGGCGCAGGAGCAGCTCCAGATCCGACAGGACGGCGACCGGATCCTCGCCCTCCATGACGGCATAGGCGCGCAGGGAGGCGCGCAGCCGGCCCATCGCGGCGACAGCGCTCGGCCCGGACCCGGTGACGGAGCCGACGGCCAGCCCCAGGGCACCCTCGGGCAGCGGCAGGGCGTCATACCAGTCGCCCCCGCCGAGCGGCCCGGTGTGGTGGCGGGCGGCGAGCTGGACCCCCGGGACCCGGGGCAGCCGGCTGGGCAGCAGCTCCTCGGCGACGATGGCCAGGCGCGAGCGGGAGCGCTCCACCTCCAGCATGCGGGCCAGGTGCTCGGCGGCGTGCCGCACGTACAGGCCGGCGAGGTCGCGTTGGCGGTCGTTGGGCTCGGCCTGCTCGTCGTAGAGCCAGACGGCCGCGCCGAGCCGGCCGGTGGCCTCCGCGGTCAGCGGCAGCGCGTAGCTCGCGGCGTAGCCGAGACGGGCGGCGACCTCGCGGTGACGGGGATCGACGGGGGCGGCGAACCCTCCGGCGCCGGCGGGGGCGTCCGGCTCGGGGAGCACTTCGGAGCCGCCGTGGGCGTCGGGGAGCCCGTCGAGGATGCGGCCGTACGAGGTCGCGCTGCGCGGGACGGTCTCGATGTGGCCGAGGTCGGCGTGGCCGAGGCCGAGGCCGATGGTGCTGGTGGGGCCGAGCCCGTCGGAGGGCTCCATGACGATCAGGCCGCGGCGGGCGCCGACGAGGGCGGCGCCGGCGCGCAGGAATTCGTGGAGGGAGGCGTCCAGATCGCCGGTGCGGGCCAGGCGCTCGGTGAGTTCGTGGAGGGTCGTGAGGTCCGAGACCATGCCCGCGAGCCGGTCCTGGATGAGACTGCCCGGGCCGGGTACGGGGGCCTGGGCCGGAGCGGTCCGTGCGGGCGTGGGCGGCACAGTGTGCGGTGACGCCGTAACTGCTGAATCGATTCCAGCCACTTTCGGCAGATGCGGGGCGCTCATGGCGTCCGCCTTTCCACCTGGTGCGATTCGCCATATAGCATCGCAAACCCCCAGATCGTGCTGCGCCGCCATCAAGGAATCCACATCTACACGCACACACGGATGCATGTCCAGCATCGCCCAGGTGGGAATCCTGGTGTCCGTGGGACGGCAACTCACCGTCCGGCCAAGGCTAGAACTTGTCCGGAAAAAGCTGGGAGCCGACGGTTTTCGGGGTCGACTGGGCGGGCTCCACAAGGGGTGCGGGTACGTAATCTGTAGTGCCCGGGGCCAGTTGGCCTCGCCCCTGCCCGGTCCCTGCCCGGTCCCTGCCCGCCCCGACGCCCCTGCGGCACGATCTCCGGCACCGCTCGGGAACCGCCCGGCATGGGCCGTCGTCCTTAGCGGCGGCAGCCGGTCTGGGCACCGGTGCGGGTCGCGCTTCACCCCCGCCGGACGTGTGATGGACCCGTAAGAAAACTGCACGAACCGTGTGAACCTGCTTATAGCGGACAGTGACGCGAAACGTGTACGTGTGGTGAGACACCGCTTACGTGGTGTGATGTGGCCCTCGGCGTTCAACGGAAAGGAACGAGCGCTCATGCGCGAGATCCTCGGAAGGCGTCTCCAGCGGCTCCGCGATCGCTTTCAATCGCTGCGCCCCGTCCCGGGACAGAGCGGTGGCACGCCGGCTCTCCTCGACGCGGCGCTCACCTGCGCCACCGCATGGCAGTGGCCCGTGCTGCCCGGCGTCGGCCGGTCCGCCGCGGACGGCTCGCGCTGCGCCTGCCCCGACCCCGACTGCGTCGTCCCCGGCGCGCACCCCTTCGACCCGGGACTGCTCGCGGCCACCACCGACCCCCGGATGGTGACCTGGTGGTGGACCAACCGGCCCACCGCCCCGGTCCTGATGGCCACCGGCGGGACCGCCCCGTGCGCGGTGAGCCTCCCGGCCGGCGCGGCCGCGCGGGCACTCGTACGGCTTGACGCGCAGGGCATGCGGCTCGGGCCGGTCGCGGCCACTCCCACCCGCTGGTCGCTGCTGGTGGCGCCGTATTCGCTGGAGCGGCTCGGCGAACTGCTCTACGCCAAGGACCAGGTGCCCTCGTCACTGCGCTTCCATGGTGAGGGCGGCTATCTGCTGCTGCCGCCCTCCGCCGCGTCCAGCGGCGGCCAGGTGCGCTGGGAGCGGGAACCGCGGCCGGAGCCCGGGAGGTCGGGCGCGGTACGTCTCTGGCTGCCCGAGGTCGAGGCGGTCGTGGACGCGCTGGTCGAGGCGAGCAGCGGAGCGCCCGGCGGCGGCAGCAGGCTCGCGTACTGACCCGCCCGCCACGGGCGGATCACTCGTACGGGTGCCAGCGTGACGGGTTTCCAAGGGAATTGGGCGCGGGGATCTCCGCGCCCCATTCCCGCATCGCTATCTTCGGCGAATGAATCTCCGCCTGACCGGTATCGGCGCCGGTGTGCTGATCATCTTGTCGCTCCCCCTGGCCGGAGCGATCGCGGGGCCGGATTTCGCCGGCCAGGATGACGGAAAAGGCGGCGGCCTGTTCTCGACGCTCGGCCTTTCGGACTCCTCAAGCTCCTCGGACTCGTCAAGCTCCTCGGACTCCTCACGTTCCTCCGACTCGGCTCCGCAGAAACCCGCGGGCTCACCGGCCGCGGCCGGGCCCCAACAGCCCGGTCCGGCCGAGCAGCCCCGTACGGATTCCACCTGCGGACCCGAGGTGTCCTCGCCGCACGGAGTGGAGGCGCAGACCTGCGTCCTGGTGGCCGAAGGCCGGACGTGGGGCCGCAGTTACTACCGGAACACCAGTGGCCGTGCGCTGGACGCCGTGCTGACGGTGATGGGGCCGGCCGGGCGGACGGTGCAGATCCGGTGCGTGGTCGGCCCGGGCGACGAGCCGGGGCTGTGCGAGACGCCGAGGGAGGAGTCGAACGGGACTCCGGACAGCTACTCGGCAGTTGCGGAATTTGCAATTCCGGATGACGAAGGGCAGCTGCTGCTGCGGGCCGGGAGCAACTCACCGGCACCCGGTGACGGTTGAGCGCCGCCGAAATGGAAGCGCCCGGTCGCTGGCGACGGGGGATGCACCAGCGACCGGGCTACAAGAACGGTAACAAGAGATCGCCTGTTCGCAAATTCGATCTCTGATATTCAGACACCGATTTGCAGCCGATTAGCGGGAGTTGTGACTCCGGTCACCGGCTCTGCGGGCGCGCAGGTCAGCTGAGCGTCACCTGGCGGTTGGTGAGTCCGCCGCGCGCCCGCCGCTCCTCCGTGGTCAGCGGTGCGTCCGAGGCCAGGGCCGCGGCCAGCCGCTCCGCGAACTCCGCCGCGGGCTTCTCGACGTCGTCCGCCGTGACCCCGGTGGGCAGGTCCCAGACCGGGACCATGAGGCCGTGCGCGCGGAAGGAACCGACGAGCTTCGTGCCCTCGCCGAGCGAGGAGGTGCCCGCCGCGTGGAGCCGCGCGAGGGCGTCGAGCAGCTTCTCCTCGGGGTGCGGCATGACCCAGCGCAGGTGGTTCTTCTCCGGCGTCTCGCACCAGTAGGCCGCGTCCACGCCGGCCAGCTTGACGGTGGGGATGGCGGCCGCGTTGGCGCGCTCGAGCGAGGCGGCGATCTCCGGGGTGGCGCTCTGGGCGCTCTCCGATTCCGGAAGCCAGAATTCGAAGCCGGTGTGCACAACCGGCTCGAAACCGCCGTCGGCGTCCAGGAGATCCTGAAGTCGCGGCCCCTCGGCCGGGACCCGGCGGGCCGGAATCGGAGTGCCCAGCTCCGCTACGAGTGCACGCTCCAGGGTGTCGCCCATGTCGCGGCCGAGGTCCCCGGTGGAGGACTCGTTCTGCAGGCCGAGCAGGACGGATCCGTCCTCGCGGCGCAGCGCCGGCCAGGCCATGGGAAGGACCGTCACCAGCGTGACGGAGGGGACGCCCTCCGGCAGGCCCCCCTTGAGGGACAGCGGGACGGTCGCCGCGGGCACGAGCTCGCGCAGCGCGACCCAGTCGCACTCGCCCGGCAAGCCCTCGAAGGGGCGCCGCACGTGCTCGGTGACGGCGTGCGCGGCGGCCGCGCCGTGGCAGGCCTTGTAGCGGCGCCCGGATCCGCAGGGGCAGGGCTCGCGGGCGCCCACCACCGGAATTTCACCGTTCTTGAGCTGCGGCTTTGCAGTCTTGGCTGCGGGGCGCTTCTTGGCCATCGTGGGTGTCTCCCGGTTGCGGCGGTACGGCGTCGTGTCTGGGCGCGAGCCTAGCCCGTCGTACCGCCGGAACCGGTGGGGTGCGGCCGGGAGCACGGTCGGCGTGCGCTCCCGGACGGCCGCCTGTACGGATGACCGGTACTGCTGTTCGGGGATCCCGGTTTTACGGATCCAGATCGTCGAAGGTCGTACTGAAGTCGATCGCCGGGGGCGCAACGCGCGTAGCGAAATCCTCGTGCCGGGCCCCACCTGCGACGATCACCCAAACGGTGACCTCGCCTGACGCTCCGTCCCGGACACCCCAATCCTGTGCGAGGGCGCTGATGATGTTCAGCCCCCGGCCGCCGCGCGCGGTGACCGAGGGCGTCGAAGGAACAGGGCGAGTGGGCCCGCCCCCGTCCGTGACCTCGACCGTCAGCCGCCCCGCATGGTCGACGCGCCATGCGGCGCGTATCTCCCCGTCCCCGACTTCCCGCGATCCCAGGGGCCTGCCGTGTCGGCAGGCGTTGCTGAGCAGTTCGGAAAGGATCAGTACGGCATCGTCCACGACCGATTCGGGCACCCCGCTGATACGCAATTGCTCGCGCATCCGGTGTCTTGCCTCGCCCACGCCCGCAGGACCATGGCGTACGTCCATGCACGACGACGTGGGCACTTCTTGTGCCACCACCAACGCCACCCCCGGAACCTCCTTAGCCCCACGCATGGTCTGGATGCCCCAATGGCCTGGACCGGAAACCGCCGCCGCGGGGCCCTCTGACGCATTGGAGGACGGCGAATGCGGAACGGATGCGCCGGGGCACAACCTGTTACAGCGGGGGTGCGGGTGGCTGCTGCGCAAAAGGGGACGTCACCGCCCCAGTTGGGACAGAACCTGACGGGGTCTGTTCGTGATGATCGCTTCTACACCAAGATCAGCGCACAGCTGAACGTCTTCTGGATCGTTCACTGTCCATACGTGTACGGAGTACCCCGCTCCCTGGAGCCTGCGGATGAAGCCGGGGTGGTTGCGCACGATCCGCATCCCCGGGCCGGCGATCCGCACCCCCGCGGGCAGCCGGCCGTCGCGCATCCGGGGCGAGATGAACTGCATGAGGTACACGGTCGGGATCGTCGGGGCCGCCGCCCGCACCCGGTGCAGCGAGCGCGCGGAGAAGCTCATCACCCGCACGGGGTGCGGGCCCTCGGCGGGCGGGGCGTCCAGGCCGAAGCGCTTGAGGAGGAAGAGGAGGCGCTCCTCCACCTGTCCGGCCCAGCGGGTCGGGTGCTTCGTCTCGATGGCGAGCTGCACCGGCCGCTCCGCGTCGGATACCAGCTCCAGCAGGCGCTCGAGGGTGAGGACCGACGTGCGCTCGGGGTCCCCGACCCAGTCGGGGGCCTCCTCGGGGTCCTTCCAGGAGCCGAAGTCGAGGGCGGCGAGATCGGCGAGCTCCAGGGTGGAGACGGCGCCGCGGCCGTTGGAGGTGCGGTTCACGCGGCGGTCGTGGACCAGGACCAGATGGCCGTCGGCGGTGAGCCGGACATCGCACTCGAGGGCGTCGGCACCGTGCTCGATGGCCGTTCGGTAGGCGGCCAGGGTGTGCTCGGGGGCATCCTCCGAGGCGCCGCGGTGGGCGACGACCTGGATGGGGCGAGGCGTTGCGTGGGTCACCGGGTCATGGTGCCACCGGGAAGCCCCCCGGTGTCGAGGCGGCCTCCTGCGGATGCGCCCGTAATGCCGGATATAAAGAATGACGGGAGATGCACAGGTCCGGCTTACAGTGCTCTGACGGGTCATGGGAAAGGCTTTGCCCAGGAACTTGTGCGGCACGTCGAACGTTCAGCCGGACCGATCGCCAGAGATTTCGAAGCCGTGTGTGACGAGGAGAGAGCGCTGTGAGCACCGAGAACGAGGGCACCGCGGCCCCCGCAACCCCCGCGGCCCCGTCCGCACCCCCTGCTCCGCAGCCGGCCGACGCACCCCAGGCCGCGGCGCCTGCCGCCCCTGCGGTCCCGGCCGCCCCGGCCCCCCTGACCGGAGCCGCCGAGCCGGTGACCCAGCAGCTCCCGCCGATGCCCGCCCCCGGCGCCGAGCCGACCCAGCAGATCCCGCCCGGCGCGGCGCCCCCGTACGCGGCTGCGGCCGGTTCGGCTCCCGCCCCGGCCGCCCACGGCGCCGAGGGCTGGCCGCCCCCGCCGCCCACGGTCCCCGCGTACGGTCACGGGGGCGGCCACGGCGGCGGTGCCTGGGGTGCTCCCCTGACCGCGAACGGCGCCCCGCAGCCCAAGCCGAAGGGCAGGGGCGGCCTGATCGCTGGTGTCCTCGCGGCGGCCCTCCTCGCGGGCGGCATCGGCGGCGGCGTCGGCTACTGGGCCGCCGACCGCAGCAACAACGGCACCGGCTCGACCACGATCAGCGCCGGCAGCACCCCCAAGGAGCTCAAGCGCGACGCCGGCTCCATCGCCGGCCTGGCCGCGGGCGCCCTGCCCAGCGTGGTCACCATCGAGGCCTCGGCCGGGGACGGCGAGGGCGGCACCGGTACCGGGTTCGTCTACGACCAGCAGGGCCACATCCTCACCAACAACCACGTCGTGGCGTCCGCAGCGAACGGCGGCAAGCTCACCGCCACCTTCTCCGACGGCAAGAAGTACGAGGCCGAGGTGGTGGGCCGGGCCCAGGGCTATGACGTCGCCGTCCTGAAGCTGAAGAACCCTCCGGCCGGCCTCAAGCCGCTGCCGCTCGGCGACTCCGAGAAGGTCGCGGTCGGCGACCCGACCATCGCGATCGGTGCTCCCTTCGGCCTGTCCAACACGGTCACCACCGGCATCGTCAGCGCCAAGAACCGCCCGGTCGCCTCCGGCGACGGCTCCGGCAGCAAGAACTCGTACATGAGCGCGCTCCAGACGGACGCCTCGATCAACCCGGGCAACTCCGGTGGCCCGCTGCTCGACGGGCGCGGCGCCGTCATCGGCATCAACTCCGCGATCCAGTCGGCCGGCAACGGCGGCTTCGGCGGCGGTCAGGCCGGTTCGATCGGCCTCGGCTTCGCCATTCCGATCAACCAGGCGAAGAACGTCGCCGAGCAGCTGATCAAGACGGGCAAGCCGGTATACCCGGTCATCTCGGTCTCCGTCGACCTCCAGGCCAAGTCCGAGGGCGCCAAGATCTCCGAGCAGGGCGCGCCCGCCAACGAGCTGGTCGACCCGAACGGCCCGGCCGGGAAGGCGGGGCTCAAGCCCGGCGACATCATCACCGAGCTCGGCGGCAAGCCGGTCGACAGCGGCCCGACCCTGATCAGCCTGATCTGGACCTACAAGCCGGGCGACACGGTCAAGCTGACCTACCTGCGCGGCGGCAAGCCGACCACGGTCGACATCACCCTCGGCTCGCGGGTAGGCGACAAGTAGCCGCCGCGTAGCCGGCCGCTCGGCCGGGACCAGTGGCTTGATGGTGAGGGGCCGTGGGCGGGATTCCGCCTACGGCCCCTCCCAACGTCCGCTTATGCTTCACGGGTGTTCGATTCCCGGCACATACGGACGTTCCACGCGGTGGTCGCCTCCGGGTCCTATTCGGCGGCCGCGCGCGTGCTCGGGTACACCCAGCCCGCGATCACCCAGCAGATGAAGGCGCTCGAACGGGCCGTCGGGACCCCCCTGTTCACCCGCGTGGGCCGAAAGATGCACCTCACCGAGGCCGGGGAGTCCCTCTCCCGACACTCCGAGACCATCCTCGGCAGCCTCTCCGCCGCCGAGGCCCAGCTGAAGGCGTACGCGCGGCTGCGCACCGGCCGGGTCCGGCTGTGCGGCTTTCCCAGCGCCAACGTCACCCTCGTCCCCGAAGCCCTGAGCGGTCTGGCCAAGGACCATCCGGGCATCCAGGTCGAGCTGCTCGAGGGGGAGCCCCCGGATTCCCTGCGGCGGCTGGAGCGCGGGGAGTGCGACATCACCCTGGCCTTCACCTATCCCGGACTCCACGAGGAGATCCCCGAGGAAGTCGCCGAGGTCAGGCTGCTGGAGGACCAGCTGACGGTGCTGCTCCCGACCGGGCATCCGCTGGCCCGGCGGCGCGCCGTGCACCTGGCGGACCTCGCCGAAGAGCGGTGGATCGCGGGATGTCCGCGCTGCCGGGCCAATCTGCTGCACGAGTGCGCGGAGCTGGGCTTCGTACCCGACATCCGCTTCGCCACCGACGACAACCTGGTGGTGCAGAGCCTGGTCGCACAGGGTCTGGGCGTGGCGATGATGCCCGCGCTGGTGCTGCCCTCCCTCTCGCTGACCCGGGTCTGCGGGCGGGCGCTGCAACCCGCCGCGCGCCGCCACATAGCCGCCTACGTCTACCGAGACCACCTGCGGATTCCGGCGACGGCCGTAGTGCTCGACGCGCTGAAGCAGGTGGCGGCGAACCGGGTCGGCTGCTGACCAATCCATAAGCAGCTCTTGGGATTTCAGGTCGCAACTGTCGTTGGACGTGATGGAACGGCGGCAGCACGCTGCCGTTATGACCACCACCACGCCGGCCCGTACCACCACGAGGATGGCCGCCCTCGTCAGCGAGATCCGCACGGTCGTGGACCGGGGGCTGGCCCCCGACCTGACCGCCTACCTCGTGGGTGAGCTGCTCGGCCCGCACCTGGGCGCGCCGGACCTCCTGACGCCGGCGCAGCAGGAAGGCGACCCGGAGCGGTACCGGCAGCACATCCTGCACGCCGAGTCCGACGGCAGCTTCTCGGTGGTGGCGCTGGTCTGGCTGCCCGGGCAGGAGACCTGCATCCACGACCACGTCTCGTGGTGTGTGGCAGGGGTGCACCAGGGCGAGGAGAGCGAGCGCCGCTACCGGCTCGCCCCCGGCACGGGACCCGCCAGGCTGGTGCCCACCGAGGACGTGGTCAACGGCCAGGGCGAGGTCTGCGGCTTCGCTCCGCCCGGCGACATCCACAAGGTCCGCAACTCCTGCGGCACAAAGGCGATATCGGTTCACGTGTACGGGGCGGACGTGTCCCGTCTGGGCACCAGCATCCGTCGCGTCTACACGCAATCAGTCGACTGATGGCCCTCCTTCACCGCCCTCACGGTGTGGCGGTCCGGCCTGTTTCACGTGAAACATCCACCCCTTGGCCCGGATTGGCGGCGGCCGCGAGCGGGGCGCTGGCGGCCTGGTGCATCCACCGTGCCGTCCCCGCCGTTCCCATGCTGACCGCCTCGGTGGTGCTGGGCATCGCGGTGGCACACCTTCCCGGACTACGGACTTTCGTACGGGGAACCGCCCGCCCCGGTCTCTCCCTGGCCGGCCGGCGGCTGATGCGGATCGGCATCGTCCTGCTCGGGCTCGGCCTGGGGCTGGATCAGGTCCTGCGGCTGGGCTGGGCGACCGTGACCATGGTGGCCGGGGTGGTCGCCGCCACCTTCTTCGGCACCCTGTGGCTGGGCCGACGCCTCGGACTGCCAGGCGACCAGCCGCTGTTGATTGCCACCGGGTACTCGATCTGCGGGGCCTCGGCGATCGGCGCGGTGAGCGAGGTGTCCGGCAGCGACGAGGAGGACGTGGCCGCCTCCGTGGCGCTGGTGACCCTGTGCGGGACACTCGCCATCGCGGTACTCCCCCTGCTCCAGGGCCCCTTGGGACTCTCCGATCCCGCCTTCGGGCGATGGGTCGGCGCCGGCGTGCACGATGTCGGCCAGGTGGTGGCGACCGCGCAGACCGCGGGGCCGGACGCGCTCGGAGAGGCGGTGCTGGTCAAGCTGATGCGGGTGGCCCTGCTCGCGCCCCTGGTCGCGGCTGTCGCCTTCTCCGTACGGGACCGGCGACGCGGGGTGCGCACCGCCTCGGGACGCCGCCCGGCACCGGTGCCGCTGTTCGTGGCCGGGTTCCTGGCCGCGGCCGCGCTGCGCGCCACGGGCGCACTGCCCGACGTAGCGCTGGAATGGGCGCACACCGCACAGGAGGCGCTGCTCGCGGCGGCCCTGTTCGGCCTGGGGAGCGCGGTGCACCTGCCGACGCTGGCCCGCACCGGCGGCCGGGCCGCGGCGCTCGGGCTCGGAGCCTGGGTGGTCGTGGCGGGGGTCTCGTACGGGGGCGTGCTGCTCACCGTATGAGGCACACGGAAGGGACTTGGCCAAATCATGGCCGGAACCGACCGAACGTTCTGACTGCCCGCTGACATCGTCGCCCGGCCGTGCCACTCTGCCCCCGGCAAGCCGCACAGCGCACCGCCGATCCGCACCGACCGCTCTTCACCCCCCACCTTGCCCTGGTCCGGGCACGGCAGAAGGAGTCATGCGTGATGCGTCATCGCACAGCCTTGTCGGCCCTCTTATCGGCAGGCGCCCTGATCACGGGCGTCCTGACGGCGGCCAACCCCTCGATCGCGGCGGACGCCCCCGCGTCCTTCCGGCAGCAGCACACCCAGGGCTTCTGGACCGCCGAGCGGATGCGGGGAGCCACCCCGCTCGACGTCACGGCGGTCCCCGGCGCGGCCCGGACCCCGGTCGCCGCCTCGGCCGCGCCCACCAGCATCCCCCCGACGGCGTCCTCGGCCGCCTCCCCCACGGCGTTCCCGCAGGCGGGCGGCGCTTGGACGGGCGGCGGAGCGGTCGTGAAGACCTCCGGCCGGGTCTTCTTCACCATGGGAGACCGGACCGCCTCCTGCTCCGGCGACTCGATCACGAGCGCCAACGGCAGCACGGTGATCACGGCCGGCCACTGTGTGAAGTACCAGGGCGCCTGGCACACGAACTGGGTCTTCGTCCCCGCCTACAACAACGGCAGCGCTCCCTACGGCCAGTGGTCGGCCACCAAGACCTTTGCCACCGACCAGTGGGCCGCGAGCGAGGACATGAACATGGACGTCGGCCTCGCCGCCGTCGCCCCGCTGAACGGGCAGACGCTGAGCCAGGCCGTCGGCGCCCAGGGCATCCTCTTCAACGGCGGCTACAACAAGAAGATGTACTCCTTCGGCTTCCCCGCGGCAGCCCCGTACGACGGGACCAAGCTCGTCTACTGCAGCGGCAACACGGGCAAGGACTTCCTGCTGACCAAGGACCACAGCCTGGCCTGCAACATGACGGGCGGCTCCAGCGGCGGCCCCTGGTTCCAGGACTTCAACGAGGCCACGGGCCTCGGAACCCAGGTCTCGGTGAACAGCTTCGGCTACACCTTCCTGCCGAACCGCATGTACGGCCCGTACTTCGGCAACGAGGTGAAGGCGGCCTACGACAAGGCCCAGACCGCCTGATCCGACAGTGGGGTACCGGAACATTCGTCCGGTTCGCGAGCGGCTGCTCGGAGCGCAGTGAGCGCCCCGAGCGTGAGCTCACGCGGGGGCCCCGCGACCACGAGGGCAGGTTCACCCAGTACCGCCGGGGCAGCGGCCGCAACTGACCACGACCGGCGTCCCACCGGCCCCCTGCGCCCAACCCACACCACAGCCCCCGGACACCCCTGACAGCCGGTACTCTGGATCCCGCTCCGCCGCTGGCCGGCGGATGGATGGTGGGTTGCCCGAGCGGCCTAAGGGAACGGTCTTGAAAACCGTCGTGGCGCGAGTCACCGTGGGTTCAAATCCCACACCCACCGCAGTTGAGCGGCCCCTGACCGGTAATCCGGTCAGGGGCCGCTTGCGTGTCCGCTCCGCAGTGGCTGGTTCATCCGAGTGGTGTTTGTCGGAAGATCGGCGCGCGTCGTGGGAGCGGTGCGGTTGCGGACACATCATGACGAATGTATTCAGATGCGCCCGTCGGAACATCGCGAAACGAGGCATTCGTCATGGCTCAGCGCAGCACCCGCACCTCGATCTGGACCTCCGTCCTCGCCGCCCTGGTGGCCCTGCTCAGCGTTCTCGGTCTGCGCGGGAAGGCAGCCCCGGCCGCCGCCTCCGTCGCGGCGTCCGCCGCCCCGGCCCCCACCGCCGCCGTACGCCGGCCGGCCCTCACCGCCCGGCGCACCTGGCGGGCGATGATGCGGGGCGGTTCGCTCCCGCCGACCATCAAGCAGCGGATCCGCGCCGAGGCGCACGGCAAGTCCCCGTCCGTCCGCCGTTCGACCACCGCCGCGGCCATGGGCGCCCGAACGGGGACCGCCGCACGCGACCTGGCCCCGGTCGGAGCCGCGCGGAACGCGCTCGCGCTCGCGCTCGCCGCGTAGGCCCGTACACCCATAGACGCGTACATCCCCGTAGGTTCGTAAGTCCGCAGGTCCGTGAAGAACAGGCGCTGGAGCCCGGTCGCAGGCGACCGTGGATCGCGCCGCGTGATGTGCCCCGGAGCGGGGCACGGCTGGATTGCCCCGGCGGGCGCCGGGGGGCGTGCAGGGGGCGTGAAGCTTGGTATTGCAGGGCCGCAGGCCCGGGAGACGGTGGGGTTCCCGGACGGCGCGGCCCTTTTCGGCATGTCCGGGAGGCGCCGATCTGTCGGAGCGCTTCATCCCTTGTGGGGCAGGGGTTTCAGTAGGTGCAGGGGTGTTGAGCTGGGGCTGCGGGGGCGCAAATGGGGTTTATCCGGTGTTGGTCATGGTTGCGGGGGAATCAGGGGCTCCGGGGTGGTTCGCGGGGATTCGGTGGGCAACTCTGATCTCGCGACGTCGTCACCACACGGAACGACCGAGGCGGTCGGCCAACTGCCTTGGAAAAACTCCCACTTCGGTTTTCTGGAGGACAAAGACATGGCAAGCATCCGTACCGCCCGCGTCATCGCCGCCGTCGCCGCTCTCCCCCTCGCCGCCGCACTGTTCGGCGGGGTGGCCTCGGCCGACGACGGCTCCTTCGCGAACGACGGATCGAATGCGAGCGTCGCCAGCATCGTCGGCAGTGGTGTGGGCGGGAGCGATCTCGGCAACTCGTCCACCTCTCAGCCGGTGGCCAGCGGCTCCGGCGCGTCCAATCAGAACAACACCGCGCAGGTGAACGGCTCGGCCTTCACTGCGATCGACCAGGACAACTCGAACGTCGCGGTCAACTTCTACCCCTGGTGGTAGCGGCGGCTTGAGCCGCTCGGACTGTTGAGGGCGTCTCTGCGACCGGACCGGCTGGGGTCCGGTAGCGCAGGCGCCCTCGCGCATGCCGACGCCTTCCGCGCCTCGGCCTGGGCCCTTCCCGACCTTGACACCACGGGTGGATCTGACGGACAGTCAGATTCACTCGTTGATGTGATGCCGGGAGGCCAGCGCCGTGCACCTCGCTCCGACCGAAGGCCAGTTGCGGCTCCGCGCCGAACTGCGGGAGTACTTTCGGGATCTGCTGCCGGACGGTGCCCCCGAGGACCCGGCCCGCCAGCGGGAACTGCTGCGCCGCATAGGCGCCGACGGACTGCTCGGCCTCGGCTGGCCCGTCGAGTACGGCGGCCAAGGCCGGAGTTCCGACGAGCAGTTCGTCTTCTTCGACGAGGCCTACCGGGCCGGTGCCCCCGTCTCGATGGTCACGCTCAACACCGTCGGTCCGACCCTGATGAAGTACGGGACCCAGGAGCAGAAGGACTACTTCCTGCCCCGGATCCTCAAGGGCGACCTCGTCTTCGCCATCGGCTACTCGGAACCCGAAGCCGGCACCGACCTCGCCTCGCTGCGCACCCGCGCCGTCCGTGACGGCGGAGCCGCCGAGGCCACCGGGGCCGCCGGGGCCGCCGGGGCCGCCGGCGACTGGGTGATCGACGGGCAGAAGATCTTCACCTCCAACGCCCAGAACGCGGACTGGATCTGGCTCGCCTGCCGGACCGACCCGGAAGCCCCCAAGCACAAGGGCATCTCGATCATCCTGGTGCCCACCGAAGCCCCGGGCTTCTCCTGGACCCCGATCGAGACCGTCGGCGGACTCACCACCACTGCGACGTACTACGACTCCATCCGCGTCCCCGCCGGCAACCTCGTCGGCCCCGAACACGGCGGTTGGGGCCTGATCACCAACCAGCTCAACCATGAGCGCGTGGCCCTCGCCGCCATCGGCATGCAGGCAGAGGACTTCTACGAAGCCGCCCTCGCCCACGCCCGCACCCCCGACCCCGACACCGGCGACCGCCCCGCCGACCTGGCCTGGGTCCGGTCCCGGCTCGCCGAGGCGCACGCACGGCTGGCTGCCGTACGCCTCCTCAACTGGCGCCTCGTCCAGGACGTGGGCGGCGGCACCCTGGCGCCCGGCGACGCCAGCGGCGTGAAGTTCCTCGGCACCGAATCCACCGTCGAGGTGTACCGGATGTGCCAGGAGGTGGTCGGCGAGCAAGCCCTGATCCGAGGGCCGGGTGCCGAGGCCTTCGAGGGGGGCGAACTGGAGCGGATGAACCGGGCCGCTCAGATCAACACCTTCGGCGGCGGGGTCAGCGAGGTCCAGCGGGAGATCGTCGCCATGATGCGGCTCGGCATGAAGGGAAGGAAGCGATGACGGCAGACGCGGCCAGGGCCACCCGGCAGGCGGCCGGGGCGACCGGGACCGACGAGGCAGCCCGGTTCCACGCCCTCCTGACGGCCTTCGAGGGCAGGCCGGCCGCCACCGCCGGCCGGGGCAAGGACCCGGTCAACGAGCCGATGATCCGCCACTGGTGCGAGGCGATGGGCGATGCCAACCCCGCCTACGCCGGGCCGGACGGCATAGCCCCGCCCACCATGCTCCAGGCGTGGACGATGGGCGGGCTCTCCGGCCACACGGACCGCTCCGCCGCCTACGACGAGCTCTTCACGCTGCTCGACGGCGCGGGCTTCACCTCCGTCGTCGCCACCGACTGCGAGCAGGAGTACCTGCGCCCGCTGCGCCCCGGCGACGCGATCACCTTCGACGCCGTCATCGAGTCGGTGTCACCCCGCAAGACGACCAAGCTGGGCACCGGCCACTTCGTGACCACCCGTATGGACGTCCGGGTCGACGGCGAGATCGCCGGGACCCACCGCTTCCGGATCCTCAAGTTCGCCCCCGCGGCCAAGCGGGAGAAGAAGCCCGAGGCCCGGCGCCCCCGTCCGGTGATCAACCGCGACAACCAGGGCTTCTGGGACGGCGTACGCGACCACAAGCTCCTGATCCAGCGCTGCACCGCCTGCGCCACCCTCCGCTTCCCGTGGCTCCCCGGCTGCAACGCCTGCGCCTCGCCCGACTGGGACACCGTCGAGGCATCCGGAGCCGGCACGGTGTTCAGCTACGTCGTCATCCACCACCCGCCCTTCCCCGCCTTCGACCCGCCCTACGCCGTCGTGCTCGTCGAGCTCGCCGAGGGCGTCCGCGTGATCAGCAACGTCATCGGCGTCCCGTACGACAAGGTGTGCATCGGCCTCCCCGTCCAGCTGGAGTTCCTGCGCGTCGAGGACGAACTCGAACTTCCCGTCTTCCGCGGGAGTGCGGCCTGATGGACTTCCACCCCACCGAGGAGCAGGCCGCCGCGGCCGGCCTCGCCGCGCAGATCTTCCGCGACCTCGCCACCCACGAGCGCCTCGCCGCCGCGGGCACCGGCAGCGACCCCGAACTGTGGAAGGCCCTCGCCGCCTCCGGGCTGATCGCCGCCATCCCGGACATCGGCCTGCTCGGCCTGGTGCTGCTGCTGGAGGAACAGGGCCGCACCACCGCCCAGGTGCCCTACGCCGCCAGCTGCGCGTACGGGATGCTCCCGATCGCGGTGCACGGAAGCGCCGACCAGCGAGCCCGCCTGCTGCCCGTCCTGGGAACGGGCGAGGCCGTCGCCACCGGAGCCTTCCCGGCCCGCGGCGGCCGGATCACCGCCTCACCGGACGGCCGGCTCACCGGCACCGCCCCCGCCGTGCCCTGGCTGCGCGACGCCACCCATGTGCTGGTCCCGGACGCAGACCGGGCGCTGTGGCTCCTACGGACCGACGCGCCCGGCGTACGGACCTCCCCGGTGGAGACCACTGCCCCCTGGTCGGCCGGGCGGCTGACCCTGACCGGTGCCCGGGCGGAGCGTGTCGGGGCGGGTCCGGCCGCGTACGAGGACACGCTTGCCGCGGCCCGCACCGCCTTCGCCGGACTCCAGGCGGGAGTCTGCGCCGGCTCCCTCGCGCGGGCGGTCGAGTACACCTGCACGCGGGAGCAGTTCGGCCGCCCCCTCTCCACCAACCAGGGCGTCATGCTGCGCGCGGCGGACGCGTACATGGACACCGAGGCGATCCGGGTCACCGCCTACGAGGCGGCCTGGCGCATCGACGAGGGACTCCCGGCGCGCGAGCACGGGCTGACGGCGGCCTGGTGGGCCTCTGAGGCGGGCAAACGGGTCGTGCACGCGGGCCAGCACCTGCACGGCGGCATGGGCGCCGATCTCGATCATCCCGTCCACCGGCACTTCCTGTGGGGGCGCCAGCTGGACGCGTACCTGGGCTGCGGCAGCGAGCTGCTGGCCGAACTGGGCGCCGTACTGGCGCAGGAGGGCTGAGGCATGATCGGCGCACTGAGAGTCGGCGGGGAACTGCCGCCGTTGGAGATCCCGGTCACCCGCACCCTGATCGTCGCGGGTGCGATCGCCTCCCGCGACTACCAGGACGTGCACCACGACACGTCGCTCGCGCGGGAGAAGGGCTCCCCGGACATCTTCATGAACATCCTGACCACGAACGGCCTGGTCGGCCGCTACATCACCGACCGCCTCGGGCCCCATGCCGTCCTGCGCAAGGTGGCCATCCGCCTCGGCGCCCCCAACTACCCGGGCGACACCATGACCCTGACCGGCACCGTCACCGCCCTGGACGGGGACACCGCCGAGATCCGCGTCGTCGGCGCCAACGGCATCGGCCAGCACGTCACCGGCACGGTCACCGTGACCCTCGCCCAGGAGGGGGCGGCATGAGCGTCCGCACCCGCGACGAGCTCGGCGGTCGCGCCGCCATCGCCGGAATCGGCGCGACCGAGTTCTCCAAGGACTCCGGCCGCAGCGAGCTCAAGCTCGCCGTGGAGGCCGTGCACGCGGCCCTCGACGACGCCGGGCTCACCCCGGCCGACGTCGACGGCATGGTCACCTTCACGATGGACACCAGCCCCGAGATCACCGTCGCCCAGGCGGCCGGCATCGGGGACCTGTCCTTCTTCTCCCGCATCCACTACGGCGGCGGCGCTGCCTGCGCCACCATCCAGCAGGCCGCCCTCGCCGTCGCCACCGGGGTCGCCGAGGTCGTGGTCTGCTACCGCGCCTTCAACGAGCGCTCCGGGCGCCGCTTCGGCTCCGGCGTACAGCAGCGCGAGCCCTCCGCGGAGGGGGCGGCGCTCGGCTGGTCGCTGCCCTGGGGGCTGCTGACGCCCGCCTCATGGGTGGCCATGACCGCCCAGCGCTACCTGCACACCTACAACCTCACCCCCGAGGCCTTCGGGCACGTCGCGGTCACCGACCGCCGGCACGCCGCGAACAACCCCGCCGCCTACTTCCACGGCAAGCCCATCACCCTCGCCGACCACGCCGCCTCGCGCTGGATCGTGGAGCCGCTGCGGCTGCTCGACTGCTGCCAGGAGACCGACGGCGGCCAGGCCCTCGTCGTCACCACGCCCGAACGGGCACGCGACCTGCGGCACGCGCCCGCCGTGATCACCGCGGCCGCCCAGGGCGCCGGCCGGCGCCAGGAGGGCATGACCTCCTTCTACCGCGACGACCTCACCGGGCTGCCGGAGATGGACGTGGTCGCCCGCCAGCTGTGGCGGACCAGCGGTCTGCGGCCCTCCGACATCGACGTCGGCATCCTCTACGACCACTTCACCCCCTTCGTCCTCATGCAGCTGGAGGAATTCGGCTTCTGCGAGCCGGGCGAGGCCGCCGATTTCGTCGCGGCCGACGCGCTGCCGCTCAACACCCACGGCGGCCAGCTCGGGGAGGCGTACCTGCACGGGATGAACGGCATCGCCGAGGCCGTCCGCCAGCTGCGCGGCACGTCCGTCAACCAGGCCGCGGGGGCAGAACACGTACTGGTCACCGCGGGCACCGGGGTACCGACCTCCGGACTGATCCTCGGCACCGACCACTGAGATCCATAGGCCCGTGGGCTCCCCCTCCTCCACCTTCAGGAGGTGGAGCACCTCCCGGCCCTACAACCTGAGGTGGACTCTCCTTCGGCACCTGCGGCCGATCCCAGGGCGTGCCGGCGCTCTTAGCGTGGAGCCATGACCACGCCTGTGTGCACCCTCGCCTCGAATCCGACGCCGTACCCGTCGTTCTCGGCGTACGTCCGGACCCGCGGCACGGTCCTGATGCGCACCGCGCGCTCCCTCACCGCCAACCCCTGCGATGCCGAGGACCTGCTCCAGACGGCCCTGGCCAAGACGTACATGGCCTGGGACCGCATCGAGGACCACCGTGCCCTGGACGGCTATGTCCGGCGGGCCCTGGTCAACACCCGCACCTCCCAGTGGCGCAAGCGCAAGGTCGACGAGTTCGCCTGCGACGAGATCCCGGAGACCGAGGCGGCCCCCGCCGCGGACCCCGCGGAGGCGCAGGCCCTGCGCGACGCGATGTGGCGCGCGGTCACCAGGCTGCCCGACCGGCAGCGGGCCATGGTCGTCCTGCGCTACTACGAGGACCTCAGCGAGGTGCAGACCGCCGAGCTGCTGGGGGTCTCGGTCGGCACCGTCAAGAGCGCGGTCTCGCGCGCGCTGGTCAAACTCCGCGAGGACCCGGAGCTCACTCCGGTCAGGTGAGCCGGAGGGGGAGCATGTTTCACGTGAAACACCGCTCCGCGCCCGCTGCGGGGATGTTTCACGTGAAACACGGCCCGGTTTCTACCTCCGGGTAGTGACATGCCGACCGGTACGTGCGCAGAATCGGCAGCATCCGTAGCCGCCGCAGCGCCGCAGCGCTCACCGGGAGGACGCTTTGCTGAGCACCATGCAGGACGTACCACTCCTCGTCACCCGCATACTCCAGCACGGGATGACGATCCACGGGAAGTCCCAGGTCACGACCTGGACCGGGGAGGCTGAGCCGCACCGCCGCAGCTTTGCCGAGATCGGTACCCGCGCCACCCGCCTCGCGAACGCCCTGCGCGACGAGCTCGGGGTACAGCAGGACGACCGTGTCGCCACCCTCATGTGGAACAACTCGGAGCACGTCGAGGCGTACTTCGCGATCCCCTCCATGGGCGCGGTCCTGCACACCCTCAACCTGCGGCTCCCTCCCGAGCAGCTGGTCTTCATCGTCAACCATGCCGCCGACCGTGTCGTCCTGGTCAACGGCACGCTGCTGCCGCTGCTCGCGCCGCTGTTGCCGCACCTGCCGACCATCGAGCACGTCGTGGTCTCCGGCATCGGCGACCGCTCCGCGCTCGAAGGCCTCGGCGTGCGCGTGCACGAGTACGAGGAACTCCTGGCGGGCCGTCCCGACAGCTACGACTGGCCCGAGCTGGACGAGCGCCAGGCCGCGGCCATGTGCTACACGTCCGGCACCACCGGGGACCCCAAGGGCGTCATCTACTCGCACCGCTCGATCTACCTGCACTCCATGCAGGTCAACATGACCGAGTCGATGGGTCTGACCGACAAGGACACCAGCCTCGTCGTGGTTCCCCAGTTCCACGTGAACGCCTGGGGGCTTCCGCACGCCACCTTCATGACCGGTATCAACATGCTGATGCCGGACCGGTTCCTGCAGCCCGCCCCGCTCGCCGAGATGATCGAGAGGGAGAAGCCCACCCACGCCGCGGCCGTCCCCACCATCTGGCAGGGGCTGCTGGCCGAGGTCACCGCCAACCCGCGCGACCTGACCTCGATGAAGCAGGTCACCATCGGGGGCGCGGCCTGTCCGCCCTCCCTGATGGAGGCCTACGACAAGCTCGGCGTTCGGCTGTGCCACGCCTGGGGCATGACCGAGACCTCCCCGCTGGGCACCATGGCGCACCCGCCGGCCGGGCTCAGCGCGGAGGAAGAGTGGCCCTACCGGATCACCCAGGGCCGCTTCCCGGCGGGTGTCGAGGGCCGCCTGGTGGGTCCCGGCGGCGACGTCCTGCCCTGGGACGGGGAGTCGGCGGGCGAGCTGGAGGTGCGCGGCAACTGGATCGCGGCCGCCTACTACGGCGGCGCGTCCGGCGAACCCTCCCGGCCCGAGGACAAGTTCAGCGCCGACGGCTGGCTCAAGACCGGTGACGTCGGGGTCATCACATCCGAGGGCTTCCTCACCCTCACCGACCGCGCCAAGGACGTCATCAAGTCCGGCGGCGAGTGGATCTCCAGCGTGGAGCTGGAGAACGCGCTGATGGCGCACCCCGAGGTCGCCGAGGCGGCGGTCGTCGCCGTCCCGGACGACAAGTGGGGCGAGCGCCCGCTGGCCACGGTCGTCCTCAAGGAGGGCGCGACCGTGGACTACGCGGGCCTGCGCGCGTTCCTCGGCCAGTCCATCGCCAAGTGGCAGCTGCCCGAGCGCTGGACGCTCGTCGAGGCCGTCCCGAAGACCAGCGTCGGCAAGTTCGACAAGAAGGTGATCCGCAAGCAGTACGCCGACGGCGAGCTGGACGTCACGAAGCTGGGCTGACCCGCCTCAGCCCTTGGTGAGCCATGGCCGCAGCAGCTTGCTGACGGCGGGCATGGCCACGTAGGTCATCAGGGTGCTGAAGACGACGGCGAAGGCGGCCGTCCGCAGCACGAAGGGCAGATCCACCAGGTATGGCCCGAGCACCGCGTTGCCCACCAGCGAGATCGGGAAGATGGCCAGCCCCGAGCTGATCGCCATCTTCCACCGTGGCGGCGCGGGCCGGGTCATACCCGGCTTGGCGAACCATGTCTCCATGCCGTGCAGTTCCCGGCGGGCTATCTCCGTGTGGTGGTGGCCGAGGCAGTTGGAGAACCACTCCGCCCGCTCCGCGGAGTCCTGCCAGCGCTGGAAGGCCGCCTGGTTGCGGAAACGGTGGACCAGGAACCACGGGCCGCCCTCGGCCGCCGGGTGGAAGAGCCCGTAGCCGAGGTGGTCCGGGAAGCGCGCGGCCGTCTCCAGGATCCCGTGGGCCCAGGCCTCGAAGGTCTCCTCGTGCCCCGGCTCCACCTGCCGTGCGATGAGCAGGTTCACCTCCCCGTTGTCGGCGGGGACGGTGTGCTCGGTCGTATTGATGGTGGCCATCGGGCCAGGATTACTAGTTGGTGCCGATCTTGGCCAGCAGGTCCACGATGCGGCCCTGAACATCGGCGGTCGTGGCCCGCTCGGCGAGGAAGAGCACGCTCTCGCCGGAGGCCAGCCGCGGCAGTTCGGCCGGGTCGATGCCGGTCGTCGTGTAGACGACCAGCGGGGTGCGGTTCAGCTGCCCGTTGGCGCGCAGCCAGTCCACGATCCCGGCCCGCCGGCGCCGGACCTGCATCAGGTCCATGACGACCAGGTTGGGCCGCATCCGCGTCGCCAGTTCCACGGCGTCGGTATCGGCGCCCGCGCGGGCGACGTGCATCCCACGCCGCTCCAGGGCGGCGGTCAGCGCGATGGCGATCTCGTCGTGCTCCTCGATCAGCAGCACACGGGAGGGGTGCTGCTCGCTGTCGCGCGGCGCGAGCGCCTTCAGCAGCACGGCCGGATCGGCGCCGTACGCCGCCTCGCGCGTGGCGTGCCCCAGCCCGGCCGTGACCAGTACGGGCACCTCGGCGGCCACCGCGGCCTGGCGCAGGGACTGCAGGGCGGTCCGGGTGATCGGCCCGGTCAGCGGGTCCACGAACAGCGCGGCGGGGAACGCGGCGATCTGCGCGTCCACCTCCTCGCGGGAGTGGACGATCACCGGGCGGTAGCCGCAGTCGCTGAGCGCCTGCTGCGTCTGCACATCGGGCGCGGGCCACACGAGCAGTCGGCGCGGGTTGTCCAAGGGCTCCGGCGGCAGCTCGTCGTCAACGGGCTGCGGCACGGGACGGTTGACGACCTCCACGGCGCCGCCCGGACCGTCCAGCGGCTCGGGGCCCTCGTCGGAGCCCGCCTCGGGGGCCCCTATGGCGAAGGCCCGGCCCTGGGGCGCGGGCTCGGAGAGCCGGCGACGGCGGCCGGAGCCCGAGCCGGCGGGGTCCACGGAGATGCCCTGGCCGAGGGTGCCGAGGGCGCGCACGCTGATCGGCTGCGAGGCCTGCCCCTCCGCCGGGGTGTCCTGCGGCTGCCGGGCCCCGGGAACGGCGACCTGGCCGGAGGCCTGGTCGTCCTCGGGAGCGGTCCGGGCCGCGGGAACGGGCCACGCCGGGGTCGCTGGCAGGGCACGCCGCCGCCCGGTGGGGTGCGCCTGCTCTACGGGATCCTCCGCGACCGGCGGCGCGGCGGGCGCCTCTGCCTCGGCTCCGGGCGCGCCCAGCACCCGGCGCCCACGCCGCCCGGACGCGGTATCGCCATCGGCCTCGGCGGGAGCGGGAGCCGGCCCGGCCATCGCGGGGGCCTGGGGAGCGGGAGGAGCCGGGGTCGGCCCGGCGGGCAGTGCGAAGCCCCCTTCGGGGGCGATGGGCCGCGCGGGAGCGGGCGTCGGCCCGAGCCCGGTCGCCGGCACGGGACCACCGGGCTGAGCGGGAGCGGCAGGACGGGCGGGACCGGCCGGACCCAGGGCCCGCCGCCGCCCGGCAGGATGCTCCATCAGCGGAACCGGGGGCACTGGGGGGACGGGCGGTAGCGCGGGCATGGCGGTGCCCTGCGGGGGTACCGGCCGTCCGGGGCCGCCGGGACCGTTCTGGCCGCCGGGACCGCCCTGGCCCCCGAGAGCGCCGACGCCGACCGGCCCACCGGTCGCGCCGGCCTCGGCGCTGCCGTCGCCGGCCCGACCGCGCCTGCGCCCGGTGCCCAGTCCCGCCGGGTTCACCGGGGACTGCGCGAGCTCCAGTCCCGCGTCGGGGACGCCGGTCTCGCCCGCCCGCCGCCGCCCGGACGGCAACGCCAGCGCGCCGCCGCCCTGGCCGGCTTCGGGCCCCGCAGTCTCGTCGTCCAGGAAGGCGTCCACACCGCGCCGGGCCCGGCGCCCGCCGGAGACCTTGCCCGGGGCCGCGCCGCCGGCCGTCCCCGCAGCGTCCTCCGCCGGACCGGCCGGGGGCTCCTCCGCCGGCTCCGGCAGGGTCACCGTCCCGGCTCCCGCGCCCAGCGGCAGCTCCAGCACGTACGCCCCGCCGGGTGCGCCCGGCACCTCCACCGTCTGGAGCACGCCCCCGTGCGCCGCCACGATCCCGCGCACGATCGGCTCGTGCACCGGGTTCCCGCCCTCGTACGGCCCGCGCACCTCGATCCGTACGACATCACCGCGCTGCGCGGCCGCCACCACGATCGTCGAGTCGCTGTACCCGCTGCCCTGGCGGGTCTTGCCGGTGGCGTCCACCCCGGCGACGTCCGCGACCAGGTGCGCGAGCGCGGTTGCGACGCGGCCCGCGTCCACCTCGGCCTCGATCGTCGGCGCGTGGACGGCGAACTGCGCGCGGCCCGGTCCGATCAGCTCGACCGCGCCGTCGACACCGGCTGCGACGACGCCGTTGATCAGGACCTTCTTCTTTGTGAGCCGGTCCGTGCCGGCGTCCAGGCGCTGGAAGCCCAGGACGTTGTCCACCAGCGTGGTCATCCGGGAGTACCCGGCGGCCAGGTGGTGCAGCAGCTGGTTGGCCTCGGGCCACAGCTGTCCCGCGTCGTCGGCGGCCAGCGTCGCCAGCTCCCCGCGCAACTCGTCCAGCGGCCCCCGCAGCGACTCGCCCAGGACGGCCAGCAGCTGTGCGTGGCGGGCGGCGAGGGCGTCATAGGGGCGCCGGTCGGTGAAGGTCATCACGGCGCCGACGAGCTGCTCCCCGTCCCGTACGGGCGAGGTGGTCAAGTCGACGGAGACCGGCTGCCCGGCCTTGTTCCACAGCACCTGCCCGCGCACTCGGTGCTTGCGTCCGCTGCGCAGGGTGTCGGCGAGCGGGGACTCGTCGAAGGGGAAGGGGGAGCCGTCGGCACGCGAGTGCAGGACGAGCCCGTGCAGTTCGCGGTTGCCGAGGTCGGTGGCGCGGTAGCCGAGGATCTGGGCGGCGGCCGGATTGACCAGCACCACCCGTCCGTCGGTGTCGGTGCCGACGACGCCCTCCGCCGCGGCCCGCAGGATCATCTCGGTCTGCCGCTGGGAGCGGGCCAGCTCGGCCTCGGTGTCCACGGTTTGAGAGAGGTCCCGCACGACGAGCATCAGCAGCTCGTCACCGGTGTAGGCGGGTTGCGGCTCGCGGTAGGCATCGCGCCCGTCGAGATGGGCGCTGGTGACCTCGACGGGGAACTCGCTGCCGTCGGTGCGGCGCGCGGTCATCCGCTTGGGCCGGGACCGGCCGCCTTCCTCCTCGCCGGGCCGGCGCATGGAGCCGGGGATCAGCTTGGAGTCGAACTCGGGCAGAAGATCGAGCACGCCGCGGCCGACGAGCCCGGTGCCCGGGCTCTCCATGACCTCGAGAGCGATCGAATTCGCGTTGACGACCGTGCCGTTGGCGTTGACGAGCAACAGCGCGTCCGGAAGAGCGTCGAGTATTGCTGCGAGGCGAGCAGCGCCTCGGGATGGCCTGCTGCTCACGACGAGCTTCCTCCCTGACCACAACTACCGGCATGTCACGGGAGGAGTCTAAGGCCACAGCCCCCCGGCGGGGTGGCCGATGTGAAGTGGATACCGCCCGTTCCGCGCATCCTCCCAGGTCAGGAACGTCCACTCGGAAGCAGAGGTTCCAACTCGTCCCAGCGGTTGATTTCGCAGCCGTTCGTCCGGCGGAAGGCCGCGTCCACTTTGCGCCCGTGCCAGGTGCCCGTGATCCGGGCGGTGGCCGGGCCGCCGTGCTCCGTGGTGCAGATCTGGCGTTCGGAGACGGGGGCGAAGGGGTCCTTCCCCTCCGCGGCGAGCCGCTCCAGCGTTGCGCAGGACTCTTCGGGCCAGGGGTGATTGCCGCCCACGGGGCCGCATTCGAGTTCGTACTTGCGGTCCATCTGCCGGTTGCCGGTGTTGGCCATGGTGATCGTGAGGCGGTCGGGACCCCCCGACAGCAACCTGCCCAGCGGCTCGGGGAGCGGGGGCAGTGGCCCGGCGGCCGCGGCAGCCAGGGCGGAGGTGACGGCGAAGGCGGCGAGACGCAGCATGGGGCACTCCAGGTCGTCCGTACGTCGTACGCGTGACCAACGACGAGGGTGCCCTGACGTTGCGCGCTGCGGGGGCTTTAAGGCTTTGCCTCTTGGCCGCCCCTGCTAGTACCGTGGGAGCGGATTGGTGAGGGGCCCTGCGCCTGTGTCATCATCTGCACGCACCCTCGTCCGCGAGGGTGTGCTGGAGGCGTCGCCTAGTCCGGTCTATGGCGCCGCACTGCTAATGCGGTTTGGGGCTTACCCCCCATCGAGGGTTCAAATCCCTCCGCCTCCGCACTTCACGAAGCCCCGGTCCATGCGGACCGGGGCTTCGGTGCGTTAGGGGGCGACTGCTCCGGAGGAGCCGGCCACTGCGAGAGGCTCACGCTCCCGGGCGAACCTCCGGGACTCGGGCCCCGCCCCAACCGGATGATCTTCTTCCAGGGCGTTTCCGCAGGTCAGAGCTGGTTTGGCTAATGGATTTCGCGTCCCGGCGAGGTCCATGTATTGTTGTTCTCGCAAGGCCAACGGGGCGCAAAACCCCAACAAGCCAAGCACTCGTAGCTTAACGGATAGAGCATCTGACTACGGATCAGAAGGTTGCAGGTTCGAATCCTGCCGAGTGCACAGCAGGACGAAGGCCCCCAGGAGAAATCCTGGGGGCCTTCGTCGTTTGCCTTCTTTGTGTCCTCCTTGGTGGGGAGGGGATACCCCGGAGGTAGTCGGGGTTGGGATGGCTCTGGCGGGGGACGCGGGTTACGGACGGGCGTCGGTACGGTCTTTTCAGATCGTTCGAGCGTGATCGTTCGAACCTGAAGGGCGGGGGCTTTCATGGGACTGTTCGGAAACGCGCACAGCATCGACCAGGCGTCGGCGCAGCGGGACTACGCGCGGCTGCTGGGGCAGGGCGAGCAGGTGCATGCCGCCTATCTGCTGATCCGGGACACGATCCTCTTCACCGACCGGCGGCTGGTGCTCGTCGACAAGCAGGGGATCACGGGCAAGAAGGTCGAGTACCACTCCGTCCCGTACCGGAGCATCACGCACTTCTCCGTGGAGACGGCCGGCCACTTCGATCTCGACGCCGAGCTCAAGATCTGGATATCCGGGAGCTCGGCGCCGATCGAGAAGACCTTCACCAAGGGGGTCGACATCTATGAGGTGCAGGCGATCCTGACGCAGTTCGTCGCCCGGTAGGAGGGCGCCGCGCTGCTCTCAGAGGACGCGGGGGAGGCCGGTCACCGACATCACCAGGGAGTAGAGGGAGGTGGTGGCGGTGATGAAGAGGCGGTTGTTCTTGGGGCCGCCGAAGGCGATGTTCGATACGGGTTCGGGGATGCGGAGGCGGCCGAGCAGGGTGCCGTCCGGGTCGTAGCAGTGAACGCCGGAGTGCATCGCGGCCGCCCACAGCCGGCCCTCGTCGTCGAAGCGGATGTTGTCGACTGAGGGGCAGGCGGTGAAGACCCGGTCGCCGGTGAGGGTGCCGTCGTCGGTCACCTTGAAGGCGCGGATGTGGCCGGCCCGGGTGTCGGCGCCGTACAGCTCGCTCTCGTCGGGGGAGAAGGCCAGCCCGTTGGGGCCGAGGAACCCGTCGGCGACCATCCGGACCTCGCCGGTGGCGGGGTCGGCCCGGTAGAGGTTGCAGGCGCCGATCTCGCTGGGTGCCCGCCGGCCCTCGTAGTCGTTGGTGATGCCGAAGTCCGGGTCGGAGAACCAGATCGATCCGTCCGAGCGGACGACCGCGTCGTTCGGGCTGTTGAGCCGTTTGCCGTCGAAGCGGTCGGCGATGACGGTGAGGGTGCCGTCGGGTTCGGTGCGGGTGACGCGGCGGTTGCCCTGTTCACAGGTGATCAGGCGGCCTTCGCGGTCGATGGTATTGCCCTTGGAGTGGCCGGCCGGGGAGCGGAAGACGGAGACGGCGCCGGTCGCCTCGTCCCAGCGCAGCATCCGGTCGTTGGGGATGTCGCTCCACACCAGTTGCCGCCAGGCCGGCAGGTACAGCGGGCCTTCCGCCCAGCGGCAGTCGTCGTAGAGCCGTTCCAGCCGGGCGTCGCCGTTGGTGCAGCGGCCGGTCTGGAAGCGCTCGTCCAGGATCTCGTACAAGGTGAGGTCGGCTATGGCAGACATTATTCCCCCTGAGAAAAGATTGCCGAATTTCGTTCGGCATGATGGTGAGATTGCAGGATCCGGTACCGTCTTCGCAAGGGCCGACGGGCCCATGGGAGGAAAATCGCGTGGACGACATCGACCGGGCGCTCGTCCTGCGCCTGCAGGAGGACGCCAGCCAGTCGTACGCCGCTCTCGGCACTGCCGTAGGGCTCTCGGCCGGGGCCACCCACGAGCGCGTACGGAAGCTCCGCGAGCGCGGGGTGATCCGGCGGACCACCGTCGAGGTCGACCCGGCCGCGGTCGGCAGCGGCGTGCTCGCCTACGTGATGGTCGACTCCAGCGCCTGGATGGGTGAGTCCGGCGCCGCCTTCGCCGCCATTCCCGAGGTCCAGGAGGCGCACATCATCGCGGGGAGCGCCTCGGTGCTGGTCAAGGTGCGCACGGCCTCGACCGGGCAGTTGCAGGACGTCCTGCGCCGCCTGTACGCCATCGACGGGGTCAGCGGTACGCATGCCACCGTCGTCCTGGACACCTTCTTCGAGCGGCCGCTCCCGCTGTGACCTGGTGGTGTACCGGGATCCGGTGGAGCGAAGGGCGGCCCGCCATCGGGTGGTACGGGCAGGGGCGCGGCGAGCGGGCGAGCGTGCTCGCCTACGGGCAACGGCTGGCCTTCGTGGCGCGCGGGGAGCGGCAGTGCCTGGGAGTGCGGCGGGCCGGGAAGCGGACGCCCTGCCCCACCTCCGCAACCGTGCCCGGCCGCGCGGGGAATGCCCAGTGCGCCGCATGTGCGCGTCTTGACCGGTCGTTCTCGGTGGCCGCCGACACCAACGTGGCCGATCCGCGTACCTACCGGGTCTATCTGGCCTGGTTCGGGCCCGGGATGGTCAAGGTCGGCATCACCGCCGAGGAGCGGGGCTCGGCCCGGCTGTTGGAGCAGGGTGCGGTGGCCTGGGCGTGGCTGGGGCGGGGGCCGCTCATGGCCGGCCGGCGCGCGGAGGAGCTGCTGCGGGCGGCCCTCGGGGTGCCCGACCGGATCGCGTACGCCCGTAAGCGGGCCGCACGGGCACACCTGCCGGGCGCACCCGAGTGGGCCCGGGAGGTCGCCGAGCTGCACGCCCGGGCGGCCGCGCTGCCCGGGTGGCCGGAGTCCCTCGAGCGGGTGGGGTGCGAAGTCGTCGATCACGCGGGGGCGTTCGGGCTGGAGGGACTGCCCGCGCCGGCGCGGGTGATCACGGGGATGGTCCCCGGCGGGGCGGTCGTGGGCCTGCTGACGGGAGCTGCCGGGCCCGATCTGCACCTCGCTGACGGGCTGGTGGTGGACACCCGGCTGCTGGCGGGATGGGAGCTCGTGGCCCCGGCGGACGACGCCGTGACCAGCGTGCCGATGGCGCAGGTCCCGGCCTCTGGAACCGGTCCCGTCGAGCAGGACGGGCTGTTTTGAGGGGTTTGGCCGGCGGCGGCCATGGTCAAGTCTTGGATCCCTTTCGCCTTTCGGGGCCCATCCGGGTGGACATGCCAGGGGCCCGCCGCCGAAGGTGGTGGGCATGACCACTCAGCCGGTACCGGCCTTCGAACCGCCTTATGTGATGGCCGTCTTCAGCAATGTCCGCACCGCCGACGACAGCGGTTACCCCGAGACCCTCGCCCGCATGAACGAGATCGTCGCGGAGAATCCCGGCTTCCTCGGCTACGAGTCCGCCCGCAGCCCGGGAGGCCTCGGCATCACCGTCGCCTACTTCCGCGACCACGAGTCGCTCACCGCGTGGCGCGAGGATCTGGAGCACCGTGCGGCCATGAAGCAGGGCCGCACCGACTGGTACGAGAGCTACACCCTGCATGTCGCCACCGTCGAGCGGAGCCACGGCTTTGTCCGCAACGGCTGAGTCGGTCCGCGCCTTCCGGGACCGGCTCGGGCTGCCCGGACTGGTGGACGTCCACACGCACTTCATGCCCACCCGGGTCTTGGACAAGGTGTGGGACTACTTCGACGCGGTCGGCCCGCTGACCGGTGTCGCATGGCCCATCACCTACCGGCACGAAGAGGAACAACGGGTCGCGCTCCTCCGGGAGTTCGGGGTTCGGGCCTTCACTGCCATGCTCTACCCGCACAAGCCGGCGATGGCCGCCTGGCTCAACGCCTGGTCCGCCGATTTCGCCGCCCGGACCCCCGACTGCCTGCACACCGCGACCTTCTTCCCGGAGGAGGGCGTGGCCGCGTACGTCCTGCAGGCCGTCGAATCGGGGGCGCGGATCTTCAAGGCGCACCTCCAGGTCGGCGGCTACGACCCGAACGACGACCGGCTCGACGCGGTGTGGGGGCTGCTGGCCGAGGCCGGGATCCCGATCGTGATCCACTGCGGCTCCGGGCCCGTCCCCGGCAAGCACACCGGGCCCGAGCCGATCGCCCGGCTGCTGGCCCGCCACCCGCGGCTGCCGCTGATCGTCGCCCACATGGGCATGCCCGAGTACGCCGACTTCCTCGACCTCGCCGACCGGTACGGCGAGGTGCGGCTGGACACCACCATGGCCTTCACCGACTTCTCCGAGCAGTTCAGCGGCTTCCCGCCCGGGGACCTGGGCCGGCTCGCGGACCTCGGCGACCGGATCCTGCTCGGCACCGACTTCCCGAACATCCCCCACCCGTACGAGCACCAGCTCGACGCCCTGGAGCGGCTCGGCCTGGGGGACGGCTGGCTGCGGGCCGTCTGCCACGACAACGCCGCCCGCATCTTCCGCCTCCCCGACTGAGAGGCCTGCCCCGTTTCTCAGGGAATTCACAGGGAGCGACAAGAACGCTCTCACAGGCGCCGGTCAGCGTGGTCGCATGACAGCGACGACCACCTCCCACGCGTCCACGTCCACCAGCAACCCCACGGCCCTGGTGCGGCCCGACGGCGGCCCCTGCCGGGTGCTCGTCGTCGACGACGAGGCCTCGCTCTCCGAGCTTCTGTCCATGGCCCTGCGCTACGAGGGTTGCGAGGTCCGCAGCGCGGGGGACGGGGCGGGCGCGGTGCGGGCGGCGCGGGAGTTCCGGCCGGACGTCGTGGTCCTCGACATCATGCTTCCCGACATGGACGGGCTGGCCGTCCTCGGGCAGCTGCGCCGGGAGGTCCCCCAGCTCCCCGTGCTGTTCCTGACGGCCAAGGACTCCGTCGAGGACCGGATCGCCGGCCTCACGGCGGGCGGCGACGACTACGTCACCAAGCCGTTCAGCCTGGAGGAGGTCGTGGCCCGGCTGCGCGGCCTGGTCCGCCGTTCGGGCGCCGCCCAGGCGGCGCGCGGCGGCTCGGTGCTGGCCGTCGGCGACCTGCGGCTCGACGAGGACAGCCACGAGGTGGTCCGGGGCGGCCGGGAGGTCCACCTGACCGCCACCGAGTTCGAACTGCTGCGCTACCTGATGCGCAACCCGCGGCGGGTGCTGAGCAAGGCGCAGATCCTGGACCGGGTGTGGTCGTACGACTTCGGCGGCCAGGCCAACGTGGTCGAGCTGTACATCTCCTACCTGCGCCGGAAACTGGAGAGCGGGCTCGGCATGGCCCCGATGATCCACACCCGGCGCGGCGCCGGCTACCTGATCAAGCCGGCCGAGTAGTGGCGCTGCGTCCGCCCCGGCGGCCGTCCCGGCTGCTGCTGTCGCGGCTGGCCTCGTGGTGGCCCCGGCGACTGCCCTGGCTGCTGCCGCCGCGTCTGCCCTGGAGGCGGCCGTGGCGACTGCGTTCCCGTCGGCCCTGGTCCCTGCGGACCCGGCTCGTCGTCTCGGCCGTGGCGCTGATCGCCGTGGTGGGCGTGGCCATCGGGACCGTCACCACCCTCGCGCTGCGCTCGTACCTGGTCGGGCGGCTCGACGAGCAGCTGACCACCTCGGTCGAGATGGCGGGCCGGCCGGGCCCCGGACCCGGGAAAGCGGCCCGCGAGAACATCGCCGGCTTCGTGCTGGCCCCCGGCAACCCGACGGGCACCGCCGGGATCCGCCTCGACTCCGACGGCAAGGTCATCGTCACCGCCCTCACCTCGCCCGCCGAAGGGCCCGCGCTCGACCCCCGCCCCCTCGGCGAGGCCCAGACCGCGGCCCTCGCCGAGGTCGCCCGCAAGGCCGCGCACAGCCGGACCGGGCCGCGGGACCTGGACCTGCCGGGGCTGGGTGCCTATCGGGTGCTGGCCGCCCCCGACGGGAGCCTCGTCCTCGGCTTCCCACTCCACGAGGTGGACTCCACCGTCAACACCCTGATCACGGTCGAGGTCTGCGTCACCCTCGCCGGGCTGATCGCGGCCTCCCTGGCCGGACAGGTCCTGGTCGGCGTCGCCCTGCGCCCGCTGCGCCGGGTGGCCGCCACCGCCACCCGGGTCTCCGAACTGACCCTGCACAGCGGCGAGCCGGTCCTTCACGAGCGGGTCCCGGGCACCGAGGCCGATCCCCGCACCGAAGTCGGCCAAGTGGGCGCTGCCCTCAACCGGATGCTGGGCCACGTCTCCTCCGCCCTCACGGCCCGCCAGCAGAGCGAGACGCGGGTCCGCCAATTCGTCGCCGACGCCAGCCACGAGCTGCGCACCCCACTGGCCTCCATCCGCGGCTACGCCGAACTGACCCGCCGGGGGCGGGAGGAGCCCGGCCCCGACACCCGGCACGCCCTGGGCCGGATCGAGTCCGAGGCCACCCGCATGACCGGCCTGGTCGAGGACCTGCTGCTGCTCGCCCGGCTCGACGCCGGGCGCCCGCCCTCCACCGGCCACACCGACACCGACGTGGCCCCCCTCGTCATCGACGCCGTCAGCGATGCCCGGGCCGCCGGGCCCGAGCACCACTGGCGCCTGCGCCTGCCCGAGGAACCCGCGCCCGTCCGCGCCGACCCGGCCCGGATCCAGCAGGTCCTGGTCAACCTCCTCGCCAACGCCCGTACCCACACCCCGCCCGGCACCACCGTCACCGCCCATGTTTCACGTGAAACATCCACCGTCCGGCTGCGGATCGAGGACGACGGACCCGGTATCCCACGGGCCCTGCTCCCCCACGTCTTCGAACGCTTCGCCCGCGGCGACGCCTCCCGCTCCCGGGCGGCGGGCTCCACCGGACTCGGTCTCGCCATCGTCCACGCCGTGGTCACCGCCCATGGCGGGCAGGTCGGCGTACGGAGCGAGCCGGGGCGGACCTGCTTCGAGGTCCTGCTGCCCCTCGCACCGGGCGCGGCGCCGGCCGCGGAGCCAACAGACTCACAGACGGGGCACAGGCTCACCACACAGCGGTGACAGGCCGTCCCACGAGGGTCGGAGCATGCCAACCGACACCTCTCCCGGGGCCCTTCCGGCACGGGCGCCGCTCGCGCCCGTGCCCGGCGAGCCCGTCCTCGACGTGGTGATCCCGGTCTTCAACGAGGAGAAAGACCTCGGCCCCTGCGTGCGCAGGCTCCACGACCACCTCACCCGCACCTTCCCCTACCCCTCCCGGATCACCGTCGCCGACAACGCGAGCACCGACCGCACCCCCGAGGTCGCTGGCGCGCTCGCCGCAGCCCTGGACGGTGTGCGCAGCACCCGGCTGGAGGAGAAGGGCCGGGGCAGGGCCCTGCGGACCGTCTGGTCCGACTCCGAGGCACCCGTACTCGCCTACATGGACGTGGACCTCTCCACCGACCTCAACGCCCTGCTGCCGCTGGTCGCCCCGCTGATCTCCGGTCATTCCGACCTCGCCATCGGCACCCGGCTCGCCCGCTCCTCCCGGGTGGTGCGGGGAGCGAAACGGGAGTTCGTCTCCCGCGCCTACAACCTCCTGCTGCGCTCCTCCCTCGCCGCCCGGTTCAGCGACGCCCAGTGCGGGTTCAAAGCCATCCGGCGCGAGGTCGCCGAGCGGCTGCTGCCGCTGGTGGAGGACTCCGGATGGTTCTTCGACACCGAACTGCTCGTGCTCGCCGAGCGGGCCGGGCTGCGGATCCACGAGGTGCCGGTGGATTGGGTCGACGACCCCGACTCCACCGTCCACATCGTCAGGACCGCCACCGAGGACCTCAAGGGCGTCTGGCGGGTGGGCCGGGCGCTGGCCGTCGGCGCGCTCCCCCTCGACCGGCTCGCCCGCCCCTTCGGCGACGACCCCCGCGACCGCTCCGCGCTGCCCGGGGTGCCGGGCGGGCTGGCCCGCCAGCTCCTCGGCTTCTGCGCCGTCGGAGCCCTGTCCACCCTCCTCTACCTGCTGCTGTACTCCGCCTTCCGCGCCGGAACCGGCCCGCAGCTCGCCAACGGGGCCGCCCTGCTGCTCTCCGCCGTGGCCAACACCGCCGCCAACCGGCGGCTCACCTTCGGCGTGCGCGGCCGGGACCGGGCCGTGCGCCACCAAGCCCAAGGGCTGGTGGTGTTCGCCATCGGACTGGCCCTGACCAGCGGCTCCCTCGCCGCCCTCGGGGCGGCTGCGGCCCATCCCGCGCACAGCACCGAGCTGGCCGTCCTGATCACCGCCAACCTCGCCGCCACCGTGCTGCGATTCCTGCTCTTCCGCGCCTGGGTCTTCCCCGAGCGGCGCGGCCCCGAGATCCCTACGCCCAAGGACGGCCGATGACCACGGCAGCACTCCCCCTCTTCCCGGCCGCCGAGGCCCGGGCCCGTACCGGCCGGCCGCGCTGGGAACGTCCCGCCCTCGCCGGACTCCTGATCGCCACCGCCGCCCTGCTGCTGTGGGACCTGGGCTCCTCCGGCTACGCCAACTCCTTCTACTCCGCGGCCGTACAGGCGGGCAGCGAGAGCTGGAAGGCCTTCTTCTTCGGATCGTCGGACGCCGGGAACTCCATCACCGTCGACAAGCCCCCGGCCGCCCTGTGGCCGATGATGCTGTCGGTCCGGCTCTTCGGACTCGGCTCCTGGCAGATCCTCGTCCCGCAGGCCTTGATGGGCGTGGCGACGACCGCGGTGCTGTACGCCGCCGTACGGCGCCACTTCGGGCCGGGGGCCGCGCTGCTGGGCGGCGCCGCCTTCGCGCTCACGCCTGTCGCCGCGCTGATGTTCCGCTTCAACAACCCCGACGCGCTGCTGACGCTGCTGCTGACGGTCACCGTGTACTGCCTGCTGCGCGCCCTGGACGGGGCGCACACCCGATGGCTGGTGGGGGCCGGGGGCGCGGTCGGCTTCGCCTTCCTCACCAAGACCCTTCAGGCCTTCGTCATCCTGCCGCCGCTCACCGTGCTGTACGCCGTCTGCGCGCCCACCCGGCTGCGCAGGCGGCTGGGCCAGCTGCTGCTGGCCGGGCTCGCGATGGTGCTGGCCGGCGGCTGGTGGGTGGCCATCGTGGAGCTGTGGCCCGCCGCCTCCCGCCCGTAC
>NZ_JAGGOZ010000016.1 GCF_018614075.1 Streptomyces sp. ISL-94 | reverse complement strand
AAGATCTCCTGCGAGCAGCCGAATGATCACGACATCACACAGACCCTAGTGCTGTGGCCGGAGAGGTTTGCCGGGGCGCGGCGTCCGGTGCGGTGCATCGCAAGGCGGAGGGCCGCGGCTCGTACTGGACGTACTTGCGCGGTCCGACAACGCGGCGAGGTGCCGTGCCGGGCGTCGCGACCCGGTGAACCTTTCCGGCCACAGCACTAGCCGCCCCCGGTCATCCGGGCCGAGCGCTCCGTCAGGCCTGCTTCACGGCGGAGATGTCGAAGGTCAGCTTCACCTTGTCGCTCACCATCACACCGCCGGCTTCCAGAGCGGCGTTCCAGGTCAGGCCCCAGTCGGAGCGCAGGATCTCGGCCGAGCCCTCGAAGCCCACGCGCTCGCTGCCGTAGACGTCGGTGGCGGAGCCGTTGAACTCCAGGTCGATGGAGAGCGGGCGCGTGACGTCCTTGATCGTCAGCTCGCCGGTGATGCGGTACGTGTCCCCGCCGAGTCGGCTCGCCTCGGTGGAGCGGAAGGTCATCAGCGGGAAGGCCTCGGCGTCGAAGAAGTCCGCGCTGCGCAGGTGGCCGTCGCGGTCGGCGATACCGGTGTCGACGGAGGCGATCTTCACGTCGATGGAGGCGGTGGAACGGGAGGGATCGGCGCCGTCCAGGTGCAGGGCGCCCTCGTGCTCGGCGAAGCTGCCGCGGACGTTGGTGACCATGGCGTGGCGGACGGTGAAGCCGATGCTGCTGTGAGCGGCGTCGATGACGTAGTCGCCGGTGAGGGCGGCGAGGGCCGGGTCCACTTCGAGCGTGGCGACGGGGCCGGTGGTGCCCCCCTGGACGGGTGCGGTCTGGCTGCGGCGGGTGAAGATGCCCATGGCTTGCTCCTCGGTAGCAGTTCTGTTGAATCTTCAACGACTTCAACGAGTACGACGCTAGACCCATTCCGTTCAAATTTCAACTACTAGGCAGGGTGTCCCGCCGATTTGTGAGAGGCCCACAAAGGAAGAAGGCCCCGTATGGCGGAGTCCGTGCATCCCGCGGCCGCACTGTGCGGGCCGGACAGCTGATGACACCCGAGACTGTGCGGAATGAACGGAGGTTTTTCATCGCGCTCTTCGTAAGGTCGGTACATGACCGTTGTGGACCAGACCCCGAGCGAGCCCACGGACGCCCGCGGGCGCGTGGCCGAGTTGCAGTCCCTGCGCGAGCAGGCGCGGCGCGGGCCGAGTGACCGTGCGACCGAGGCGCAGCATGCGAAGGGCAAGCTGACCGCGCGTGAGCGGATCGCGCTGCTCCTGGACGAGGGTTCGTTCAAGGAGGTCGAGCAGCTGCGCCGGCACCGGGCGTCGGGGTTCGGCCTGGAGGCGAAGAAGCCCTACACGGATGGTGTGATCACCGGGTGGGGCACGGTCGAGGGCCGGACGGTCTTCGTCTACGCGCACGATTTCCGGATCTTCGGCGGTGCGCTGGGCGAGGCCCACGCGACGAAGATCCACAAGATCATGGACATGGCGATCGCGGCGGGTGCGCCGCTGGTCTCCCTCAACGACGGTGCGGGCGCGCGTATCCAGGAGGGCGTCTCGGCGCTGGCCGGCTACGGCGGGATCTTCCAGCGCAACACGAAGGCCTCGGGTGTCATCCCGCAGATCAGCGTGATGCTCGGCCCGTGTGCGGGCGGCGCGGCCTACTCCCCGGCACTGACGGACTTCGTGTTCATGGTGCGGGAGACCTCGCAGATGTTCATCACGGGCCCGGACGTGGTCCGTGCGGTGACGGGCGAGGAGATCACCCAGAACGGGCTGGGCGGCGCGGACGTGCACGCCGAGACCTCGGGTGTGGCGCACTTCGCGTACGACGACGAGGAGACGTGCATCTCCGAGGTCCGCTACCTGATCTCGATGCTGCCGTCCAACAACCGGGAGAACCCCCCGGTCCACGAGACCGCCGACCCGGCCGACCGCCGCAGCGATGTGCTGCTGGACCTGGTGCCGGCCGACGGCAACCGCCCCTACGACATGCTCAAGGTGATCGAGGAACTCGTCGACGAGGGCGACGTGCTGGAGATCCACGAGCGCTGGGCCCGCAACATCATCTGCGCGCTGGCGCGGATGGACGGCCAGGTCGTGGGCATCGTCGCCAACCAGCCCGGCCACCTCGCCGGCGTCCTGGACATCCACGCCTCGGAGAAGGCCGCACGGTTCGTGCAGCTGTGCGACGCCTTCAACATCCCGATCATCACCCTCCTGGACGTGCCGGGCTTCCTGCCGGGCGTGGACCAGGAGCACGGCGGGATCATCCGCCACGGCGCCAAGCTGCTCTACGCCTACTGCAACGCCACCGTGCCCCGGATCAGCCTGATCCTGCGCAAGGCGTACGGCGGCGCGTACATCGTCATGGACTCGCAGTCCATCGGCGCCGACCTGACCTATGCCTGGCCGACCAACGAGATCGCGGTGATGGGCGCCGAGGGCGCCGCCAACGTGATCTTCCGCAAGCAGATCGCGGATGCCGAGGACCCCGAAGCCATGCGGACCCGCATGGTCAAGGAGTACAAGGCCGAGCTGATGCACCCGTACTACGCCGCCGAGCGCGGTCTCGTGGACGACGTCATCGACCCCGCCGAGACCCGCGAGACCCTCGTGGCCGCACTCGCGATGCTCCGCAACAAGCACGCCGACCTGCCGTCCCGCAAGCACGGCAACCCGCCGCAGTAAGGAGACAAGCCACCGATGAGCACCGACACTCTTCTGCGCGTCGAGAAGGGCAATGCCGCCCCCGAGGAACTGGCCGCGATCGCCGCGATCCTCCTCGCCCGTGCCGCCGCGGCCCCCGCGGACACCTCGGCCCCCACCATCCGCTCCCAGGCCGGCTGGCGCCGCCTGGAGCGCACCCCGGGCTTCCGCGCCCCGCACAGCTGGCAGGGCTGATTCCCACAGCCCCGGAAGGCCCCGCACCCGGTCCAGGGTGCGGGGCCTTCCGCTTGTCGCGCCGCGAGCGCGTACCCGTACACGCGCGAAGGCCCCCGTGTCGACGACACGGGGGCCTTTCGGATGCTGCGATGCCGCGGGGCGCCGGACCTACCGCAGGCGCGCCATGAGGGCGTGCTCGACGAGCGTGATGAGCGCGCTCTTGGCGTCCGCGCGGTGGCGGGCGTCGGTGGTGATGATGGGGGCGTCCGGGCCGATCTGCAGGGCCTCGCGGACTTCCTCCGGGGTGTACGGCTGGTGTCCGTCGAAGCCGTTGAGGGCGATGACGAAGGGCAGGCCGCTGTTCTCGAAGTAGTCGACGGCGGGGAAGCAGTCGGCGAGGCGGCGCGTGTCCACCAGGACGACGGCGCCGATGGCTCCGCGGACCAGGTCGTCCCACATGAACCAGAAGCGGTCCTGTCCCGGGGTACCGAAGAGGTACAGGATCAGGTCCTGGTCCAGGGTGATGCGGCCGAAGTCCATGGCGACGGTGGTGGTCGTCTTGTCACCGGTGTGCGTGAGGTCGTCGATTCCGGCGGAGGCGCTGGTCATGACGGCTTCGGTGCGCAGCGGGTTGATCTCGGAGACCGCGCCGACGAACGTGGTCTTGCCCACGCCGAAGCCGCCCGCCACCACGATCTTCGCGGAGGTGGTGGAGCGAGCGGGAGCCGCTCCGCCGTTAGAGCTTGCGAAGTCCACTGAGCACCCTTTCGAGCAGTGTCACATCTGGCTGGCCGCCGGCAGACTCGTCGCCGCCGGGCTGGTGAATGGCGACAAGGCCCGCCTCCGCCAGGTCGGCGACGAGGATGCGGGCGACACCAAGAGGAATGGAGAGAAGTGCCGAGATCTCCGCGACGGATTTGATCTCCTGGCACAGGCGGCAGATGCGCTGGTGCTCGGGCAACTGCCCTTGCAGGCGCGCGGGATCCGCCGTGGTACTGACCAGCGCCTCGATGGCGAGCTGGTAGCGCGGCCGGGTACGGCCGCCGGTCATCGCGTACGGGCGCACCAGCGGGTTGTGGGCCTTCGGAGCCGGCTGCCGCGTGGCGCGCGGAGGCTGCTGCGGAGGCATCTGGGGCTGCTGAGGCGGCTGGGGCTGTCCGTACGGCTGCTGCTGGTACGGGTTGTGCTCCGGCACGGGCCGGCTGGGAGAGGAAGGGAAGTTGAAGCGGTTCTGGTCGTGCCCACCCTGCGGCTGCTGAGCGCCGCCATAAGGATGACCTCCGGGTGTTGTCACGTTTCCTCCTCCGACTCCAAGAACGCAGTACTCCCTGTGGAACCGCGCCACCGCACCCTATGGTGCGATGACGCGAAACGCACTGCCTGTCTGCTAGTTGAGAAGACTGCCCTGCAGCTCGGCGCGCAGGTCCGGGGTGAGGACACTGCCCGCGCGATCCACCAGAAGAGCCATCTCGTAGCCCACGAGGCCGATGTCGCACTCGGGGTGCGCGAGCACCGCGAGGGAAGATCCGTCCGAGACGGACATGAGGAAAAGGAACCCCCGGTCCATCTCGACCACGGTCTGATTGACGGCGCCACCCTCGAAGATGCGGGAGGCTCCGGCGGTCAGCGAGGTCAGACCGGAGGCCACGGCCGCCAGCTGATCGGCGCGGTCACGCGGGAATCCGTCGGACATCGCCAGAAGAAGGCCGTCGGCGGAGACCACCACCGTGTGGGACACCCCAGGGGTGTTGTCCACGAAGTTGGTGATCAACCAGTTCAGGTTCTGTGCCGCCTGGCTCATCGGGCTCACACTAACGCTCCTGGTCATAGCTGTTACTTGACTGCTCGGAACCCGCGCTGCGTCCCTGCTGGACACCGCGCCGCAGATTGCTCAACCTGCCGCGGACGTCCTCCGGGGCGCGGGAGACCTGGGGGCCGCCCTGCGGGGTCGTCTCCGCAGCACCCTCGACCAGGTTGGCCTTGGGCACCCGCCGAGGGAGACCGGACGGGGTGACCCCGCCCGCCTTCGGCTCACGGAGTTTGGCGGCCTGCTGCCAGCGCTCGTCGTTGCCCGAACGCCAGGCCGTGCCGGTTTCCTTCTCCTCCGGGGCCCGCTCCGGGGCCGCGGGCTGCTGCTGACGCTGCGGCCGCTGCTCGAAGAGGGATCCCTTGGACTCCGCTTCCTGCTGTGCCGGCTGCCACTGCTGCTGGCTGCCGCGGCGCGGCAGGCCCGCTCCGGTCACCTCGTGACCGGTGTCGGCAGCGGCGCCCGGACGGTCGAAGCCTACGCGGTCCGGGGCCCGTTCGGGACCGGCAGGGGGTTCCGATTCGGTCCCGTAACCCTGCTGGTGGGCCGCCGGGTAGGTGTTCTGCTGGGGCCAGTCTGCCTGCTCCGACTGGGCTTCGTAGCCACCGTCGTAGGACCGGGCGTCCTGCTGCTGTTCCTCGTACCCGGCTTCCGGATAGGAGTAACCCTGCTGCGGGTACGCGTCGTAGCCCTGCTGAGCCTGCTGAGCCTGCTGTGCCTCGTACGAGGTGTCGTAGCCCTGCTCGGGCTGCTGCTCGTAGCCCTGGTACGGCTGGTACCCGTGCTCAGGCTGAGGTTCCGGATAGTGCTGGTCAGCCTGGTCCGCGTACTGCTGCTGATCCTGCGGGTAGCCGGCCTGTGCCTCGAGCGCGGCACGCCGTTCCTCGCGTACGAGGGACCGCCCGACCGGGTCGAGGTCGCGGGGGTCGCCGCCCTGCTGGTCGTAGCGGGAGTCGTCGAAGCCGAGCTCGGCGGCCGTGCGCAGCGGCGCGGCCTGCTGGGCCTTCTGCTCCGGGATGATCGAGGAGACGGTGAAGTCGTCGTCCGGAATGCCCTCGCCACCGCCACCGTGGGTGATGGCGTCGGGGAGCATGACCAGCGAGGTCGTGCCGGCCGCCTCGCCCGAGGGGCGCAGCTGGACGCGGATGCTGTGGCGGTCCGCCAGCCGGCCGACCACGAACAGACCCATGCGCTGCGAGATCGCGGCGTCCACGGTCGGCGGGTTGGCGAGCTTGTGGTTGATGTCCGCGAAGTCCTCGGCGGTGAGACCGATGCCCTTGTCGTGGATCTCGACCATCACGCGGCCGTCGGGCAGACGCGTGGCGTTGACGCGGACCTTGGTCTGCGGGGAGGAGAACGTGGTGGCGTTCTCCAGCAGCTCGGCGAGCAGGTGCACGAGGTCGGTCACGGCCTGGCCGTGGATCTCGGCGTCGGAGACGCCCGACAGCTCGATGCGCTCGTACTGCTCCACCTCGGAGGAGGCGGCGCGCAGGACGTCGACGAGGGGGACCGGCTGGTCCCAGCGGCGGCCCGGGTTCTCACCCGCGAGGATGAGGAGGTTCTCGCCGTTGCGGCGCATACGGGTGGCCAGGTGGTCCAGGCGGAAGAGGTTCTCCAGCTGGTCCGGGTCCGCCTCGTTGTTCTCCAGGTCGGTGATGAGGGTCAGCTGGCCCTCGATCAGCGACTGGTTGCGCATCGAGAGGTTCGTGAAGATCGCGTTGACGTTCCCTCGCAGGAGCGCCTGCTCGGCGGCGAGCCGGACCGCTTCCCGGTGGACCTGGTCGAAGGCGCGGGCGACCTCGCCGATCTCGTCCAGTGAGTCGATCGGGATCGGGTAGACGCGGGTGTCCACCTTGCCCGGGTCGGTGCGCGAGAGCTGGTCGACGAGCATCGGCAGGCGCTGCTCGGCGATGTCGAAGGCGGCACCGCGCAGGCGGCGCATCGCGCGGCCCATCTGGCGGGCCATCATACCCGCGAGGATGAAGGCGGCGAGCAGGGAGACGACCACGATGGCGCCGTTGGTGATGGCGTCGGTGCGGGCCTCGTCGGAGACCGCGACGGCGTCCTTGACGGCCTTGTCGAGGAGGTCCTTCTCGATCTCGTCGTAGGCGTCGAACTTCGCCGTGGCGGCGGCCTGCCAGGCCATGGGCGTGGTGCCGCCGGCGGCCAGCTTGGTCTTGTTCTCGCCGCTGGCTATCGCCTCGGTCATACCGGTCAGCACCGACTTGTTGGCCCCCACGGGCGGGGGCACGAAGCGGGCGCCCGCCTGCTCGGCCTGGTGCTTGGCCTCGGCGAGCTTGGCCGCTCCCTCGTCGGACTTCCTCTGCATGACCTGCTTGAGGTGGTTCACGTCCTCCTCGGTGCCCGCCGCGACGTACTCGCCGATGGCGATTTCCTCGAGGTAGGCGTACGAGGAGAAGGCGACGAGCTGCGCCTTGCGGACGTTCTCGTCGGTGCTCGGGCGGACCAGCAGGTGGGTGCCGACGGAGCGCTGGAGCGAGTTCGCCGCCTTGGCCAGCTGGACCGCGTAGACCATGCGGCCGTAGGAGGTGACGTTTCCGGTGCCGAGGCCCAGCTCGTTCGCGAACTGCATGAGGTAGTGCTGGACCAGCACATAGCCCTCTTCGGTCGGGATGGGGCCGAACGAGGTGGGGGGGTTCTTCTTCGGGCTTTCGGCCGCGGCCAGGTACGCCTTCTCGCGTACCTCCTTGAGCTTGGGCTCCTCCGTGCGGAAGAGCTCCAGACGCCGCTCCATGCCCTGGTTCTTCGGGAGGTCCTCGACGGCCTTGTCGAACTTCCCCTTGGCGTCGTCGGTGTTCCCGCGGACCTTGGCGACGACCTCGCTGTTGGGCTGGCCGCTCAGCAGCGGCTCGGCGCTGAGGTCGCGCTCGTTGAGGAGTGCATGGCTGTATTCGGAGGCCGCCTGGACGACCCTGGCTATCTTCTCGGCGTCCTTGGCCTCGTTCCAGGTGTCGATGGAGCCCTTCACCTGGAAGCCGCCCATGACCAGCCCGACGAGGGCCGGCACGAGCAGGATGGCGTTCAGACGCGTCGGCACGCGCCAGTTGCGGGGGGCGAACCTGCTGGTGCTCCCTCTGCTCGCGGGCGGTTCCACGGGCACGTCGACGGGCGACGCGGCCGCTCGCGGCGGCGGGGTGAAGTTGCCGCGCGCGGGTTCATCCGCGGGGCTTGCGTTGCTTCGCCTCACTCGACCAACAACCTTCCGGCGGTGCTACTAGCTAGTTCGTTGAATTCCAGCATGGTTAACGGCCGTGTTCCAAACAGTTGAAATCGGCCCTTCCCAGAGCCTTATGCCCCACATAAATCGGACATAAAGAGCGAGCGGCGGCAAAAACGGGGCCGGTTGTGAGCGCAGCGGTACCGGGCAAACGCACCCTGTGGCCAACTTCCTTCAATTCTCTGTCGAAACGTTATGAACGAGCAGGGCGGGCCGTGTCCTATGACACAGCCCGCCCACTCACATTGTGAAGAACCGGTGTTACTAGGGTGGTGCCACTTGAGCCGCGTCACCCGAGTCGTGTTACTTGAGTCGGGCCATGAGAGCGTGCTCGACGAGCGTGATGAGCGCACTCTTGGCGTCCGTGCGGTGGCGGGCGTCCGTGGTGATGATGGGGGCGTCCGGGCCGATCTGCAGGGCCTCGCGGACTTCCTCCGGGGTGTACGGCTGGTACCCCTCGAAACCGTTGAGAGCCACGACGAAGGGCAGGCCGCTGTTTTCGAAGTAGTCGACGGCCGGGAAGCAGTCGGCCAGCCGGCGCGTGTCGACCAGCACGATCGCGCCGATGGCTCCGCGGACCAGGTCGTCCCACATGAACCAGAAGCGGTCCTGGCCCGGGGTACCGAAGAGGTACAGGATCAGGTCCTGGTCCAGGGTGATGCGGCCGAAGTCCATCGCGACCGTGGTGGTCGTCTTGTCACCGGTGTGCGTGAGGTCGTCGATTCCGGCGGAGGCGCTGGTCATGACGGCTTCGGTGCGCAGCGGGTCGATCTCGGACACGGCTCCGACGAACGTGGTCTTGCCCACGCCGAAGCCGCCCGCCACCACGATCTTCGCGGAGGTGGTGGAGCGAGTCGCTCCTCCGTTAGAGCTTGCGAAGTCCACTGAGCACCCTTTCGAGCAGCGTGACGTCCGGCGTGCCGCCGGCCTCTCCATTGCCCGGCTGGTGGATGGCCACCATTCCGGCCTCGGCCAGGTCGGCGACGAGGATCCGGGCGACACCGAGCGGCATCGACAGCAGTGCGGAGACCTCCGCGACCGACTTGACCTCACGGCACAAGGTGCAGATGCGCTGGTGCTCCGGGAGCAGGCCGGAAAGGTGCATCGGATCGGCCGTGGTGCTGACCAGGGCCTCGATGGCGAGCTGGTAGCGCGGTCGGGTCCGGCCGCCGGTCATCGCGTACGGACGCACCAGCGGCTGGTCGCCTTCCGAGTACGAATCTCCGTACGCATCGGGATAGGCGGGGGGCGGGGTCATTGATCCTCCGGGCGGGACAGCAGTGGTCAGCGTGCCGTCTGACAGGGCGGCCGGTGGGGGGACGGTATGACGGCCTGTCGGGGGTACTGGGCTCCGGGGTGGGCCCCGGTCTCCCGGCCGGCAGTACCGGCCGGCCGGGAGGGGGAAAGTCAGGTGAGCAGGCTTCCCTGGAGTTCCGCGCGCAGGTCCGGGGTGAGGACGCTGCCGGCACGGTCCACGAGGAGGGCCATCTCGTAGCCCACGAGGCCGATGTCGCACTCGGGGTGCGCCAGTACGGCCAGCGAGGACCCGTCGGAGACGGACATGAGGAAAAGGAAGCCCCGGTCCATCTCGACCACGGTCTGGTTGACGGCGCCGCCCTCGAAGATGCGGGAGGCTCCGGCGGTCAGCGAGGTCAGACCGGAGGCCACGGCCGCCAGCTGGTCCGCGCGGTCGCGGGGGAAACCTTCGGACATCGCCAGAAGGAGTCCGTCGGCGGAGACCACCACCGTGTGGGACACCCCTGGGGTGTTGTCCACGAAGTTGGTGATCAACCAGTTCAGGTTCTGTGCCGCCTGGCTCATCGAACTCAACTATCGCTCCTGCTGGTAAGTGGGGTCGATGTGGTAACTGCCGGTCGCCGGGCCGCTGTTCCCGGCCTGACGACCCTGCTGGATACCGCGTCGGAGGTTGGTCAGACGGCCGCGGACGTCGTCCGGCGCCCGCGAGACCTGGGGGCCGGGCTGCGCGTCGGCCTGCTGCTGCGCGGTGCCGGCCACGAGGTTGGCCCGCGGGACCCGCCGGGGCAGGCCCGAGGTCGTGATGCCGCCGGCGGCGGGCTGGCGCACGCGCTCGGCCTGCCGCATCAGCTCGTCGTTCGGCGAGGACCGCCAGCTGACGGTCGGCATGGCGCCGGTCGCCGCGGCGGCGGGCTCGGCCGCGTGTTCCTGGCCGCGCTGCGGCAGGTGCTGCTGCGGAGCGGGAGCCGTCGGGGCGGACTGCTGCGGCTGCTGGGGTACGGACGGTGCCGGCGCGGGGGGCTGCTGCCCCTCCTCGCGGAACCAGTTCGACTCCAGGGTGTCGAAGATCGGGCTGCGGGCGTCGCCGGCGCCGGGTGCCGCGGGCAGGGCGTAGCCGCCCGACTGCTGGGCCTGCGGGATCTGCTGCGGGGCCTGGGGCTGCGGCTGGCGGTCGAAGCCGCCGACACCGGGGCCGCCGGGCCGCTGGGGCTGACCGGTCGGCTGGTAGCCGGCCGGGCGCTCGAACTGGCCGGTGGCGGACGGGTCCAGGGGACCCCGTACGTCCGGACGCTCGAACTGTCCGGTCGTGCTGTTGCCGCCGTCCGCCTGGGGCATCGGGGCGTTGAAGTCCGGGCGGGCGAACTCGGCCGTCGAGCCGGGGCCCGAGAGCTCGTCGTGGCCGCGGGCCTGGTCGGCGCCCCAGCTGGTGGTCTGCGGTCCCGGAAGCTCCGGACGCGGGGCGCCACCGCGCGGCGGCAGCTGCGGCCGGGAGCCGCGCGGAGCCGGGGCCGCGGGGGCGGCCGGCGGCTGCTGCTGCGTGGGCTGCGAAACCTGCGGGGGCTGCTGGGGACGCTCGAAGCCGTTGCCCTGCGGGAAGCCGCCCTGCCCGGAAGCGGACGGCGCGGGCACCGGACGGGCCTGCGGCCCGCGGGCCGCCAGCGGAGCACCGGCGCCGAAGGCGCCCTGGCCCTGGCCCGCGGTTGTCGGACCCGGCTGCGGACGGGAGGCGGGAGCACCCGGACCGCCCTGCTGCGGGCGGCCACCCTGCGGGCCCTGCGGATTCTGCGGGCCCTGCGGACGCTGCCCGGCACCGGCACCGGCACCCGCACCGGAACCGTCGCGGCCCGGCAGGGCGGCACGCTGCCCGCCGCCGGCGACCTGGCCGCGCTGCGGGGCCGCGCCCACGGGCGGACGTGCGCCCGGACCGGGAACGGAAGCCTGCTTGCCGCCGGGACCGCCGTTGCCCGGAGCGCCACCGGGGCCGCCCTGCGGACCGCCGGAGGCGCCCGGCATCGGAGCGGGCTTCTTGCCGCCCTGGGCGACGTCCACCGGCAGCATGACGAGGGCCGTCGTACCGCCCGAGTCGGAGGGGCGCAGCTGGATGCGGATGCCGTGTCGCAGGGACAGGCGGCCGACCACGAACAGGCCCATGCGGCGGGAGACGGAGACGTCCACGGTCGGCGGCGCAGCGAGCCGCTCGTTGATCGCGGCGAGGTCCTCGGGGGAGAGGCCGATACCGGTGTCGTGGATCTCGACGAGCACGCGCCCGTCGGGCAGCGCGTGACCGGTGACCTTGACCTTGGTCTGCGGGGAGGAGAACGAGGTGGCGTTCTCCAGCAGCTCGGCGAGCACGTGCACGAGGTCGTTGACGACGCGGCCGGCGACATCGGTGCCCGGCACCGAGGCCAGCTCGACGCGCTCGTACTGCTCCACCTCGGACGCGGCGGCGCGGAGCACGTCGACGAGCGGGACGGGGCGGGTCCACCGGCGGCCCGGCTCCTCGCCCGCGAGGACGAGGAGGTTTTCGCCGTTGCGGCGCATGCGGGTCGCGAGGTGGTCGAGCTTGAAGAGCGAGGACAGCTGGTCCGGGTCGGCCTCGCGCGACTCCAGCTCGGAGATGAGCGAGAGCTGGCGCTGGATCAGACCCTGGGAGCGGCGCGAGAGGTTGGTGAACATCGCGTTGACGTTGCCCCGCAGGAGGGCCTGCTCGGCGGCGAGGCGGACGGCCTCGCGGTGCACGTCGTCGAAGGCCGCGGCCACCTGGCCGATCTCGTCGCGGGTGTGCAGGCCGACGGACTCCACGGACGTGTCCACGTCCTGCGGGTCGGACTCGGACAGCTGCTTGACGAGCTCGGGCAGCCGGTCCTGGGCCACGCGCGTCGCGGTGTCCTGGAGGCGGCGCAGCGAGCGGATCATCGAGCGGGCCATGACGAAGGCACCGACGAGGGAGACACCGAGGACGAGGAGGATCAGGGCACCGTTGATGATGGCGTCCTGCTGCGACTCGCTCTTGAGCTCGCGGGCCTTCGACTCCATTTCCTGGAGGAGGCTCAGCTCGATCTTCTTCATCTCTTGGAGCTTGGTGTCGTCGGCGTCGTACCAGTCCATCCAGGACCGGTACGCCGTCTCCTTGGCGAACTGCCCGTCGGTGGCCAGCACGCGGCGTGCGTAGTGGTCGGCGCGGCCGATCTCCGGGTTGCCGTCGCCGAGCGAGGCGAGGAGCTCCTCGGCGTGGCCCTGGTAGACGAGTTGGAAGATCTGCTTCGACTGCTGCTCGCCCTTGAGGGCGGAGAGGGCGTAGAGCCGGTCGTTCTCCTTGAGAGCGCCCGGCTTCTCGGCGCTGTCGGGGAGCGAGGCGGCGATGATCGCGCGCTGGACGGAGGCGTACTCCTTGGAGGCGGAGAAGGCCGCCAGGGCGCGCGTCCGCTTGATCATCTCCGGGTTGGAGGTGGCCTGGGCCATGTCCGCGGAGAGCGAGAGCAGCGAGACGATCAGGGAGTTGTACTCGGTGACGGTCTGCTGGGCGCCGTTCGCGTACGCCTTCTTGCGGATTTCCTCGAGGTTGGTGAGCTGGCGGCCGATCTGCAGGATGTTGCTGCGGATCGACTTGAGCGTCTCGTCCTTGTCCTGCGTGTTGTCGACCTTGTTGGTCGCGGCGGCGAAGGCCTTGGCGGCGGAGTCGGTCGTCTCGCGGACGCCGTCGACGGTGCTGTTCTGCGGGTTCAGCGTCTTGGCGGCCGCGGCGGCGGACAGCGGACCCGCGGACTTGTCGCGCTCCTCCTGGAGCGCGGCGGCCAGCGTGGTGGCCTGCCGGGTCATCGTCGTCAGCAGCTGCATGTGCTCCAGCTGGGCGATGTCGTTGAGCGAGTCGTTGATACGGAAGCCACCGAGGGTGGTGGCGGCGACGACCGGCAGGGTCAGCAGCGACACCAGGCGCGTGCTGATGCGCCAGTTCTGCATGGCGAGGCGGGAACCGGGCCCACTGGGGGCCTTGGGTATGGCCACGTCCTGCTCGACCGACCCGGCGTGGGGCTTGGCCTTGGCCTTGGCGGACTTGCCTCGGCCCTTCGCCTTCACCGTGGCGGAGGAGTCGGGGCCCGCGCCCTCGACAGCCGGCCCTCGGTTCTGGGCGTGCTGGGGCGAGGAGCCACGGTCGGTCCCGCCGCGCGGCTCCTGCTCCGCCGCAGCGCTGTCCCTCTTGAATCGTCCCTGCACTAGCGTCGCAACCTCTGGACCAGGCGTCCCGCCGGTGGCCGGTGGGACGGTGTCGAGTCGTGGGGCACTAACGGCCCCATGGTGGTCGTCGGTGACCGGCGCGTCTCCCTCTCCTTGCCGCCGCTCTCGGCGCTGTCTCGCGCCACCTGCGCGCCGGCTGTTCCCGCGGCGGTCCCGCGAATTCCAGCACAGTGCAGGATCTCCAACAAGGTGCGAGCGCCGGCCCGGAGAGTCCGTGACGGCTTGTGACAGGCGCGCTACGCGATGTGGGACGAATACCGGGGTAAAGCGGACTTACGCCATCCAAACCCAACGGCTGTCAAGGTGTCCCAGTCGAGATGATCAGCAGCGGAATGGCTTATTCAGTGGCGCAATGTCCGTTTTATCGGGCAGAATTGACTGTCCATTATGCCGGTAATGCCGGGTCGTGGGTGAGCAAACTCACATAGCCCTGGCCATTACTTCCTGGTTCGGCGGGGGATTCAGATGTTTAGCCTTGCCTCTTCAAGGGTTGGCGCATGCACCGACCGAGACCCATCCGCTCCGATGTGAGGGCCCGAAACTCCGATGAAGACGACGTCGCCGATGTTCCGCAACATAGCCAACCCCCGCCGCACCACCCTCGCGCACCTCAAGGACGCCGAGGAGCTGCAGGCGGCCCCGGCCGTCCCGGAGCACGCCGTCGAGCTGCCGACCCAGACCGCGAACCCGCGCCGCACGATCCTGATGGACGCGCCGGTCGCCGCCGCCGCGCAGTAGTCGCCGCGCACGAGAGCGCGAAGCGCCGCTGCCCGCCGCGTTAGCCTGGAGACCGCAGACTCCAGCCAGCGGAAACACAAAGAGGGGCAGACGCAACACGTGCGCATCGCCAGGTTCTCGATCGACGGTAATGTCGCGTTCGGCGCGGTCGAGGGTGACGCCGCCCCCGGCGCCGAAGGGGAGCTCGTCCTCGACATCATCAAGGGCATCCCGTTCGCGGACTTCGAGCTCTCGGGCACGAAGGTTCCGCTGAGCAAGGTCCGGCTGCTGCCGCCGGTGCTCCCGAACAAGGTCGTGGCCATCGGCCGCAACTACGCGGAGCACGCGGCGGAGCTCGGAAACGCCATTTTTGACGATCAAGGCCGTCCGGACGCCCCGATCACCTTCTTCAAGCCCTCCACCTCGGTGGTCGGCCCGGGCGACCCGATCACGTACCCCTCCTTCTCCCAGGACCTCCACCACGAGGCGGAACTCGCCGTGGTCATCGGCCGCATGTGCCGCGAGGTCCCGCGTGAACGCGTGAAGGACGTCATCCTCGGCTACACCTGCGCCAACGACGTCACCGCGCGCGACGTCCAGCAGCGCGAGAAGCAGTGGGCCCGGGCCAAGGGCTTCGACAGCGCCTGCCCCCTCGGCCCCTGGATCGAGACCGACCTGGACCCGAGCGACCTGGCCATCCAGTGCACGGTCAACGGCGAACAGCGCCAGCTCGGCCGCACCAGCGACATGGTCCGCTCCATCGAGGACCTGATCGTCCACATCACCGAGGCCATGACGCTGCTCCCGGGCGACGTCATCCTCACGGGGACCCCGGCCGGAGTCGGCCCCCTCAACGTCGGCGACGAGGTCGCCGTCACCATCGAAGGCATCGGCACTCTCACCAACAAGGTGATCAAGCGTGGCTAACGCGAACGTCCGCGTACGTTTCTGTCCCTCCCCGACCGGCAACCCCCACGTGGGCCTGGTCCGGACCGCCCTCTTCAACTGGGCGTTCGCCCGCCACCACGGCGGTACGTTCGTCTTCCGCATCGAGGACACCGACGCGGCCCGCGACTCCGAGGAGTCGTACGAGCAGCTGCTCGACTCGCTGCGCTGGCTCGGCTTCACCTGGGACGAGGGTCCCGAGGTGGGCGGCCCGCACGCCCCGTACCGCCAGTCCGAGCGCATGGACATCTACGCGGACGTCGCCCAGCGCCTGCGCGACGGCGGCTACGCGTACGACTGCTACTGCACCACCGAGGAGCTGGACGCGCGCCGCGCCGCCGCCCGCGCGGCCGGCAAGCCCTCCGGCTACGACGGCCACTGCCGCGAGCTGACCCAGGTGCAGCTGGAGGCCTACCAGGGCGAGCACCGCCCCGCGATCGTCCGCTTCCGGATGCCCGACGAGCCGATCACCTTCACCGACCTGGTCCGCGGCGAGCTGACCTTCACCCCGGAGAACGTGCCGGACTTCGGCATCCTGCGGGCCAACGGCGCCCCGCTCTACACCCTCGTCAACCCGGTCGACGACGCGCTGATGCAGATCACGCACGTACTGCGCGGCGAGGACCTGCTGTCCTCGACACCGCGCCAGATCGCGCTGTACAAGGCCCTGATGGAACTCGGCATCGCCACGGGCGTCCCGCAGTTCGGCCACCTGCCGTACGTCATGGGCGAGGGCAACAAGAAGCTCTCCAAGCGCGACCCCGAGTCCTCGCTCAACCTGTACCGCGAGCGCGGCTTCCTCCCCGAGGGCCTGCTGAACTACCTCTCGCTCCTCGGCTGGTCCTTCTCCAAGGACCAGGACGTCTTCTCCATCGAGGAGATGGTCGCGAAGTTCGACATCGACGGCGTGAACGCCAACCCGGCGCGCTTCGACCTCAAGAAGGCCGAGGCGATCAACGCCGACCACATCCGCCTCCTCGACCCGAAGGCCTTCGCGGACGCCTGCACCCCGTGGCTGCAGGGCCCGCACGCCAACTGGGAGCAGGAAGACTTCGACGCCGACGCCTGGGCGGCCATCGCGCCGTACGCCCAGACCCGGGTCACCGTCCTGTCGGACATCACGGCCAATGTCGACTTCCTGTTCCGCAAGGAGCCCGTCGAGGACCAGGCGTCCTGGGACAAGGCCATGAAGGGCGAGCCCGCGGCCCTGCTGACCACGGCCCGCGCCCACCTGGAGTCGGCCGACTGGTCGGACCCGGAGTCCCTCAAGCAGGCCGTCCTGACCGCCGGTGAGGCCCACGGCCTCAAGCTCGGCAAGGCCCAGGCCCCGGTCCGCGTGGCCGTCACCGGCCGCACCGTCGGCCTGCCGCTCTTCGAGTCCCTGCAGATCCTGGGCAAGGAGCGCTCGCTGTCCCGCATCGACGCGGCCCTGGCCAAGCTCGCCGCGTAGCCTTCCCCGTACGCCCGCAGGGGGCGGCGGCCGGATCCCACCGGCCGCCGCCCCCTGCGGCGTTGCCGCAGGCGGGTCCCAGGGTCCGCGAGACCGTTTTCGTGACGGACTTCCCCGTCGTGCCCACAGGGCATGTGCCCGCGGCGTAGGCTCGGCCGTATGCCGATCCGCGCCGTGCTCTGGGACATCGACGACACGCTCTTCGACTACACCGGGGCCGACGCCGCCGGGCTCTCGCGGCAGCTGGAGGCCGAGGGGATCGCCGAGCGGTACGGGACGCCCGAGCAGGCGCTGGCGCTGTGGCGGGAGATCACCGACCGGCACTGGGCGCGCTTCGCGGCCGGCGAGGGCACCTTCCAGGGGCAGCGCCAGGACCGTGTGCGGGAGTTCCTCGGGCAGCCCGCGATGACCGCGGACGAGGCCGACGCCTGGTTCGACCGGTACGTCGAGCACTACAAGGCCGAGTGGACCGCCTTCCCCGACGGGGTGCCCGCTCTCGACGCCCTCGCCGGCGGCTACCGGCACGGGGTGCTCTCCAACTCCTCCACCGTCAACCAGGAGCCCAAGCTGCGCCGGCTCGGCCTGCGCGACCGCTTCGAGGTGCTGGTCTGCGCCGTCGAGCTCGGTGTCAGCAAGCCCGAGGCGGGCGCCTTCCTCGCCGCCTGCGACGCGATGGGGCTGGCGCCGGCAGACGTGGCGTACGTGGGGGACCAGCCGGAGATCGACGCGCGCGGGGCGCGGGACGCCGGGCTGCTGGCCGTCTGGCTCGACCGCGACGGCGGACGCGGCGCCGGACCCGAGGGCGTGCACCGGATCGCCGGGCTCGAACACCTGGCGGAGCTGCTGGTCGGGGATACCCGTTTTGGAGCACGGTCAGGCATCCGGTAATGTTCTTTCTGCGCCGCCCGAGCGGGCCGAAAGGCCGGAGGGGGGCGCCACTCGAAAGAAAGTCCCGACAAGGGCTTGACTTTCGGTGGGGTATAGTGTAATTGGCAACACGAGGGTTTCTGGTTCCCTTATTCTAGGTTCGAGTCCTGGTACCCCAGCGCAGTGCAGTAGTAACGCAGTGCTTTGCCCCCGTTGTGTAGCGGCCTAGCACGCCGCCCTCTCAAGGCGGTAGCGCCGGTTCGAATCCGGTCGGGGGTACAGATCCTTCCCGTGAGGTGTCCTGGGTAGCTCCCGTACGTCTTGATGCAGGATCGCCAGGGCCCCCGTTGTGTAGCGGCCTAGCACGCCGCCCTCTCAAGGCGGTAGCGCCGGTTCGAATCCGGTCGGGGGTACTGTTGGTCTGGTATAGACCACCTTGGGCTATGGTGTAATTGGCAACACGAAGGTTTCTGGTTCCTTTGTTCTAGGTTCGAGTCCTGGTAGCCCAGCGCAGTGCAGCGAAAGCTGCAAGGCTTGCCCCCGTTGTGTAGCGGCCTAGCACGCCGCCCTCTCAAGGCGGTAGCGCCGGTTCGAATCCGGTCGGGGGTACGCATCGAAGAGGCCCTCCGCGTTCATCGCGGAGGGCCTCTTTCGTCGTTCCCGCTCAGCGGGCTTCCAGGAGTAAGTGCGGGCCAGGAGGCGCGTGTTCGGACGTGTGCGGCGTCGTACGCGCCCCCGGGCCCGGGGGAGTGACAGGTGGGTGTGGAAGGTCAGCCGGAGCGGCGCAGCGCCTCCGTAAGCCGGGCGGCCGCGTCGATGACGGCCTGCGCGTGCATGCGGCCCGGGTGCCGGGTCAGCCGCTCGATCGGCCCGGAGACCGACACGGAAGCCACCACGCGGTTCGACGGCCCGCGCACGGGCGCCGAGACGGAGGCCACACCGGGCTCCCGCTCGCCGATCGACTGCGCCCAGCCGCGACGCCGTACGCCCGAGAGCGCCGTCGCCGTGAAGCGCGCGCCCTGGAGGCCGCGGTGGAGCCGCTCCGGCTCCTCCCATGCCATCAGGATCTGCGCGGCCGAGCCCGCCTTCATCGGGAGCGTGGAGCCCACGGGGACGGTGTCCCGGAGGCCCGAGAGCCGTTCCGCGGCCGCCACGCAGATGCGCATGTCTCCCTGACGGCGGTAGAGCTGCGCGCTCTCGCCCGTCACGTCGCGGAGGTGGGTGAGCACCGGTCCGGCCGTGGCCAGCAGACGGTCCTCGCCGGCCGCGGCGGCAAGCTCTGCCAGCCGCGGGCCGAGGATGAACCGGCCCTGCATGTCCCTCGCCACCATCCGGTGGTGTTCCAGTGCCACGGCAAGGCGGTGTGCCGTGGGTCGTGCGAGCCCTGTCGCCGCGACCAGCCCGGCGAGGGTGGCCGGACCGGACTCCAGTGCGCTCAGTACCAGAGCTGCCTTGTCGAGAACGCCGACGCCGCTAGAGTTGTCCATGAAACGATATTCACGTCTCACACTGTGAAACGCAAGTTCAATTTTTCCAAGAACAAGCGAGTCTGTATGTGCGGGTCCACGAACCACTGGGTCCGAGCCGTCGTCCGGGACGTGGGGTACGGGCGATCCAGGCGCACAAGATCTCTATAAAGCGCCGGCACAACCGGCCGGCCGGAGGGAAAGCGATGGGTAGGACACTCGCGGAGAAGGTCTGGGACGACCATGTCGTCCGGCGCGCCGAAGGCGAGCCCGACCTCCTCTTCATTGATCTGCACCTGCTGCACGAGGTGACCAGCCCCCAGGCCTTCGAAGGCCTGCGCCAGGCCGGCCGCAAGGTCCGGCGCCTCGACCTCACCATCGCGACCGAGGACCACAACACCCCCACCATCGACATCGACAAGCCGATCGCGGACCCGGTCTCCCGGGCCCAGCTGGAGACGCTGCGCAAGAACTGCGCCGAGTTCGGCGTACGCCTGCACTCGCTGGGCGATGTCGAGCAGGGTGTCGTCCACGTCGTGGGACCGCAGCTGGGTCTGACCCAGCCCGGCACCACGGTGGTCTGCGGCGACTCCCACACCTCCACCCACGGCGCCTTCGGCGCGCTGGCCTTCGGTATCGGCACCAGCCAGGTCGAGCACGTGCTGGCCACCCAGACGCTGCCGCTGGCCCGCCCCAAGACGATGGCGATCACCGTCACCGGCGAGCTGGCCGAGGGCGTCACCGCCAAGGACCTGATCCTGGCGATCATCGCCAAGATCGGCACCGGCGGCGGCCAGGGCTACATCCTGGAGTACCGCGGCGAGGCCGTCGAGAAGCTGTCGATGGAAGCCCGCATGACCATCTGCAACATGTCGATCGAGGCCGGCGCCCGCGCGGGCATGATCGCCCCGGACCAGACCACCTTCGACTATCTGGAGGGCCGCGACCACGCCCCGACGGGCGAGGACTGGGACGCGGCGGTCGCCTATTGGAAGACGCTGCGCACCGACGACGACGCGGTCTTCGACGCCGAGGTCGTCATCGACGGCACGACGCTGGCCCCGTTCGTCACCTGGGGCACCAACCCGGGCCAGGGCGCGCCGCTGTCGGCCAACGTCCCCGACCCTGCTTCGTACGAGGACGCTTCGGAGCGCTACGCCGCCGAAAAGGCCCTGGAGTACATGGGGTTGACCGCCGGGCAGCCGCTGCGCGACATCAAGGTCGACACCGTCTTCGTAGGTTCCTGCACCAACGGCCGCATCGAGGACCTGCGCGCCGTCGCCGGAATCGTCGAGGGCCGCAAAGTCGCCGACGGCGTACGGATGCTGGTCGTCCCCGGCTCGGTCCGGGTCGCCCTCCAGGCCGTGGAAGAGGGCCTGGACAAGGTCTTCAAGGAGGCCGGCGCCGAATGGCGGCACGCGGGCTGTTCGATGTGTCTGGGCATGAACCCCGACCAACTGGCCCCCGGTGAGCGCTCCGCGTCCACGTCCAACCGCAACTTCGAGGGCCGGCAGGGCAAGGGCGGGCGCACCCATCTGGTCTCCCCGCAGGTGGCCGCCGCCACCGCGGTGCTGGGCCATCTGGCCTCGCCCGCCGACCTGTCCGACGCCCACGCGACCGCCGGAGTCTGAGAACCATGGAAGCCTTCACCACCCACACCGGCCGGGCCGTCCCGCTGCGCCGCAGCAACGTCGACACCGACCAGATCATCCCGGCCCACTGGCTGAAGAAGATCACCCGCGACGGGTTCGAGGACGGGCTCTTCGAGGCCTGGCGCAAGGACCCGGAGTTCATCACCAACCGTCCGGAGCGCGCCGGGGCGACCGTGCTGGTCGCCGGTCCCGACTTCGGCACCGGTTCCTCGCGTGAGCACGCCGTCTGGGCCCTGCAGAACTTCGGCTTCAAGACGGTCATCTCCTCCCGCTTCGCCGACATCTTCCGCGGGAACTCGCTGAAGAACGGCCTGCTGACCGTGGTCCTGCCGCAGGAGACCGTCGACAGGCTGTGGGAGCTGACCGAGTCCGACCCCACCGCCGAGATCACCGTCGACCTGGTCGCCCGCCAGGTGCGAGCCGAGGGCGTCGAGGCGGAGTTCGAGCTCGACGACAACGCCCGATGGAGGCTGCTGGAGGGTCTGGACGACATCTCGCTCACCCTTCAGAACGAAGCGGACATCGCTACGTACGAAAGCGTCCGCCCCTCCTACAAACCGCGTACGATTCAGGCCTGATTCCAGCCTGATCAGCGCTTATTCACCCTCGGGTGATCACATCGGCAACACTGTGCCCCCCGCCTCCAGGCGGGGGGCACAGCTGTGTGTTGAGGCCCCGTGAGGCGACAACTCGCCCCAGATGGCACAATCTGTGCATGGAACGCGACAGTCAACTTGAGCTCTACGAACTCGTCGCGGACCGGCTGAAAGAAGCACACACACGGGTGCGCTCACTGCAAGTCCCGGAGGGCGTAAGGATGGCGCTGTCCCGGAAGCTGTTGGTCGCCACGGCCGCGGCGAAGCACGATCTCGCCGATGCGGCAAGGCGCCTGGACAGGTTGATGAAGGACCTCGACGAGGGTCGATTCCCTGAAGGCGACTGATGCGAAGGAACTCCGTAACGGCCTACGCGTTGCGGCACTAGGGTGATTAGCCCGTTTCGTGTTTGATTTGCGGTATATATCCGCCTAACGTGCGAAATAAGCTTGAACACATTCGTTCTGGCGAAGTCTCCGAAGGGGAAGACGTGAACAAGGCGCAGCTCGTAGAAGCGATTGCCGACAAGCTGGGCGGCCGCCAGCAGGCCGCCGACGCTGTCGACGCGGTACTGGACGCCATGGTGCGCGCGGTGGTCGCGGGCGACCGGGTTTCGGTCACGGGCTTCGGCTCGTTCGAGAAGATCGACCGCCCGGCCCGCTACGCCCGCAACCCGCAGACGGGTGAGCGCGTCCGGGTCAAGAAGACCTCGGTTCCCCGCTTCCGGGCGGGCCAGGGCTTCAAGGACCTGGTCAGCGGCACCAAGAAGCTGCCCAAGGGCGGAGAGGTGGCCGTCAAGAAGGCGCCGAAGGGCAGCCTTTCGGGCCCGCCGCCCACCATCGCCAAGGCCGCCGGCAAGAAGGCCGCCACCAAGAAGACGGCGGCGAAGTCCACCTCGGCGAGGAAGACCACCACCGCCGCCACCACCAAGAAGGCCGCCACCAAGAAGACGACGGCGGCCGCCAAGAAGACCACCGGCACCGCCGCGAAGAAGACGGCGGCCCAGCCCTCCACGGCGGCGGCGAAGAAGACCACCGCCAAGAAGACCACGGCCGCTGCCAAGAAGACGGCTCCGGCGGCCAAGAAGGCCACCGCGAAGACCACCGCGCCCGCCAAGAAGACGGCGACGCGCAAGGCCACCGCGAAGAAGACCACCGCCCGCAAGAAGTAGGGGCACGAGTCACACACGCCGGGCCGGCTTCCCCTTCGTGGGGGAAGCCGGCCCGCGGTGCGTTCTCGCAGGCGTGCAGGTGGGGGCAGGTGTGCAGGTCAGAACGTCTGCAGCGTGACCAGGGTGATCCGCAGGCCCGGGCCCTCGCCGTCCGTCTCGATCCGGACCCGCTGCCCGGGCCGCAGCAGCCGCAGGCCGCCCGCGTCGAAGGCCGGGGCGTCGAAGGGCACCGGGGTGCCGTCGTCCAGCAGCACACTGCCGCTGCGGGTCTGGGAGTCGTACGTGTACGCGGTCGCCTGCATACCGGCACTGTATCGGGCCGTGTGGTGCCCTACGCCGAGGGCGAGCGCCGTCCGCAGATCCTCCGCCGTGTCCACGTCCCGGCGCACGCTGTCGACGCCCGCCAGCGCGATTTCCACCGCCCCCGACGCGGAATGCCGGGCCCGCGAGGAGCCGCCGAACGAGGGTGCCAATTCCACCTCCGGAGCTGCGGAAAGCAAGGTCGTCCCGATTCCGGCCGCATCCGCCAGAAATGCCCGGGGAAATACGGAGGCAGTTTCGAGCACGCGTAGCAATTCGGGCGGCCGCAGTGCCGGCAGATCCGCGTTCATCGCGGCCACGGCCGCCCCCGGCCGCCCCGCGCGTATCGCCCGCGCCCCGTGGGCCAGCGCCGCGTTGAGCCCGGCGCCCGGGGAGTCCGGGACGATCCATGCGCCGAGCCGGGCCAGTTCCGCACCGGCCTGCGCGTCGTCCGTGACGACCACCACATCCGCGACCGCCGCACAGGCCAGGGCGCCTGCCACGGTGTCCTGGGCGAAGGCGAGCGCGAGCCCCGGGCGGGACGCGCCCACGGCCGCCGCGAGACGGCTCTTGGCCGTCGCCAGGGGCTTCAGCGGGACGACCAGACTCCAGACGGCGTTCGTGGCGGATCCCTTCCCCCCGGTGCGCTCCGGCACCTTCGCGGACCATGGCCGGGTCATGGCCGGGTCATGTGTCGGCCCATTGTCACCTCCGCCCGTGCAGCCCGGGGGTCCGGTGCCCTGAGCGGGGCGTACGGTGTTCTCGACAGAGACCGGGCCTGGGGCAACACTTGTCCGGCCGACGAGGTGCCCAAGCCGCCCACCGGTCCTAGAGGAAGGTGTCCGAGTGTCCCGCCGCAGAATCGGCTTCTGGTACCGCCTGGCGGCGGTCATCGCAAAACCGCCGCTGGTAGTGCTCTTCAAGCGGGACTGGCGGGGAATGGACCACATTCCGGCCGAGGGCGGCTTTATCACCGCGGTCAACCACAACTCGTATCTGGACCCGCTGTCCTACGCGCACTTCCAGTACAACACCGGCCGGGTGCCCCGATTGCTCGCGAAGGCAGCCCTCTTCAAGGTGCCGATTGTCGGCGCGATCCTGCGCGGCTCCGGACAGATCCCGGTGTACCGGGAGAGCACCAACGCCCTGGACGCTTTCCGGGCCGCGGTGGACGCGATCGAGCGCGGCGAATGCGTGGCCTTCTACCCGGAAGGCACCCTCACCCGGGACCCCGACATGTGGCCGATGGCCGGCAAGACCGGCGCCGCCCGCGTCGCGCTGATCACCCAGGCCCCCGTCATTCCGGTGGCCCAGTGGGGCGCGAACCTCGCGATGCCGCCCTACGCCAAGGAGAACAGGGTCCGGTTCTTCCCGCGCAAGACCCTCCAGGTGCTCGCCGGACCGCCCGTGGACCTCTCCGCGTACTACGACCGGGAACCCACCCCGGACGTGCTCAAGGAGGTCACGGAGATCATCATGGCGGCCGTCACCGGGCTGCTGGAGGAAGTACGGGGAGAGGCCGCCCCCGAGCAGCCGTACGACCATCGCAGGGCCAGGGCGGAACAGCGGCGCAAGGCCGCAGGGGAGGGCATGAAGTGACACGTCCCGTGAAGGCGACCGTCTTCGGAACCGGCTCGTGGGGTACGGCCTTCGCCATCGTGCTCGCCGACGCCGGCTGCGAGGTGACACTGTGGGGCCGCCGGCAGGAGCTGGTCGACGCCATCAACACCGGCCGGACCAACCCGGACTACTTCCCGGACGTCGAACTGCCGGAGAACATCCGCGCCACCACCGACCCCGCCCGGGCCGCGGCGGGCGCCGACTTCACCGTCCTCGCCGTCCCCTCCCAGACCCTGCGCGGGAACCTCGCCGCCTGGGCGCCGCTGCTCGCCCCCGACACCGTGCTCGTCTCCCTCATGAAGGGCATCGAACTCGGCACCGCCAAGCGGATGAGCGAGGTCATCGAGGAGGTGGCCAAGGTCCCCGCCGAGCGGATCGCGGTCGTCACCGGCCCCAACCTGGCCCCCGAGATCGCCGCACGGCAGCCCGCCGCCTCCGTCGTCGCCTGTGTGGACGAAGCCGTCGCCCAGCGCCTCCAGGCCGCCTGCCACACCCCGTACTTCCGCCCGTACACGAGCACCGACGTCATCGGCTGCGAGCTGGGCGGCGCCGTCAAGAACGTCATCGGCCTGGCCGTCGGCATCGCGGACGGCATGGGCCTGGGCGACAACACCAAGGGCTCGCTCATCACCCGCGGCCTGGCCGAAGCGACCCGCCTGGGCGTCGCGATGGGCGCCGACCCGCTCACCTTCTCCGGCCTCGCGGGCCTCGGCGACCTGGTCGCCACCTGCTCCTCGCCGCTCTCCCGGAACCACACCTTCGGCACCAACCTCGGCCGCGGGATGACCCTGGAGGAGACCATCGCGGTCACCCGGCAGACCGCCGAGGGGGTCAAGTCCTGCCAGTCCGTGGCCGATCTGGCCCGCCGGTACGGGATCGACATGCCGATCACCGACACGGTCGTGGACATCGTCCACCACGGCAAGCCGACCCTGGTCGCGCTCAAGGAACTGATGGGACGCAGCGCCAAACCGGAACGGCGCTGACTCCATTCCGGACGTCCGAGCGGGTACCCTCGTGGCGATATGAGCAGCGAGAACCTCCCCCAGACCCCTGAGCAGCAGGGCCGCAAGCCCCGCGTGGCCGTCGTGTTCGGCGGCCGCAGCTCGGAACACGCCATCTCGGTCGTCACGGCGGGCGCGGTGCTGCGCTCCATCGACCGCTCCAAGTACGAAGTGCTGCCCATCGGCATCACCACGGACGGCCGGTGGGCGCTGACCGCCGACGAGCCGTCGCGGATGGCCATCGCCGACCGCAAACTCCCCAGTGTCGACGAGCTCGCCGACTCCGAGGACGGCAGCGTCGTGCTGTCCGTCGACCCGGCCAGCCGCGAGGTCTTCTACACCGAGCCGGGTGCCATTCCCAAGGCGCTGGGCGAGGTCGACGTCGTCTTCCCGATGCTGCACGGCCCGTACGGCGAGGACGGCACCCTCCAGGGCCTCCTGGAACTCTCCGGCATCCCGTACGTAGGCTCGGGCGTCCTCGCCTCGGCCGTCGGCCAGGACAAGGACTACATGAAGCGGGTGTTCACCTCCTTCGGGCTGTGCGTCGGCCCGTACGTGACCATCCGCCCCCGCGAGTGGGAAGCCGACCGGGACGCCGCCGAGGCCAAGATCCTGGACTTCGCCGCCGAGCACGGCTGGCCGCTGTTCATCAAGCCCGCCCGGGCCGGCTCCTCCATCGGCATCACCAAGGTCGACGACGCCTCCGGCCTCGACGCGGCGATCCGCGAGGCCCGCCGCCACGACCCGAAGATCATCGTGGAGGCGCTGCTGCGCGGCCGCGAGATCGAGTGCGGTGTCCTGGAGTTCGAGGACGGTCCGCGCGCGAGCGTGCCCGCCGAGATCCCGCCGGTCTCCAGCCACGACTTCTACGACTTCGAGGCGAAGTACATCGACTCCGCCTCCGGGATCGTGCCCGCCCCGCTCACCCCGGAGCAGACCGCCGAGGTGCAGCGGCTCGCGATCGAGGCCTTCGAGGCCGCGTCCTGCGAGGGCCTGGTGCGCGCCGACTTCTTCCTCACCGAGGACGGCACCTTCGTCATCAACGAGATCAACACGATGCCGGGCTTCACGCCGATCTCCATGTACCCGCGCATGTGGCAGGAGTCGGGCATCGAGTACCCGGAGCTGGTGGACCGCCTGATCCAGGCGGCCCTGCGCCGCTCCACCGGGCTGCGGTAGCCGCCCGGCCCCGTACAGCCGACCGCCCGCCGGCCCGCCCTGAAAGGCATGGCCGGCGGGCGGCGGTGCGCTCGGCGGGAGGTCCGGCGGGGGGTTCGGCAGGAGGCTCAGTAGGAGGAGATGCCCTCGGGCACGGTCGCGGCGATCGCCGTGGACAGGCCGACCAGCATCCCCGCATCCGTGGCATGCTCCTTGTCGACCCGGACCTCCGTGTACGCCAGCCGCATCCCGGTGGTGAACCGGAACCCGCCGTTTTCGCGCTTCTCCAGCAGCCAGGCCACCCCGTTGACGTGGACGCCGTCCTGCTTCGGATCCGTCATCGCGTGGGGCTTGGGGATACCGCACCGCAGTACGATCGCCGAGCCGCCCCAAGCGGCGGTCAGATCGGACTCCGGTGCGGTCTCGGTCCGCGCCAGGCCGCCGACCTTCTCCGGGAGCTCCTTGTGCAGCGCTGCACAGAACCCCGCGACGTCGGCGGGCGGCGTGGGCGGCGGGTCCACCCGGGCCTCGGAATCACCCGGGGCACAGCCCGCAAGGGCCAGCAGGGCCAGTAGGGCGGGCAGACGGACGGGCCGGCGGTGGAGGGACATCACCGGCCAAGAGTAGACGGGGGCTACAGATGGACCACCGGGCAGGTCAGGGTGCGGGTGATCCCCTCCACCTGCTGGACCTTGGCGACGACCAGGCGGCCGAGATCGTCCACGGTGTCGGCCTGGGCGCGCACGATCACGTCGTACGGGCCCGTCACGTCCTCGGCCTGGATCACCCCCGGGATCTGGCCGATGGACTCGGCGACGAACGACGCCTTGCCCACTTCGGTCTGGATAAGGATGTACGCCTGTACCACGGAACCTCCAGGGCGGCCACGAGGGTCATTTCCCCTAACCTTCGGGTGGGCCCCACACAATCGAAAGGGCCGGGGGAAGAAGGGACGCCACGGTACCGCGTCGCCGCGCGCCACGGGGAGACCCGGGAGCCCGGCGCCACGCACGGCGGGGCGTACGAAGAGCACAAGTTGACGTATCTGTTGACGGTACCCAGAGCTGTGACGGCTCGCGACCGCAAGCGGACTGGGCAAGAAGGGGCACAGCGATGAAGGGCACTGTGGGCGAGCTGGGGGAGTTCGGGCTCATCAGGGAGCTCACCTCACGGCTCACCACCACCCCGGCGGTCCGCCTCGGACCGGGCGACGACGCCGCGGTGGTGTCGGCCCCCGACCGGCGGGTCGTGGCGAGCACCGACATCCTGCTGGAAGGCAGGCACTTCCGGCGCGACTGGTCCACGGCCTACGACGTCGGCCGCAAGGCCGCCGCGCAGAACCTCGCCGACATCGCCGCCATGGGCGCGGTGCCGACCGCGCTGCTCCTCGGCCTCGTCGTCCCGGCCGAACTGCCGGTCACCTGGCCCACCGAGCTGATGGACGGGATCCGCGACGAGTGCCAGGTCGCCGGCGCGGCCGTGGTCGGCGGGGACGTCGTCCGCGGCGACACCATCACCGTCGCCATCACCGCCCTCGGCGACCTGCGCAACCACGAGCCCGTGCTGCGCTCTGGAGCCCAGCCCGGCGACGTCGTCGCCGTCACCGGCTGGCTCGGCTGGTCCGCCGCCGGCTACGCCGTGCTCTCGCGCGGCTTCCGCTCCCCGCGGGCCTTCGTGGAGGCGCACCGGCGTCCCGAGCCGCCGTACCACGCGGGCCCCGCCGCCGCCGGCCTCGGCGCCACCGCCATGACCGACGTCAGCGACGGCCTGATCGCCGACCTCGGGCACATCGCCGAGGCCAGCAAGGTACGGATCGACCTGCGCTCGGCGGCCGTCGACATCCCCACCCAGATGCACGACATCGGGCAGGCCGTGGGCGTGGACCCGCTCCAGTGGGTGCTCACCGGGGGAGAGGACCACGCGATCGTGGCCACCTTCCCGCCCGACGTGAAGCTCCCGGCCCGCTGGAAGGTCATCGGCGAGGTCCTGAACCGCTCCGCGCTGCCCCAGGTGACCGTCGACGGCGCACCCTGGACCAGCACCGGCGGCTGGGACCACTTCGGGGCCGACCCGGCCGCGGAGGACACCCCGTCATGAGCACGATGACCGGCGCCCCGCCGCTCTGCCTGACCGTCGCCGGATCCGACTCCGGCGGCGGCGCGGGCATCCAGGCCGACCTCAAGACCATGCTCGCGCTCGGCGTGCACGGGATGAGCGTGGTGACCGCCGTGACCGCGCAGAACTCCCTCGGGGTACGGGGAGCCTGGGAGCTGCCCGCCGAGGCCGTCACGGCCCAGTACCGGGCCGTCGTGGACGACATCGGCGTCCAGGCCGTGAAGACCGGGATGCTCTCCTCGGCCGTACTGGTGGAGACGGTGGCGGCGCTGCTCGCCGCCACCCCCGCCCCGGCCGTCGTGGACCCCGTCGGGGTCTCCAAGCACGGGGACGCGCTGCTGGCCGCCTCGGCGCTGGACGCCGTACGCGCCGAGCTGCTGCCGAGGGCCACCGTGGCCACGCCCAACCTGGACGAGGTGGCGCAGCTCACGGGCGTGGTCGTGGAGAGCGAGGACGACATGCGGCGGGCCGCCGACGCGATCCTCGGCCATGGGCCCCGGTGGGCGCTGATCAAGGGCGGACACCTGGCGGCGAACGGCGGCGAGGCCGTGGACCTGCTGACCGACGGAACCGACGAACGCTGGCTGCGGGCCCCCCGCCACGACAACCGGCACACCCACGGCACGGGCTGCACCCTGGCGAGCGCGATCGCGGCGGGCCTGGCGAAGGGTCTGCCCGTCCCGGAGGCGGTCACGGCCGCCAAGGAGTACGTCACGGGCGCCATCGCCGCCGGCTTCGCGCTCGGCGGGGGCATCGGCCCGGTGGATCACGCCTGGCAGTGGCGCTGAGCCCCACCCGGTCCGGGAAAGGCAGAAGGCCGGTTCACCAGAGGTGAACCGGCCTTCCTTTTGGCAACCGGAAAGGGCTGCGCTACGACGTGAGGCGTCAGCGCGAGACCTTGCCGGCCTTGATGCACGAGGTGCAGGCGTTGAGGCGCTTCGGCGTCCCATTGACCACGGCACGAACGCGCTGGATGTTCGGGTTCCAGCGACGCGAGGTGCGGCGGTGCGAGTGGGAGATGCTGTTGCCGAAGCTCGGCCCCTTGGCGCAAACGTCGCAGTTGGCAGCCACAGGTCACTCCAAAGACTTCAGATGCACTTACAGTGAAATCCGGCGCACCGGATCAGAGATCTGAAGTGGTTTGCCGGGGGAATGGCCCGACTCTCATCGGGCAACCGGAGCAGCATACAACGACTGCGTCCGTCCAAGAAAACTACCATGACCGCCGCCGCCCCCGACCCGAGGTCCGGACGCCCGGGCAGTCCTTGGTTACCCTGCGGTGAACCCCGGCCCGCACAAGGAGGAACGCCCGGTGCCGTACGAGCCTGCGCCGCACCCCCTCGACGCCGAAGCGGTGCGCACCTGGAGCTCGCTGGCCGTGGCCGCACTGGGCCGGGCCCGCGAGGACATCGACGCGATCAACGTCTACCCGGTGGCCGACGCGGACACCGGCACCAACCTCTACCTCACCGCCGAAGCGGCCGACCGGGCCCTCGGCGAGGTCTTCGCGCGGCCGGCCCCCGGCATGACGGACGCCACACCGGGGACCTCCCTGGCCCAGGCCGTACGGGCCTACGCGCACGGCGCGCTCATAGGGGCCCGGGGGAACTCCGGGACGATCCTGGCGCAGCTGCTGCGGGGCGTGGCCGACGTACTCGGCGAAGAGCCCGGGGAGCGGCAGCCCGGCCCGCTGCTGGCCCGGGCGCTGACCCGGGCCGCCCAGGAGGCCTACCAGGCCGTCGCGCACCCGGTGGAGGGCACCATGCTCACCGTCGCCGCGGCCGCCGCCCGGGCCGCCGAGGCGGCGCAGGACGCCGCCGGGACCGCCGCCGACGTGGCCCGCGCCGCCTACGACGCGGCCCGCGCCGCCCTGGCAGAGACCCCCGGGCAGCTGGCCGCGCTGAGCCGTGCCGGGGTGGTCGACGCCGGGGGCTGCGGGCTGGTCGCCGTACTCGGGGCCCTGTGGCAGGCGCTGTCCGGCGAGGAGCCGGCCGCCGAGCCGGTGCCCGGCCGGGCCGTGTCCGTGCCGCGGCCGCCGGACCCGTGCGAGCAGGCCGACGACGGGCCGGCGTACGAGGTGGTCTACCTGCTGGAGGCCTCCGAGGAGGCGGTCGGGGAGCTGCGCGCGCGGCTCGACGGGCTCGGCGACTCCCTGGTCGTGGTCGGCGGCGAGGGGCTGTGGAACGTCCACGTCCACGTTGACGACCCCGGCGCGGCCGTGGAGGCCGGGGTCGTCGCCGGACGGCCGTACCGGATACGCATCACGCACTTCGGCGACGAGCGGCGCCGGGCGCGCGGCGAGCGCGTCCAGCGGGCCGTCGTCGCGGTGGTCCCCGGCGAGGGGCTGGCCGGGCTGTGCGGGGAGGCGGGCGCGACCACCGTGCTCGCACCTCCCGGGGAGGTCCCGGCCGTCTCCGAGCTGGTCGAGGCCATCCGGCGCGCGCACGCCCGCGAGGTCGTGCTCCTGCCCGGCGGCGCCGAGCTGCGCGCGACCGCGGCCGCTGCGGCCGAACAGGCCCGCGCCGACGGCGTGCGGGTGGCCGTGATCCCCACCCGCTCGGCGGTCCAGGGCCTGGCCGCCCTCGCCGTGCACGACCCGGAGGGCAGCTTCGACGAGGACGTGGTCGCCATGACGGCCGCGGCCGGCGCCACCCGCTACGGGGAGCTGGCCGTCGCCGAACGGCAGTCCTTCACCTCGGCCGGCATCTGCCAGGCGGGCGACGTGCTCGGCCTCATCGACGGGGACGTCGCCGTCATCGGCTCGGGCCTCACCGAGACCGCCGAGGCCGTCCTGGAACGGATGCTGGGCTCCGGCGGCGAACTCGTCACCCTCGTCCTGGGACCCGAGGTGCCGGACGCCCTCGCCGAGCGCCTGGAGGCGTACGTACAGCACGGCCACCTGGCCGTGGACACCGTCACCTACCGGGGCGGCCGGTACTCGGCGCCGCTCCTCATCGGCGTCGAATAGGGGTCGGTTCGGGGTCGAAGGCGGGCCTTGTCAGCGGCATGGTGTGCAATGAACACGTGCCCGCGCTCGACGAAGACCTCAAGAAGACGCTCGGCCCCGCCACCGCCAAGGTGCTGGCCGAACAGCTCGGCCTGCACACGGCCCTGGACCTGCTCCACCACTACCCCCGGCGGTACGCCGGGCGCGGGGAGCTGACCTCGCTGGCCGAGCTCGCCGACCAGATCGACGAGCACGTGACCGTCGTCGCGCAGGTCGCCGACGCCCGCATCCTCACCTTCAACGGGGGCCGCGGGAAACGCCTCGAAGTGACGATCACCGACGGCAGCGGCCGGCTCCAGCTGGTCTTCTTCGGCGCCGGCGTCCACAAGCCGCACAAGGACCTGCTGCCCGGCAGCCGCGCGATGTTCGCCGGCAAGGTCTCGAAGTTCAACCACAAGCTCCAGCTCGCGCACCCCGCGTACGAGCCGCTCGGGGCGGACGCCTCCGACCGGGACGCCGCCACCGCCTTCGCCGGCCAGCTCATCCCGATCTACCCGGCCTGCGCGAAGCTGGAGTCCTGGAAGATCGCCAAGTGCGTGGACGCGGTGCTGCCCAGCGCCCAGGAGGCCGTGGACCCGCTGCCGCCCGCCCTGCGCGAGGGCCGCGGGCTGATCCCGCTCCCCGAGGCCCTGCTGAAGATCCACCGGCCGGGCACCAAAGCCGACATCGAGGACGCCCGCCAACGCCTGAAGTGGGACGAGGCCTTCGTCCTCCAGGTCGCCCTGGCCCGCCGCCGCCACGCCGACTCCCAGCTGCCGGCCGTCCCCCGCCGCCCCGCCCCCGGCGGCCTGCTCGACTCCTTCGACGCCAAACTCCCCTTCACGCTCACCGAAGGCCAGCAGACCGTCTCGAAGGAGATCTTCGACGACCTGGCCGGCGAACACCCCATGCACCGCCTCCTCCAGGGAGAGGTCGGCTCAGGAAAGACAATGGTGGCTCTGCGGGCCATGCTCGCCGTCGTCGACTCCGGCGGTCAGGCCGCGATGCTCGCGCCCACCGAGGTGCTCGCGCAGCAGCACCACCGGTCCATCACCGAGATGATGGGCGAGCTGGCCGAGGGAGGCATGCTCGGCGGATCCGACCAGGGCACCAAGGTGGTGCTGCTCACCGGGTCGATGGGGATGCCCGCGCGGCGGCAGGCGCTGCTCGACCTGGTCACCGGGGAGGCCGGGATCGTCATCGGCACGCACGCGCTGATCGAGGACAAGGTGCAGTTCCACGACCTCGGCCTGGTCGTCGTCGACGAACAGCACCGCTTCGGCGTCGAGCAGCGCGACGCGCTCCGGTCGAAGGGCAAACAGCCGCCGCACCTGCTGGTCATGACTGCGACGCCGATCCCCCGCACCGTCGCGATGACCGTCTTCGGCGACCTGGAGACCTCGGTCCTCGACCAGCTGCCCGCCGGGCGCTCGCCGATCGCCACCCACGTCGTGCCCGCCAAGGACAAGCCGCACTTCCTCACGAGGGCCTGGGAGCGGGTCCGCGAGGAAGTGGAGAACGGCCACCAGGCGTACGTGGTCTGCCCGCGCATCGGCGATGCGGAGGACGAGCCCAAGAAGAAGAAGGCCTCCGCCGAGGACGAGGCGGAGAAGCGGCCGCCCCTGGCCGTCCTGGAGATCGCCGAGCAGCTCACGCGCGGCCCGCTCGCCGGGCTGAGCGTCGAGGTGCTGCACGGGCGGATGGACCCCGCCGACAAGGACGACGTCATGCGCCGCTTCGCCGCCGGAGACGTCAAGGTGCTGGTCGCCACCACGGTCATCGAGGTCGGGGTGAACGTCCCCAACTCCACCGTCATGGTGATCATGGACGCGGACCGGTTCGGCGTCTCCCAGCTCCACCAGCTGCGCGGCCGCGTCGGCCGCGGCTCCGCGCCCGGCCTGTGCCTGCTGGTCAGCGAGATGCACGAGGCGAGCCCCGCCCGGGCCCGGCTGGCCGCGGTCGCCGCCACCCTCGACGGCTTCGAGCTCTCCCGGATCGACCTGGAACAGCGCCGCGAGGGCGACGTGCTGGGCCAGGCCCAGTCGGGCGTCCGCTCCAGCCTGCGGATGCTGGCCGTCATCGAGGACGAGGAGGTCATCGCCCAGGCCCGGGAGGAGGCCACCCGCGTCGTCGCCGCCGACCCCGAACTGGAGCGGCTCCCCGGCCTGCGGACCGCCCTGGACGCCCTGCTGGACACCGAGCGCGAGCAGTACCTGGACAAGGGCTGAGCGGCACGACCTATCGTGGGAGTGCCGCGGCGCCGCCGCGGCACTCCCAGACCGCCGTACAGAAGGACCCCAGATGACCCGCGTGATCGCCGGCAGCGCCGGCGGGCGACGGCTTGCCGTGCCCCCCGGCACCGGCACCCGCCCGACCTCGGACCGGATGCGCGAAGGCCTCTTCTCCACCTGGGAGTCCCTGCACGGCGTCGAGGGCGCCCGGGTCCTCGACCTCTACGCGGGCTCCGGCGCCGTCGGGCTGGAGTCCCTCTCCCGGGGCGCGGCGCACGCGCTGCTGGTCGAGACCGACCCCAAGGCCGCCAAGTCCATCCGCGACAACATCAAGTCGGTGGGCCTGCCCGGCGCGGAGTTCCGGTCGGGCAAGGCCGAGCAGATCGTCGCGGGCGCCGCGAGCGGGGACCCGTACGACATCGTCTTCCTGGACCCTCCCTACGCCGTCGGCCACGACGATCTTCGGGAGATCCTCCTCACACTCCGGTCCAATGGCTGGCTCACGGACGAAGCGCTCGTCACCGTGGAACGCAGCACCAGGAGCGGAGCCTTCCCGTGGCCCGACGGATTCGAGCAGCTCCGGTCCCGGAAGTACGGCGAAGGCACTCTTTGGTACGGTCGCGCCGCCTCCACCAGCGAAGACTCATGAACGAGGGAGCTCACGTGCGCCGCGCCGTCTGTCCGGGATCCTTCGATCCCATCACCAACGGACACCTCGACATCATCGGACGCGCCTCCAGGCTCTACGACGTCGTCCACGTCGCCGTGATGATCAACCAGTCCAAGCAGGGGCTGTTCACCGTCGAGGAGCGGATCGAGCTGATCCGTGAGGCGGTGGCCGACTACGGGAACGTCGAGGTCGAGTCCTTCCACGGCCTGCTCGTCGACTTCTGCAAGCAGCGGGACATCCCGGCCATCGTCAAGGGCCTGCGCGCCGTCAGCGACTTCGACTACGAGCTCCAGATGGCCCAGATGAACATGGGGCTGTCGGGTGTCGAGACGCTCTTCGTGCCGACCAACCCCACCTACAGCTTCCTGTCCTCCTCGCTGGTCAAGGAGGTCGCGGCCTGGGGCGGCGACGTCGCCCACCTGCTGCCGGCGCACGTGCACACGGCGCTGATGGAGCGGCTGCGCAACCGCTGAGGAGCTGACGAGCCGTCAGGCAGTGTCGGGGGCCCTCCCGGTGGCCTTACAGTCGTCCCGACCGACTCGGGAACCGCCCGAGGCCGAGAGCCGAGAGAGTGCGAGCCCCCATGGACGTACAGAAGAAGCTCGACGAGATCGTCGCGGCCGTCGGCGGCGCCCGGTCCATGCCCATGTCGTCCTCCTGCGTGATCAACCGCGCCGAGCTGCTCGACCGGCTCGAAGAGGTGCGCCAGGCGCTCCCCGGCTCCCTCGCGCAGGCGCAGGAGCTCATCGGCGGCCGGGAGCAGATGGTCGAGGAGGCCCGCCGGGAAGCGGAGCGGATCATCGAGTCCGCCCACAACCAGCGCGGTTCGCTCATCTCCGACACCGAGATCGCGCGGCGCTCCCAGGCCGAGGCGGACCGGATCCTGGAGGAGGCCCGCCGGGAGGCGGAGGAGATCCGGGCCGAGGCCGACGACTACGTCGACAGCAAGCTCGCGAACTTCGAGGTCGTGCTCACCAAGACCATCGGCTCGGTGGACCGGGGCCGCGAGAAGCTGCTGGGCCGCGGCCCGGGGCCGGACGATCAGGGTTACGGGGACCCCGATTACATGGAGGCGCCCGAGCGCAGCCACGACCCCGAGACGCAGCGGCAGCAGGCGGACGCGTACGTGGACACCAAGCTGGCGACCTTCGAGGCGGTGCTCTCCAAGACCTTGGAGGCTGTCGGGCGCGGCCGGCAGAAGCTGCTGGGCCGGGTGCCGACGGACGACCTCGGCGCGCACATGGCCGCCCAGGACGCGGCGGCCGGGCAGCCCTCCCGCTCGGCGAGCGACGCGGACTTCCTGGCGGGCCTCGCCGAACCCCAGCAGCCGGTGCAGGCGCAGGCGCCGATCCCGGCTCAGCCGGAGCCGGTGTACGACACGTACGGCTACCAGCAGGCCCAGCAGCCGCAGCAGCACGACGGCTACGCCTACCAGGGCCACCAGGACCCGTACCCCGCCGCAAGCGGCGGCTCCACCGGAGCGGCTTACGCCGCGCATTACGATGCGCAGCAGCCCGACCCGTATGCCGGGTACCAGCAGCAGCCTGACCCCTACGCGGCGTACCAGGAGCCGCAGGCCCAAGCCCAGGCCCAGGCCTCGCAGCCCTCGCTCGACGAGACCAGCTTCTTCGACACGAGCATGATCAATCTGGACCAGCTGCGCCAGTACGAACAGGGGCGCTAGGGCCGGATTGGGCTCAGGGCGAAGCGCCGGGTATCCTGGCTCTTCGGTCGCGCGTATGCACCGCGATCCATGCTGCCCGCAAGCGGCGGAACATTTGATCTTCAGCGAACTGTGAAAGCAGGAACGGCCCTGAATACCCGCCTCGACCACCACAACCCCCTCGTGTTCGACACGCACGAGCTGGGTCGGCGTCCTGGTGCCATGCAGCGGCTGTCCCGTGAGATCGCGGCACCGGCGGACCTCGGTCTCGCCGGCGTCATCGGGGTACCGGAAGGCACCCCGCTGAAGCTCAAGCTCCGCTTGGAGTCGGTCATGGAAGGGGTGCTTGTCACAGGCACCGCCCGTGCATCGGCCGTAGGGGAGTGCGTAAGGTGTCTGGAGGCCGTCGAGCGCGAGCTCAAGGCGGACTTCCAGGAGATGTTCTCGTACCCTGACGCCGACGACCGGAGCCGCTCCAAGGCGGAACCGGCCGACGACGCCGAGGACGACGAGGACACGCTCTTCCTCGAGGACGGTTTGTTCGACCTCGAACCCGTGCTGCGCGACGTGGTGGTGCTCGCACTGCCGCTGCAGCCGGTGTGCCGGGAGGACTGTCTCGGACTGTGCCCCGATTGCGGGCTCAGCCTGAACGACGACCCGGACCACCACCATGACGCCGTCGACATCCGTTGGGCGGCATTGCAAGGACTCGTCGTGACCGATCAGGACGGCGAGAAGGACAACATGAGCGGCACTGCCTCTGACGGAGTTCAGGGCGCCGCCGAGAAGCAGGAGAAGTAGCCGTGGCTGTTCCGAAGCGGAAGATGTCGCGCAGCAACACGCGCCACCGCCGGTCGCAGTGGAAGGCTGCGGTCCCCACCCTGGTTTCGTGCGAGCGTTGCCAGGAGCCGAAGCTCCAGCACATTGCGTGCCCGAGCTGCGGCACCTACAACAAGCGCCAGGTCCTCGAGGTCTGAGCGGCTGGTGAGAGGCGCAATGTCTGAGCTGTCCAACGCTGAGAAGCAGGCAGACAGTAACAACGCGGCCTCGTCCCACACGCTTCTGGAAGGGCGGCTCGGGTATCGACTCGAGTCCGCCCTTCTGGTGCGTGCTCTGACCCACCGCTCGTACGCGTACGAGAACGGCGGTCTGCCCACCAACGAGCGGCTGGAGTTCCTCGGGGACTCCGTGCTGGGCCTGGTGGTCACGGACACGCTGTACACGACCCACCCCGATCTCCCCGAAGGCCAGCTGGCCAAGCTTCGGGCCGCGGTGGTCAACTCGCGCGCACTTGCGGAGGTCGGGCGCGGCCTCGAACTCGGCTCCTTCATCCGGCTCGGCCGGGGCGAAGAGGGCACGGGTGGCCGGGACAAGGCCTCCATCCTCGCCGACACCCTTGAAGCGGTGATCGGCGCGGTCTACATCGACCAGGGCCTCGACGCGGCCTCGGAGCTGGTTCACCGGCTCTTCGACCCGCTCATCGAGAAGTCCTCCAACCTCGGGGCCGGCCTGGACTGGAAGACCAGTCTCCAGGAGCTCACGGCGGCCGAAGGCCTTGGCGTACCGGAATACCTGGTCACCGAGACCGGCCCGGACCACGAGAAGACCTTCACAGCTGCCGCTCGCGTCGGTGGTGTCTCGTACGGCACCGGCACCGGCCGCAGCAAGAAGGAAGCGGAACAGCAGGCTGCGGAGTCCGCCTGGCGCGGGATCCGTGCCGCCGCGGACGGCGGGGCGCCGAAGTCCGCCGACCCGGCGCCGGACGCCTGACCGCTTTCTTTTACAGTGACCCCGTCGCACCCCGGTGCGGCGGGGTTTTCCTGTCCGCCCCACGTCCCACCCGGAGGAACACGTGCCAGAGCTGCCCGAAGTCGAAGTGGTGCGGCGGGGCTTGGAGCGCTGGGTGGCCGGGCGGACCGTCGAGTCCGTCGAGGTCCTGCACCCGCGGGCGGTACGTCGCCATCCGGCCGGCGGGGCCGACTTCGCGGCGCGGCTCGGCGGGCAGACGATCGGGGTGCCGCAGCGGCGGGGGAAGTACCTGTGGCTGCCCCTGGAGGGGCGGGACCTGTCCGTGCTGGGGCATCTGGGGATGAGCGGGCAGCTGCTCGTACAGCCCGAGGACGCCCCGGACGAGAAGCACCTGCGGATCCGGGTGCGGTTCGACGACGACGCCGGGACCGAGCTGCGCTTCGTGGACCAGCGGACCTTCGGCGGGCTCTCCCTGCACGAGAACACGCGCGACGGGCTGCCCGACGTCATCGCGCACATCGCGCGCGATCCCCTGGACCCGCTGTTCGACGAGGGGGCCTACCACCTCGCGCTGCGTGCCAAGCGGACCACCGTCAAGCGGGCGCTGCTGGACCAGTCGCTGATCAGCGGGGTCGGCAACATCTACGCGGACGAGGCGCTGTGGCGCGCCAGACTGCACTACGAGCGCCCCACCCTCACCCTCACGCGCCCCCGGAGCGCGGAACTCCTCGGGCATGTGCGCGACGTCATGAACGCGGCCCTCGATGTCGGGGGCACCAGCTTCGACAGCCTCTACGTCAACGTGAACGGCGAGTCCGGCTACTTCGACCGCTCGCTCGACGCCTACGGGCGGGAGGACGAGCCCTGCCGGCGCTGCGGTACGCCGATGCGGCGCCGCCCGTGGATGAACAGGTCGAGCTACTTCTGCCCGCGCTGTCAGCGGCCGCCGCGCGTCTCGTCGTAGGACGCACGGGCGGTCAGCACCTGCGGCATGCTCCCCTCCAGGAAGTGGATGAGCGCGAGCAGCCGGTTCGCGACCTCGACGCCGAGCGGGGTCAGTTCGTAGTCGACGCGGGGCGGGTTCGTGGGCTGCGCCTCGCGGTTGACGATGCCGTCGCGCTCCAGCGCGTGCAGGGTCTGGGAGAGCATCTTCTCGCTCACGCCCTCCACCCGTCGGCGCAGCTCGTTGAAGCGGCACGGGCCCTCGCGCAGCGCGCCCACGGTGAGGCTGCCCCAGCGGCCGGTGACGTGCTCCAGGGTCTCCCGGGAGGGGCAGGCGCGCGCGAAGGCGTCGAACGGGAGATCGGATCCGGCGGCCTGTTCGGCCTCGGTACAGATGGCTGGTGTCTCCATGAAGCAAGCGTACCCCCGGGTAGCGCTAACTGAGGGATTGCGCTTTCTAAAAGTTAGTGATTGTCTTCTCCCGTCGCCCCCCGCCCGGTGGTGCGGCGAGACTTACCGAGGAGACCCGCCTTGTCCGGTACCACGCACACCCCCGTCGTCTCGATTGCCTACCACTCCGGCTACGGCCACACCGCCGTCATCGCCGAGGCCGTCCGGGCCGGTGCCGCCGAGGGCGGCGCCACCGTCCACCTGATCAAGGTCGACGAGATCGACGACGCGCAGTGGGAGCTGCTCGACGCGTCCGACGCGATCGTCTTCGGCTCCCCGACCTACATGGGCACCGCCTCCGGCGCCTTCCACGTCTTCGCCGAGGCCACCTCGAAGCGCTGGTTCGGCGACGCCTGGCAGGACAAGGTGGCCGCCGGCTTCACCAACTCCGCCTCCAAGAGCGGCGACAAGCTGCACACGCTCCAGTTCTTCCAGATCCTGGCCGCGCAGCACGGCATGAGCTGGGTGAACCTGGGCCTGAAGCCGGGCTGGAACGCCAGCACCGCCTCGGAGAACGACCTCAACCGCCTCGGCGTCTTCGCCGGCGCGGCGGCCCAGACCAACTCCGACGGGGGTGTGGACGCCGTCCACAAGGCCGACATCGCGACCGCCGAGCACCTCGGCCGCCGGGTGGCCGAGCACACCCGGGTCGTGGTCGCGGGCCGCGCCGCACTCGCGGCGGTCTAGTCGCCGTTGCGCCGGTAGCGAGGGCAGCGGGAGTGGCAGGCGCGGGCTAGAAGCCGAAGTCCTGCGTCCACCAGGGGCCGCCGGCGGCGAAGTAGGCGCCGACGCCCAGCGTGCGGAACTCGCAGTTCAGGATGTTCGCCTTGTGGCCCGGGCTGTTCATCCAGGCCTTCATCACGGCCGTGGCGTCGCCCTGGCCGCGGGCTATGTTCTCGCCGCCCATGCCCGAGATCCCCGCCTTGGTGGCGCGGTCCCAGGGGGTGTTCCCGTCGGGGTCGGTGTGGTCGAAGAAGCCGCGGACGGCCATGTCCTTGCTGAAGGCCCCGGCCAGCGCCGCCAGCGGCGGGTTGGCCCGGACCGGACCGCAGCCGGCCTGGGCGCGCTCCTGGTTCACCAGGGCCAGTACGGCGGCTTCCTCGGCCGAGTGCCCGTCCGAGGCCGGCGGGGTGACCGGCGCCGGTGCCGGAGCCGGGGCCTTGGTCGCCGGCTTCGAGGGCGCCGGGGCGGGCGCCTTCTGCGGGGCCTTCGTGGAGGGCGCGGCCGAGGGGGAGGCGCTCGGCGAGGGCGACGCGGACGGGCTCGGCGAGGCCGAGGGCGACGGGGAGGCGGACGGGGTGCCGGAGGGGGAGGCGCCGGTGCCGGCGGAGGTGCGGCCGGACAGGCTGGCGAGGCCGCCCTGCTGCTCCGTCGTGTTGTCGGGGCTCGCCGAGGGCTTCGCCTTCGCCTGCGCGCCGCCCGCGGAACCGGTACCGCTGACCCCCACATAGGGGAAGGACTGGCCGACCGGCACCACGCCGGTCGTGACCGCCGCCGTGCCCAGGGCCACGGCCGCCGAGACACCCAGCAGGCCGTTGCGCACGGCGGTGCCGCGCTTGCCGTCGCGGCGCGGCGGGGCGGGGAGTCGGTGGCGTCCCATCGGCGTCATGCCTTCCTTACCAGGTCAAGATCGTCCCTTACTCACCCAAACGGGTGAGTTCATTGGTGCGCGACTGTACGCCATGGCCCCAGGGGGCGATGTGCCCCGAAAGTGTTTGCCCGGTTAGCGTTCACGCATGAATGAAGATGTCCGCATGACCGCGTGGGTGCGCGGCCGTGTACAGGGAGTGGGCTTCCGCTGGTTCACCAGGGAGAACGCCCTGGAGGTCGGCGGCGTGGTCGGCTTCGCACTCAATCTCGACGACGGGCGAGTGCAGGTGGTGGCGGAAGGTCAACGTGAGAATTGCCACCGGCTGCTGGACTGGCTGCGCTCGGCCGACACGCCCGGCCGGGTGGACGGTGTGACAGAGATCTGGGGCACACCGCGCGGTGGCTATGACGGGTTCGCCATCCGCTGACGGATCGGCTGATCATGTACTGATCACATCTCCGGACCGTCCTTACCTGGTCGGATCTGCGCATTCTTCGCCGACGCATTGCCGACACGGCAGATCCGTGGAAGGCTCGGAGGTGAGGATGATCTCCACGCCCCGTGCAGGGGCCGGGTCGCCCGCCGATACGGGGCGTGATCGTGTTGACCGTCAAACTTTTTGGTGAGACGCTGGAAGCCCCGCGCACCTGAGCTGTTTGGCAGTGCTGGCAGTAGTAAGCGCAGTGACTGACAGTCGCTGCCGGACATCCGCGGGTGCGATTCCCTCACGACCCACACCGCTTCGGTCGGTCACTCAATGTGGAGGACCATCCATCATGGCAAAGGCGCTTCTCGGTTACGTCGGCGGTTCCGATCCGCGACTCCTCGCCGAGATGCGACGGCTTCAGCAGCGCGTCCAGGACCTCGAGTCCGAGCTCGTACGGATTCAGTCCGAAAATGACGCGCTGAACGCGGCCGCCGCTCAGCACGACGGAGACTCGCTGCTGGACAGCATCGATATCGACGTACCCCAGGCGGAGCCTGCGCTCACCTGATCCCATAACGTCGCACGACTCCAGCCTCGCATGATCTGCAAGGGACGCTCCGGCGTCCCTTCTTTCTTTTGCCGCCGATTCCTTTGTCGTCTGTCGTGCCCTGCGCCTTCATGGGCGAAACGGAACCTGAAAGGTAGAGTCCGGCGGCGTGCACCTCAAGTCCCTGACCCTGCGCGGCTTCAAATCCTTTGCTTCCGCCACCACCCTGCGCTTCGAACCCGGCATCACGTGTGTGGTGGGGCCGAACGGCTCCGGCAAGTCCAATGTGGTGGACGCGCTGTCCTGGGTCATGGGCGAACAGGGGGCCAAATCCCTGCGCGGCGGGAAGATGGAAGACGTCATCTTCGCCGGGACCACCGGGCGTCCGCCGCTGGGGCGCGCCGAGGTCTCGCTGACGATCGACAACTCCGACGGCGCACTGCCCATCGACTACGCCGAAGTCACCATCACCCGGATCATGTTCCGCGGCGGCAGCAGCGAGTACCAGATCAACGGGGACACCTGCCGCCTCCTCGACATCCAGGAACTGCTCTCCGACTCCGGCATCGGCCGCGAGATGCACGTCATCGTCGGACAGGGCCAGCTGGACTCCGTACTGCACGCCGACCCCATGGGGCGCCGCGCCTTCATCGAGGAGGCGGCGGGTGTACTCAAGCACCGCAAGCGCAAGGAGAAGGCGCTGCGGAAGCTGGACGCGATGCAGGCCAACCTCGCGCGCGTGCAGGACCTCAACGAAGAGCTGCGGCGGCAGCTGAAGCCGCTGGGGCGGCAGGCGGCGGTGGCCCGGCGGGCGGCCGTGATCCAGGCGGACCTGCGGGACGCGCGGCTGCGGTTGCTCGCCGACGACCTCGTCACACTGAGGCGGGCGCTCGACGCGGAGATCGCGGACGAGGCCGCGCTGAAGCAGCGCAAGGAGCAGGCGGAGGCGCAGCTCGCGGGCGCGCTGCGGCGCGAGGCGGAGCTGGAGCAGGCGGTACGGGAGCTCGCGCCCCGGCTCCAGCGGGCGCAGCAGACCTGGTACGAGCTGTCGCAGCTCGCCGAGCGGGTACGGGGCACCGCGTCCCTGGCGGACGCCCGGGTCAAGAGTGCGACGGCTCCGGTGGAGGAGGAGCGGCGGGGCCGGGACCCGGAGGAAATGGAGCGGGAGGCGGCGCGGATCCGCGAGCAGGAGGCGGAACTGACGGCGGCCCTGGAGGCGGCCTCGCGCGCGCTGGAGGACACGGCCGCGCACCGGGCGGAGCTGGAGCGGGCGCTGGCCGAGGAGGAACGGCGGCTGCGGGACGCGGCGCGGGCCATCGCCGACCGGCGCGAGGGGCTGGCCCGGCTGACGGGGCGGCTCGGCGCGGCCCGGTCGCGGGCGGGCGCCGCGCAGGCGGAGATCGACCGGCTGGTCGCGGCGCGCGACGAGGCGGAGTCCCGGGCGGTGGCGGCGCAGGAGGAGTACGAGGCCCTGGCGGAGGAGGTCGGCGGCCTCGACGACCCGTCGGTGGACGCGGAGCACGAGGCCGCGCGGGCGGAGCTGGCGACGGCGGAAGCCGGGCTGGCTGCTGCGCGGGATGCGGTCACCGCGGCGGAACGCTCCCGTGCGGCGGTCTCGGCGCGCCGGGACGCGCTGGCGCTCGGGCTGCGGCGCAAGGACGGTACGGGGGCGCTGCTCGCGGCGCGCGAACGGCTGGCCGGGCTGCTGGGGCCGGCGGCGGAGCGGCTGTCGGTGACCCCGGGCTACGAAGTCGCCGTGGCCGCTGCGCTGGGCTCGGCGGCGGACGCGGTGGCGGTGTCCTCCCCGGCCTTCGCGGCCGCGGCGATCCGCCACCTCCGCACCGCGGACGCGGGCCGCGCGACCCTCCTGATCACCCCTGCCCTCCCGGGCGGGACCGAGGCCCCTACCGGCCCGACTGCCTTCCCGGGCCGCGCCGCAGCCCCGGCGGACCCGCCGACCCTCCCGGGTGAGACCCCGGCCCCCGCCGGCCTGGCTGCCCTGCCGGCTCAGGCATCGGTTCCGGGGTCTGCCGCGACGGGTGCCTCCCTCCCGGGTGAGACCCCGGGCTCCGCCGGCCCGGCGGCCCTGCCGGACCGGGTGTCGGTTCCGGGGTCTGCCGCGACGGGTGCCTCCCTCCCGGGTGAGACCCCGGGCTCCGCCGGGCCGGCTGCCCTGCCGGACCGGGTGTCCGCTCCGGGGTCTGGCCGGCGGGACCCCGCCCCTCAGGACCCAGCCCTGGACTCGGCGGCTTCGGCCGGGGCCGAGGGAGTCTTCCCCCACCCCGCCCCTTCCCGAGACCGGGCTCTGCCCGGACCCGCGCCTCAAACGCCGGCGGGGCTGGAGCTGCGGTCCCAGCATCCGGGCTGCCCCGGCGCGCCGGAGGGCCGCGCCGCGGCACTTCCGGCCCCGGTGACGGGGCCCCACGGCCCTGGGCAGAGCCGCGCGCTTTCAGCCCCGCCGGCGTTTGAGGCGCGGGCTGCGGGGCGGAGCTCCGCACTTCCGGCCGCGCCGGTGACGGGGCCCCACGGCCCTGGGCAGAGCCCCGTCCCGGCCGCGCCGGCGATGGGGATGGGGACGGTGCCGGGGCCGAGCTCCGCACTTACGGCTCCGCCGGTGGCTGGGCCCCAGGGCCCTGGGCGGAGCCCCGCGCATTCAGCCCCGCCGGCGATTGAGGCGCCGGGTTCGGGGTCGGGACCCGGCGGCGGAGCCGTAGGCGGGGTGGCCGCTGCGGAGCTGGTGCAGGGGGATGCCGAGGTGTGGCGGGCCGTCGCGTGGGTGCTGCGGGAGCACGTCGTGGTCGGGACGCTCGACGAGGCCGAGAGCCTCGTCGCGCAGCGGCCCGATGCCGTCGCCGTAACCCTGGACGGAGACGTGCTCGGGGCACATCTCGCGCACGGCGGCTCCGCGGGCGCGCCCAGCCTGATCGAGGTGCAGGCCGCGGTGGACGAGGCCGCGGCGGAGCTGGCCCGGCTGGACGTGCAGTGCGCGGAGCTGGCCGCCGCCCAGGCCGCCGCCCAGGAACGGCGGCAGGACGCCGCGGCCCTGGTCGAGGAGCTCGCCGCGCGGCGGCGGACCGCCGAGCAGGCCCGCGCTGGAGTCGCGCAGCAGCTCGGGCGGCTCGCCGGGCAGGCGAAGGGGGCCGCCGGCGAGGCCGAGCGCAGTGCCGCCGCCGCGGCCAAGGCCCAGGACGCGCTCGAACAGGCGCTGGCCGACGTCGAGGAGTGCGCGGAACGGCTGGCCACCGCCGAGGAGATGCCCGTAGAGGACGAGCCGGACACCGCCGTGCGGGACCGGCTCGCCGCCGACGGGGCCAACGCCCGGCAGACGGAGATGGAGGCCCGGCTCCAGCTCCGGACCCACGAGGAGCGGGTCAAGGGCCTGGCCGGGCGAGCCGATTCACTCGATCGGGGGGCCCGGGCGGAACGGGAGGCCCGGGCCCGGGCCGAGCGGCGCCGGGCACGGCTTCGGCATGAGGCGGAGGTGGCCCGGGCCGTCGCCGACGGGGCCCGCCAGCTCCTCGCGCACGTGGAGGTCTCCCTCCTCCGCGCCGACGAGGAGCGCGCCGCGGCCGAGTACGCCAAGGGCCTGCGCGAGCGGGAGCTCGGCGAAGCCCGCACCGGCGCCCGGGACCTGAAGGGCGAGCTCGACAAGCTCACCGACTCCGTGCACCGGGGCGAGGTGCTCGGCGCCGAGAAGCGGCTGCGCATCGAGGCGGTGCAGGACAAGGCGCTGGAGGAGTTCGGCATGGAGGCCGCCGGGCTCGTCGCCGAGTACGGCCCCGACCAGCCGGTGCCGCCCTCCCCGCCCGCCGAGGGCGAGGAGCTGCCACAGGACGCCGAGGGCACAGAGCACCCGCGGAACCAGCCCGGCCCCTTCGTCCGCGCCCAGCAGGAGAAGCGGCTCAAGGCGGCCGAGCGCGCCTACCAGCAGCTCGGCAAGGTCAACCCGCTGGCGCTGGAAGAGTTCGCCGCGCTGGAGGAGCGCCACCAGTTCCTCAGCGAACAGCTCGAGGACCTGCGCAAGACCCGCGCCGACCTCCTTCAGGTGGTGAAGGAGGTCGACGAGCGCGTCGAGCAGGTCTTCACCGAGGCGTACCGGGACACGGCCCGGGAGTTCGAGGGGGTCTTCTCGCGGCTGTTCCCCGGCGGCGAGGGCCGGCTGGTCCTCACCGACCCCGGCAACATGCTGACCACCGGGGTCGACGTCGAGGCCCGCCCGCCGGGCAAGAAGGTCAAGCGGCTGTCGCTGCTCTCCGGCGGCGAGCGCTCGCTCACCGCCGTGGCCCTGCTGGTGTCCATCTTCAAGGCGCGGCCCAGCCCGTTCTACGTGATGGACGAGGTCGAGGCCGCGCTCGACGACACCAACCTGCAGCGGCTGATCAGGATCATGGAGGAGCTCCAGGAGAGCTCACAGCTGATCGTCATCACGCACCAGAAGCGGACGATGGAGGTCGCGGACGCGCTCTACGGAGTCTCGATGCAGGGCGACGGGGTCTCCAAGGTCATCAGCCAGCGGCTGCGCTGACCCGTTCACTTCAGGAAGTGAACACTGTGGCTCGCTTCACTCCGACGCAAAGGCCTGACTCCCCCTATTGACTTCAGAAGGTGAAGTCATAAGCTCTGCTTTGGCGTGTCCGACGTTCAGGTGGTGGTGAGCAGTTTGCTGTGCGCCACTGGAGGAACACGCGCACAGATGCACACCCCCACACCGCCCGCCGTCGACGCCGGGCCCAGGAGCGCACCTTGACCAGCACAGCGAACGCACCCGCGTCAGGCAGGGGCCGGGTGGCGCAGCCCGACCATCTCGGGCACGTCATCTTCATCACCGCGGCCGCGGCCATGGGCGGTTTCCTCTTCGGCTACGACAGCTCCGTCATCAACGGCGCCGTCGAAGCCATCCGCGACCGGTTCGGCATCGGATCCGGGGCACTCGCCCAGGTGATCGCCGCCGCGCTGATCGGCTGCGCCTTCGGCGCCGCCACTGCCGGCCGCATAGCCGACCGGATCGGCCGCATCCGCTGCATGCAGATCGCCGCCGTCCTCTTCACGGCGAGCGCCATCGGCTCGGCCCTGCCCTTCGCCCTCTGGGACCTGGCCGCCTGGCGCGTGATCGGCGGCTTCGGCATCGGCATGGCCTCCGTCATCGGCCCCGCCTACATCGCCGAGGTGTCCCCGGCCGCCTACCGCGGCCGCCTGGCCTCCTTCCAGCAGGCCGCCATCGTCATCGGCATCGCCATCTCCCAGCTCGTCAACTGGGGCATCCTGAACCTCGCCGACGGCGACCAGCGCGGCAAGCTCGCCGGCTTCGAGGCCTGGCAGTGGATGCTCGGCGTCATGGTCGTCCCCGCCGTGCTCTACGGGCTGATGTCCTTCGTCATCCCGGAGTCCCCGCGCTTCCTGATCTCCGTCGGCCGCACCGAGCAGGCCAAGCAGGTGCTGCGCGAGGTCGAGGGCTCGAAGGTCGACCTGGACGCGCGCGTCGCCGAGATCGACCTGGCCATGCGCTCCGAGCACAAGTCCACTTTCCAGGACCTGCTCGGCGGCCGCTTCGCCTTCCTGCCCATCGTCTGGATCGGCATCGGCCTCTCCGTCTTCCAGCAGCTCGTCGGCATCAACGTGATCTTCTACTACAGCTCTTCGCTGTGGCAGTCCGTGGGCATCGACCCGACCAGCTCGTTCCTGTACTCCTTCACCACGTCGATCATCAACATCATCGGCACGGTGATCGCGATGATCTTCGTCGACCGGATCGGCCGCAAGCCGCTCGCGCTCATCGGATCGGCCGGAATGGCGCTCTCCCTCGGCCTCTGCGCCTGGGCGTTCTCGTACAAGACCGGCACCGGCGACAACATCTCCATGCCCGACACCCAGGGCACGGTCGCGCTGATCGCCGCGCACTGCTTCGTGCTCTTCTTCGCCCTGTCCTGGGGCGTGGTGGTCTGGGTGCTGCTCGGCGAGATGTTCCCCAACCGCATCCGGGCCGCGGCCCTCGGCGTCGCCGCCGCGGCCCAGTGGATCGCCAACTGGGTCATCACCGTCTCGTTCCCGAGCCTGTCGGACTGGAACCTGTCCGGCGCGTACGTCATCTACACGGTCTTCGCCGTGCTCTCGATCCCCTTCATCCTCAAGTGGGTGCCGGAGACCAAGGGCAAGGCGCTGGAGGAGATGGGGTAACACTCCCCGCCACCACCCCTTCTCCTCGATACTGCCCCGGCTCAGTCCTTGAGCCGGGGCAGTACCTGTTCGCACAGCAGGTGCAGGCTGCGCCAGCCCTCGTCCAGCGGCATCCCGCCGCACAGCGGGTGCAGCACCAGGTTCCCCGCCTCGCCGGCGCCCCGGGCGTACGCCACCGCCTCGTCCGGGGTGAGGATCCGGTAGACGCCTTCCGCGCGCAGCTCCGCCACCGAGCGCGCGGACGACCGTACGGCGCTGCGGATGTCCTTCGACTGCCAGGACGCGTACATGCCCGCCTCGTGCAGGAAGCGCTCGCCGTGCTCGGCCCAGGTGCGGTCGGGGTCCTCGGATATGTGCAGCAGCGGGGTCTGGGCCGCGGGCATCATGCAGAAGCCCTCCGTGCCGTACTCCGCGAGCTTCGCCTGGTAGTACGCCTCCAGCTCCGGCAGGTGCGCGCTGGGGAAGAAGGGCAGCCCCAGCCGGGCCGCGCGCCGGGCGGCGGCCTCGGAGCTGCCGCCGACCAGGAGCATCGGGTGCGGCCGGGTGAAGGGTCGCGGGGTGACCCGTACGGTCCGGCCGCGGAACTCGAAGGGCTCGCCGGTCCACGCCTTCAGCAGGGTTTCCAGGAGCTCGTCCTGGAGCCTGCCGCGCCGGCCCCACTCCACGCCGTGCTGCTCGTACTCCTCCGGCCGGTAGCCGATGCCCGCGACCGTGACCAGGCGTCCGCCGCTCAGCAGGTCGAGGACGGCGATGTCCTCGGCCACCTTCAACGGGTCGTACAGCGGGCCGATGATCGCCGAGACGGTGACGGCGATCCGGCGGGTGGCGCCGAAGACGGCGGCGGCGAAGGCGAAGGGGGAGGGCAGCCAGTTGTTGCCGGTGCCGTGGTGCTCCTCGGTCTGGACGGTGTCGATCCCGCGGTCGTCCGCGTACCGGGCCATCTCCAGCGCCGCCTTGTAGCGGGCGGAGAGGGATTCGGGGGTGCCGTTCGGGTCGACGAGATTGAACCGGGCCACGGTGATGGGCATGGAGAAGTCCCCCTTCGCCGGAGGTGGTGGGGCGGGCGAAGGGGGACGTTAGCTGACGTGGCGTCAGTTTGACAGGGATCCGGCGAGCTCGCGCTCCTCTGCCGCGGCCGGCTCCGCCGGGGCCGTGCGCGGCAGTACGGCGTACAGCGCGGCCGAGGTGAGGATGCCCGCCGGCCAGCCCGGGCCGTTCTGCCCCATCCAGGCGGAGGCGAGCGGTCCGCCGAACCAGTCCACCGCGGGGAACAGCAGGCCCGCGACGAGGGCGAGGCCCCACGCGGTCATCGCCTGCCAGGCGAAGCCGCCCCGGTACCAGTAGGCACTGGCCCGCGTGGTGTCCGGCAGGGCGGGGCCGTCGTAGGTCGGGTTGCCGCGCTGCCCGAACCCCGCCCGGGACAGGGCCCTGCCGGGGGCGCCGCCGCGCTTTCCGGAGATCGGGATCAGGCCGACGGAGAGGCTTGGTGCCTGTGTGATGACCCAAGAGTCAGGGGCTGTCGCGGCCCACTGTATGAGCTGCGACAGCCCCTGGGCGCTCTGCGCCGCCACGCCCGACACCGGGGTGGTTGTGACTCCGCCCTGAAAGGGCTTCCCGCCGACACGTGGCCGAGCGGCGGACCAGTCCGGCCCGCGGAGGCGCATAGGGCCGCCTGGACAACGGAGTGCCGTGGGCCAGGTCGCGCATACTGGACGGGTTATGGAAATCCTCATCCTTGCTGTAGTCATCGCCCTGGTCGCGGTCGGCGCGATCAGCGGGCTCGTGGTCAGCAGCCGCAAGAAGAAGCAGCTGCCGCCCCCGGCACCGTCGAGCACGCCGACCATCACTGCCCCGCCTGCCGAACCGCAGGTGGGGGAGGACGCCGTAGAGACGGCGGAAGAGCCGCGCCGCACGATCGAGGAGGTCGCGCTCCCGAAGGCCGCGGCTCCCGTCGAGGCGCCTGCGGTAGAGCCCGAGGTTCCGGCCGCGCCCGAGATCGAGGTGCCCGAGCCCACCGCCGGCCGTCTGGTCCGGCTGCGCGCCCGGCTCGCCCGGTCGCAGAACTCCCTCGGCCAGGGCCTGCTCACGCTGCTCTCCCGGGAGCACCTCGACGAGGACACCTGGGAGGAGATCGAGGAGACCCTCCTCGTCGCCGACGTCGGTGTCGTCCCGACCCAGGAGCTGGTCGACCGGCTCCGCGAGCGGGTCAAGGTGCTCGGCACCCGCACCCCGGCGGACCTGCGCGCCCTGCTGAAGGAGGAGCTGCTGACCCTGGTCGGCACCGACTTCGACCGCGTCGTGAAGACCGAGAGCGGCGAGGACACCCCCGGCGTGATCATGGTCGTCGGCGTCAACGGCACCGGCAAGACCACCACCACGGGCAAGCTGGCCCGCGTGCTTGTCGCCGACGGCCGCAGCGTCGTGCTCGGCGCGGCCGACACCTTCCGCGCCGCCGCCGCCGACCAGCTCCAGACCTGGGGCGAGCGCGTCGGCGCCCGTACCGTCCGGGGCCCCGAGGGCGGTGACCCCGCCTCGATCGCCTACGACGCGGTCAAGGAGGGCATCGCCGAGGGCGCCGACGTGGTGCTCATCGACACCGCCGGCCGCCTGCACACCAAGACCGGCCTCATGGACGAGCTCGGCAAGGTCAAGCGCGTCGTGGAGAAGCACGGCCCGCTCGACGAGATCCTGCTGGTCCTGGACGCCACCACCGGGCAGAACGGCCTGGCCCAGGCCCGTGTCTTCGCGGAGGTCGTGGACATCACCGGCATCGTGCTGACCAAGCTCGACGGCACCGCCAAGGGCGGCATCGTCATCGCCGTCCAGCGCGAGCTGGGCGTTCCGGTCAAGCTCATCGGCCTCGGCGAGGGAGCGGACGACCTGGCGCCCTTCGAGCCGGAGGCGTTCGTGGACGCCCTGATCGGCGACTGAGCGCGGACCGGACAGCGCGGATCGTACGGATCCGTGCGAGTGCCCCCGTGTTCCGTCCGGAACACGGGGGCACTCGCACGCGGGGAGTCGGGGCGGGCGGCTACCGGCGGAAGCGGTGGCACAGGTAGGCGAGCGTGCCCAGCAGCAGCCGCGCCTGCGGCGGACCCCCCGCGGAGTCGAGCGCGGGCGGCCGCAGCCAGCAGACCGGTCCGAGCCCGGCCCGGTCGGACGGCGGGGCCGTGACGAAGGCCCCGTGCCCCAGGGCGCGCAGGTCGAGGTGGGCGTCGTCCCAGCCCATCCGGTACAGCAGCTCCGGCAGCTCGGCGGCCGCGCCCGGGGCGACGAAGAACTGCGCCCGGCCGTCCGGGGTCACGATGACCGGCCCGAGCGGCAGGCCCATCCGCTCCAGCCGGACCAGTGCGCGCCGCCCTGCCTCCTCCGAGACCTCGATGACGTCGAAGGAGCGGCCGGCGGGGAGCAGCACCGCCGCGCCGGGGTACTCGCCCCAGGTCTCGGTGGCCTCGTCCAGGGTGGCCCCGGCCTTGACCGTGGGGGCGAAGTCCAGCGGATGCGCGCCGGGGGCGGCGCACCGGGGGTCCCCGCAGGAGCAGTCCCGGGCGGGCGCCGCGGCGCGGGCGCCGGGGACCACGTCCCAGCCCCACAGCCCGGTGTACTCCGCCACCGCCGTGCACTCCGAGGTCCGGCCGCGGCGCCGGACGCCGGAACGGAACTCCCTGGTGCCGCGGCTGCCGCCGGTCGTGAAGCCCATGCCCATGCCCCCTCCAACGGGTCGGACGCGCCGGTGGTTACGACGTCGGCCGGACTCCCCCGGCCACCGCCGGGAGGTTCCCCCGGCTGCGGGCGGTCCGCCGCGGGGGTGTCGTCCGATGCGGCCCGGCGCACTCCTCGCCGCGCGCGCCCCGAGCGCACTCCAGTCCAACCAAAGCCGTTTCACCTCGGTGTCAAGTGAATCGCGCCTGGCGGGTGGCTTGTTCATTCGAAGGGGTGGCGAATGGTGGCGTTTCCGGAATCGGGCTCGCCGGAGGGGTGATCGTAGGATTACTTTCGGTGCACGAACCCCGAAGGCAGGCCCGCCCGTGGGTATGCCGGAGGCAATGTGTGGAGGACCTGTGAAGGTCCGTTGCGGCGCTCGCCGCCCGCGCCAGGGTTTCGTGTGGAAGAGGCTGAGCGGATGGGGGCGTTCCAGTGAGCGGCAACGGCGCAAGCGGAACGATGGACGACTCTGCTGCGCGCAATGAACAGCTGACCTCGTGGTTCGTCCGCAGCGGTTGGTCCAAGGGCGAGCTGGCCCGCCAGGTCAACCGCCGGGCCCGTCAGACGGGCGCCCACCACATCAGCACGGACACCTCCCGGGTGCGCCGCTGGCTCGACGGCGAACAGCCCCGCGAGCCCGTCCCGCGGATCCTCTCCGAACTCTTCTCGGAGCGCTTCGGCTCGGTCGTCGCCATCGAGCAGCTCGGCCTGCGCACCGCCCACCAGACCCCCTCGGTATCCGGCGTCGACCTGCCCTGGGCCGGCCCGCAGACCGTCGAACTGCTCGGCGAGTTCTCCCGCAGCGACCTGATGCTGGCCCGCCGCGGCTTCCTCGGGACCTCGCTCGCCCTCTCCGCCGGCCCCGCCCTCATCGAGCCCATGCAGCGCTGGCTCGTCCCGGTCCCGGCCGCCGACCCGGGACCGCGCCAGACGGGGCTGGCGGGGGCCCTCGGCGGCCACCGCCCGCCCCGGCTCTCCACGCCCGAGCTCGACCTCCTCGACGCCACCACCGTCATGTTCCGCCAGTGGGACGCCCAGTGCGGGGGCGGGCTGCGCCGCAAGGCCGTCGTGGGGCAGCTCCACGAGGTCACCGACCTGCTCCAGGAGAACCACCCGGCGCCGGTCATGAAGCGGCTCTTCAAGGTGGCCGCCGAACTCGCCGAGCTCGCCGGCTGGATGAGCTACGACATCGGCCTGCACCCCACCGCGCAGAAATACTTCGTGCTCGCGCTGCACGCCGCGAAGGAGGGCGGGGACAAGCCGCTGGGCTCGTACATCCTCTCCAGCATGAGCCGCCAGATGATCCACCTGGGCCGCCCCGAGGATGCCCTCGAACTGATCCACCTCGCCCAGTACGGCAGCCGCGACTGCGCCGGCCCGCGCACCCAGGCCATGCTGTATGCGATGGAGGCCCGCGCGTACGCCAACATGGGCCAGCCCAGCCGCTGCAAGCGGGCCGTGCGGATGGCCGAGGACACCTTCGGCGACGTCGGCTTCGGCGGCGAGCCCGAACCCGACTGGATCCGCTTCTTCTCCGAGGCCGAGCTGAACGGGGAGAACTCCCACTCGTACCGCGATCTGGCCTACGTCGCCGGGCGCAGCCCCACCTACGCCTCCCTCGCCGAACCCGTCATGGAGCGGGCCGTCGAGCTCTTCGAGAAGGACCAGGAGCACCAGCGCTCCTACGCCCTCAACCTCATCGGCATGGCCACCGTCCACCTGCTCCAGCGCGAGCCCGAGCAGGCCGCCGTCCTCGTCGACCGGGCCCTCGACGTGGCGGGAAAGGTTCGGTCCGAACGGGTGAACACCCGGCTCCGCAAGACGGTCGACACCGCCGCCCGTGAGTACGGCGACGTCGCCGAGGTGGTCCGGCTCACCGACCACCTCGCCTCCCGCCTCCCCGAAGCCGCGGAGGCCGTCTGACGGCCCACGCGGCCGTCCCCCCAAGGCCCCGGCCGCGGCAGTCACCCCGTGAAGCCCGATCAGGCTCCCCCAGCCAGGACGTCCGGGTACTGCCGCGGCCGGTTTTTCACGAACCCTCGTTCATGGAGGCGTAACACGCACGACCTCTTCGTCACGGGCGCGAAACACCGAGCGGCGCCGCCGGAAACCGGCCTGCGCGAATCTCAAGGCCAATAACCGGCCAGTTCCTTATACCGCCGCTCAGGTTTTCACGATCGCCCGCACGCGAACGTACCGACGACGAGGAGACGCCGATGGCATCAGCCATCACGACCCTCGCGGCAGACGCCCCCACGCTGTCTGCCGCGAACACCGGGTTCATGCTCATCTGCTCCGCCCTGGTCATGCTGATGACCCCGGGCCTCGCCTTCTTCTACGGAGGCATGGTCCGCGTCAAGAGCAGTCTCAACATGCTGATGATGAGCTTCATCAGCCTCGGGATCGTCACGATCCTGTGGGTCCTCTACGGCTTCAGCCTCGCCTTCGGCACCGATTCCGGCTCCCTCATCGGCTGGAACTCCGACTACGTCGGCCTCAGCGGCATCGGCATCACCGAGCTGTGGGACGGCTACACCATCCCGGTCTACGTCTTCGCCGTCTTCCAGCTGATGTTCGCCGTCATCACCCCGGCCCTGATCAGCGGCGCCCTCGCCGACCGGGTGAAGTTCAGCGCCTGGGCCCTCTTCACCGTCCTGTGGGTCACCGTCGTCTACTTCCCCGTCGCCCACTGGGTCTGGGGCGACGGCGGCTGGCTCTTCGAGCTCGGCGTCATCGACTTCGCGGGCGGCACCGCCGTCCACATCAACGCCGGCGCCGCAGCCCTCGGCGTGATCCTGGTCATCGGCAAGCGCGTCGGCTTCAAGAAGGACCCGATGCGCCCGCACAGCCTCCCGCTCGTGATGCTCGGCGCCGGTCTGCTCTGGTTCGGCTGGTTCGGCTTCAACGCGGGCTCCTGGCTCGGCAACGACGACGGCGTCGGCGCGGTCATGTTCGTCAACACCCAGGTCGCCACCGCCGCAGCCATGCTCGCCTGGCTGCTCTACGAGAAGCTGCGCCACGGCTCCTTCACCACCCTGGGCGCCGCCTCCGGCGCGGTCGCCGGCCTCGTCGCCATCACCCCCTCCGGCGGCGCGGTCAGCCCGCTCGGCGCGATCGCCGTCGGCGCCATCGCCGGTGTGCTCTGCGCCATGGCGGTGGGCCTCAAGTACAAGTTCGGCTACGACGACTCCCTCGACGTCGTCGGCGTCCACCTCGTTGGCGGTGTCGCCGGCTCCCTGCTGGTGGGCCTCTTCGCCACCGGCGGGGTCCAGTCCGACGTCGCCGGCCTCTTCTACGGCGGCGGCCTGGAGCAGCTCGGCAAGCAGGCCATCGGAGTCTTCTCCGTCCTCGCCTACTCTCTCGTGGCGTCCGCGCTGCTCGCCTTCCTGCTCGACAAGACGATCGGGATGCGGGTCACCGAGGACGACGAGGTCTCCGGCATCGACCAGGTCGAGCACGCCGAGACGGCCTACGACTTCAGCGGGGCCGGCGGCGGATCCTCCTCCCGGAGCACCGCCCTCCCGACCCCCGCTGCCGCCGCGAGCAAGAAGGTTGACGCATGAAGCTGATCACCGCGATCGTCAAGCCGCACAAGCTGGACGAGATCAAGGAAGCCCTCCAGACCTTCGGAGTCCAGGGGCTCACGGTCACCGAGGCCAGCGGCTACGGCCGCCAGCGCGGCCACACCGAGGTCTACCGCGGCGCCGAGTACACCGTGGACCTCGTACCCAAGATCCGCATCGAGGTGCTGGTCGAGGACGCCGACGCCGAAGAGGTGATCCGGGTCATCGTGAGCTCCGCCGCCACCGGAAAGATCGGCGACGGCAAGGTGTGGAGCGTCCCCGTGGACTCGGTGGTCAGGGTCCGCACCGGCGAGCGCGGCGCTGACGCGCTGTAGGACCTGTCCGGTCGGTCGGGCCGGACAAGCGAGCGGGGCCACAACACGGCGAGCGTGCGCACCAGGGCACGCGAGCCCGGCATGATCGACCGGACAGGTCCTAACTGACGGGAGCTCCTGGGTGACGAGCGTCGAAGAGACCACGGACCACACGGCCGACTCGGGACCCAGCGGATACGCCGCGGCCCGGCTGCGACTCCTCCAGGAGGAGTCGCGGTCCGGGCCGTCGCGGCGTTCCGCCCTGGCCGGGCTGACCGACGCATGGCTGAACTCGCTGTTCACGACCGCGGTCCGGGAGACCGGCGTACGCGGCGCCGCGCTCGTGGCCGTCGGCGGCTACGGGCGGGCCGAGCTCTCCCCGCGCAGCGACCTCGACCTGGTGCTGCTGCACGACGGCAAGGCCGAGCCGCGAGCCCTGAGCGCGCTGGCCGACCGCCTCTGGTACCCGGTGTGGGACCTGGGCCTGGCCCTCGACCACTCGGTACGGACCCCGGGCGAGGCCCGCAAGACCGCCTCCGAGGACCTCAAGGTGCACCTCGGGCTGCTGGACGCCCGGCCGGTCGCGGGGGACGTCGGACTCCTGGCCGGCCTGCGGACCTCCGTGCTCGCGGACTGGCGCAACCAGGCCGCCAAACGGCTCCCGCAGCTGCACCACCTGTGCCGGGAGCGGGCCGAGCGGGCCGGGGAGCTCCGCTTCCTGCTCGAACCCGATCTCAAGGAGGCCCGCGGCGGGCTCCGGGACGCCACCGCGCTGCGGGCGGTGGCGGCGTCCTGGCTGGCCGACGCCCCGCGCGAGGGCCTCGCCGACGCCCGGCGCCGGCTCCTGGACGCGCGGGACGCCCTGCACCTGGTGACCGGCCGGGCCACCGACCGGCTCTCCCTCCAGGAGCAGGACCAGGTCGCCGCGCAGCTCGGGCTGCTCGACGCGGACGCGCTGCTGCGCGAGGTGTACGAGGCCGCGCGGGTCGTCGCGTACGCCGCCGACGTGACCTGGCGGGAGGTCGGACGCGTGCTGCGGGCGCGCGCCGCCCGGCCGCGGCTGCGCGGGCTGCTGGGCACCCGGGGCGCCCCGGCGGCCGAGCGGGCGCCGCTGGCCGAAGGGGTCGTGGAGTCCGACGGCGAGGCCGTACTGGCCCTGGCGGCGCGCCCCGACCGCGATCCGGTGCTCGCGCTCCGGCTCGCCGCGGCGGCCGCGCAGGCGGGTCTTCCCGTATCGCTGCACGCCCTGCGCCGGCTCGCCGTACAGGCCAAACCGCTCCCGGTGCCGTGGCCGGCGGAGGCCCGGGAACAGCTGCTGACGCTGCTGGGGGCGGGGGAGCCCACCGTGCCCGTGTGGGAGGCCCTGGAGGCCGAGGGCCTGATCACCCGGCTGCTGCCCGACTGGGAACGGGTGCGCTGCCGCCCGCAGCGCAATCCCGTCCACACCTGGACGGTGGACCGCCACCTGATCGAGACGGCCGTCCGCGCCTCGGCCCTGACCCGCCGGGTCGGCCGCCCCGACCTGCTGCTGATGGCCGCCCTCCTGCACGACATCGGCAAGGGCTGGCCGGGGGACCACTCGGTGGCCGGCGAGACGATCGCGCGGGACGTCGCGGTCCGGCTCGGCTTCGACGCGCAGGACGTCGCCGTACTGGGCACCCTCGTACGGCACCACCTGCTGCTGATCGACACCGCGACCCGGCGCGACCTGGAGGACCCGGCGACGGTCCGCTCGGTCGCCGAGGCCGTGGGGTCGGTGGGCACGCTGGAGATCCTGCACGCCCTGACCGAGGCGGACGCCCTGGCCACCGGGCCGGCGGCGTGGAGCACCTGGCGGGGATCGCTCGTCGCGGACCTCGTCGGGCGGGTCGCCGCCGTCCTGCGCGGCACGGCCCCGGCGGCGGGGGAGGCGGAGATCCCGACGACGGAACAGGAACGCCTGGCCGTGGAGGCCCTGCGCACCGGGGAGCCGGTGCTCGCGCTGCACACCCGGCAGGAGGAGGACGCCGTCGGCGTGGAACTCGTCGTGGCCGTCCCCGACCAGCCGGGCGTCCTCCCGGCGGTGGCGGGGGTGCTGGCCCTGCACCGCCTCACGGTCCGGGCCGCCGACCTGCGCTCCATGGAACTGCCGGACCGGCTGGGCGAGGTCCTCGTGCTGCGGTGGCGGGTGGCGGCCGAGTACGGCTCGCTGCCGCAGGCGGCGCGGCTGCGGACCGACCTGATCCGGGCGCTGGACGGCTCGCTGGACGTTCCGGCGAAGCTGGCGGACCGCGAGGCGGCCTACCCGCGCCGGCGGGGGGTCGTCCCGCCGCCGCCGCGGGTCGCGGTGGTCCCGGACGTCTCCTCGCTGGCCACGGTCCTGGAGGTGCGGGCGCCCGACGCGGTGGGGTTGCTGCACCGGATCGGGCGGGCGCTGGAGGCGGGGAGCGTACGGGTGCGCAGCGCGCACGTGTCGACGCTGGGTGCCAACGCGGTGGACACGCTGTACGTGACCACCCTGGAGGGCAAGCCGCTGGAGCCCGTGCGGGCGGCGGCTCTGGCCGGATCCGTGCAGGAGGCCTTGGCGTAGCGGGGGCGGCCGCCGCGCGGGGCCGTCCCCCACCCCGCCCCTTCCCGAAAGCGGGCTCCGCCCAGACGCCGTACGTGCGCTTCGCGCCCGTGCCCTCGGACGCAGGGCGGGCTGGGAGGGAAAAGCTGCCCGCAGGGGCGGGACGGCGGCGCGGCCGGATACCCTGGGGAACGACCACCACGCCCCCGACCCGAGGAATCGCGACCACCGTGTTCGATACGCTCTCCGACCGCTTGGCGAATACCTTCAAGGGCCTGCGCGGCAAAGGCCGGCTGTCCGAGGCTGACATCGACTCGGCGGCCCGGGAAATCCGTATCGCGCTCCTTGAGGCCGACGTCGCGCTCCCGGTCGTCCGCTCCTTCATCGCGAACGTCAAGGAGAGGGCCCGCGGCGAGGAGGTCAGCAAGGCGCTGAACCCCGGCCAGCAGGTCCTCAAGATCGTCAACGACGAGCTCGTCACGATCCTCGGCGGCGAGACCCGGCGGCTGCGCTTCGCCAAGACCGCCCCCACCGTGATCATGCTGGCCGGCCTCCAGGGTGCCGGCAAGACCACTCTCGCGGGCAAGCTCGGCCTCTGGCTCAAGGGGCAGGGCCACACCCCGCTCCTCGTCGCGTGCGACCTCCAGCGCCCCAACGCCGTCAACCAGCTCTCCGTCGTCGCCGACCGCGCGGGCGTGGCGTTCTACGGCCCCCAGCCGGGCAACGGCGTCGGCGACCCGGTCCAGGTGGCCAAGGACTCCGTCGAGTACGCGCGCACCAAGCAGTACGACATCGTCATCGTCGACACCGCCGGCCGTCTCGGCATCGACGCCGAGCTGATGCAGCAGGCCGCGGACATCCGCGACGCCGTCAGCCCCGACGAGATCCTCTTCGTCGTCGACGCCATGATCGGTCAGGACGCGGTCAACACCGCGGAGGCCTTCCGCGACGGCGTCGGCTTCGACGGCGTCGTGCTGTCGAAGCTCGACGGCGACGCCCGCGGTGGTGCCGCGCTCTCCATCGCGCACGTCACCGGCAAGCAGGTCATGTTCGCCTCGAACGGCGAGAAGCTCGACGAGTTCGACGCCTTCCACCCGGACCGCATGGCGGGCCGGATCCTCGACATGGGGGACATGCTCACCCTCATCGAGCAGGCCGAGAAGACCTTCTCGCAGGCCGAGGCCGAGAAGATGGCGGCCAAGCTCGCCAAGGGCCCCAAGGAGTTCACGCTCGACGACTTCCTGGCCCAGATGGAGCAGGTCCGCAAGATGGGCTCCATCTCCAAGCTCCTCGGCATGCTCCCCGGCATGGGGCAGATCAAGGACCAGATCAACAACATCGACGAGCGCGACGTGGACCGCATGGCCGCGATCATCAAGTCGATGACCCCGGCCGAGCGCCAGGATCCGACGATCATCAACGGCTCGCGCCGTGCCCGTGTCGCCAAGGGCTCCGGCAACGAGGTCAGCGCCGTCAAGTCGCTCGTCGAGCGGTTCTTCGAAGCCCGCAAGATGATGTCCCGCATGGCCCAGGGCGGCGGGATGCCGGGCATGCCCGGCATCCCCGGGATGGGCGGCGGCCCCGGCCGGCAGAAGAAGCAGGTCAAGCAGGCCAAGGGCAAGCGCAAGAGCGGCAACCCGATGAAGCGCAGGGAAGAGGAGGCCGCAGCCGCGGCCCGCCGCGAGCAGGGCCCGCAGGCGATCGAGCCCGCGGCCGGCGCCAACCCGTTCGGCCTTCCGGCCGGCGGCGGCCAGCCGGGCCAGGAATTCGACCTTCCGGACGAGTTCAAGAAGTTCATGAAGTAGTACCGCGCAGGCAGGCAGCGGAGGGCCCCGGTCGTGTGTTCACGGCCGGGGCCCTCCATATTCTGCGGGGCAATGGGTGGATTTGTCGCTTATCGTCGGCCGGGAGGACGGCAATAGGAGGCGCCCCGTGCCCAGCCCCACCCCCGTACCGCCCCGCGACCGGGCCGACACGCCCTGGCGCTCCGAGGGCGCGCCGCCCACCACTCCGCCGAAGAAGCGGATGCCGGGCGGCTGGCGGTGGCTGATCCTCACCGCGCTGATCGTGTACCTGATCACCAACCTGGTGCTGTCCTTCTTCAACGAGGGCGACGAGCCGACGATCTCGTACACCGAGTTCAGCCAGCAGGTCTCCGGCGGCAACGTCTCGAAGATCTACTCCAAGGGCGACGCCATCCAGGGCCAGCTGAAGGCCAAGCAGCCGGTGCCCGACGGCGGCAAGGGCGACTACACCAAGTTCGTCACGCAGCGCCCCGCCTTCGCCGACGACGACCTCTGGGCCAACCTCACCAAGCAGAACGTGAACGTGACCGCCTCCCCGGTGGTCGAGCAGCGCAGCTTCCTGGCCAACCTGCTGCTGTCCCTCGCCCCGATGCTGCTCTTGGTCCTGCTGTGGGTCTTCATCGCCCGCCGGATGGGCGCGGCCATGGGCGGCGGCCTCGGCGGACTCGGCCGCAAGGCGCCGCCCAAGCCGGTGGAGCTGGAGGAGGGCGCCAAGCGCACCACCTTCGAGGACGTGGCGGGCATCGACGAGGTCGAGGGCGAGCTCAACGACGTCGTCGACTTCCTCAAGAACCCGCAGGCCTACCGCAAGCTCGGCGCCCGGATGCCCGGCGGCGTGCTCCTCTCCGGCCCGCCCGGCACCGGCAAGACCCTGCTCGCGCGGGCGGTCGCCGGCGAGGCCGGGGTGCCGTTCTTCTCCGCCTCCGCCTCCGAGTTCATCGAGATGATCGTCGGCGTCGGCGCCTCACGGGTGCGCGAACTGTTCACCGAGGCGCGCAAAGTGGCCCCCGCGATCATCTTCATCGACGAGATCGACACCATCGGGCGGGTGCGGGGCGGCGGCGCGGCCATGGGCGGCCACGACGAACGCGAACAGACCCTGAACCAGATCCTCACCGAGATGGACGGCTTCTCCGGCTCGGAGGGTGTGGTCGTCCTCGCCGCCACCAACCGCGCCGACGTCCTGGACCCCGCCCTGACCCGGCCCGGCCGCTTCGACCGCACGGTGACCGTCTCCCCGCCCGACCGCGGCGGCCGCGAGGCCATCCTGCGCATCCACACCCGGGACATCCCGCTCGCCCCGAGCGTCGACCTCGCCCAGGTGGCCCGTACCACCCCCGGAATGACCGGCGCCGAACTGGCCAACCTGGCCAACGAGGCCGCGCTGCTGGCCGTCAAACGCCGCCAGGACGAGGTCACCCAGTCCGACCTGTCCGACGCCCTGGAGAAGGTCCAGCTCGGCGCCGAGCGGTCCCTGGTCATGCCCCTGGAGGAGCGCCGCCGCACCGCGTACCACGAGAGCGGCCACGCCCTCCTGGGCATGCTCCAGCCGGGCGCCGACCCGGTCCGCAAGATCACGATCGTGCCCCGCGGCCGCGCCCTCGGCGTCACCCTCTCGACCCCGGACGCCGACCGGTACGCGTACACCGAGCAGTACCTGCGCGGCCGCATCATCGGGGCGCTCGGGGGCATGGCCGCCGAGCACGTCGTCTACGACGTCATCACCACGGGCGCGGAGAACGACCTCGAACAGGTCACCAACATCGTCCGGGGCATGGTCGGCCGCTGGGGCATGAGCGAGCGCGTCGGCAAGCTCACGGCCATCCCGTCCGACGGTGGCGGCCCCTACGGCCTGTCCGCCGCCCCCACCACCCTCGACACGGTGGACCACGAGATGCGGCGGATCGTCGACGAGTGCTACGTGGAGGCCTGCCACCTCCTGCGCGAACACCGGCCGAAACTGGACTCCCTCGCCGAGGCCCTGCTCGCCAACGAGACCCTGGACGAACCGGCCGCGTACGCCGCGGCCGGAATCACCCGCCTGGCGAAGAGCCACGACACGGCCTGACCGGGACCGGTCAGGCCACCCGGGCGATCACATACCGGAAGATGTTCGGCAGCCATACGGCCCCGTCGGGCCGCTCGTACGGGTGAAGGGCCTCGGCCAGCTCCTTCTCCGCGAGCGCGGGGTCCGCGACGCCGTCGTAGAGGCGGGTCGACAGCAGCCCGCGTACGGCGCTGTCCGCATCCGCGTACCCGAACGGGCAGAACACCCGCCCCGAGCCGTCCGGCCGCAGCCCCGCCCGCTCCACCAGCGCGTCCAGGTCCCGGGGCGCGGGCCCGCCGCCCAGCACCGAGGGCACCGTGCAGCGCTCCGCCGGACCCCAGTCGGCCAGCACCACGGCCCCGCCCCGCCGGACCGCGGGCAGCGCCGCGGCCAAGGCCGCCGGGGCCGGTGAGAAGGCCAGCAAGGCGTCGTACGGGCGGTTCCCCAGCGGCGCTGCGGGCGGCGCCGCCAGCACCTCCAGGAGGCGCTCCCGGGCCAGCGCGCGCCGCGCCGGATCCGCCTCCACACCCGTGGCCACGGCACCCCGCCCGGCCGCGAGCAGCAGGGCCAGCCCGGCCCCGCAGTCGAGGCCGAGCAGCCGGTCACCCGGCCCGACCTCCAGCCGGTCGTACACCGCCTCGTACAGCGGTACCAGCATCCGTTCCTGGATCTCGGCCCAGTCCCGGGCGACGAGCGTGGCCGTCGGCATCGGTGTCATCGAAAGAGCGCTCCTGATTCCGTGTCGCCCCCTTGCCCCCGTTGCCAGGGAACTCCCCATTCGCGCCCGCGTCCAGAGGAGCGAGCCACCCGATTCACGCTCGGCGCGCACGGCGCCGTACCATTCGCGCCATGGCAAAGGCACCCGTTCTCACCCCGCAGGCGGAGGATTTCCCCCGCTGGTACCAGGATCTGATCAACAAGGCCGAGCTGGCCGACAACGGTCCGGTCCGCGGCACCATGGTCATCCGACCGTACGGCTACGGTCTGTGGGAGCGGATGCAGCAGGAGATGGACGCGCGGATCAAGGACGCGGGCGCCCAGAACGCGTACTTCCCGCTGTTCATCCCCCAGTCGTACCTGACGAAGGAAGCGGAGCACGTCGAGGGCTTCGCCCCCGAGCTCGCGGTCGTCACGCACGGCGGCGGCAAGGAGCTGGACGAGCCGGTCGTCGTCCGGCCCACCTCCGAGACGATCATCAACGACTACTTCTCCAAGTGGGTCCAGAGCTACCGCGACCTGCCCCTGCTGATCAACCAGTGGGCCAACGTGGTCCGCTGGGAGATGCGCCCGCGCGTGTTCCTCCGTACGAGCGAGTTCCTCTGGCAGGAGGGCCACACCGCCCACACCTCGTACGAGGACGCCCGCGACTACGCTGCCCGGATCCACCGCGACGTCTACGGCGACTTCATGACGAACGTGCTCGGCATCGACGTCGTGCTCGGCCGCAAGACCGCCAAGGAGCGCTTCGCCGGCGCCATCAACACCCTCACCCTCGAGGGCATGATGGGCGACGGCAAGGCCCTCCAGCTGGGCACCAGCCACGAGCTCGGCACCAACTTCGCCAAGGCCTTCAACACGCAGTACCTGTCGAAGGAAGGCAAGCAGGAGCTCGTCTGGCAGACCTCGTGGGGCGTCTCGACCCGCATGGTCGGCGGCCTGATCATGTCCCACGGCGACGACAACGGCCTGCGCGTCCCGCCGCGCCTCGCGCACGTCCAGGTCGTCGTCATGGCGATCAAGGGTGACGAGGCGGTCGCCAAGGTCCGCGAGCTGGGCGCCCGGTTGAAGGCCGCCGGCATCCGCGTGTTCGTCGACGACCGTGTCGACACCCCCTTCGGCCGCCGCGCCGTGGACTGGGAGCTCAAGGGCGTACCGGTCCGCATCGAGATCGGCCCCCGCGACCTGGAGGCCGGCACCGCGATGCTGGCCCGCCGCATCCCGGGCGGCAAGACCCCCGTGCAGATCGACGCGCTCGCCGACCTGCTGCCCAAGGTGCTGGAGGAGGACCAGGCGCAGCTGCTGCGCGAGTCCCGCGAGCGCCGTGAGGCCCGTACGTCCGACGTGGCCACCATCGAGGAGGCCGCCGAGGCCGCCATCGCCGGCGGCTGGGCGCGCATCCCGTGGGCCGACCTCGGCCCGGAGGGCGAGGCCAAGCTGGCCGAGCAGGCCGTCTCGGTGCGCTGCCTGATCGCCGCCGACGGGTCGGTTCCCGAGGCGGACGACGCCCCGGGCAACCTCGCGATCGTCGCGCGCTCGTACTAGGCCCGTACTTCGCAGGTCACCCGTTAGGAACGCCTCAACTCAAGATCGTTGGCCGATCTCGGCCGCGTTGGCCCAGCCGTGACAGACCGCACGGCGTCAACTATCCGATGGCGACCGATCGCGACCGGTTGATCTTCACGATCGGGTGACCTGCGAAGTCCGGGACTAGGACGCCCTCACGCCCCGGCGGCGCGGCCCGTGCCGCGCCACCGGGGCCGGGGCGTCGCTGGTCCTCGTTACGTACGGACTCCTCCTGACATGGACGCACTCGTCCTCGTCAGGACGCATGAGACTGAACTGACTGGTACGGGCAAAAAAATTGGAATGGCCCGGAATCGGAACACCGGGGCACCCCGGCTCGTTGTCACGACGTGAGCACGACACCACCTGTCCTCGCCGCAGAGCTGGCGCAGGCGTGGGCCGACATTCAGCGGCACCACCCCGAGCTGCCTGACCTTGCCGCCCCCGAGTCCCTGATCGGAGAGTCCTCGTCCGCCTGTGGCGCCGAGCTCTCCTTCGAGCGACTGCTGCACGAGGCAGTCCACGGAATCGCCGCCGCCCGCGGGGTCCGAGACACCTCGCGCGCCGGCCGCTACCACAACCGCAGATTCCTGGCCATCGCCGAGGAGATGGGGCTGGACCACTCCGAAGAGCCGCACGCCAGCAGCGGCTTCTCGCTGGTCACGCTCAACCCCGAGGCGAAGCGGCGCTACCGCCCCACCATGGAGCGGCTCCAGCGGGCCCTGAAGGCGCACACGGCCGCCACGGCCGCCGACACCAAGCGCAGCTTCCGCGGACCGGCCGCCCGGCACGGGTCCTCCGGCGGCGGCGTGCGGGTCAAGGCGGTCTGCGACTGCGGGCGCAACGTACGGGTGGTCCCCTCCGTGCTCGCCCAGGCGCCGATCGTGTGCGGCGGCTGCATGAAGCCGTTCCGCATCCCGGAGGTCGCGCTCACGGCCGCAGCGTCCTGATGCGGCGGGCGCCGAGGAGCCCGGGGCCCCGGCGCGGCTGAGCGCGCCGCGGGGGTATGGCACAATGAACAGCTGTACTCGACAGTCGCATAGGACCCCTCTCTCCTCCGGCTGACGCGTCCATCGGGCACCCGAGTACCGCAACCCCACGTGGCATCTCATGTGCCCAACCACGTCAAGTTCAGGAGACACCACTCCAGTGGCAGTCAAGATCAAGCTCAAGCGCCTCGGCAAGATTCGCCAGCCGCACTACCGCATCGTCGTCGCCGACGCCCGCACCCGCCGGGATGGTCGCGCGATCGAGGAGATCGGTATCTACCACCCGACCTACAACCCGTCGCGCATCGAGGTCAACGCCGAGCGTGCGCAGTACTGGCTGTCCGTCGGCGCCCAGCCCACCGAGGCTGTGCTCGCCATCCTGAAGCTGACCGGTGACTGGCAGGCCCACAAGGGCCTCCCCGCCCCCGCGCCGCTGCTGCAGCCGGCGACGAAGGAAGACAAGCGTCGTACCTTCGACGAGTTCGCCAAGACCCTGGAGGGTGGCGACGCCAAGGGCGAGGCCATCACCCAGAAGGCGAAGAAGGCCGACAAGAAGGCGGACGAGGCTGAGGCCGCCGCCGAGTCGACCGAGGCCTGATCATGCTCGAGGAGGCTCTTGAGCACCTCGTAAAGGGCATTGTGGACAACCCCGACGATGTGCAGGTCGCCTCGCGCAACTTGCGCCGCGGACAGGTGCTCGAGGTCAGGGTTCACCCCGACGACCTCGGCAAGGTGATCGGCCGCAACGGCCGCACCGCGCGTGCTCTGCGTACCGTCGTGGGCGCCATCGGCGGCCGGGGGATCCGCGTCGACCTCGTCGACGTGGACCAGGTCCGCTGAAAAGTTGAAACACCGGCACGGGCCGGGGAGGGCATATGTGCCCGCCCCGGCCCGTCGTCGTCTGAACAGGAGAGATGAGAGTGCAGCTGGTAGTCGCGCGGATCGGCCGCGCCCACGGGATCAAGGGTGAGGTCACGGTCGAGGTGCGGACGGACGAGCCGGAGCTGCGGCTCGCGCCCGGATCCGTGCTCCGGACCGAACCCGCCTCGGCAGGTCCGCTGACCATCGAGACGGGCCGGGTGCACAGCGGAAGGCTGCTGCTCCGCTTCGCGGGCGTCAAGGACCGCACCGGCGCCGAGGCGCTGCGCAACATCCTGCTGATCGCCGAGGTGGACCCGGCGGAGCTGCCGGAGGAGCCCGACGAGTACTACGACCACCAGCTGATGGACCTGGACGTGGTGCTGGAGGACGGTACCGAGATCGGCCGGATCACCGAGATCTCCCACCTGCCCTCGCAGGACCTCTTCATCGTCGAGCGGCCGGACGGCTCCGAGGTGATGATCCCCTTCGTGGAGGAGATCGTCGCCGAGATCGACCTGGAGGAGCAGCGCTGTGTCATCACCCCGCCGCCCGGGCTGATCGACGAGCGCGAGGCCATCGTCGACTCGACCCGCGAGGAGGACGCCGAGGACGCCGAGGACGCCGAGGACAGCAAGGACTCCCAGGGCTCCCGGGACTCCCAGGGCCCCGGGGACGACGCCTGATGCGTCTCGACGTCGTCACGATCTTCCCCGAGTACCTGGAGCCGCTGAACGTCTCCCTCGTCGGCAAGGCCCGCGCCCGCGGCCGGCTCGACGTACACGTCCACGACCTGCGGGACTGGACGTACGACCGGCACAACACGGTCGACGACACCCCGTACGGCGGCGGTCCCGGCATGGTCATGAAGACCGAGCCGTGGGGCGAGGCCCTCGACGAGGCGCTGGCCGACGGCTACGAGGCGGGCGCGCACGGGCCCGTCCTGGTGGTCCCCACGCCCAGCGGCCGCCCCTTCACCCAGGAGCTGGCCGTCGAGCTCTCCGAGCGGCCCTGGCTGATCTTCACGCCGGCCCGCTACGAGGGCATCGACCGCCGCGTCGCGGACGAGTACGCCACGCGCATGCCGGTGTACGAGGTCTCCATCGGCGACTACGTGCTGGCGGGCGGCGAGGCGGCCGTCCTGGTGGTCACCGAGGCCGTGGCGCGGCTGCTGCCGGGGGTGCTCGGCAACGCCGAATCCCACCGGGACGACTCCTTCGCGCCCGGCGAGATGGCGAACCTGCTGGAGGGGCCCATCTACACCAAGCCCCCCGTGTGGCGCGGCCGGGACATCCCCGAGGTGCTGCTCAGCGGGCACCACGGCAAGATCGCCCGCTGGCGCCGGGACGAGGCCTTCCGCCGCACCGCGCAGAACCGTCCGGACCTGATCGAGCGCTGCGATGCCGCCGCCTTCGACAAGAAGGACCGGGAGATCCTCTCCATCCTCGGCTGGCAGCCGTCCCCCGACGGCCGATTTTGGCGCAGGCCGCAGGCCGTGGAAGAATAGGCGGCTGCTGTGTGCTCGTGGACGCCCCTGCCACAGGGGGACCGTCGTCCGCAGGGTGGCACGGCTCCCGAATTCTCTCCGGATACCCGCACTGGCGACCTGTGGCGTCATGCGAAGAAAGCAGACGAAGAACATGTCTCACCTGCTCGATGGCGTCAACGCCGCCGCGCTCCGCTCGGACGTCCCGGCCTTCCGCCCGGGTGACACGATCAACGTGCACGTCCGCGTGATCGAGGGCAACCGCTCCCGTATCCAGCAGTTCAAGGGCGTAGTCATCCGCCGCCAGGGCGCCGGTGTCTCCGAGACCTTCACGGTCCGCAAGGTCTCCTTCAGCGTCGGCGTGGAGCGTACCTTCCCGGTCCACTCCCCGATCTTCGAGAAGATCGAGCTCGTCACCCGCGGTGACGTGCGCCGCGCCAAGCTGTACTACCTCCGTGAGCTCCGCGGCAAGGCCGCGAAGATCAAGGAGAAGCGCGACAACTGAGGTCCCCTTCGGGGTCCCGGGCCGGCCGGATAGGCTCGCCCCCGATGGACACCGAAGCACCTCACACGGAACGCGGCCACTCTTCCCCCCGCGAGGGGGAGGGGCGGTCGCGTTTCGCGTTTTCAGGGGTCGGGCCGCGGCTGACCCTGCGGCGGGCGGGACTGCTCGGCGTGGTCCTCACCGTCTTCGTGCTGCTGTTCAGCCATTTCGCGGTCCAGCCCTTCCTGATCCCCAGCCGCTCGATGGAGCCGACGCTCCAGGTCGGGGACCGGGTGCTGGTCAACAAGCTGGCGTACCGTTTCGGCGATCCGCCGCGCCGCGGAGACCTGGTGGTCTTCGACGGCACGGGATCCTTCGTACGGGAACGGCCCGACGGCAATCCCATCGGTACGGTCCTGCACGGCGCGGCCTCGGCGCTCGGACTCGCGGAGCCCTCCGACACCGACTTCGTGAAGCGGGTCGTGGGCGTCGGCGGTGACGACGTGGTGTGCTGCGACGCCGGCGGCCGGGTGGAGGTCAACGGGGTTCCGCTGGAGGAGCCGTACCTGTACCCCGGCGACGCTCCCTCGAAGGTGCCCTTCCGGATCGTCGTACCCCTTGGGACCCTGTGGGTGATGGGTGATCATCGTGCCCATTCCCGGGACTCCCGGGACCACCTCGGGGAACCGGGCGGGGGGATGGTGCCGGTGGAAAAGGTGATCGGGCGGGTCGACTGGATCGGCTGGCCGGTCTCGCGCTGGGGCGTCGTCGGCGGCGCTGATGGGTAGCCGGGGGCGGCCGCGGCGCGAGCGGGAGCCCGAGCCGGAGCCGGAGCCGGAGCCGGAGCCGGAACCAGGCCCGGTGGTCGAGGGCGGCCGGGCCGAGCGGCGCCGGCTGGCCCGCAGGGTGCGCAGGCGCCGCCGCACGCGCCGCGCGGGCGAGCTGCCGCTGCTGGTGGCAGTGGCCCTGTGCATCGCCCTGCTCCTCAAGACCTTCCTGGTGCAGGCCTTCTTCATCCCGTCGGGCTCCATGGAGCAGACCATCCGGATCGGCGACCGGGTCCTGGTGGACAAGCTGACCCCGTGGTTCGGCTCCGAGATCGAGCGCGGCGACATCGTCGTCTTCAAGGACCCCGGCGGCTGGCTCAAGGGCGAGGCGGCCCGGCCCGCCCCCGATCCGGTCGGCGTGAAGCAGATCAAGCAGGCCCTGACCTTCATCGGCCTGCTGCCCTCGGCCGACGAGCAGGACCTGATCAAGCGGGTCATCGGGATCGGCGGGGACACCGTCAAGTGCTGCGACGCCAGGGGCCGGGTCTCGGTCAACGGCTCGCCGCTCGATGAGCCGTACGTGAACGCGGGCAACGCTCCGTCGGAGATCCGCTTCGAGGTGGAGGTGCCGGCGGGCCGGCTCTTCGTGATGGGCGACCACCGGGCGAACTCGTCCGATTCCCGTTACCACCTCGACGAGGCCTTCGAAGGCACCATCGACGAGAACGGGGTCGTGGGCGAGGCCGTTGTGATCGCATGGCCGTATGACCACTGGCGCCGGCTGGAACAGCCCGCGACCTTCCGGATGGTGCCGGACCAGGCGCGGCGCGGGGGACGCGCCCGTCGGCGGCGCCGTCGGGGCGCGCCGTTCGCATAGTGTGTCCTGGGTCTCCCGAGCCCTAGGGAACTCCCGCTCGTTAGGGGAGGGGAGGGCCCGTGTCCGATTCGGCGCGGGCGGCGATTTCCGAGTGAGGAGTGGATGTGGGGGATGTGGCGGTAGGCGCACGATCCGGACGCGACGAAGGCGAGGAGCGGCCGGACGATGCCGTCAAGCGCGAGGCCGAGGAGGACGGCGGCACCAAGGCGCGCCCGCACCGTTCCTTCTGGAAGGAGCTTCCGCTCCTCATCGGTATCGCCCTGCTGCTGGCCCTGCTGATCAAGACCTTCCTGGTGCAGGCGTTCTCGATCCCGTCCGACTCGATGCAGGACACCCTGCAGCGCGGGGACCGGGTCCTGGTGGACAAGCTGACCCCGTGGTTCGGCTCCGAGCCCGAGCGCGGAGAGGTCGTGGTCTTCCACGACCCCGCGAACTGGCTGTCCGGGGAGCCCACCCCGGAGCCGAACTTCGCACAGAAGGCCCTTAGCTGGATCGGCCTGATGCCGTCCGCCGAGGAGAAGGACCTGATCAAGCGGACCATCGCCATCGGCGGGGACACGGTCGAGTGCAAGAAGGGGGGACCGGTCGTCGTCAACGGCAAGGAGCTCGTCGAGCCGTACATCTTCCCCGGCAACACCCCGTGCGACGACGCCCCCTTCGGCCCGATCACCGTGCCCGAGGGCAAGATCTGGGTGATGGGCGACCACCGGCAGAACTCCCAGGACTCCCGCTACCACATGCAGGACTCCACCCAGGGCTTCGTCCCGGTCGACGACGTCGTCGGGCGGGCCGTAGTGGTCGCGTGGCCGATCACCCGCTGGGCCACCCTGCCGGTCCCGGACACCTTCGACCAGCCGGGCATCGGCAACCAGACCAAGGCCACCGCGCTCGGTCTCGGGGCCTCGGGACTTGCTCCGGTCGGGCTGGGCCCGGCCGCGCTGGGCGTCACGGGGGCCGTGCCGCTCGTCATGTGGCGCCGGCGGAAGCTGACCCGGGGCCGTACCGCCGGGTAGGGTGCCGCCCAGGTCGACGATCTCCGAGTGTGGGGGCGCTGCAATGGGCGGTAACCAAGCAATACGTAGTGGCAAGGATGGCCGCGGCGGACTCGGCAATGTGCTGTCGGGGATCGCCGTGGCCATCGGTTTTGCGCTCTTCCTCGGCGGTTTCGTGTGGGGAGCGGTCGTCTACCAGCCCTATACGGTGCCGACCGACTCGATGATGCCCACCGTGCGCCCGGGGGACCGGGTGCTGGCGCAGCGCATCGACGGCGGTGAGGTGCGCCGCGGTGACGTGGTCATCTTCACTGATTCCCTGTGGAGCGATTCGCCCATGGTCAAGCGGGTCGTCGGCATCGGCGGCGACACCGTGAAGTGCTGCGGCGCCGCCGGCGAGCTGACCGTGAACGGCACGGTTCTGGACGAGCCCTACATCGACGCCACCCGGCCCGACTCGGGCCTGGCCATGCCCCCCGGGCAGGCGCCGGCCCCCGGGACCCCCTTCGAGGTGACGGTCCCCCAAGGCAACCTCTTCCTGCTGGGCGACCGGCGGGCGGCCTCCCTGGACTCCCGGGCGCACCTCCAGGAGGCCGGGCAGGGCACGGTCCCCCGGTCTACGGTCAGCGCCCGCGTCGACGCCCTGGCCTGGCCCTCCACGACGATGCTGGAGCGGCCGCGGACGTACGCGGGCCTGCCGGGCGGGGTCTCGCAGCCCGGGCCCCTGCGCCTCCAGGTGGCGGCGGTGGTGGCCGGAGCCGCGCTGGTGCTGCTGGGGGCCGCGTACGGGCCCCTCGTACGGGTCCTCGGGCGCGGGCGGCGGCGGGAGCGGGCCGGTGTCCGCTGAGGCGGCCGCCGCCGGTGGTCCCCGCAAGGTGTCGCGGGTGATCCTGCTGGACCCGGCGGACCGGATCCTGCTGCTCCACGGCTTCGAACCGGCCGATCCCGCGGACGACTGGTGGTTCACCCCGGGCGGCGGGGTGGAAGGCGCCGAGAGCCGGGAACAGGCCGCACTGCGGGAGCTGGCGGAGGAGACGGGGATCACAGAGGTGGAGCTGGGGCCGGTGCTGTGGCACCGGTACTGCTCCTTCCCCTTCGACGGGCGGCGCTGGGAGCAGGACGAGTGGTACTTCCTGGCACGTACCGCCCAGACGGCGACCCGGATCACCGGGTTCACCGAGCTGGAGCGGCGCAGCGTCACCGGAGCCAGGTGGTGGACCTCCGAGGAACTTCTCGCGGCCCATGAGACGGTGTACCCGACCAGACTCGCCGAGCTGCTCCGTACGCTGCTCGACGACGGTCCTCCGGGTGCGCCGGTGGTCCTGGCCCCGGAAATCGTCTAGGGGCCCAGGGGCCTGGCGCACAATGGGGGGACGCACGGCTGAAGGGGAACATGCCATGAGTGCCGAGGACCTCGAAAAGTACGAGACCGAGATGGAGCTGAAGCTCTATCGGGAGTACCGCGACGTCGTCGGGCTGTTCAAGTATGTGATCGAGACCGAACGCCGTTTCTACCTCACCAACGACTACGAGATGCAGGTGCACTCGGTCCAGGGCGAGGTCTTCTTCGAGGTCTCGATGGCCGACGCGTGGGTCTGGGACATGTACAGGCCGGCCCGGTTCGTGAAGCAGGTGCGGGTGCTCACCTTCAAGGACGTGAACATCGAGGAGCTCAACAAGAGCGATCTCGAACTGCCCGGCAGCTGAGGTTCCTCCCCGTGTGGGTGACCGGGTTGTCCACAACGGCGGGGTTGTCCACCAAGATCCACAGGGTCGGCGGGGGCGCGGGATCGTCGGTGCCGGAGGTGGTGCCGAATGAACGCGAACGGCGTGGCACGGCAGGCATTGGGGCGGTACGGCGAGGAGCTCGCGGCGCGGCGGCTGGCCGAGGCCGGGATGACCGTGATCGCACGGAACTGGCGGTGTCGCGGCGGGGAGATCGACATCGTCGCCCGGGACGGTGACGCCCTCGTCGTGTGCGAGGTCAAGACCCGCCGGGCGGGGGATTTCGAACATCCCATGGCCGCCGTGCGGTCCGGCAAGGCCGAGCGCCTGCGCAGGCTCGCCGGGCGCTGGCTCGCCGACCACGGCGGACCGCCCCCCGGCGGGGTCCGCATCGACCTGGTCGGAGTCCTGCTGCCGCGGCGCGGTGCGCCCGTGGTGGAGCACGTCAGGGGGGTGGCCTGATGGGATTCGCACGAGCCTGTTCGGTGGCCCTGGTCGGCGTCGACGGGGTGGTGGTGGAGGTCCAGGCCGACCTGGAGCCCGGGGTCGCGGCCTTCACGCTGGTGGGCCTGCCCGACAAGACCCTCGTCGAGAGCCGGGACCGGGTGCGGGCCGCCGTGGTCAATTCCGGCGCGGCCTGGCCGCAGAAGAAGCTCACGGTCGGCCTCAGCCCGGCCTCCGTACCGAAATCGGGTGCCGGTTTCGATCTGGCCGTGGCGGCAGCTGTCCTGGGCGCCGCCGAGGTGGTCGACCCGGGCGCGATCGCCGATCTCGTCCTGATCGGGGAGCTGGGGTTGGACGGCCGGGTGCGCCCGGTCCGGGGGATCCTGCCGGCGGTCCTCGCCGCCGCGGAGGCCGGATACCGGCAGGTGGTGGTCCCGCAGCAGTGCGCCGCCGAGGCGGCGCTCGTGCCGGACGTCTCGGTGCTCGGCGTGCGCAGCCTGCGCCAGCTGATCGCGGTGCTGACCGACGGGGTGGTCCCCGAGGAGGAACCCGCCGACCCGCCGGGGCGCCCGGATCCGATGCTGGCCGGGCTGCTCGTCCCGGGGGCGGCCCTCGGCACGGGCCTGGCTGCCGGCCGCTCCGGCCAGGGGGATGCGGGGGACTTCCCCGACCTCGCCGACGTGGCCGGGCAGCACACCGCGCGGCGGGCGTTGGAGGTGGCGGCCGGCGGGGGCCACCACCTCTTCCTCAGCGGGCCCCCCGGGGCGGGCAAGACCATGCTGGCCGAGCGGCTGCCCTGGATCCTGCCGCCGCTCACCCGCCAGGACTCCGTGGAGGTCACGGCTGTCCACTCGGTGGCGGGCATCCTCCCGCCCGGCGAGCCGCTCGTCGCCAGACCGCCCTACTGCGCACCGCACCACTCGGCGACCATGCAGTCCCTGGTGGGCGGCGGCAACGGGGTCCCCAGGCCGGGAGCCGTCTCCCTGGCCCACCGGGGCGTGCTCTTCCTGGACGAGGCCGCCGAGTTCCACGGCCGGGCGCTTGACGCCCTTCGCCAGCCGCTCGAATCCGGGCACGTGGTCATCGCCCGCGCCGCGGGGGTGGTCAGGCTGCCCGCCAGATTCCTGATGGTGCTCGCCGCGAACCCCTGCCCGTGCGGGCGCCACACCCTGCACGGAGCCGGCTGCGAGTGCCCGCCCTCGGTGATCCGGCGCTATCAGGCCAGGCTGTCCGGGCCGCTGCTCGACCGGGTGGACCTGAGGGTGGAGGTCGAGCCCGTGACCCGCTCCGACCTGCTGGGACAGGGCGGCCGCGGCGAATCCACCGCAGTGGTCGCCGACCGGGTGCGGGAGGCCAGGGACCGGGCCGCCGTCCGGCTCGCCGACACCCCCTGGCGGCTCAACTCCGAGGTGCCGGGGCAGGAGTTGCGCACCCGCTGGCAGCCCGCTCCGGGAGCCCTGGCGCAGGCCGAGCGGGACATGGAGCGCGGGCTGCTCACCGCACGGGGGCTGGACCGGGTGTTGCGTGTCGCCTGGACCGTCGCCGACCTGCGGGGGCGTGACCGGCCCGACGCGCTGGACGTGGCCGTCGCGCTGGAACTGCGGACCGGGATCGCCCGCGGGGCGACCCTGGCGGCGGGGGGCGGGCCGTGACCCCGGAGGAGCTGGCGAGGGCCGCGCTGACGCGGGTGCTGGAGCCCGGGGACGAGCACGGCGGGCGCTGGCTGCGGGAGTACGGAGCCGTCGGGTTGATGGGGCTCCTCACGGCGCCGGAGGCGGAGCCGGGCGTTCCGGGCGGGGTGGGACAGGAACGGCTCGCCGGCTACCGCAAGCGGGCGGCGCTGGCCGACCCCCGGCGGGACCTGGAGCTGGCCGCCGAGTCGGGGGGCCGGTTCGTGTGCCCCGGATCGGCGGAGTGGCCCACCCAGCTCGACGACCTCGGCGACGCCCGGCCCGTCGGACTGTGGCTCCGCGGCAGACCGAGCCTGCGTACCTGGGCGCTGCGCTCGGTCGCCGTGGTCGGGGCCCGCGCCTGCACCCCGTACGGAGCGCACATGGCCCAGACCCTGGCCGCAGGGCTCGCCGAGCTGGGCTGGGTGGTGGTCTCCGGGGCCGCGTACGGGATCGACGGCGCCGCCCACCGCGGGGCGCTGGCCTCGGGCGGCGCCACCGCGGCGGTGCTGGCCTGCGGGGCGGATGTCGCCTACCCGCGGGGCCACGCCGGGCTCCTCGGGCGGATCGCCGGCCAAGGCCTCGTCCTGGGGGAGCTGCCACCCGGCAGCCACCCCACCCCCAGCCGCTTCGTCCTGCGCAACCGGGTCATCGCCGCCCTCACCCGGGGGACGGTCGTGGTGGAGGCCGCCCACCGCAGCGGTTCCCTGGTCACCGCCCGGCGGGCCCGCGAGCTCGGGCGCATCACCATGGGGGTCCCCGGGCCCGCCACCAGCGGGCTCTCGGCCGGGGTGCACGAGCTGCTCCGGGGCGAGGCCGCCCTCGTGACCGACGCGGCCGAGGTGGTCGAGCTGGTCGGCTCCATCGGCGAGCTGGCTCCCGAGCGGCGCGGCCCGGTCGTCGCGCGGGACCTGCTGGACCGGGAGACCGCCCGGGTGCTCGAAGCCCTCCCCGCCGGCAGGCCGGCGGACGTGGAGCAGGTGGCACTTGCCTCCGGCACCGGCACCGATGAAGTCATCGGCAGACTGTACGAACTTCACTCTCTGGGGTTCGTCGAACGGCAGGGCGACGGCTGGCAGTTGACCCGGCAAACACCTGGAGGAGGCACACAAACCGGGGCCCCACGGCGAGGCGGTCGTTGACCTGGGGCGTTCCGGTGAAAGAGTGAAACCGATGAGAGACGCGGTCTTCCCGGTGGCAGCCGCCGGGACCGTGCGCCAGGCGCCGGTCCCGGGTCGCCCGCGCGAGTCGGGACGCGCCTGTGCCCCCGCGCGATCCCGTACTCTTCGCGCACCGCGACACTTCCGTCACGCTACGCTCCCAAGGAATCCCGCTCCGGCAAAGGCGAAGCATGCCCCAGCACACCTCAGGGTCTGACCGCGCTGCGGTGCCCCCCGCTGCCCGCGGCAGCGTGCGGTCCACCGCGCCCTCGTCCCTGGAGGTGCTCTGGCGCTCGTACAAGGACTCCGGTGACGAACGGCTCCGGGAGCAGCTGATCCTGCACTACTCGCCGCTGGTCAAGTACGTCGCCGGCCGCGTCAGCGTGGGACTGCCGCCCAATGTGGAGCAGGCCGACTTCGTCTCCTCCGGCGTCTTCGGACTCATCGACGCCATCGAGAAGTTCGACATCGACCGGTCGATCAAGTTCGAGACGTACGCCATCACCCGCATCCGCGGCGCGATGATCGACGAACTGCGGGCCCTGGACTGGATCCCGCGCTCGGTGCGGCAGAAGGCGCGTGCCGTCGAGCGGGCCTACGCCACGCTGGAAGCGCAGCTGCGGCGCACCCCGACCGAGAGCGAGGTCGCCGGGGAGATGGGGATCGGCGTGGAGGATCTCCACGCGGTCTTCAGCCAGTTGTCCCTTGCGAACGTGGTCGCCCTGGAGGAGCTGCTGCACGCCGGCGGGGAGGGCAGCGACCGGCTCTCGCTGATGGACACCCTGGAGGACACCGCCGCCGACAATCCGGTGGAGGTGGCCGAGGACCGGGAGCTGCGGCGGCTGCTGGCGCGGGCCATCAACACGCTGCCCGAGCGGGAGAAGACGGTGGTGACCCTCTACTACTACGAGGGCCTCACGCTGGCCGAGATCGGCAATGTGCTGGGCGTCACCGAGAGCCGGGTCAGCCAGATCCACACCAAGTCGGTGCTGCAACTGCGCGCGAAGCTGGCCGATGTGGGGCGCTGAGCTTGCGGGACCTCCGTAGAGTGGACAGGTGCCCAGGATTCGAGCGGCCTCCGTGGCCGAGCACCGGTCGATGCAGCGCGGCGCCCTCTTGGACGCCGCGCGCTCCCTGTTGTCCGAAGGCGGTACGGAGGCGCTGACCTTCCCCGCCCTCGCGGAGCGGACCGGGCTCGCCCGGTCCTCTGTGTATGAGTACTTCCGGTCCCGCGCGGCCGTCGTCGAAGAGCTGTGTGCGGTGGACTTCCCCGTGTGGGCGGCCGAGATCGAGGCGGCCATGCAGGAGGCGCAGTCGCCGGAGGCGAAGATCGAGGCCTACGTGCGGAGCCAGTTGGGGCTGGTGGGGGACCGGCGGCACCGGGCGGTGGTGGCCATCTCGGCGAGCGAGCTGGATGCCGGGGCGCGGGAGAAGATCCGTGCCGCCCACGGTGGGCTGGTGGCGATGATCGTCGAGGCCTTGGCCGCCCTCGGCCAGGAACAGCCGAAGCTTGCCGCGATGCTGTTGCAGGGGGTTGTGGACGCGGCTGTCCGGAGGATCGAGCTCGGGGCTGCCGAGGAGCCGGCCGTTGTCACCGAGGCTGCCGTGGCCCTGGCCCTGCGGGGCGTCCGGGGCTGAGGTCCCTGGGGCTCCGCCCAGGACCCCACGCCTCAAACGACGGCGGGGCTGAAAGGCCGCCTCAGACGCCGGCGGGGCTGAAAGATCCCTCAGGTGCCGGCCGGGCTGGATGCAGCGGGCTGGATCTGGGGATGGGGTCCGGGAGGAGCCGTGGTGTGGGGCGGGGGAGGAGGGTGAGGGGGTTGAGGTAGGTCTCGCCTGCCAGGAGGCCCCAGTGGAGGCAGGGGGCCGGGCAGTGGGAGCCCGCCGTCAGGGTCGCCACCACCTGGCCCGCCGTGACCTGCTCGCCCTCCGCGACCAGGGGGCGGACCGGTTCGTAGGTCGTGCGCAGGCCGTTCGGGAGGGTGATGGACAGGACTCCGCGGCCCGCGACCTGTCCGGCGTAGTGCACCCGGCCCGGGCCGACCGCGCGGAGCTCGGCGCCCACCGGCGCGGACAGGTCCACACCGCGGTGGCCGGCCGCGTACGGGGTCGGGGGCGGGTCCCACCAGCGGGCCACCGTCAGGGGCGCCGGCAGGGGGCGGACCCCGGGGACGGCCGCCTGGGCCAGGGCAAGGATCAGGCTGAGCAGCAGTGTCGTCATGGCCCACAGCGTCCTCCGTACGCGGGGACGACGAGCGGGCCTGTGGACAGGCCGGCGCATGTGGACAACGGCGTCACCCGGCATACCACCGGGTCCCGTACACTTCTTGTGGCGATCCGGGTCACCGGGTCGACTTCGCACGCCCCGGCACCAGCCCGAAAGGGCCAGGTGACAGCGTCTCTCGGTCCCTCATGGGGGCAGGGCGCGGTGGGGCGTCAGGAACCAAACCGAGAAACCAAGGAGATGGCCATGGCCGTCGTCACGATGCGGGAGCTGCTGGAAAGCGGCGTCCACTTCGGTCACCAGACCCGTCGTTGGAACCCGAAGATGAAGCGCTTCATCTTCACGGAGCGCAACGGCATCTACATCATCGACCTGCTGCAGTCGCTGTCGTACATCGACCGCGCCTACGAGTTCGTGAAGGAGACCGTCGCCCACGGCGGTTCCATCATGTTCGTCGGTACCAAGAAGCAGGCCCAGGAGGCCATCGCCGAGCAGGCGACGCGCGTTGGTATGCCGTACGTCAACCAGCGGTGGCTGGGTGGCATGCTCACCAACTTCTCCACCGTCTACAAGCGCCTCCAGCGTCTGAAGGAGCTTGAGGCGATCGACTTCGAGGACGTCGCCGCCTCGGGTCTCACCAAGAAGGAGCTCCTGGTCCTCTCCCGCGAGAAGACCAAGCTGGAGAAGACCCTCGGTGGTATCCGCGAGATGTCGAAGGTCCCCAGCGCCGTCTGGATCGTCGACACCAAGAAGGAGCACATCGCCGTCGGTGAGGCGCGCAAGCTCCACATCCCGGTCGTCGCGATCCTCGACACCAACTGCGACCCCGACGAGGTCGACTACAAGATCCCGGGCAACGACGACGCGATCCGCTCCGTCACCCTGCTCACCCGCGTGATCGCCGACGCCGTCGCCGAGGGCCTCATCGCCCGCTCCGGCGCCGCGACCGGCGACTCGAAGCCGGGCGAGAAGGCCGCCGCCGAGCCGCTCGCCGAGTGGGAGCGCGACCTGCTCGAGGGCGACAAGAAGGCTGACGAGGCCCCGGCCGCCGATGTCGACGCCGCCAAGGTGGACGCCGACGCTGCCGCCGAGGTCGCTGCCGAGGTCACCCCGGCCGCCGAGGCCCCCGAGGCCACCGAGGCTGTCGAGGCCCCGGCCGCCGACGCCGAGCAGGCCTGACCCCCTGAGAGAGCCCGGCGTTCACGCGCCGGGCACTCGCAGCACGGACGATGACGGCGGGGGAGCCGCGCCTGGGGCGCGGCGCCTCCGCCGTTCACCCGTAGATCTACGACTTCGAGAGAGAATCACAGACTCATGGCGAACTACACCGCCGCTGACGTCAAGAAGCTCCGCGAGCTCACCGGCGCCGGCATGCTGGACTGCAAGAACGCGCTCGTGGACGCCGACGGTGACGTCGAGAAGGCTCAGGAAGCCCTCCGCATCAAGGGTCAGAAGGGCGTCGCCAAGCGCGAGGGCCGTTCTGCCGAGAACGGTGCCGTGGTCTCCCTCATCGCCGACGACAACACCTCCGGTGTCCTCGTCGAGCTGAAGTGCGAGACGGACTTCGTCGCCAAGGGCGAGAAGTTCCTGGCCGTCGCCAACCAGCTGGCCGCGCACGTCGCCGCCACCTCCCCGGCCGACATCGAGGCGCTGCTCGCGTCCGAGATCGAGCCCGGCAAGACCGTCACCGCCTTCGTCGACGAGGCCAACGCCAACCTCGGCGAGAAGATCGTCCTGGACCGCTTCGCGCAGTTCACCGGCGGTTACGTGACCTCGTACATGCACCGTACGATGCCCGACCTGCCGTTCCAGATCGGTGTCCTCGTCGAGCTCGACAAGGAGAACGCCGAGGTCGCCCGCGGCGTCGCGCAGCACATCGCCGCGTTCTCCCCGCAGTGGCTCTCCCAGGAAGACGTTCCGGCCGAGAAGGTCGAGTCCGAGCGTCGCATCGCCGAAGAGGTCACCCGCGCGGAGGGCAAGCCCGAGGCTGCCATCGCGAAGATCGTCGAGGGTCGCGTCAACGGCTTCTTCAAGGAGGCCACCCTCCTCGGCCAGCCGTACGCCCTGGACAACAAGAAGTCCGTCCAGAAGGTTCTGGACGAGGCCGGTGTCACCCTGAAGCGCTTCGCGCGCATCAAGGTCGGCATCTGAGTCCGTCCGTACGCGACGGACACCGGACCCCGGTAGGGTCTGAGGCAGTCGTCCGCGCTTGCGCAGGACGACCGCAGATCTGACGAGGAGGCCATTGCCGTAGAGGGAACCGCAAGGACCCACCGGCAATGGCCTTCTTCGTATGTGCACGAGGAGATCTCCATGAATCAGGGCGTGGACACCCACACCGCATCCGACGACAAGAGCGACCAGGACAAGAAGGGCCGCCGCTTCATGCTGAAGCTGTCGGGCGAGGCCTTCTCGGGTGGCAGAGGACTGGGCGTCGACCCCGACGTCGTGCACGCCATCGCGCGCGAGATCGCCGCGGTGGTCCGCGACGGCGCGGAGATCGCCATCGTGATCGGCGGTGGCAACTTCTTCCGCGGTGCCGAACTCCAGCAGCGCGGCATGGACCGGGCACGGTCCGACTACATGGGCATGCTCGGCACGGTCATGAACTGCCTCGCCCTCCAGGACTTCCTGGAGAAGGAGGGCATCGACTCCCGCGTGCAGACCGCCATCACCATGGGCCAGGTCGCGGAGCCGTACATCCCGCTGCGCGCCGTGCGCCACCTGGAGAAGGGCCGCGTCGTCATCTTCGGCGCCGGCATGGGCATGCCGTACTTCTCCACCGACACCACGGCCGCCCAGCGCGCCCTGGAGATCGACGCCGAGGCCCTGCTCATGGGCAAGAACGGTGTCGACGGGGTCTACGATTCCGACCCCAAGAAGAACCCGGACGCGGTGAAGTTCGACGCGCTGGAATACGGCGAGGTGCTCTCGCGGGACCTCAAGGTCGCCGACGCCACCGCCATCACGCTGTGCCGCGACAACAAGCTGCCGATCCTCGTCTTCGAGCTGCTCGCCGAGGGCAATATCGCCCGCGCCGTCAAGGGTGAGAAGATCGGCACGCTCGTCAGCGACCAGGGAACCCGGGCCTGAGCAGCCCGCTCGCGGGGCCGGGCCCTGCCCGGCCCCGCACGTCCCGCCCGCCTGAACCATCCATTCAAGACATGCAGGAGCACGTGGTGACCGAAGAGATCCTCCTCGAGGCCGAGGAGAAGATGGAAAAGGCCGTCGTCGTCGCCAAGGAAGACTTCGCCGCGATTCGCACCGGCCGTGCGCACCCGGCGATGTTCAACAAGATCGTGGCGGACTACTACGGCGCCATCACGCCCATCAACCAGCTCGCCTCCTTCTCGGTTCCCGAGCCGCGCATGGCGATCGTGACCCCGTTCGACAAGAGCGCCCTGCGCAACATCGAGCAGGCCATCCGCGACTCCGACCTGGGCGTCAACCCCAGCAACGACGGCAGCATCATCCGGGTGACCTTCCCCGAGCTGACGCAGGACCGCCGCAAGGAGTACATCAAGGTCGCGCGCACCAAGGCCGAGGACTCCAAGGTCTCCATCCGCGCCGTCCGCCGCAAGGCCAAGGACGCCCTCGACAAGCTCGTCAAGGACAAGGAAGCCGGCGAGGACGAGGTGCGCCGCGCGGAGAAGGAGCTCGACGACACCACCGCGAAGTACGTCGCGCAGGTGGACGAGCTGCTCAAGCACAAGGAAGCCGAGCTCCTCGAAGTCTGATGAACGACTCTTCCTGGCAGCCGGAGCCGGTTCCGGCGGGTCCCGCATACGATGCGCAGGTGGGCCCGCACACTCGGCCCATGCCCATCGTGCCCGATGCCGCCGGCCGTGACTTCGACGACCGGGAAGCACGCGATCGGGGGGCCGCCGCGGACGGCGGTCCCCTCTTCCGCGCCGAGACGCCGCCGCAGGAGCCCATGCCCAGCCCCCCGCCTCCGCATGCCCCGCAGCCGCAGGACTCCTCCCCGCCGCCGAAGAAGCGCGCGGGTAGGGACCTGCGGGCCGCCATAGGGGTCGGCGTCGGCCTCGGCGCGGTGATCTTCGCTTCGCTGTTCGTCGTCAAGGCGGTCTTCGTCGGCGTCATCGTCGTCGCGGTGGTCGTGGGCCTGTGGGAGCTCACTTCCCGCCTCCAGGAGAAGAAGGGCATCAAGGCCCCCCTCGTCCCGCTCGCGGTCGGCGGCGCGGCCATGGTCATCGCCGGCTACGTCCGGGGGGCCGAGGGCGCCTGGGTCGCCATGGCCCTGACCGCCTTGGCGGTCCTGGTCTGGCGGATGACCGAACCGCCCGAGGACTACCTCAAGGACGTGACCGCGGGCGTCTTCGCGGCGTTCTACGTGCCCTTCCTGGCCACCTTCGTCGCGATGCTGCTCACCGCCGACGACGGGCCCCAGCGCGTGGTCACCTTCCTGGTCCTGACCGTGGTCAGCGACACCGGGGCCTACGCGGTCGGCTGGCGCTTCGGCAAGACCAAGCTCGCGCCCCGCATCAGCCCCGGGAAGACCCGCGAGGGGCTGTTCGGAGCGGTCGCCTTCGCGATGGCGGCCGGCGCGCTGTGCATGGAGTTCCTGATCGACGACGGCTTGTGGTGGCAGGGCCTGCTGCTGGGGCTCGCGGTCGCGGTCAGCGCCACCCTGGGCGATCTGGGCGAGTCGATGATCAAGCGTGACCTGGGCATCAAGGACATGGGCGCCCTGCTCCCCGGCCACGGCGGCATCATGGACCGGCTCGACTCGCTGCTGCCGACCGCCCCGGTGGTCTGGCTGCTGCTGGCGGCTTTCGTCGGCACGGGCTGATACCGTCCGGGCGGTTACTCTTGAAGGGCGCGCTGCTTTTGCGGCGCGCCTTTCGTCTTACAAGGAGTACCTGCCATGGCCCGCCCCGTTCCGGGAGAGCTCACCTTCGTCGCCCCTCGCGGGGCCAAGAAGCCGCCCCGGCACCTCGCCGACATGACCCCGGCCGAGCGCCGCGAGGCGGTCGCCGCGATCGGCGAGAAGCCGTTCCGGGCCAAGCAGCTCTCGCAGCACTACTTCGCGCGGTACGCGCACGACCCGGCCGAGTGGACCGACATCCCGGCGGGCTCGCGGGAGAAGCTCCAGCAGGAGCTGCTGCCGGATCTGATGAACGTCGTCCGGCACATCTCGTGTGACGACGACACCACCCGCAAGACCCTGTGGAAGCTGCACGACGGCACGCTCGTCGAGTCCGTGCTGATGCGCTACCCCGACCGGGTCACCATGTGCATCTCCTCGCAGGCCGGCTGCGGCATGAACTGTCCGTTCTGCGCCACCGGCCAGGCCGGCCTGGACCGCAACCTGTCCACCGCCGAGATCGTGCACCAGATCGTCGACGGCATGCGCGCCCTGCGCGACGGCGAGGTCCCCGGCGGCCCCGCCCGGCTGTCGAACATCGTCTTCATGGGCATGGGCGAGCCGCTGGCCAACTACAACCGCGTGGTCGGCGCCATCCGCCGCCTCACCGACCCGGAGCCCGACGGCCTGGGCCTGTCGCAGCGCGGCATCACCGTCTCCACCGTCGGCCTGGTCCCGGCCATGCTGCGCTTCGCCGACGAGGGCTTCAAGTGCCGCCTCGCGGTCTCGCTGCACGCGCCCGATGACGAGCTGCGCGACACCCTGGTCCCCGTGAACACCCGCTGGAACGTCCGCGAGGTGCTGGACGCGGCCTGGGAGTACGCGGAGAAGTCCGGCCGCCGGATCTCCATCGAGTACGCCCTGATCCGCGACATCAACGACCAGGCCTGGCGCGGCGACCTCCTGGGCAAACTGCTCAAGGGCAAGCGTGTCCACGTCAACCTGATCCCGCTGAACCCGACGCCGGGCTCCAAGTGGACCGCCTCGCGCCCCGAGGACGAGAAGGCCTTCGTCGAGGCCATCGCCCGGCACGGTGTGCCCGTGACCGTACGGGACACCCGCGGCCAGGAGATCGACGGCGCCTGCGGACAGCTGGCCGCATCGGAGCGGTAGGTTCCGGTTCTGGCCGTTCGCATTCGGCCACGGGGTACCCTGTGGCCGAACCAATTTCATATTCCGACAGGGGAGCGCCACAGCGCTGAGAGTGCGGTAACCGTCATCCGCAGACCCTCTGAACCTCGCCCCGGTCATTCGGGGTAGGAAGTTCGGTCACCACTCAAGCTGTTGCGCCCTGCCCGGCGTCCGCTCCCACAGAGCGCCGGGCAGGGCCGCGTCTTCTCCTGGACATCCCAGGAGGAATTCACCAGTGAGCACCACCAAGAAGATCGCGGGCGCCGCGCTCGCGGCCGCGCTCGGCGTCACCACGCTCACCGCCTGTGGCGGCGGCGACGCGAAGGACAAGTCCGGGGGCGCGACCGACGCCCCGAAGTCCAAGACCGTCACCCTCGTCTCCCACGACTCCTTCAACGTGACCGACGCGGTCCTGAAGGAGTTCGAGCAGCAGAGCGGCTACACCGTCAAGGTCCTGAAGTCCGGAGACGCGGGCGCCGCCCTGAACCAGGAGATCCTCACCAAGGGCACCCCGCGCGGCGACGTCTTCTTCGGCGTCGACAACACCCTCCTCTCGCGCGCCCTCGACAACGGCATCTTCACGCCGTACGAGGCCAAGGGCCTGGGCGACGTGAAGCCGGAGTACGTGCTCGACAAGGAGCACCGGGTCACCCCGATCGACTCCGGCGACATCTGTGTCAACTACGACAAGGCGTACTTCGCCGACAAGAAGATCGCCCCGCCGCAGACGCTGGACGACCTGGTCAAGCCGGAGTACAAGAACCTGCTGGTCACCGAGAACGCCGCGACCTCCTCGCCCGGCCTCGGCTTCCTGCTCGCCTCCGTCGGCAAGTACGGCGAGGAGGGCTGGAAGGACTACTGGAGCAAGCTCAAGGCCAACGGCGTCGAGGTCGTCGACGGTTGGGAGCAGGCCTACAACGAGCGCTTCTCCGGCTCCGCGGGCGGCAAGAAGGCCAAGGGCGACCGCCCGCTGGTCGTCTCCTACGCCTCCAGCCCGCCGGTCGAGGTGCTCTACGCCGACCCGCAGCCGGCCGAGGCCCCGACGGGCGTCGCCACCGGCACCTGCTTCCGCCAGATCGAATTCGCCGGTCTGCTCAAGGGAGCGAAGAACGAGGAGGGCGGCAAGGCCCTCGTGGACTTCCTGATCAGCAAGAAGTTCCAGGAGGACATGCCGCTCCAGATGTTCGTGAACCCCGTGACGAAGGACGCTGCCCTGCCGGAGCTGTTCACGAAGCACGGTGTGGTGGTCGAGAAGCCGGAGAACGTCGCACCGCAGACCATCGCCAAGAACCGTGAGCAGTGGGTCAAGGCATGGACCTCGCTCGTCGTGAAGTAAGCGGTGCCAAGGAGTCGGGCGCGGCGCCGGCGGGCGCCGCGCCGGGCCCCGGCCGGGACCCGCGTCCCGGCCGCCGTGAGGGGGGCCGGGCGACGGCCGTGCGGCTGGCGCTGATGGCCGTGCCGCTGGCCTTCTTCGGGCTGTTCTTCGCCTACCCCGTCGCCGCGATCGTCGGGCGCGGCCTCAAGACCGGCGCCGGCTGGCAGTTCGGCCGGATCGGCGAGGTGGTCGCCCGTCCCGACATCGCCGGCGTGCTGTGGTTCACCACCTGGCAGGCGCTCGCCTCCACCCTGCTCACGCTGCTGATCGCGCTCCCCGGCGCGTACGTGTTCGCGCGCTTCGAGTTCCCCGGCAAGCAGCTGCTGCGGGCCGTGGTGACCGTGCCCTTCGTGCTGCCGACCGTGGTGGTCGGCACCGCCTTCCTCGCGCTCGTCGGCCGGGGAGGGCTGCTGGACGAGATGTGGGGCGTCCGGCTCGACACCACCGTGTGGGCGATCCTGCTCGCGCACGTCTTCTTCAACTACGCCGTCGTCGTACGCACGGTGGGCGGGCTCTGGGCGCAGCTGGACCCCCGCCAGGAGGAGGCCGCCCGGGTGCTGGGCGCCGGCCGGTTCGCCGCCTGGCGGCGCGTGACGCTGCCCGCGCTGGCCCCGGCGGTGGCCGCCGCCTCGCTGATGGTCTTCCTCTTCACCTTCAGTTCCTTCGGCGTCGTGGTGATCCTGGGCGGCCCCTCGTACGCCACCCTGGAGGTGGAGGTCTACCGGCAGACCGCGCAGCTCCTGGACCTGCCGACGGCCGCCGTCCTGACGATGGTGCAGTTCGTGGCGATCGGCCTGGTCCTCGGCGTGCACGCCTGGACCGTGCGCAAGCGGGAGACCGCGCTGCGGCTGGTGGATCCGGGGCGCACCACGCACCGGCCGCGCGGCCCCGGGCAGCGGCTGCTGCTCGCCGCCGTGCTCCTGACGGTGGCGCTCCTCATCGTACTGCCGCTCGGTGTGCTGGTGGAGCGGTCCTTCGACGCCCCGGGCGGGTACGGCCTCGGCTTCTACCGGGCCCTGCAGGACGCGGCCGCGGGCGGCGGGACCTTCCTGGTGCCGCCGCTGGAGGCGATCTGGAACTCCCTGAGGTACGCGCTCGCCGCCACCGCGATCGCCCTGGTCGTCGGCGGGCTCGCGGCGGCGGCGCTGACCCTCCCCCAGACTTCGTCCGGGGGTACCCCCAGCGGGGGCCGCTTCGTACGGGGCTTCGACGCGCTGCTGATGCTCCCGCTCGGCGTCTCCGCCGTGACGGTGGGCTTCGGCTTCCTGATCACCCTGGACCAGCCGCCGCTCGACCTGCGGACCTCGTGGATCCTGGTGCCGCTCGCGCAGGCGCTGGTGGGCGTGCCGTTCGTCGTACGGACCATGCTGCCGGTGCTGCGCGCCGTGGACGGGCGGCTGCGGGAGGCCGCCGCCGTGCTCGGTGCGTCCCCGCTGCGGGTCTGGCGGGAGGTGGACCTGCCGCTGGTGCGGCGGGCGCTGCTGATCGCGGCCGGATTCGCCTTCGCGGTCTCGCTGGGGGAGTTCGGCGCCACCGTCTTCATCGCGCGGCCGGACCAGCCGACGCTGCCGGTGGCCGTGGCGCGGCTGCTGGGGCGGGCCGGAGAGCTGAACTACGGGCAGGCGATGGCCCTGAGCACGATCCTGATGCTGGTGTGCGCGGTGTCCCTGCTGGTGCTGGAGCGACTGCGCCCCGACAAGACCTCCGGAGAGTTCTGATGACCCTGCTTCAGCTGGAAGGGGTGTCGGTCCGCTTCGGTGAGCGTGCGGTCGTGGACTCCGTGGACCTCGCGGTCGCCGAGCACGAGATCGTGTGCGTGCTGGGGCCGAGCGGGAGCGGCAAGTCCACCCTGCTGCGGGTCGTCGCCGGGCTCCAGCCGGTGTCCGGCGGGCGGGTGCTGCTCGGGCGCGCCGACCAGGCGGGCGTGCCCGTGCACCGGCGGGGCGTGGGCCTGATGTTCCAGGACCACCAGCTCTTCCCGCACCGGGACGTCGGCGGGAACGTCGCCTTCGGCCTGCGGGTGCGGGGCTCTTCGCGCGGGTCGTCGTACGAGGCCCGGGTCGCGGAGCTGCTGGAGCTGGTCGGGCTCCCCGGGGCCCAGGGCCGGGCGGTGGCCTCCCTGTCGGGCGGTGAACAGCAGCGGGTGGCGCTGGCCCGGGCGCTGGCGCCGTCGCCACGGCTGCTGATGCTGGACGAACCGCTCGGGCAGCTGGACCGGGGGCTGCGGGAGCGGCTGGTGGTCGAGCTCCAGGGGCTGTTCGCCCGGCTGGGGACCACGGTGCTCGCCGTCACGCACGACCAGGGGGAGGCCTTCGCGCTGGCCGACCGGGTGGTGGTGATGCGGGACGGGCGGATCGCGCAGGCCGGGACCCCGCTGGAGGTCTGGCAGCGGCCCGGGTCGGAGTTCGTGGCGCGGTTCCTGGGCTTCGAGAACGTGGTCCCGGCCACGGTCTCGGGCGGCGCCGCCGCGACCGCCTGGGGCAAGGTCCCGGTACCGGCGGGCTCCCCGGACGGGGAGCACCGGCTGCTGATCCGCCCGGCAGGGGTCGTGCTCTGCCAGACCGGCCTGGGGTGCGAGGTGATCTCCCGTACCTTCCGGGGCACGCACGTCGCGCTGCTGCTGCGGCCGGAGGCGGGCCCGGTCCTGGAGGCGGAGTGCGAGCTGGCCGGGGCACCGGCCGTGGGCGCCCGGGTCGCGGTCGCCTTCAGCCCGGCCGAGGTCGTCGTCCTGCCGGCGGACTAGGCCTGGACTACGCCTGGACTAGGCGGGCAGGATGCCGTCGCAGGCGATCGGGAGGTGGCGCGGGCCGCGCAGGACCGCGTTCTGCCGGTATGGGGGCGGATCCTCCAGCAGCCGGGGGTTCTCCAGCCGGCGGGCGAGCTCGCTCAGTGCCAGCTGGCCCTCCAGCCGGGCCAGCGGAGCCCCGAAGCAGCTGTGGATCCCGCTGCCGAGGCCGAGGTGCTGGATGTCCCCGCGGTCAGGGTCGAAGCGGTCGGCGTGGTCGAAGCGCTCGGGGTCGCGGTTCCCGGACGCCAGGATCAGCCAGAGGGACGAGCCCTTGGGAATGGTGACCCCGGCGATGTCGATGTCGGCGAGCGTGCTGCGCTGGGGCAGCAGCTGCACGGGCGGCTCGTACCGCAGGAGTTCCTCGACGATCGGCACCGCCAGGCCCGGGTCCTCGCGCAGCCGCTGGAGGACGTCCGGGTGGCGCAGCAGGGTCAGCATGCCGTTGGTGATCAGGTTGACCGTCGTCTCGTGGCCCGCGATCAGCAGCAGCGCCGCGGTGCTGAGCACCTCCATCGTGGTCATCGAGCCGTCCGGCCCGTCCGCGGTCGCCAGGTGGGACAGCATGTCGTCGCCCGGGCTCTTGCGCCGCTCCTCGGCCAGCCCGGCCAGATACATGCCGAGCTCCATCCGCGTGTCCTGGGAGCCCTTGTGGCGCTGGGAGGGATCGGCGTCCGGGTCGGGGTCCAAGCCGGCGGCGAGGGCGTCCGCCCAGACGTGGAAACGCGGCTCGTCGGCGGGTGGCACACCCAGCAGCCGGCAGATGACCGAGACCGGGAAGGGGTAGGAGAACTGGTCGACCAGGTCGATCCGGTCCAGCCCGTCCGCGGCGACGATGCCGTCGATCAGCCCGGAGACGATGCCCCCGAGCTCGCCGCGCATGTCGTGGACCCGGCGCGGCGAGTGCGGCGGCCCGAACGGCCGGTTCGTCATCCGGCGCAGCCGGTCGTGCTGCGGCGGGTCCAGGTTCAGGAAGGCCGGCGGCAGGGTCGTCTCCTGCTCCTCGGGCTGGGCCAGCGGATCAGCGGCCGCCGGCGTCAGGTTGCGGCGGTCGGAGCTGATCCGGGGGTCGTGGAGGAGGCTCTGGATCTCGTAGTAGGTGCTGATGACGTATGGCCCGTCCCCGTCGTGGGCCACCGGCGTCTTGCGGAGCTCCTCGTAGAGCGGATACGGATTCGCGCGGTTCGCGTAGTCGATGATCTCCCGCAGGATGGCTCGTGTCATGACAGTCCTCGTGTCCTCGGGGGACGGCGCTCCGGGGTCAGTGGTGCGCGGGGGTGAAGGTCATCTTCCGGTCCGCCGGCGAGTACCCGCTCAGCGTGATGGTCGGTCCGTGCGTGGGCACCGACGGGTCCGGGAAGTCCGCCGGCATCGGCTTGTGGCCCTCCGGCCTGCGGTCCACGGTGGTGAACTCCGGCGGGAACGGCGCGGTCGTCTCGATCAGGTGCTGGTAGAACGGCAGCCACCGCGACTGGTCGAAGGTGACGGCGGCGATGACCCGCCCCTGGTACCCGTACACGGCACTGAACCGGCGCTCGTCGCGCGAGCCCTGCGCGATGAGGATCTCCGTCCCCATCGGGGGCACGCCGACGGACTTGATGTTCACGCCGAACTGGGAGGACCAGAAGGCAGGGACCCACACGTGGGGGCGGCGGTCCATGCCTTCGCTGAGCATGTTGTGCGCCGCCGTCTCGGCCTGGGCGACGGCGTTGCCCCAGTGCTCCAGGGACAGGAACTGGTACCCGAAGAGCGCGTGCGGGGAACGGGCCACGTCACCCGCCACATAGATGTCGTCGGTGACGATGCCCCAGATGTCGAAGGCCCGGCAGCCCGCGTCACAGGCGATGCCCCGGGGACCCGCACCCAGTCCGGACCCGGCGAGCCATTCGGTGTTGCGCTGCGCGCCGAGCGAGACGACCACCACGTCGGCCTCGACGGTGGCGCCGTCGGAGAGGTGGGCGGCGCGGACGCGCTCCGAGGGGTCGCCCTCCAGCCCGGTGACCATGACCCCGGTGCGCAGGTCCACCCCGTTCTCGCGGTGCATCTCGGCCGCTACCTCGCCGATGACCCCGCCGAGCGCGCCGACCAGGGGTGCGGCGCCCCGCTCGGCGACGGTGACGGGAAGACCGCGCTCCCGGCAGGCGGAGGCGATCTCGGACCCGGTGAAGCCGGCTCCGATGACCAGCACCCGGCGCGGACCGGCCGCGAGGCTGCGCTCCAGCGCGGCGCCGTCGTCACGGGTGCGCAGGACGAACACGCCGTCGAGGGCGCCCTCGTCCTCGTTCGGCCAGGGCCGGGCCCGTACGCCGGTGGCGATCAGCAGCCGGTCGTACTCCACCTCGTCGCCGTCGGCGAGGCGCACGCGCCGGGCCGCCATGTCCAGGCCGGAGGCGGGGACGCCGAGGCGCCACCTCGCGTCGATGTCCCGGCGGCGGGGGAGCGCGGTACGGTCCGCGGTGGCCTTTCCCAGCAGGACCTGCTTGGACAGCGGGGGCCGGTCGTACGGCTCGTACGGCTCGTCGCCGATCATCGTCAGAGACCCGGCGAAGCCCTTCTCCCGCATGGTCTCGGCCGCGCGCAAGCCGGCCAGGGAAGCGCCGACGACGACGATGCGGCCCTCGCGCTTGAGGTGCTCCAGGCTTCCGTCACCGCTCACCGGGCACCTCCGGGGTGAGTACGGGCGCGTCCGGCGCGTCGTATTCGACGAGGATCGCCCCGACCGGGCAGGCGGCGACGGCGCGCGCGATGTCCTCCCGCTGCTCCTCGTCGGCCTGCGGGTTGTAGAGCAGTGACTCGTCTCCGTGCATGGCGAACACATCCGGAGCGAGGAACGCGCACTGCGCGTATCCCTGGCAGCGATTGAGGTCGACGACAAGCCTCATGCAAGATCAGCCCTTCCGTGGCCCGATCATCCCCGTCATCCCCGTCATTCCCGAGTCCCCGGTCCCCCTCTTCGCCCTTCCTCATCCAGCATGCGCGCGGGAGCCGGGTGCAGCCTCCCAGGAGGTGAACCCGCAGGTCATGGTGGGTGTAGGGGGTCCGGGCGCCGGCTAGCGCAGCCGGGTGCGCAGGATGTGGACGCTGACGACGAGGGCCCAGGCCGGGAACACCAGCTCGGACCAGGGCACACCGGACCCCACCACGATCAGCACCAGGGCGACGACGGCCCCCAGCAGGGCCAGCGGCCGCGGGAAGACCCCGAGCCGCCGCCCGATCGTCGAGGTCGAGAAGACGAAGACGGCCGCCATCCGCATGGAGTAGGTCGCGAGGACCGTGTACGCGTAGTGGCGGCCGAAATCGGAGGGCGTGTCCTGCGCCAGCACGGTGCCGGCCGCCCCGGCGGCGACGAACAGCGTGGCGACGAAGACGAACCCGCTGCCGAGGAACACGGTGGCGAGGAACTTGTCCTCGGCCTCGCCCGTGTGGGCGCGCAGGGCGCCCATGAACCAGAGGAAGAAGATCCCCGCGAAGGGCACGATCTCCAGGGCCAGCCGTACCGCCCAGCGCCGGTCCGGATCGATGGCCGCTTCGGCGCCGTTCCCCGACGGCACGGCGATCCGCATCAGCACGATCGCCACCGCGAGCAGTACCGCGAAGGCGATTCCGGCCATTCCCGCGGCCCACGGAGTCCGCAGCCGCTCGCTGGTGGGTTCCATGAACCCTCGCTTTCTCCCCCGTCCAGCAAGCGGCAGCCGCCACCGCGGCACCACCGGGGACGGGCCGACCAGGTGAACCCGCCGGGCTACGCCACCGCCTCGGGCACCGGGGCCCCGGCCTCCTCCTCGGCACCCTCGTGCTTGCCGTACCAGGCGACCGCCACCGCGCCCGTGACGGCCAGGACGAAGCCGAGGACCGCCAGCCAGGCCAGGCCCGGGCGGGAGGCGTCGCCGAGCCACAGGACGCCGATCGCGCCCGGCAGGACCGTCTCGCCGACGACCAGGGCCGCCGTCGCCCCGTTCACCGAGCCGATCTGGAGGGCGACCGTGTGCAGGTACATGCCGCCGACGCCCGCCACCAGGATGGCGCAGAGGGCCGGGTCGCAGAGCAGCGTGCCGAGGTCGAAGGGGTCGACGCCGTCCAGGATCCGCACGCCGACGCCCAGCGCTCCGAAGCCCAGGCCCGACAGCAGACCCGCCAGGATCGCCGCGCCGCCTCCGAGGAGGCGTACGGCCACCGTGCCGCCCGCCATCAGCAGCAGCGTGATCCCCAGCAGCCACCAGTGCGTGGACATCGGCGCGTGGTGGCCGCCCTCGTGGCCCGCCGCCGTCGCCAGCAGCACCAGCGCGGTGCAGACGACTCCGATCGACGTCCACTCCTTGCGGCTCAGCCGGATGCCCAGCATCTTCACGCTCAGCACGGCCGTGATCACCAGGTTGGCGCTGATCACCGTCTGGGACAGGAACAGGGGCAGGAGCCGGGCCGCCAGCGCGCCGAGGCCGAAGCCCACGAAGTCCAGGATCGTCCCGACGATGAACTCCCAGGTCATCGCGGCTTTGGCGGTGGACGACAGATTGGGTCCGCCGTGCGCCGTCACCCCGGCCGTGGGCGGGGACATCCGGGCGGCGCGGCGAGATCCGACGGCTTGCAGCACGGATCCCGTGCCGTAGCAGATGGACGCCGCGACAGCGGTCAGCAGGCCTATGAGCACCAAAGGCTCCGTTCACGTCTGGCAGGTTTTGCGGTACCTCTGCCAGACGTGTGAACGGGCCGGGAAGTTGCTTCCGGACGTCAGGCCATTGCGGCGAGGGCGTCCGGGACCTCGTCCACGCAGTCCACGAGGGCGATCCGGGACTCCATCGCCCGGCCGCGCGCCAGCGCCCGGAGCAGGGGCCATGCCGGGAGGTGCTCCGTCCAGTGGGCCCGGTCGACCAGGACCATCGGTGCAGGCTCGCCGCGCGACGCGTAGTAGTTCGGCGTCGCGCTGTCGAAGACCTCCTGGACCGTGCCGGCCGCACCCGGCAGGAACACCACGCCCGCGGTGGAACGGGCCAGCAGGCCGTCCTCCCGGGTGGCGTTCGCGAAGTACTTGCCGATGTGCCCCGCGAAGGCGTTCGGCGGCTCGTGCCCGTAGAACCAGGTCGGGATGCCCACCGAATCGCCGCCGTCGGGCCAGCGCTCCCGTACGGCGAAGGCCGCCCGCGCCCAGTCGGACACCGACGGCGCGAAGGACGGGGCCTTGGCCAGCAGCTCCAAGGCCTCCGCAAGGGCCTCGTCCCGGGCCGGGGCCAGGTAGGCGCCGAGGTTGGCGGCCTCCATGGCGCCGGGGCCGCCCCCGGTGGCCACCGTGAGCCCGGACCGGGTCAGCGCCCGGCCCAGCTCCGCCGCGCCGCGGTAGTCGCTGCCGCCGCGGGCCATGGCGTGGCCGCCCATCACGCCCACCACCCGGGCGCCGGCGAGGTGCTCGTCGAGGGCGTCGGAGATGGCGTCGTCGTGGAGGGAGCGGAGCATCGAGGAGAAGATGTCGCCGTCGGCCTTGGTCTCCTGGAACCAGGCGTACGCCTGGGCGTCCGGGGTGGCCTCGTAGCCGCCGGGCAGCCCGGCGAACAGCTCCTCGGGCGTGTAGAGCAAGCCGCGGTACGGGTTGAACGGCAGGTCCGGGACCGGCGGGAAGACCAGCGCACCGTCGGCGCGGACCTTCACCGAGGCGTCCGGCTCCATCGCGCAGCCCAGGAACACGGCGGCCGAGGTGTCGGCGGACAGCAGCGCGAAGGTCCGCTCCAGCAGGTTGACCGACTGGATCCGGTAGCCGCTGAGCGAGCCGCGGGCCACGACCTGGTCGAATTCTGCGAGCGTCTCGATCTCGATGTCTGCGTTGACCATTCGGCCCACCCTAAGGGCTGCCCGCGTCAGCGGGTCAGGGCCAGGGACGTCAGCTGTGCCACACCCCAGCTGAGCGGTACGCACCCGGCCACCAGCGCGGTGGCCCGCAAACTCGCCGCCGTACGGAGGACCTTGGCCGGTGCGCCCATGCCGAGCAGGGCCTCGCGGACGGCGGCGCGGCCCTGCCGGACCTCCACCGCGGATGTGAGAAGGGTCGCGGCCGCGCACAGCGCCACCAGGGCCGCCGCCGGGCCGGTCAGCGCACCGAGCGGGACGAGCAGCCCGCCCTGGTCGCGCAGGGTCAGCGCGGTCAGGGCGCCCGCGCCGACCGCGCACAGCACCCCGAGGGGCGCGCCGAGCCGGGGCGCCTCCTCCTGGAGGGCCCGGCCGGCCAGCAGCCGGAGGCCGCCCGGGCGTACCGCCTGGAGCAGCGCCCCGCAGGCGTAGGCCAGGCCCGGCCCGGCGAGGGCGAGGCCGATGGCGGTGAGTGACCAGCCCGCGAGCATGCCGGGGCCGCCGCGTCCGGCGTAGGCCTCCACCGCGAGCCCGCAGGCGGTCAGCGCGATGCCCCAGGGAAGCCCGGTCTGCGGAGCCGGCACCGTGCGCCGGCGCGCGGTGCCGGCGGTGGCGGCCGAGGCCGTCAGGGGGATCAGGGCCAGCAGGGTGAGGGCGGCCGCGACGGGCAGCGGCCGGTCGGCGTGGAGCAGCCGGGCCCCGGCGCCGTCGAACGGCAGCCCGGTCAGGTCGCCGCGCAGGTGGAGGAAGGCGGCCAGGGCCAGGGCGCCGCCCAGGGTGCAGGCGATGGCGGTGGAGACCGCGGCGACCAGGCCGAGCCGTACGGGCCCCAGCCCGGCGGCGTCCAGCCCGTCCCGGGGCCGGGTGGCGGGGTCGGTCCGGGCCACGGCGACGGCGAGCTGCACGGTGAAGGCGAGCGGGACCAGGGCCCACAGCAGGCGAGGGAACGATCCGGCGGGCCGCGCCACCGCCTCCGCGAGCACGTACAGGAGGAGGAACCCGGTGCCGGCCGAGGCGGCGGCGACGAGCAGCCGGCGCAGCTGGACCAGCGGCCGGGAGCCGCGGGCTAGGCGGAGAGCGAGCACGCGGTCTGGCCCTCCGGGGTGTCGGCGGCGGGGGAGGCCAGGGCTCCGGCGGCGGCGGCGGTGCGGCCGTCGAGCAGGGCCAGCCGGCGGTCGGCGGCGGCCGCGGTCTCCTCGTCGAGGGTGGCCAGCAGCACGGTGATGCCGTGGGAGCGGGCCGCGGTGGTCAGCGTGCGGAGCAGCAGGGCGCGCTCGGTCCGGTGCAGGGGGGCCGTGGGCTCGTCGGCGAAGATCACCGCGGGCTCGTTGACCAGGGCCCGGGCCAGGGCCACGCGCTGGGACTCGGCGCGGTTGAGTGCGGAGGGGCGCTTGCGCGCGAAGCCGCCGATGTCGAGGCGGTCCAGCCATGCGCAGGCGGCGTGCTTGGCGCTGCGGTGGGAGGCGCCGGCGATCAGCAGCGGCAGGGCCGCGTTCTCCCAGACCTTCAGCTCGGGCAGCAGCTGCGGCTCGGGGCCGATCCAGCCGAACCGGTCGCGGCGCAGCCGTTCGCGGGCCACGGCTCCCATGGTGTGCACGGGGGCGCTGTTGAACCAGACCTCGCCCTGGTCGGGCCGCAGCCGCCCGGACAGGCAGTGCAGCAAGGTGGTCTTGCCGCTGCCGCGCGGGCCGGTCAGCGCCAGGATCTCGCCCTGGCGGACTCCGACGGAGACTCCGATCAGGCCGGGCGAGCCGCTGTGGGAGTAATGAAGGGACCGTGCCCAGAGGACATCATTGTCCGGCGGGGCCTGGTCCGGTGGAGCCACCATGGCGTACACCTCCGTCCGGGGGAACGAAGCGGGGCCCGCGGAAGTCACTGGCGCCGCACTGAGATGAAAAGAGACGAACGTCTTGGATGGTGACAGCACGCGGCCCGGACCCCCGCGTTCTCACTCGAACGAAGGATCCGGGCCGTGTGATCGGACTAGGTGGAGCCTGGTCCCTAGAGCTTGGTCCACGCCTCGGTGAGCACCGAGCGCAGGATGCCTTCGATCTCGTCGAAGGTGCTCTGGTCCGCGATCAGCGGCGGGGCCAGCTGGATGACCGGGTCGCCGCGGTCGTCGGCCCGGCAGTACAGGCCGTTGTCGAAGAGCGCCTTGGAGAGGAAGCCGTAGAGCACGCGCTCCGTCTCCTCGTCCGTGAAGGACTCCTTGGTGGCCTTGTCCTTGACGAGCTCGATGCCGTAGAAGTAGCCGTTGCCGCGGACGTCGCCGACGATCGGCAGGTCGTGCAGCTTCTTCAGCGTCGAGAAGAAGGCGTCCTCGTTGTCCAGCACGTGCTGGTTGAGGCCTTCCTTGTCGAAGATGTCGAGGTTGGCCAGCGCGACCGCCGAGGAGACCGGGTGGCCGCCGAAGGTGTAGCCGTGCAGGAAGGTGTTGTCGCCCTTGTAGAAGGGCTCCGCGAGGCGGTCCGAGATGATGCAGGCGCCGATCGGGGAGTAGCCCGAGGTCATGCCCTTGGCGCAGGTGATCATGTCCGGGATGTAGTCGAACTTGTCACAGGCGAACATCGTGCCGAGTCGGCCGAAGGCGCAGATCGTCTCGTCGGAGACGAGCAGCACGTCGTACTCGTCGCAGATCTCGCGGACCCGCTGGAAGTACCCGGGCGGCGGCGGGAAGCAGCCACCGGCGTTCTGCACCGGCTCCAGGAAGACGGCGGCGACGGTGTCGGCGCCCTCGAACAGGATCTCCTGCTCGATCTGGTCGGCGCACCAGCGGCCGAAGGCCTCGGGGTCGTCGCCGTAGATCGGGGCGCGGTAGATGTTGGTGTTGACCACCTTGTGCGCGCCGGGGACCAGCGGCTCGAAGGGGGCCTTCAGGGCCGGCAGGCCGGTGATGGACAGGGCGCCCTGCGGGGTGCCGTGGTAGGCGACCGCACGCGAGATGACCTTGTACTTGGTGTGCTTGCCCTGCAGCTTGAAGTACTGCTTGGCGAGCTTCCAGGCCGTCTCGACGGCCTCGCCGCCACCGGTGGTGAAGAAGACCTTGTTCAGGTCGCCCGGGGCGTAGTGGGCGAGGCGCTCGGCGAGCTCCACGGCCTTGGGGTGCGCGTACGACCAGATGGGGAAGAACGCGAGTTCCTGCGCCTGCTTGTAGGCGACCTCGGCCAGTTCCTTGCGGCCGTGACCAGCGTTGACCACGAACAGTCCGGCGAGACCGTCGAGGTAGCGCTTGCCCTTGTCGTCGAAGATGTAGGTGCCCTCACCACGCACGATGGTGGGGACGGGTGCGTTCTCGTATGACGACATGCGGGTGAAGTGCATCCACAGGTGGTCGTACGCGGTTTTGGAGAGGTCCTGGCTCACGGGCTATCGAGTTCCCCACATGTAGGTCTGCTTCTTCAGCTTCAGGTAGACGAAGCTTTCGGTTGATCGCACGCCGGGGAGCGTGCGGATCTTCTTGTTGATCGTTTCGAGCAGGTGGTCGTCGTCCTCACAGACGATCTCCACCATCAGGTCGAACGATCCTGCGGTCATCACCACGTATTCGCACTCCGCCATGGCGGTGAGCGCGTCCGCGACCGGGTCGAGGTCTCCCTCGACGTTGATGCCGACCATGGCCTGGCGTCGCAGGCCCACGGTGAGCGGGTCGGTGACGGCGACGATCTGCATGACGCCCTGGTCGAGCAGCTTCTGTACGCGCTGGCGTACGGCCGCCTCGGACAGGCCTACGGCCTTGCCGATCGCTGCGTAGGGACGGCGACCGTCCTCCTGCAGTTGCTCGATGATCGCCAGGGACACAGCATCGACCGAAGGGGACGGTTGTCTGTTCCTGGAATCTGCGCTTCGACTGACCACGACCTCACTGTGCACGAGGAGTCGTCTGTTCCGCAAGATGGAATCAATGAAATCCGTCGTTTGGCGCCGTCGATCTCACTGATTTCGTAGTTACTCGTGTCCGGCTCTGTCGAAAGCGTCCGCCGAGGGGCTACCCTTGGGAGCAGTCTCAATCGATGGACATGTGATCAGGAGTGTGGCTGGAGTGACCACGGAACTGCGTCGTCTGCGCAACTACATCGGCGGGGAGTTCAAGGACGCCGCTGACGGGCGGACCACCGAGGTGGTCAACCCCGCCACCGGCGAGGTGTACGCCACTGCCCCGCTCTCGGGCCAGGCCGATGTCGACGCCGCCATGGCCGCCGCCGCGGCCGCGTTCCCGGGCTGGCGTGACACCACGCCCTCGGACCGGCAGAAGGCCCTGCTGAAGATCGCGGACGCCTTCGAGGCGCGCGCGGACGAGCTCGTCGCCGCCGAGTCGGAGAACACCGGCAAGCCGCTGGGCCTGACGGCCAGCGAGGAGCTGCCGCCGATGGTGGACCAGATCCGCTTCTTCGCGGGCGCCGCCCGCCTGCTCGAAGGCCGCTCGGCCGGCGAGTACATGGAGGGGATGACCTCGATCATCCGCCGTGAGCCGGTCGGCGTATGTGCCCAGGTCGCGCCCTGGAACTACCCGATGATGATGGCCGTGTGGAAGTTCGCCCCGGCGATCGCCGCGGGCAACACCGTGGTCCTCAAGCCCTCGGACACCACCCCCGCCTCCACCGTCCTGATGGCCGAGATCATCGACTCGATCCTGCCCAAGGGCGTCTTCAACGTCGTCTGCGGCGACCGCGAGACCGGCAAGGCGATGGTCGAGCACTCCACCCCGGCGATGGCCTCCATCACCGGCTCGGTGCGCGCGGGCATGCAGGTCGCCGAGAGCGCCTCGAAGGACGTCAAGCGCGTCCACCTGGAGCTCGGCGGCAAGGCCCCGGTCGTGGTCTTCGAGGACGCGAACATCGTCAAGGCCGTCGAGGACATCGCGGTCGCGGGCTACTTCAACGCCGGTCAGGACTGCACCGCCGCCACCCGCGTGCTCGTCCACGAGTCGATCCACGACGAGTTCGTGGCCGCGCTCGCCAAGGCCGCCGCCGACACCAAGACCGGCCAGCCGGACGACGAGGACGTGCTGTACGGCCCGCTGAACAACCCGAACCAGCTCAAGCAGGTCGCGGGCTTCATCGAGCGCCTCCCCGCGCACGCCAAGGTCGAGGCGGGCGGTCACCAGGTCGGCGAGAAGGGCTACTTCTACGCCCCGACCGTGGTCTCCGGCCTCAAGCAGGACGACGAGATCATCCAGAACGAGGTCTTCGGCCCCGTCATCACCGTCCAGTCCTTCACGGACGAGAAGCAGGCCGTGGAGTACGCGAACGGCGTCGAGTTCGCCCTCGCCTCCTCCGTGTGGACCAAGGACCACGGCCGCGCGATGCGGATGTCCAAGAACCTCGACTTCGGCTGCGTGTGGATCAACACCCACATCCCGCTCGTCGCCGAGATGCCGCACGGCGGCTTCAAGAAGTCCGGCTACGGCAAGGACCTCTCCGCCTACGGTTTCGAGGACTACACGCGCATCAAGCACGTGATGACCTCGCTCGACAGCTGATCGGTCGCATCTGCGGCATCCGCGCATTGATCACAGCACAGCGCTGAAGGGGCGGGCAGTAGACACCATGTCTATTGCCCGCTCTTTCGCGCTTGTTGAGGCTTTGGCCATGCCTCGGCTCGACTTCTCCCGCCGCGACGCGCTGGCTGCCTCGGCGCCGCGGGCCTGCCCCCGTATGCCCGGTCCCGGCCGCCCGCGAGGTCCTGGCCGGCTCCGACGACAGGGAGACCGCCGAACTCGCCGAGAACCCGGTGGTCTTCCCCGACGACGCGACGCGCCGTCGGCTCGTCGTGGCCCGGGACATCTCCACCACCGAGCGGCGGTCCCTCGCCAGGCGGTGGAACGCGATCGTCGGACTCCGATCAGGGACCGGGGGCGACTTGAACATGTTCAGCAATTTGGCTGAACATGTTCAATTTCTGTGTACGCTTCCTTCCATGAGCGAGAGAAGCGCCCTTCAGCGGCGGATCCGTGCCTGGTTGATCCTGTTCCTCGTCTGCCTGGTGATCAGCGGTCTCACGGCCTTCCCCCTGGTCGGTGAGCTCCACTGGGCCAACGCACTGGTGGACAACGAGTGGCTCCGGCGGGTGGGCGACGGGCTGGAGCGGGCCGATGCCGAGTACCCCTTCCTCCTCTACGGCACCGACTGGCTCGCCTTCGCCCACCTCGTCATCGCCGTCTTCTTCTACGGCGTCCACCGCGACCCGGTCCGCAACATCTGGATCGTCGAAGCCGGCATGATCGCCTGCGCCGGCATCATCCCGCTGGCCCTCATCTGCGGCCCGATCCGCGGGATCCCCTTCGGGTGGAGCGTCATCGACATGTCGTTCGGTGCCTTCGGGGTGATCCCGCTGCTGGTGCTCCGCCGCATGATCAAGCGCCTTGAGGCGATGCCGGCGTAGGTGGGCTACCGCGCGAAGGCCGCCACCACGATGCCGAGGGCGACCGGGTTCATGTCCTCGCCCTTCGCGTCGGTGGAGTTGACCGAGTACACCAGGGTGCGGGACAGGTCGCGGGTCGCGCCTATCGCGGTGTTGTAGCCGTACCGGCCGCCCGTCTTGCCCCACGCCACCGTGCCGTCCGGCAGCACGATCCTGGACAGCCCCGCAGTCAGGGTCGCGTCCTTCCCGTTGGTGAAGTTCTTCACCGCGGGGACCGTGAACATCTCCTCCAGCTGGGCCTTCGGCACGATCCGCCCGCCGAACAGGGCCCTGGTGAACCGCTCCAGATCGGCCGTGGTCGAGATGATGTCCCCCGCCGCCCACCGGTCCGAGGAGTTCCACTCGGTCACATCCCGCAGCTCCCTGGAGCCGTCCGCCTTCGCCATCGCCTGGTAGCCCCGGTTGTGCGGACCGTGGATCTTCGTCTGCGTCCGGGCCGGGAAGGAGGTCTGGTGCAGGCCCAGCGGCTTCAGGATGCGCCGGGCGACTGCCTCCTCGTACGAAGTGCCCGTCACCTTCTCGATGAGCACGCCCAGCACCGTGTAGCCGATGTTCAGGTAGTGCTGGGCCGCGCCCGGGGCGAACTCCGGTTTCTTCGCGAAGGCGTTGGCCAGCTGGTCATGCGGGTCGGTCACATCGAAGCGGTGCTCCCACTGCGCCTCGAACGAGTCGCCCGGGCCGTCCGCCGCCGGTATGCCGCTGGTGTAGTCGAGCAGCTGCCGCACGGTGACCGAGCCGTAGGCGTCGGGGACGGTCCCGGGCAGGTACCACCGGACCGGCCTGTCCAGATCCACCCGGCCCTCGGCCACCAGCTGGAGCACCACAGCCGCGGTGAAGGTCTTGGTCACCGACCCGGCCCGGAACCGCCCCTGCTCGACGGCCTCCCGCCCGGTGCCGATGTCCGCGACACCGGCACTGCCCCGCCAGCTGCCGCTCGTACCCCCGACGCGGACCAGCGCGGCCGTCGCGTCCTTGTTCTCCGCTCCGAGGCCGGCGACCGCCCGCTCCAGTGCCGCGGCGTTCGGCGGGGTCGAGACGAGGGGCGCGGCGACCCCGACCCCCGCCGGGGCGGGAACCGGAGCGGCGTGGGCGACGACGGGTCCGGACGCGACGCCCAGAACCAGGGCGGCGGCGATCAGCGTGCGCGTGCGAGCCTTCATGGTGGAATCCCCCTGTGAGTTCACCGTGGCCACTGCGGCCCCGATGACTCAATGCTGCTGGTCAGAGGGGTAGTTGCGGATCACCCCCGAGAGGGGTCTTCACCGGTACGACAACTCACCGGCGAGAGGGAGGCGACACGCCGTTCCCTCACTCCCCAGAGGGAGTACCCGCCGCGATCAGGCCCGTCTCGTACGCGCAGATCACCGCCTGGATCCGGTCCCGCAGCCCCAGCTTCGCCAGCACGTTCCCCACGTGCGACTTGACCGTGTGCTCGCTCACCACCAGCGCCGCCGCGATCTCCGCGTTCGACAGTCCCCGCCCCAGATGCAGCAGCGTCTCCCGCTCCCGCGCCGTCAGCACCTCCAGCCGGTCCGCCGGGAGCGCAGCCCGCGCCGCCCCCGTCACCGCCGTGTACTCCTCGATCAGCCGCCGAGCCACCGAAGGCGCCAGCAGGGACTCGCCCGCCGCCACCACCCGTACCGCGTGCACCAGATCGTCCCGCCGCACGTCCTTGAGCAGGAACCCGCTCGCCCCCGCGTGCAACGCCTCGTAGACGTACTCGTCCGAGTCGAAGGTCGTGAGCATCACCGTGCGGCACCCGCTCCCGGCGGAGATCCTCCGGCACGCCTCGATTCCGTCCAGCACCGGCATCCGGATGTCCAGCAGCGCCACGTCCGGTGCGAGCCGGGCCACCGCCTCCACCGCCGCCGCGCCGTCACCGACCTCCGCCACGACCTCGATGTCCTCCTGGACGTCGAGGATCATCGCGAACCCGCTGCGCACCAGCTCCTGATCGTCGGCCACCACCACACGGATCGTCAATTCCCCACCTCCAGCGGCGAGGTTACAAGCACCACCCGGACCGAGTACCCGACGCCGTCCGGCCCCGGGCCGGACTCGGCGGTTCCGCCGTGCGCCGCCGCCCGCTCGCGGATGCCGATCAGCCCGTGCCCGCCCGAGGCGGCGCCGGGCCCCCGGCCGTCGTCCGTCACCGCCACCGTGAGCGCCTCCGGCCCGTACGCGAGCGTCACATCCACCGCCGAAGCCCCGGCGTGCTTCACCACATTGGTCAGCGCCTCCTGTACCACCCGGTGCACCGTCGCCTCCAGCGCGGCCGGCAGCTCGCGCACCGCGCCCGTCCGCGCGTACGACACCCGCAGACCGCTGGCCCGTACCCGGTCCACCAGCTCCGGCAGCCCGGCGATCCGCGGCTGCGGGCTCCTGGGGGCGGCCTCATCGGTGCGCAGCACACCCAGCATCGCGCGCAGCTGCGCCATCGCGTCGCGCCCCGTCTCCGCGATCGCCTCGAAGGCCGCCTCGGCCCGTTCCGGGGCCCTGCGCACGGCCACCGGCCCGGCCTCCGCCTGCACGATCATGATGCTGACCGCGTGCGAGAGGATGTCGTGCATCTCCCGTGCGATCCTCGCCCGTTCGCGTGCGGCAGCCTGCTCCGCCTCGATCCGGTTGGCCCGCTCCAGTTCGGCGGCGCGGGCCTCGACGGCCTCGGTATAGGCCTGCCGGGTGTGCTGGAGCCGTCCCAGGGCGTAGGCCGCCGCCGAGACGAAGAGGGTGAACAGCAGCTCCCGCGCCGTCCCCGTCTCCCAGCCCACCGACAGCGCGACCCCCGCCACGGAGGCCAGTCCCACGGCCGCGCGGACCCGCGGCGTGCACTGCAGGGCGACGGTGTAGAAGGCGATGAGGCCCGCGTACGGCAGCGGCTGGCCCGGCCCGTCGAGAGCGACCTTGTAGACACCTCCGACGACCAGGATCGCCGCCAGGACACCGACCGGTGCCCGTCGCCGCCAGACCAGGGGCAGCACGGCGAGCGTGGTCATTGCGTACGAGGCCCAGGTCACGGGCGGGAGTCCGGGCGACCGGGGCACGACGAACGGCATCGTGACGGCCAGCTGCACGAGCACCGTCAGCCCCAGGTCCTGCCACCGCGGATCGGCTCCGAGGACCGCCTCCCGTAAGGCGCGTATCACCGGCCGAGCTCGGCCCGTACGGCGGCCAGCGCGTCCACCCGGTTCGTGGTGATCGAGTCGACCCCGGCCTTGAGGAGCCCCCGCATCGTCCGCTTCGTGTCCGCCGTCCACGCCGACACCAGCAGCCCGTCCCGGTGCAGGGCGTCCGTCAGTTCCCGGCTCACCAGCCCGAAGCGGTAGTTGAGCCAGCGCGGGGCCACCGCGTCGATCAGCACCCGGCGGGGCGGCGACAGCGTGGTCCAGGTCAGCGCGATCTCCGCGCCCGGATCGGCGGCGCGGACCGCCAGCATGGTGTTCGGGCCCGCGCAGTAGTACGCGCGCTCGCGCGCCCCGCACTCGCGGACCTGGTCCACGACCGTCCGTACCGACTCGGCGCTCGCACCGGGCAGGTCGATCATCACCCGGCCCGCCCCGGCCGCCATCAGGGCGTCGCGCAGCGTCGGAATCCCGCCCTCCGTCAACTCCTCGAGCTGTGGGGCCGTGACGGCGTCGAGCCGCACGTCATGGCCCCACAGCCGCTCGAGCGTCTCGTCGTGGAGGAGGACCGGCACCCCGTCACGGGTCAGCCGTACGTCGATCTCCACTGCGTCCGCCCCGCGTGCGAAGGCGGAGCGGATCGAGAAGAGGGTGTTCTCACGGACACGGTAGGGATCGCCGCGGTGGCCGACGGCAGTCAGGGTTCGCATGGCCCCATTCTCGGGGCCGGCCGGATCAAGGGGACGTCAGCGCGCGAGCCATTCTGCGGTGTACCCGTCGATCTCCGCGGTGAGCTTCGCCTTGCCGGCCGGATCCAGGAAGGAGGCCTCGACCGCGTTCTTCGCGAGCTGCGCCAAGCCGCGCTCGTCGAGGTCCAGGAGGCGGGCGGCCACCGCGTACTCGTTGTTGAGGTCGGAGCCGAACATCGGCGGGTCGTCGCTGTTGATGGTGACGAGCACGCCCGCGGCCACCATCTCCTTGACGGGGTGCAGGTCCAGGTCGGTGACGGCCCGGGTCGCGATGTTGGACGTCGGGCAGACCTCCAGCGCGATGCGGTGCTCCGCCAGGTACGCGAGGAGCTCCGGGTCCTGGGTGGCGCTGGTGCCGTGGCCGATGCGCTCGGCGCCGAGCTCGCGGATGGCGTCCCAGACCGTCTCCGGGCCGGTGGTCTCGCCGGCGTGCGGCACGCTGTGCAGGCCGGCGGCCCGGGCCCGGTCGAAGTACGGCTTGAACTGCGGGCGCGGCACGCCGCCCTCGGGGCCGCCGAGGCCGAAGGAGACCAGGCCCTCGGGGCGCAGGTCGACGGCGAGGCGGGCGGTCTCGGCCGCGGCCTCCAGGCCGGCCTCGCCGGGGATGTCGAAGCACCAGCGCAGGATGACGCCCAGTTCGGCCTCGGCGTCCCTGCGGGCGTCCTCGATGGCCGCCATGAAGGCCTTCTCCTCGATGCCGCGGCGGGTGGAGGAGTACGGGGTGATGGTCAGCTCGGCGTAGCGGATGTTCTGCCGGGCCATGTCGCGGGCGACCTCGAAGGTCAGGGTGCGTACGTCGTCGGGGGTGCGGACCAGGTCGACGACCGACAGGTAGACCTCGATGAAGTGCGCGAAGTCGGTGAAGGTGAAGTAGTCGGCGAGCGCCTCGGGGTCGGTGGGGACCTTCGAGTCGGGGTGCCGGGCGGCGAGCTCGGCGACGATGCGCGGCGATGCCGAGCCGACGTGGTGGACGTGGAGTTCCGCCTTGGGCAGCCCCGCGATGAAGGGGTGCAGGTCGGTCATGGGGTTGCCTCCGGGAGGACGCGCGTACGGGCAGGTCGGGCTTCATCGTAGGCAGGCCGGTGACTGTCGGTGGCAGCGCTTAGCATGGCTGTACGAGAGGGGGGTGCCGTATGACCGAGAACAGTTCCGAGCAGCGAGACCCATGGGCGCCGCCGGAGCGGCCGGCGGTCGATCTGGGCAAGCCGGGGGCGCCGGGGGTGTCGGGTCCGCCGTCCGTGCACGACCAGCCGACGCTCGCGGGGATACCCGCCGACGCCCCACCGACCCCGTTCGCGCCGCTCGCGTCCCCGGTGGCGGACGCGCCGCCGGTCACCGGGCCCGCGCCGGCCGCCTACGGTTACCCCGGCCCGCCCACGCCACCGGCCATGCCGGGATACGGGTACCCGGGTGACGCGGGCTATCCCGGAGACCCCGGGCAGGCCGGATATCCGGGTCAGCCCGGCTACCCGGGGTATCCGGGATACGCCGGGTACCCGCAGTACGGGCCCCTGCCGAGCAACGGCTTCGCCATCACCGCCCTCGTCCTCGGCATCATCGGCGTGATCACCTGCTACCTGGGCCTCCTGTTCGGAGTCCCGGCGGTCATCTTCGGCGTGCTGGGCCGCGGCAAAGCCCGGCGCGGCGAGGCCGACAACGGTTCGATGGCACTGGCCGGCATCATCCTGGGCACGGTCGGCATCGTGATCAGCATCCTGATGATCGCGCTCGTGATCGGCGGTCTCCTGCTCGGCGACCGGGGGAGCGATTCGGACCACGACAGCCCGTACTCGAACTCCCAGGTGCACGAGAAGGTCTGAGCCGGGCTCAGACCGCCCACGGCCAGTCGGCGTTCCGGCCGCCCTCGATCAGGGACACCATGCGGAAGGCCGCATCGGTGAGCCCGCCGAAGACGTGCCGGTTCGCGGAACCGGACGGCGCGTGGCCCACCCGGTAGCCGGCCAGGTTCCAGGTGTACACCGGGACCGTCTCCGCAACCTCCACCGTCGGGTCTCCGCCGTAACCGTACGAGGCGGCCTGCTCGTCGGTGACGATCAGCACCCGGTCGTGGCCCCGGTAGTGCTCCCGCACGGCCTTGGCCGTGTAGGTGCCGCCGAGGCTCCCGAACCGCTCCAGCACCTTCAGCACGGACTGGCCCCGGGTGTAGGGAACGGCGCGGCTGTCCGAGCCGAACTGCACCAGGTCGCCGTGCTCGGCGCGCAGGGCCACCGCCGCCCCGAAGACGGCCGCCGCGTCGGCCCGGTTGAGCTGCGAGCGCTCCGACAGCGGGGACCACATCGACCCGGAACGGTCGACGAGGACCAGCGTCCGGCCCGGCAGCGCCGGTACGTTGGCCAGCGAGTGCCCGAGCGCCTCCTCCAGCGGGTACGCCCAGCGCAGCGAGGGCGCGTGCTGGTAGGCGGCCAGGTAGCGGAAGGGGAACTGCCGCGACCGGGCCACGACCTCCGGGTCGGAGATCTTCGCCGCGACCCGCGAGGCCACCTCGTCCGAAACCCCGGCCTGGTCGAAGTTGCGCAGGTTGCGCAGCAGCGCCATCGCGCCCATGGACGGGATGACCGCCTCCCAGGCGGCCGCGTCCATCGGCCCCTGCAGCCACCCGGCCAGCGCCTCCCACGTCATGCCCGCCTCCGCGAGGCGCTCGGCGCCGTCCGGTGCGGTGACGACCCCGCGACGCTCGGAGACCGGCAGCTCCATCAGCGACCGGTGGGCGGCCAGGGTCCGGTTGCCGTCCGGGACCTGCGCGGTCTCGGGGCTGTGCCGGCGGTCGAGGGCGTAGCGGAACAGCTCGCCCTGCCAGGGCTTGGCCGGGTCGGGGGAGGCGTGCACGAGGTTGAGGACGTCGCCGAAGCGGTATCCCCGCCGCGCGGAGGCGGTGTCGTACTTCAGCAGCGAGGTGGCGGAGTAGAGGCGGCGTACGGCGTCGGCGATGCCGCGCTTGACCGGCTTGGGCACGTTGCGGCCGTACGTCGCCGTCCAGTAGGCCAGCAGCTCGCCGGGCTCGTCCGCCCGCCGCAGTACGGAGTCCACGACCTGGCGGTTCGACGGCCCGTCGGCGGCGCCCGCGTCGAGCCGCGCCTTGACGTACTCGGCCGCGCCGACGAGCGAGGCGGTCCGCATGTTCGCGTCCCCGCGCAGCCAGCCGAGCAGGCCGGCGGTCCACGCGGGATCCTCGACCGCGAGCCGGCGCACGAGCGCGCCGAAGCGGTCGTCGCGGGCTTCGCCGCTCTCGTAGAAGGTCCGCTGGGTCACGAAGTTGGCGACCGCGAGCAGGAACAGCTCGGAGCGGGCATCCCGTTCGCGGCCCGGTCCGCCTTCCCGGGTGCGGGAGCGGCGGGTCGAGCGGACGGGCGAAGTGGGCGGGGCGGGCTCGGACGTGAGCGCGCGCAGGTTGAAACGAGCCATGGTGAATCCCCCCGAATTCAAAGGAAGCGGGGGAGGCGTGACGTGAGGGGTGCCCGAGATCAGGAGTCGGCGGCGGACCTTGTACCTGGCGAGCTGCCTGGCTGCTCCACCGGCCGTCGCCCTTGAGGGCGAGGGGCCGGGTGGGGTTCGAACCCACGACCTCCGGGTCCCCGAAGTAACCGCTGCCTGCGCACCGGGCATCCCCCACGCACGGCCTCCCGAGATCAAGGTGGCGGCGGCCTGGTGTCTTTGCAAAAGAAGGAGCCGCAGCCTGCGCACCGGGAGGTGCGTGACGTGGGTGTCCAGAGATCGAGTTCGGCGAAACCACGTGGTGCTCTGCCAACTGAGCTACACCGGCCGGAAGCCGGTGACGAGACTCGAACCCGCGACCGCCCCATGAAGAGTGGAAGTATGTCTCGCCTGCGCACCTGGACAAGGATCACGTTAGGCGCCGGGCCCGGGCGCCGCCACGCATTAACCGCCCCGTCAGACCGTGCCCGTCAGACCGTGCCCGTCAGACCGCGGCCGCCATCAGCAGCGTCGGCACCATGACCTCGCCGTCGCCGCCCCCGCGCGACAGCGGGACCCAGATGAGCCCGACCATCCGCGGGCAGTCGCACTCCAGGTCCGGGTCGACGCCGAGGACCGGCTCGCCGGGCTCGACGTCCACACGGAAGCAGGAGGTCCAGCCCGAGGGGTACGGCGAGTCGTAGGCGTACCGCACGCCCAGGGCGCGCAGCCCCACCTCCTCGGCCACCTCCCGCCGGACCGCCTCCTCGGGCTGCTCGCCGGCTTCGAGCCCGCCACCGGGCAGGGTCCAGTACTCCGGCCCGTCGTGCCGGCCCGCGGGTCCCCGCCCGCGCTCGCGCACCATCAGCACGCAGCCGTCCCGGATGATCACGGCGGCGACCCGGCGCCGCTCCGGCATTGCCTGCCGGTCCGTCACGCTGCGTCGGCCCTCAGCCGCTCCCGGGCCTCCATCAGGGCGAAGCCCAGCAGGTTCAGGCCGCGCCAGCTCGCCGGGTCCAGGGCGCGCTCGTCGTCGGGGGCCAGACCGATGCCCCAGATGCGGTCGACCGGGCTCGCCTCCACCAGCACCCGGTCGCCGGTGGTCAGCAGGTACGAGCGCAGTGCCGGGTCGGAGGCGAACTTGTGCACGCTGCCCTCCACCACGATCTCGTACCGCTCGCGCTGCCATATCGCGTCGTCGAAGCCGCGCACGAGCCGCCCGGCCTTCTTCGCCTCGGCCGGGGTCCGGGCCGAGAGGGCCGCCCGCTCCGCCTCCGCGTCCCCGAAGAGCCGGGCCTTCCCGGCCATCATCCAGTGCTCGGCCGTCGCATAACGGACGTCACCCACAGTGAAAGCGGACGGCCACCACTGGCTGAGACAGCTCGGCCCGAGCGTCCCGTCCGGCCTGGCCCGGTGGCCCCAGAACGGCAGGAACTTCACCCGCTCACCACGGCTGACCTGCTTGATCAGGTCGTCGATCATCTCCATGCACGCGAGTCTGACAGTCGCCACGGACAGTTCGTACGGGATTTCGGGCACGCCTCGACACATGGTCGACCGAATCCGTCGCGTAATCAAAAGGCAACAACGGAATCACTTGGCCGAGAGGCCCTCCTCTGTCAGGATCGGCACTCAATTCGAGCTGTAGCTCGAACTGTAGCTACGGAGAGCGTGAGAGCGTCATGGGCAACCGCTTCCAGGTCAAAGACCGCTTCGCAGACGGCGCGCAGTACATCGACGGGCAGCTGAGGCCCGGCACCTCCGGACAGTCACACACCGTGGTCGACCCGGCCACCCGCAACGAGGTCCTCACCTACGAACTGGCGGGCACCGCCGACGTCGACGAGGCAGTCGCCGCCGCCAAGAGGGCCTTCACGGGCTGGTCCGCCGCCACCCCCGGCGAGCGGGCGGACGCCCTGCACCGGCTGGCCGCCGTACTGGCCGAGCAGGCCGAGGACTTCGCGTACGCCGAGTCCCTCCAGTGCGGCAAGCCGATCAAGCTGTCCACGGAGTTCGACGTACCGGGGACCATCGACAACACCGCCTTCTTCGCGGGCGCCGCGCGCCACCTCCAGGGGCAGGCCGCCGCCGAGTACTCCGGCGACCACACCTCCTACGTACGCCGCGAGCCCATCGGGGTCGTCGGCTCCATCGCGCCCTGGAACTACCCGCTCCAGATGGCCGCGTGGAAGATCCTCCCGGCCATCGCAGCCGGCAACACCATCGTGCTGAAGCCGGCCGAACTCACCCCGCTGACCTCGCTGATGTTCGCGCAGGCGGCCAAGGACGCCGGCCTCCCCGACGGCGTGATCAACATCGTCACCGGGGCCGGCCGCGACGCCGGCGAGCACCTGGTCGGCCACCCCGACGTGGTCATGACCTCCTTCACCGGCTCCACCGCCGTCGGCAAGCGGGTCGCCGAGATCGCCACCGCGACCGTCAAGCGGCTCCACCTGGAGCTCGGCGGCAAGGCCCCCTTCCTCGTCTTCGACGACGCCGACCTGGAGGCCGCCGCGCACGGCGCCGTCGCCGCCTCCCTCATCAACACCGGCCAGGACTGCACCGCAGCCACCCGCGCCTACGTCCAGCGCCCCCTCCACGACGCCTTCGTCGCGCGCGTGGCCGAGCTGATGGAGACCGTCCGCCTCGGCGACCCCTTCGCGCCCACCACCGACCTCGGCCCGCTGGTCTCGCACGCCCAGCGCGACCGGGTCGCCGGCTTCGTCGAGCGGGCCCGCGCCTATGCCACCGTCGTCACCGGCGGCGAGATCCCCGGCGGGGAACTGGCCGAAGGCGCGTACTACCGGCCCACCCTCATCGCCGGCGCCGCCCAGGACAGCGAGGTCGTCCAGTCCGAGATCTTCGGACCCGTCCTCGTCGTACTGCCCTTCGACACCGACGACGAGGGCATCGCCCTCGCCAACGACACCCCCTACGGACTCGCCGCCTCCGCCTGGAGCCGCGACGTCTACCGCGCCGGCCGCGCCACCCGCGAGATCAAGGCGGGCTGCGTCTGGGTCAACGACCACATTCCGATCATCAGCGAGATGCCCCACGGCGGTTACAAGGCCAGCGGCTTCGGCAAGGACATGTCCGCCTACTCCTTCGAGGAGTACACGCAGGTCAAGCACGTGATGTACGACAACACGGCGGTGGCGGCCAAGGACTGGCACCGCACGATCTTCGGGGACCGTCCGTAGCCATGTGCGGCTTCCGCCACGTGGCACCACGACCCGCCTGACCAGCGGCACACCTTCCGAAAGGGCAACGCGCATGGAGCAGTTCGAGCCCGACCGCCTCTCGGCGGCGCAACTCGCCGCGGTGCGGCGCAGCATCACCAGCGGGCGCGGGGCCCTCACCCGCCGCTCGCTGCTGCGCGCCTCCGGCGTCGGGGCACTCACCCTCGGCGGTCTGTCCACCCTCGCCGGGTGCGGCATCCCGCCCGCCAAGCGCGCGGGCGACACGGCAGTGGCCTCCGACGACCACTCGGCCCAGGAGAAGGAGATCAACTTCTCCAACTGGACCGAGTACATGGACACCAGCGACGACGAGAAGACCCGTCCGACCCTGGAGGAGTTCACCAAGCGGACCGGGATCAACGTCAAGTACACCGAGGACATCAACGACAACGTCGAGTTCTTCGGGAAGATCCGCCCGCAGCTCGCCGCCGGCCAGGACACCGGCCGCGACCTGATCGTCGTCACCGACTGGCTCGCCGCCCGCATCATCCGCCTCGGCTGGGCGCAGAAGCTGGACCCCTCGCACCTGCCGCACGCCTACGCCAACCTGATCCCGCAGTTCCGCACCCCCGACTGGGACCCGGGCCGCTCGTACAGCTACCCGTGGACCGGCATCGACACCGTCATCGCCTACAACACCAAGGCCACCGGCGGGAAGAAGGTCGACTCCGTCACCCAGCTGCTCGACGACCCCACCCTCAAGGGCCGGGTCGGCTTCCTCACCGAGATGCGCGACAGCGTCGGCATGACCCTGCTGGACCAGGGCAAGGACCCCGCGAACTTCACCACCGCGGACTTCGACGGCGCGATCGGCCGGCTCCAGAAGGGCGTGGACACCAAGCAGATCCGCCGCTTCACCGGCAACGACTACACCGCCGACCTCGACAAGGGAGACCTGGCCGCCTGCCTCGCCTGGGCCGGCGACGTCATCCAGCTCCAGGCCGGCAACCCGGACATCCAGTACGCGATCCCGGCGCCCGGATACATCACCTCCAGCGACAACCTGCTGGTCCCCGCACACGCCCGGCACAAGGCCAACGCCGAGAAGCTCATCGACTACTACTACGAGCCCCCGGTCGCCGCCCAGCTGGCCGCCTTCATCAGCTACGTCTGCCCGGTCGAGGGCGTCAAGGACGAGCTGGCCAAGATCGATCCCGCGCTCGCGGACAACCCCCTGATCGTCCCGGACAAGGCGATGGCCGCCAAGGCACACGCCTTCCGCTCGCTCACCGGCGAGGAAGAGACGGCGTACGAAGAGAAGTTCGCCAAGCTCATCGGAGCCTGACGCCTGACGCCTCGTGGCAAGCCGTGGAGGACCGGGGCGCCGCCCACCGGACGACTCCGGCGGCGGCGCACTCCGGCCGGCCCCGCCCAGCCCCTTGACCCTTCCCCCACCCAACCCCGGGACCCACCCATGACTGACAAGACCGCGGGCGGCGACGTCCGCCTCGCCGGGATCAGCAAGCACTACGGCACCTTCACCGCCGTGCACCCGCTGGATCTCACCATCCCCCAGGGCTCCTTCTTCGCCCTGCTCGGCGCCTCGGGCTGCGGGAAGACCACCACCCTGCGCATGATCGCCGGCCTGGAGGAGCCCTCCACCGGCACGGTCCACCTCGGCGACCGTGCGGTGACGCACCTGCCGCCGTACAAGCGCCCGGTGAACACGGTCTTCCAGAGCTACGCGCTCTTCCCACACCTGAACATCTTCGAGAACATCGCCTTCGGCCTGCGCCGCCGCGGCATCAAGTCGGTCAAGAAGCAGGTCGACGACATGCTGGAGCTGGTGCAGCTCGGCGAGCAGGCCGGCAAGAAGCCGCACCAGCTCTCCGGCGGCCAGCAGCAGCGCGTCGCGGTGGCCCGCGCCCTGATCAACCACCCCCAGGTGCTCCTCCTCGACGAACCCCTCGGCGCCCTCGACCTCAAGCTGCGCCGCCAGATGCAGCTGGAGCTCAAGCGGATCCAGACCGAGGTCGGCATCACCTTCGTGCACGTCACGCACGACCAGGAGGAGGCCATGACCATGGCCGACACGGTCGCCGTGATGAACGGCGGCCGCGTCGAGCAGCTGGGCGCCCCCGCCGAGCTGTACGAGAACCCGGGCACCACCTTCGTCGCGAACTTCCTCGGCACCTCCAACCTCATCGAGGCGTCCGTGGAGTCCGCCGGCACCGAGGTCGTGGTCTCCGCCTCCAGCAGCACGCTGCACCTGCCGGCCGCCCGATGTTCGACCACCCCCCGCGCCGGTGGAAAGCTGCTGGTCGGAGTGCGCCCGGAGAAGATCTCCCTGGTCCATGCCGACGAGGAGCACACCATCGCCGCCGGCCGCAACAAGATCCCCGGCCGCATCGCCGACTCCTCCTTCATCGGCGTCTCCACCCAGTACGTCATCGACAGCCCGGTCTGCCCCGAGCTGGAGGTCTACGCCCAGAACATCGAGCGGGACGCCCGCCTCGTGCCGGGCGCCGAGGTGTTCCTGCACTGGAACCCGGAGCACACCTTCGGCCTCGACGCGGCCCAGTCCATGCTTGCCGGGACGATGGGCGACGCGGGCGTCGAGACGGCCGGGGAGAGCGCATGACCGCCACCGCCGCGCCGCCCCAGGCGCCCGCCCCCGCCGAACCCCCGGTGCACAGGGCCTCCCGGCGCAAGCGGCTGATCCCGTACTGGCTGCTGCTCCCCGGCATACTGTGGCTGCTGGTCTTCTTCGTGCTGCCGATGGTCTACCAGGCCTCCACCTCGGTGCAGACGGGCTCGCTCGAAGAGGGCTTCGAGGTCACCTGGCACTTCCAGACCTACTGGGACGCCTTCACCGAGTACCTGCCGCAGTTCCTGCGCTCCCTGCTCTACGCGGGCACCGCCACCGTGCTCTGCCTGCTGCTCGGATACCCGCTGGCCTACCTGATCGCCTTCAAGGCAGGCCGCTGGCGCAATCTCCTTCTGGTGCTGGTCATCGCCCCGTTCTTCACCAGCTTCCTGATCCGCACACTGGCCTGGAAGACGATCCTGGCCGACGGCGGCCCGGTCGTCGCCGTCCTCAACAAGATCGGTTTCCTCGACGCCACCAGCTGGATCGGCATCACCCAGGGCGACCGGGTGCTCGCCACGCCGCTCGCGGTCGTCTGCGGTCTGACGTACAACTTCCTCCCCTTCATGATCCTGCCGCTGTACTCCTCGCTGGAGCGCATCGACACCCGCCTCCACGAGGCGGCCGGGGACCTGTACGCGAAGCCCGCCACGGTCTTCCGGAAGGTGACCTTCCCGCTCTCCATGCCGGGTGTGGTCTCCGGGACCCTGCTGACCTTCATCCCGGCGAGCGGCGACTACGTCAACGCCGAACTGCTCGGCTCCACGGACACCCGGATGATCGGCAACGTCATCCAGTCGCAGTACCTGCGCATCCTCGACTACCCGACGGCCGCCGCGCTGTCCTTCATCCTCATGGCCATCGTGCTGATCATGGTCACCATCTACATCCGCCGAGCGGGGACGGAGGACCTGGTCTGATGCGCACTCTCACCACCTGGCTGCGGCGCAATCTCGTCGTCATCTTCGGTCTCGGCACGCTCGCGTACATGATCCTGCCGAACGTGGTCGTGACCGTCTTCTCCTTCAACAACCCCACCGGACGGTTCAACTACGCCTGGCAGGAGTTCTCGCTCGACGCGTGGAAGGACCCCTGCGGGGTCGCCGACCTGTGCGGCTCCCTCTCGCTCTCGCTCCAGATCGCCCTGTGGGCCACCCTCGCGGCCACCGCCCTGGGGACCGCGATCGCCTTCGCGCTGGTCCGCTACCGCTTCCGGGCGCGCGGCGCGGTCAACTCGCTGATCTTCCTCCCCATGGCCATGCCCGAGATCGTGATGGCGGCCTCGCTGCTCGCCCTCTTCCTCAACATGGGCATCCAGCTGGGCTTCTGGACGATCCTGATCGCCCACGTCATGTTCTGCCTCAGCTTCGTCGTCGCCGCCGTCAAGGCCCGTGTCCTGTCCATGGACCCGAGGCTGGAGGAGGCCGCCCGCGACCTCTACGCGGGCCCGGTGCAGACCTTCGTAAGGGTCACCCTGCCGATCGCGGCCCCCGGTATCGCGGCGGGCGCGCTGCTCTCCTTCGCGCTGTCGTTCGACGACTTCATCATCACCAACTTCAACTCGGGCAACACCGTCACCTTCCCCATGTTCGTGTGGGGATCGGCCCAGCGCGGTACGCCTGTGCAGATCAACGTCATCGGCACGGCGATGTTCGTCATCGCGGTGCTGGTGGTCCTCGCCGGCCAGATGGTCGGCAACCGCCGCAAGAAGGCACAACCGAAGTAGTTCAAGAGCACGTCGTCAGTTCCGTAGGGAGTTGGAAGCCATGGCCCCAGTCGCCATGCGTGGTGTTGCGAAATCCCTTTCCGAAGCGAAGCCGGTCTCGTACTGGCTGGACGACCCCGGCAAGCCCGCCCCCCAGCCGGCGCTCACCTCCGACGAGCGCTGCGACCTGCTGGTCATCGGCGGCGGCTACAGCGGGCTGTGGACCGCGCTCCTCGCCAAGGAGCGGGACCCCGAGCGGGACGTCGTCCTGATCGAGAGCAAGGAGGCGGGCTGGGCCGCCTCCGGCCGCAACGGCGGATTCTGCGCGGCCTCCCTCACCCACGGCCTCGCCAACGGCCTGGCCCGCTGGCCCGGTGAGCTCGCGAAGCTGGAGGAGCTGGGCGCGCGCAACCTCGACGCCATCGAGGAGGCGGTCGCCCGCTACGGCATCGACTGCGACTTCGAGCGCACCGGCGAGATCGACGTGGCCACCGAACCGCACCAGGTGGAGGAGCTGAGGGAACTCCATCAGGAGGCCGAGCGCCTCGGCCTGGCCGGCGGCGCCGAGTTCCTCGACGGCGACGCGGTGCGCGCCGAGGTGAACTCGCCCACCTTCCTCGCCGGCATGTGGGACCGCGACGGGGTGGCCATGCTCCACCCGGCGAAGCTGGCCTGGGGGCTCAAGCGGGCCTGCCTGGACCTCGGGGTGCGGATCTACGAGAACACCCGCGGCCTGAAGATGGCCTCGGTCGGGCCCGGGATGACCGTGCAGACCCCGTACGGCACGATCCTCGCGCGCCGGGTCGCCCTGGCCACGAACATCTTCCCGTCACTGGTCCGGCGGATCCGCCCCTTCACCGTCCCGGTCTACGACTACGCGCTGATGACCGAGCCGCTGACCGAGGAGCAGCTGGCGGCCATCGGCTGGAAGAACCGGCAGGGGCTGGGCGACAGCGCCAACCAGTTCCACTACTTCCGGATCACCCGGGACAACCGGATCCTGTGGGGCGGCTACGACGCCATCTACCCCTACCGGGGGAAGCTCGACTCCGAGTACGACCACCGCCCCGAGACCTACCTCAAGCTCGCCGAGCACTTCTTCACCTGCTTCCCGCAGCTGGAGGGCCTGAAGTTCAGCCACGCCTGGGGCGGTGCGATCGACACCTGCTCGCGCTTCTCCGCCTTCTTCGGCACCGCGTACTCGGGGAGGGCCGCCTACGCGGCCGGCTACACCGGGCTCGGCGTGGGCGCCACGCGCTTCGGCGCGGACGTGATGCTGGACCTGCTGGACGGCGTCCCCACCGAGCGCACACGCCTGGAGATGGTGCGCTCGAAGCCGATGCCGTTCCCGCCCGAGCCCTTCGCGTGGACCGGGATCGCGCTCACCAAGTGGTCGCTGGCCCGCGCCGACGCGCGCGGCGGCCACCGGAACCTGTGGCTGAAGACGCTGGACCGCTTCGGGCTCGGCTTCGACAGCTGACCTGCACGCGCCCGGCGCACACTGCCGGTCACCGTGTGCGGGCGCGCGGCCGGAACCTCGGCGACGGTCACCGGGGTCACCGCGTCCACGACGTACACCTTCCAGGTCAGCGCGGTGAACGCGGCGGGCGAGTCCCACAAGAGCGCCCCCGTCTCCGGGACCACGACGAGCGGCGGCGGTGGCGGCGGTGGCGGCCTCCCGGCGCACGCGCTGGTCGGCTACCTGCACGCGAGCTTCGCCAACGGCTCCGGCTACGTCCGGATGGCCGACGTGCCCGCCTCCTGGGACGTCGTCAACCTCGCCTTCGGCGAGCCGACTTCGGTGACCTCCGGCGACATACGCTTCCGGCTCTGCCCGGTCGCGGAGTGCCCGAACGCCGAAACCCCGGCGGGTTCAAGGCGGCCATCAAGACCAGGCAGGCCGCCGGCAAGAAGGTCCTGATCTCGATCGGCGGCCAGAACGGCCAGGTCCAGCTCGGGACCACCGCCGCCCGCGACGCCTTCGTCTCCTCCGTCAGCGCGATCATCGACGCATACGGGCTCAACGGCCTGGACATCGACTTCGAGGGCCACTCCCTCTCCCTGGCCGCCGGCGACACCGACTTCCGCGCCCCCACCACCCCGGTGATCGTCAACCTGATCTCCGCCGTGAAGACCCTCAAGGCCAAGTACGGCCCGGACTTCGTCCTGACCATGGCCCCCGAGACCTTCTTCCTCCAGCTCGGCTACCAGGACTACGGCTCCGGCCCCTGGGGCGGCCAGGACCCGCGCGCCGGCGCCTACCTCCCGGTCATCCACGCCCTGCGCGACGACCTCACCCTGCTCCACGTCCAGGACTACAACCCGGGCTCCATCATGGGCCTGGACAACCAGTACCACTCCATGGGCGGCGCGGACTTCCCCATCGCCATGACCGACATGCTGCTCACCGGCTCACCGGCTTCCCGGTCGCGGGCAACACCGCCCGCGTCTTCCCGGCGCTGCGCCCGGACCAGGTCGCCATCGGCCTGCCCGCCACGGCGAACGCGGGCAACGGCCACACCCCGCCCGCCGAGGTGAACAAGGCCCTGGACTGCCTGACGAAGAAGACGAACTGCGGCACGTACCAGACGCACGGCACCTGGCCCGCCCTGCGCGGCCTGATGACCTGGTCGGTCAACTGGGACCGCTTCGGGGGCTGGGAGTTCAGCCGGAACTTCGACGCGTACTTCGGCGGCTAGCCGGAGGGCCTGACACTGCGGCGCCGTACGGCCCATCGGACGGCCAGCAGCAGGGGCGTGCAGAGCAGCAGGCTGGCCAGGACGTCGAGCGGCCAGTGCCAGCCGCGGACGATCAGGCCGGCGGCCGTGGCGGCCGTCAGCAGGAGGGCGGCGGCTGTCGGCCAGCCGCGGCGGGTGTACGGGCGGATCAGCAGGGCCGCGGCGATGTAGGCGACGGCCGAGGTGGCGGTGTGGCCCGAGGGGTAGTAGCCGGCGGCCCAGGGCTCCAGGGGGCCCGGGCGGGCGGTCCACTCCTTGAGCGGGACGATCAGGGCCGGCACCAGGGCCATGGCCAGGGCCGCGGCCGCCGCGCCGGGGCGGTGGCCGCGCCAGGCGGCGTACGCGATCGCGAGGACCAGGACGGGGAGCGCGACCGGGATGTTGCCGAGGTCCGACAGGCGCTCGGTGACGGCGTCCGGGACGGAGCGGACGACGGCGCGGCTGAGGCGCTCGTCGGGGGACAGCAGGGGGCCCGCGACCAGGACCTGCCAGGTGATCAGGGCGAAGGCCGTCAGAGACAAGGCGGCCAGGCAGACGGCGGGCCGGATGATGGCCGGCCGTCCCGGAACAGGGGGGATGGTTCCGGGACGGCCGCCCGGATCGGGTTGCCGCACGCCCCGGGGGGTTTGGGGCGGACGGCCGTCCGATCGGTGAGGAGTGTGCGCGAACGCATGCCCAATACGGCGCTGGGGAAGCCCGGTACTGGTGTCGCCCCCGATTTCCCGGGAGCGGGGTGTCTCACTCATCTGCAGAAACCGTACGGCAGAGAAAAGGGGACCGACAGCGGGAACGCGCTCCCGCCATCGGCCCCCCACACCTTCTTCACAGCGCCCGACCGTTACCGGCGGTACCGGTCGGGCGCACTGCGATCGGGCGTTCTAGACGTCGATCAGATCTCCGTGCCGATGGCCGCGAAGGCGGCCTCGATGAGGTCCAGGCCCTCGTTCAGCAGGTCCTCGCCGATGACGATCGGCGGGAGGAAGCGGAGCACGTTGCCGTACGTGCCGCAGGTGAGGACGAGCAGGCCCTCGGCGTGGCAGGCCTTGGCCAGCGCGCCGGCCGCCTCCGGGAACGGGGTCTTGGAGACCGGGTCCTTGACGAGCTCGATCGCGATCATGGCGCCGCGGCCGCGGATGTCGCCGATGATCTCGTACTTCTCCTGCATCGCGGAGAGGCGGGCCTTCATGAGGGACTCGATCTTCTTCGCCTTGGCGTTGAGGTCGAGCTCCTTCATGGTCTCGATGGAACCGAGCGCACCGGCGCACGCCACCGGGTTGCCGCCGTAGGTGCCGCCCAGGCCGCCCGCGTGGGCGGAGTCCATGATCTCGGCGCGGCCGGTCACGGCGGCGAGCGGCAGACCGCCCGCGATGCCCTTGGCGGTGGTGATCAGGTCGGGGACGATGCCCTCGTCCTCGCACGCGAACCACTGGCCGGTGCGGCAGAAGCCGGACTGGATCTCGTCGGCGACGAAGACGATGCCGTTGTCGTTGGCGAACTTCACGATCGCCGGGAGGAAGCCCTTGGCCGGCTCGATGAAGCCGCCCTCGCCGAGGACCGGCTCGATGATGATCGCGGCGACGTTCTCGGCGCCGATCTGCTTGGTGATGTTGTCGATCGCCTGGGCGGCGGCCTCGGGGCCGCAGTTCTCGGCGCCGGTGGGCCAGCGGTAGCCGTAGGCGACCGGGACGCGGTAGACCTCGGGGGCGAACGGGCCGAAGCCCTGCTTGTACGGCATGTTCTTCGAGGTCAGCGCCATCGTGAGGTTCGTACGGCCGTGGTAGCCGTGGTCGAAGACGACGACGGCCTGGCGCTTGGTGTACGCACGGGCGATCTTGACGGCGTTCTCGACGGCCTCGGCGCCGGAGTTGAACAGGGCCGACTTCTTGGCGTGGTTGCCCGGCGTCAGCTCGGCGAGGGCCTCGCAGACCTCGACGTAGCCCTCGTACGGGGTGACCATGAAACAGGTGTGGGTGAAGTCGGCGAGCTGCGCGGAGGCGCGGCGCACGACGGCCTCGGCGGAGGCGCCGACGGAGGTCACGGCGATGCCGGAGCCGAAGTCGATCAGGCGGTTCCCGTCGACGTCCTCGATGATGCCGCCGCCCGCGCGGGCCGTGAAGACGGGGAGCACGGAGCCCACGCCGCCGGCCACCGTCTCGAGGCGGCGCGCCTGCAGCTCCTGCGACTTGGGGCCGGGGATCGCGGTGACGATGCGGCGCTCCTGCGGAACAGCGGTCATGGAGGGCTCCTGGGGGGTGTTTTCGGACGCACTTGTGTCTTTGTCCGCAGGCTAGGCCCGGGAGCGGGGGTACTGCATGCTCCGTTCGGGAGTGGTGCCCGCGTGTCCTTGTCCGTGACGGCCATAGGAAGGGCGCGGGCGGGTCGTGCGGACGGCACGGCGAAACGGTGCACCGCTACGGGCCCACGGCCGCCGTCGGGCAACTACATTGAGCGGCGCAGCGCAGGAAAGGGCAGGGGGCAGGGGTTTCATGGACACCGACGGCACGCACGAGACGCGCCCGCCCCGGACCGGGCAGATCCCCCGGCCGGCCTCGCCACCCCCTCCGGGCCTCCCGCCGAAGCCGGCCCACGCGCCGGTGGCGGGGCCCACGCTCGAGGACTGGCTGCGCGTCCCGCGCACCTCGGACGGGCCGGGCGTCTGGTCGTACGGGCACGTGCCGCGGGCCGCCGAAGAGCCCGAGGTGACCCCGATCCGCCAGCTGATCAGCGGGGCCCTGATCGCGCTGCTGGCCGGGCTGTTGCTGTGGTCCCTGCTGTGGAACGGCTACCTCGGCGGCTTCTGGCTCTGGCCGCTCTACATGTTCACGCCCGACTCCTGGGCCGGGACGCTCCCCTCCGTCGTCGCCGCGTACGTCTGGTACGGCGTGGTGGCCCTCACCCTCGCCGTCGGCTTCGGGCGCCTCGGCCGCTGGTCCGAGCTGGCCCGCCGGATCGTCGGCAGCCGCGCCGCACGGGCCGTACAGGCCGTGGTCCCGGCCGCCCGGCCCGAGCAGGGCGGCCCCGAGGACGCCGTGCGGTGGCCGCAGGTGCGCGGGGCCGGGCTGGTGGAGGCGGCCGAACGGCTGGAGAAGGAGGCCGGTGCCGGGCGGATGAACGACGTGGACTACGCGCGGATCCGGCGGGCCTGGGAGTCGGTGCGGGTGGACCCCTCCCGGCTGCGGGCCTTCGCCGAGGCCGTGCGGGACAAGGGCGCCGGGGCCTGCGTACATCCGTCCGGGGCGCGGGACCTGCCCGTGCGCGCCGCCCGGCACGATCTGCTCGCCCGTCAGGTGCTGCTCGGCACCGTCGAGGACGGCCCGCGCAACCCGTACGCCCGCCGCGGCACCTCGCTCGCGCTCGACCCCGACGTCCTCGGGACCTCCCTGCTCGCCGTCGGCCCCTCCGGCTGCGGAAAGACCGGCCGGCTGGTGCGGCCCGTCGTCGAATCCCTCGCCCTGCAGGCGCTCGCCGGCCAGGCCGCCGTCGTCGCCGTCGGCGCGGCCGGCGCCCAGCTGGGGCCCGACGCCGCCTACGACGTCGTGGTCCGCGTCGGCGACCCCGCCTCCGTCTACGACCTCGACCTGTACGGCGGCGCCACCGACCCCGACGAGGCCGCCACCCTCCTCGCCGAGGCCTTCGTCGGCGATGTCCCCGGGATCGACGTACGCCGGGCCGCGACCGCCCTCGCCCAGCTCCTCGGGCCGTTCCGGACGGCCTACGACCGGTTCCCCGCCGTGCCCGAGCTCCGCGAACTGCTCGACCAGGTCCCGGACGTGCTCGACGGATTGCGCCGGGCACTGGACGACGCCGGCCAGCACACCATGCTGCGCGAGCTGGACGCCAGGGAACGCCAGCACGGGGCCCCCGCCGACCCCGGCCCCGCCCTCGCCGACCGGGTGGCCCTCCTCGACCGCCCCGCCTTCGCCACGTTTTTCGATGTCGGGGGCTTCGACACCACCGGCCAGGGCAGGCCCTTCTCGCTGCGCACCCTCGAACACCCGATCCGCGTGCGCATCGACCTCCCCGAGCGCGGGCACGCGGACGCCTCCCGCATGCTGGCGCGGCTGCTGCTCGCCCAGTTCAACGCCGCCGCGGCCGCCCGCACCGACCGCTCCCTCTTCGCCTTCCTCGCCTTCGACGACGCCTCCCACACGCTGACCCCGGGGACCGTGCGGGGCATCCAGCGGCTGCGCTCCGCCAACGCCGGGGTCCTGCTCACGCTGCGCACCCTGGACGACGTACCGGAGGCGCTGCGGACCCCGCTGCTCGGCGCGGTCGGCTGCCGCATGGCCTTCTCCGGGGTCACCACCTGGGACGGCAAGCGGTTCGCCGAGACCTGGGGCACCGAGTGGGTGGAGACCCGCGATGTCACCCACCGCACCGTCTTCGCCGACCAGCCGCTGACCCGGGCCATCCATGCCTTCCGCAAGCTCGTCACCGGCAAGGCCGTCACCACGGACGCGGTCACCGTGCGCCAGGTGGAGCGCGAACGCTGGTCCGCCTCGGACCTGGCGCACGCCGTACCGCCGGGGCACGCGGTGCTGTCGCTGACCTCGGTCGGCGGGGAGCGGGCGGCTCCGCTGCTGGTCCGGCTGGCGGGAGCGGCGACGGGCTGACTCGGGCTGAGCGGACCAGTACGGGGTGGCAGAATCGAGGGGAGCCGTTCATACGACACGGCGAAAAGAGTGGGCGGCTCCTCTGCTGCTCTTCTCTGGCGGTGCAGTCCGCGCCGGCCTTTCCCGTCCCGTCGTCCGTCCCTCGCCCCCTCCCGCTAAGGCCCCTGGTAACCGATGCCGCTCACCCTCGCCTCGCTCGTCCAGCACTCGGCGCTCAAGCTCAGCGTCCGGGCGGGGGAGAGCCGACTCGACACCCCCGTGCGCTGGGCCCACGTCAGCGAGCTCGCCGACCCCGTGCCCTACATGGAGGGCGGGGAGCTGCTCCTGATCACCGCGATGAAGCTGGATGCGGAGGATCCGCAGGAGATGAGCCGCTACGTACGGCGGCTCGCGGCGGCCGGGGTCGTCGGGATCGGCTTCGCGATCGGCGTCAACTACGAGGCGATCCCCGAAGCCCTGGTCGAGGCGGCGCGGGCCGAGGACATGCCGCTGCTGGAGGTCCCCCGGCGGACCCCGTTCCTCGCGATCAGCAAGGCCGTCTCCGCCGCCCTCGCGGCCGACCAGTACCGGGCCGTGACCGCCGGGTTCGAGGCGCAGCGGGAGCTGACCCGCGCCGCGCTCTCCGCCGACGGGCCCGCCGAGCTGCTGGCGAAGCTGGCGGCGCACGTGCACGGCTGGGCCGCGCTGTACGACACCTCGGGTGCGGTCGTCGCGGCCGCCCCCGACTGGGCCGCGCGGAGGGCCGCCCGGCTCACCCCCGATGTGGAGCGGCTACGGGAGCGGCCCGCGCCCGCGAGCGCCGTGGTCGGCGGCTCGGAGGACCGGGTCGAGCTCCAGTCGCTGGGCACGGGGCGGCGGCCGCGGGGCGCGCTCGCGGTGGGCACCGGGGCCCCGCTGGGCACGGCCGAGCGGTACGCGGTCCACTCCGCGGTCGCGCTCCTCACCCTCACCACCGAGCGGTCGCGCTCGCTGCACGACGCCGAGTCCCGGCTGGGGGCGGCGGTGCTGCGGATGCTGCTGGCGGGGGAGGCGGACCATGCCCGGGCGGTGGCCGGGGACCTCTACGGGGCCCTGCTGGAGGCGCCGTTCCGGCTGATCGCGGCCGAGCCGGCGCTGCCGGGGACGGCGCAGCCGGAGGGGCTGGCACTGCTGGCCGACGCGGTGGAGTCGGCGGCTGCCCGTACGGGCGAGACGCTGCTGGTCGTCCCCGAGCCGGGGCGGCTCGTGGTGCTGGCCGCCGACGCGGGGTCGGCCGTACAGGCGTGCGTGGACCACGCGGAGGCGATCGAGGCGCGGCGCGGCCGGGACGCCGCCGGTCCGGAGCCGGACGAGCTGGTGGTCGGCCTGTCCGCGCCGGCGGGCCCGGGCACGGTGGCGGCGGCCCTGAAGCAGGCCGACCAGGCGCTGGCCGTGGCCCGGCGGCGGGGGCGCTCGCTGGTGGAGCACGAGGACATGGCGGCGGGGTCGGTGCTGCCGCTGCTGGCCGACGACGCGGTACGGGCCTTCGCGGACGGTACGCTGCGGGCCCTGCGGGACCACGATGCGACCGGGCGGGGCGACCTGGTGGCCTCGCTGCAGGCGTGGCTCTCCCGCCACGGCCAGTGGGACGCGGCGGCCGCCGACCTGGGCGTGCACCGGCACACCCTGCGCTACCGGATGAAGCGGGTCGAGGAGATCCTCGGCCGCTCCCTGGACGACGCGGACGTCCGCATGGAACTGTGGCTCGCCCTCAAGGCCAGCCCGTCGCCGTCGTAGCGCCCGGGGTGTGACCCGCTGCGCGGAGCCCCCGGGCGCTGCCCGCCCCCGCGCCTCAATCGCCGGCGGGGCTCGGCATGCCGGTGCGGCGCCGCTCCGGGGTCTCCGCCCCCGAGCCCCCGCGCCTCAAACGCCGGCGGGGCTGGAGTGTGCCGGCCGGACTGCAATGTGCCGACCAGGCTGAAATGGGCCGGCGCCGCTGAAACGTGGGCCGGCGCGTGCCGGCGCGGCGCAGCCAGATCCAGCCTCGCCGGCGTTTGAGGCGCGGGGACTGGGGCGGAGCCCCAGCAGCGGCGCGGCGCCGCGCCCCGCAGGGCCCCGCCAAGCACCCCGCAGGGGCCCGGCACGGGCGTGCCGCCCCCCGACACTGACAAACCGGCGCAGCCTCCGCGGCAGGTACTACACGTCGGATAAACACCGAATCCCCGGTGGAGTCCTACCGTGGAGGAGTCAACGACCCACCGCACACATCCGAAGGGCCGGGATTCGCATGACTTCCACCCACGCCTTCTGGCTCGCCGGCCGCCAGGCCACCGGCCAGGACAGCTTCGACGTCCACTCCCCGTGGGACGGCCGGCTGGTCGGCACGGTCAGCGTGCCCACCGACGCGCAGGTCGAAGAGGCCGTGGCCGCGGCGTACGCCGTGACGGCGGAGTTCTCCGCGACCCCGGCCCACGTGCGGGCCGCCGCCCTGGACCACGTGTCCAAGCGGCTCGTCGAGCGCACCGAGGAGATCGCCCAGCTGATCTCCGCCGAGAACGGCAAGCCCGTCAAGTGGGCCCGCGGTGAGGTCGGACGTGCGGTGTCCGTGTTCCGCTTCGCCGCGGAAGAGGCCCGCCGCTTCAACGGCGGAGACGCCCAGCGCCTCGACACCGACGCCGGCGGCGTCGGCCGCCTCGCGCTGACCCGCCGCTTCGTCAAGGGCCCGGTCCTCGGCATCGCGCCGTTCAACTTCCCCCTGAACCTGTGCGCCCACAAGGTGGCCCCGGCCATCGCCGTCGGCGCGCCGATCATCCTGAAGCCGGCCCCGGCGACCCCGCTCTCCGGCCTGATCCTGGGTGAGCTGCTCGCCGAGACCGACCTCCCGGCCGGCTCCTGGTCGGTCCTGCCGGTCGCGAACGACAAGATGCCCGCTCTGGTCAAGGACGAGCGCCTCCCCGTCATCTCCTTCACCGGTTCCGACACGGTCGGCTACGCCATCCAGCAGTCGGTGCCCCACAAGCACTGCACCCTGGAGCTCGGCGGCAACGCCGCGGCCGTCGTCCTCGCCGACTGGGCCTCCGAGGCCGACCTCGACTGGGCCGCGACCCGTATCGCGACCTTCTCGAACTACCAGGCCGGCCAGTCCTGCATCTCGGTGCAGCGCGTGATCGCCGACGCCTCCGTCTACGACACCCTCGTCGAGAAGGTCGTCGAGAAGGTCCAGGCCCAGGTCACCGGTGACCCGTCCGACTCCGCCACCGACGTCGGCCCCCTCGTCTCCGAGGACGCCGCCAAGCGTGTCGAGTCCTGGGTCGACGAGGCCGTGTCCGCCGGAGCCAAGCTGCTCACCGGCGGCAAGCGCGAGGGTGCCTCCTACGAGCCCACCGTGCTCGCGGAGGTTCCGGCGGGCGTCAAGCTCGCCACCGAGGAGGTCTTCGGGCCGGTGCTGACGCTGCAGAAGGTCGACGGCACCGACGAGGCCTTCGCCGCCGTCAACGACTCGAAGTTCGGCCTGCAGACCGGCGTCTTCACCCGCGACATCCAGACCGCGTTCCGCGCCCACCGCGAGCTCGAGGTCGGCGGTGTGATCGTCGGTGACGCGCCGTCCTACCGCGCCGACCAGATGCCGTACGGCGGCGTCAAGCAGTCCGGTGTGGGCCGCGAGGGTGTCCGCTACGCGATGGACGACTACACGTACGAGCGAGTCCTGGTCCTGACCGGCCTCGACATCTGATCTCGTACGGCCAAAAAGCCGACGGCCGGAGCCTACTGTGCGGGGGCTCCGGCCGTCTTCCTTATCCCTGCGTTGACCTGCTGGAATGGCCAGTTCTTGGCAGTCTCTGAAGAGTTGTGGGAACACGTGGGGCTAAGCGCCACGCGTGCGAATGCGTAGTTTTGCGTAAGAAGCTGCAGTTCGATCGATCATGCTGTCTGTTGATCGAGCGGGTGTTCCGGTCGGCGCTCCCGGGATCGACGCGATCCGCTACCTGGTGGACAACGGCATCAAATGGCGGGCGATGCCGGTCGACTTCCCCGCCTGGGACCGGGTCTACGCCTTTTTCCGCAGATGGCTCCAGGACGGGCTGATCGGCCCCGGAACCGAGTTCGGTTCCGGGGCCGCCACCGCAGATCCGGGTTCTCGGCAGTCCTGGGTTCGGCTACGCGGTGTAGGGGTTGGAGATGGTGTGCGGCCTGCGGGCGGTGGCCAGGACGTTCTGCGGGAACCGGGGGCCGGCGGTGTAGTGGCGGCCCTTGGTCTGTCCGACCGCAGTCAGTACTCCGGCCTTGGTCAGGGCTTGGAGGTCCCGGGTGGCCTGCTGGGTGTTGATGGCCTCGGCCCGCTCGTAGCGTGAGCGCCTGACCCGGCCCACCATCGCCACCTCGTGGAGGGCGGTGACCTGCCGCTCGCTGATGCCGTGAGCCTGGGCGTGGTCCATGAGCTGCATCCAGCAGTCGTTCGAGCGGTTGACCCGGTGCTGCACGCGCTGGGCTTGCTGGTGGTAGGCGAGGAGGCTGAACTTGATCCACGGCAGGGTGTCACGCTCGGGCGAGTAGACCGGTCCGCCGACCTCGCGGAGCACCTTGTAGTACTCCCATGTGTTGCCGGGCATACCCAGCCATTCCTCGATCGAGGAGAACTCCGGAGCCAGCACCCCGCCTCGGGCGATCAGCAGGGTCTGCAGCGAGCGGGACATCCGGCCGTTGCCGTCCGACCACGGGTGGATCTTCACCAGGTTCAGGTGTGCCATCGCGGCCCGGATCAGGACGTGTTCTTCGAGGTCGCCGTCGTTGAGCCAGTCCACCAGCTCCGCCATGAGGCCGGGTACGAGTTCTTGGTCGGGGCCGTCGTAGTCGGTGGCGAGCTCGTCGCCCGGGGCGGTGATGCGGATGGAGGTCTTGCGCCACTGGCCGGCTGTCCGCAGCGGGTGGTGGTGGCCCTGCAGCATCCAGTGCAGCGCGTTCAGGAGTTCCTTGCTGTACTGGAAGTCGGTGACGTCGTGGAGGGACTGGATGTATGTCATCGCCTGCTGGTAGGCGAGGGTCTCCGCCTTGTTCTCGTCGCTGGTCTCGACTTCGCGCTCGCCGTCCATCAGGTCGGCGACATCCTTCGCGTCGACCTGATAGCCCTCGATCGTGTTCGACGCGGCGATCGCGCTGGCGGTCAGCGCCTTGCGCAGATCGAGGGTCCACTTCATGGGGGCCTGCTGCACCGCATCACGCAGGCGCTCACGCAGTCCGTCGATCTGTTCCAGCACCAGGTGATCGTCGGAACCGAGACGGGGAGTCGAATACAACATGAGTAAATGATACCCGCTGCCTATCATTCCCGCACGAGGGTGGCTTCCATCGCTCCCTCCTGATTCACCCGCGCCGTTCAGCCTGACGCGGCGGACAGGATCACGTCCACGAGTCTGTTCGCCGCGTCCGGCCGTCCGTGCGCCCGGGCTCGCTCCGCCATCGCCTTGCGCCGTGCGGGATCGGTGAGGAGGGGGCCCACCGCCTCCCGCAGGCTCCCCGCGGTCACCTCACCGAGCAGCGCAACGGCGGCCCCGGCGTCCTCCAGGTGCCGCGCGTTGTGCGCCTGCTCGTTCCCGGCCGAGGAGGCGAGCGGGATGAACACCGCCGGCTTGCCCAGCGCGGTCAGCTCGGCGAGCGTCCCGGCGCCGCTCCGGGAGACCACGACGTCGGCCAGCGCCAGCACGTCGGGGAGCTCCGGGCCGACGAACCCGGCGAGGTAGTACCGGCCCGACAGCTCCACAGGCAGAGCCGCCGCGCGCTGACGCAGGCCTTCGACGTTGGCCGGCCCGCACTGGTGAATCACGTTCGCCCGCTCCAGCAGCCAAGGCAGGGCGTCCCGTACGACGTCGTTGATCTGCTGGGAGCCCTGCGCGCCGCCGGTGACGTACACGGTCGGCAGACGCAGGTCGAAGCCATGCAGGGCCAGAGCCTCCACCGCCTTGTCGGCGTGCCCGGTCAGCACCTCGGGGCGGATCGGATTGCCGGTGACGACCGCAGCGCCCCGCACCGACTCCGGCAGAAGCGGCAGCGACGACTCCGACGACACCGCGATCCTCGTCGCCGAGCTCGCGAGCTTCCGGTTGGCCAGGCCCAGCCGCACGGTCTGCTCGTGGAGGACCAGCGGGCGGCGGCACATGCGGGCGGCCAGGCCGGCCGGGACAGCCACGTATCCGCCCGTGGCGAGCACGACATCCGGCCGGAAGTCGGCGACGATCTTCCGTGCCTGGGCCACGCCGAGCGGCACGCGCGCCATGTCCTTCATGTTCGCCGGGCTCACCATCTTGAGCGGGTTGCTGGAGCGTCGAATCTTGCCCGTGGCCACGGTCTTGAAGGCGATGCCTTCGGCCGGTGCCACCCGAGCCTCCAAGCCGTCCGCTGTGCCGATCCACAGGACCTCGACCGCCCTGCCGTCCGCCGCCAGCCGATGCTGTAGCGCGCGGATCGCGGTCAACGCGGGATAGGTGTGCCCCCCGGTTCCTCCCCCCGTGACGATGAGGCGGAAGCTGGCCGGGAGACGAGAAGCACTATTCACTCGGCGCACCCTACTGGGCGATGTCCCCCTCCGGTTCATGTTCCGGTCCCAGCCGTGTTCCCACGGGAACACGGGTGATCGAGGAGGCGCGGAGATCAGGGCAGATGAGTGAAGATGCGGGCTGAAGCCACCGGGCGTTCGTGAGAGAAAGATTGCAGGTCAGCGGCAGCACAGTGAGGAGTCCACTGTGCGGGGGCTCCGGCCGTCTTTTTCGGCGATCGAGGCCGTGGCCGTTCCGGCCTCCAGCCACCGCGAGTCCTCCGCGCTCACCCCGTCTGGGCGGTGGACTACACGGTGCTCCGGACCGGGGTGCCCGACTCGGGCGCGGAGCGGGAAACGGAGCTGGTCGGGGTTGGGCTGCCGTATCTGAAGTCAGGTCTGGTCCGACGAGAACCGGCGGCTGTACGAGGTCGACAACCCGACCCCGCTGGCCAACCCGCCCGCCGAGGTGCAGCGGGCGGGCGCGGAGGAGGTCGTCGTCCGCCTCGACGCACCGGGCAGGGTCTTGATCCGGGTCACCGTATTCCCCCTGGCTGGCACCTCTGGATGAGAATGGCGGCAAGATCGAACCTGCCCGGACGAACTCCGCTGACTACGGCACACCCGGCCTCAGGCGGTGCTACCGCAGGGCGGAAAGGCCCTTCTGTAGATCATCAAGGTTCATGACCGGCTCGAACGTGACCTCGGCGCCCATCTCCTGAAAGAACGGGTCGGCGATGGAAGGCAGCTGCGAGCTGTCCTGCATGTCGAACACGAGGATCATGGTGCGCCCGCCCTCAGGGGTGAAGTAGGCGGCCTCCGGCTTCAGGCGCTCAAGGGTCGACTTCAGCGACTCGGGCATCGCTCCGCCCTTGGTCACCTGATTCGACATCTGGGTGTCCATGCGGGCCTTCATCATCATCCGCATCGCAAACTCTCCTCGCGCACCGCGACGTGCGCGGTCTCATCCGCGCTCACTGGGGATCCGGTGCCGTCCCGCCCACCCTCAGCCCGCTGATCGCACACCGCAACATCTCGTACGCCTACGTGACGCAGGGCCATGTCGTCCGTGGACGCCACCATCAGGCGAAACGTCGAGGATCCGGCCTCGCCGGTCCTCCTTGAGGAGTTGGCGGGCGCCGAGGTGCCCGTCGAGATGCTGCCCGGTGATGCCGGGCTTCGGGTTCGCGCTCTACTGAGGCCGCGGGTGCGCCTCCGCGTTGAGTAACCCGGGCAACCTTCCCTGTCAGCCGAGACCGCGCGCCGGGACCAGGTCAACCGCTCCGCACTGCGGTCGAATGGGCGGCGGCCTGGCATACGAGAGAGAGCCCCGAGAGATTCCGGGGAGGCGTGGTGCCGTCCCTACAGGTGCAATCGCGAACCGGCGACCTGGTGGTCCTGGATGAATCGGCTGCCGAGCGCTTGGGTGCGGGGCTGCGTGGCGGGCTACTCCGCCCGGGTGATCATGCGTACGAGCAGGCGCGTGCAGTCTGGAAACGGCCTGACGACCACCGGCCCGCGCTGATCGCCCGCTGCTCCGGAGCGGCCGACGTCGTTCAGGCCGTCGCCTTCGCCCGTGAGCACGACCTGCTGGTGTCGGTGCGAGGAGGCGGGCACAACATCGCGGGCAAAGCGGTGTGCACCGGCGGCCTGATGATCGACCTCTCGCCCATGCGAGGTGTCGCGGTCGATTCGGAGCGCTGCACGGCCCGAGTCGGGGGAGGTGCGACCCTCAAGGAACTGGACCGAGCCACGCAGGCATCGGGCCTGGCCACGACGTCTGGCGTCGTCACGCACACGGGCGTCGCCGGGCTCACTTGGGCGGCGGCGTGGGCCGGCTGGCCCGGAGGTACGGCCTCTCCTGCGACAATCTGCGGGCCGCGGAGGTCGTCACCGCCGACGGCCGGGTGGTGAGAGCAGACGAGTCCGACAACGCCGACCTCTTTTGGGGTCTGCGGGGCGCCGGAGCCAACTTCGGGGTCACGACCTCCTTGGAGTTCCAGCTCCACCGCGTGGGCCCCGAAGTGCTCGGAGGCGTCGTCGTCCACCCCCTGAAGAAGGCGAAGGCCGCGCTGAGTTTATACGGCGAGTACTCCCTGTCGGCTCCCGACGAGCTGTCGGCCGACGCGATCTTCCTGACCTCGCCCGATGGCGACCCCTTGCTCGCCATCTCCGCGTGTTACATCGGGTCGGTGGAGGAGGGCGAGCGTGTGCTGCGACCACTGCGGCGGTTCGGCCCGCCGCTTGTCGACGGGATCGGCCCGGTCGCATATACGGAACTTCAGGCCGCGGCCGACGCCTTCTTCCCCACCGGCCTCCGCTACTACGGGAAGTCCCATTTCCCGGAACGGATCGCCGACGACACCGTGGAGGCCACGGTGGATGGAACACCGATGGCCGATCATGCGGGTGGATGCGGCCAGATGCGTGAAGATGCGGGCCGAAGCGCCGAGCATTGGCGCAGGTGCGAGAGAAGCCGCAGGTCAGGGGCGTTGCAGGGAGACCACTGTGCGGGGGCTCCGGCCGTCCCCCTTTTCCATTCCGCGCACATTGGGTACGACTCACAGGTAGCACCGACTGGTATCGGTGAACCACCCGACTCGGCGGCGAGGTGAGTCCCTCATGTCGGCAACACAGCCCGTACAGCCCAAGGTGACCGAGCGCGAGGCACGGCAGGTCGCGGAAGCGGCCCGGGAGCAGGACTGGCGCAAGCCCAGCTTCGCCAAGGAGCTCTTCCTCGGGCGGCTGCGGCTCGACCTGATCCATCCCCACCCGCTCCCCCCGGACGAGGACGTCCGGCGGGGCGAGGCCTTCCTGGCCCGGCTGCGGACGTTCTGCGAGAACGAGATCGACGGGGCCCGCATCGAGCGCGAGGCGAAGATCCCCGACGAGACCGTGCGCGGGCTCAAGGAGCTCGGCGCCCTCGGGATGAAGATCGACCCCAAGTACGGGGGCCTGGGCCTCACGCAGGTGTACTACAACAAGGCGCTGGCCCTCGTCGGCTCGGTCAGCCCCGCCATCGGCGCCCTGCTCTCGGCCCACCAGTCGATCGGCGTACCCCAGCCGCTGAAGATCTTCGGCACGCAGGAGCAGAAGGACACCTACCTGCCGCGCTGCGCCACCACCGCCATCAGCGCCTTCCTCCTCACCGAGCCCGACGTGGGCTCCGACCCGGCGCGCCTGGCCACCACGGCGGTCCCGGACGGGGCGGACGGCTACGTCCTGGACGGCGTGAAGCTGTGGACCACGAACGGGGTGGTCGCCGACCTGCTCGTGGTGATGGCGCGCGTGCCGAAGAGCGAGAACCACCGCGGCGGCATCACCGCCTTCGTCGTGGAGGCCGACTCGCCCGGCGTCACCGTCGAGCACCGCAACGCCTTCATGGGCCTGCGCGGCCTGGAGAACGGCGTGACCCGCTTCCACCAGGTCAAGGTCCCCGCGGCCCAGCGCATCGGCGCCGAGGGCGCCGGGCTCAAGATCGCCCTGACCACCCTCAACACCGGCCGGCTGTCGCTGCCCGCCATGTGCGTCGGGGCCGGGAAGTGGTGCCTGAAGATCGCCCGCGAGTGGTCCGGCGTACGCGAGCAGTGGGGCCGCCCCGTCGCGCGGCACGAGGCCGTCGGCGCCAAGATCTCCTTCATCGCCGCCACCACCTTCGCCCTCGAAGCGGTCGTGGACCTCGCCTCCCAGATGGCCGACGAGGACCGCAACGACATCCGCATCGAGGCGGCCCTCGCCAAGCTCTACGGATCCGAGATGACCTGGCTGATGGCCGACGAGCTGGTCCAGATCCGCGGCGGGCGCGGCTTCGAGACCGCCGAGTCCCTCGCCGCCCGGGGCGAGCGCGCCGTCCCCGCCGAGCAGATGCTCCGCGATCTGCGCATCAACCGGATCTTCGAGGGCTCGACGGAGATCATGCACCTGCTGATCGCCCGTGAGGCCGTCGACGCCCACCTGTCGGTCGCGGGCGACCTCATCGACCCGGAGAAGGCGCTCGGCGACAAGGCCAGGGCGGGTGCCCGCGCCGCCGGGTTCTACGCCCGCTGGCTGCCCCAGCTGGCCACCGGCGCCGGCCAGGTCCCGGGCAGCTTCCGGGCCTTCCACCCGAGCGGCCACCCCGATCTCGCCACCCACCTGCGCTATGTCGAACGCTGCGCCCGCAAACTCGCCCGCTCCACCTTCTACGCCATGTCCCGCTGGCAGGGCCGGATGGAGACCAAGCAGGGCTTCCTGGGCCGGATCGTCGACATCGGCGCCGAGCTCTTCGCGATGAGTGCGGCCTGCGTCCGCGCCGAGCACCTGCGCGCCACCGGCGAGCACGGCCGCGAGGCCTACCAGCTGGCCGACGCCTTCTGCCGGCAGTCCCGGATCCGCGTCGAGGAGCTCTTCGGACGGCTCTGGACCAACACCGACGAGCTCGACCGCAAGGTCGTCGAAGGAGTGCTGACCGGCACCTACACCTGGCTGGAGGAGGGCATCATCGACCCCTCCGGCGACGGCCCCTGGATCGCGGACGCCGCCCCCGGCCCCTCCGCCCGGAAAAACGTGCACCGCCCCATCCGCTGACCTGCGATCATCGCCGGACGTCGGACAGACGTACGAGGATGAGTATGCGTACGAACTCCGTACACGTACGAGCACGGGCAAGGCGGAGAGAGCGATGCCGACGGCCGAGGAAGACCGCTCCAGCCGACGGCTGGCCTGGTGCGTGGCGCACCTGCTGCGCCACGCACCGGACCACGTCGTCGACGACCTGATCGGCCGGCTCGACGCGCCGGCCCGCAAGTACCTGTGCCGCGACGAGTGGCTGTCGCCCTCCACCGTCACCCTGCTGCTGCGCCACGGCAGCGAGGAGGACCGGCAGTACGTCGCCCGCAACCCCCACGTCGTCGGACGGCCCCTGCCCGGGCTGCCCGGACCGGCGCGCTACGCGGCCCGCTCCGGGCCGTCGCCCGAGCTGCTGCGGGAGGTCGGCCCGGGTCCGTTCACCACCGGCGAGCTGATCGCCCTGCTGCGCCGGCACACGCGCCGGCCCCGGGTCCCGCTCGCCCTGCTGCGGATGCCGCACGCCCCCCTCGATGCCGGGACGCTGCTGCGCGAACACGCCCGCGAGCCGCTGCCGCCCACCGCCGTCGAGGCCCTGCTGCTGGTCGGCGGACTGCCCCGCGAGGTCTGCCGGGCGCTGCTCGACGCCGGTACGCAGGACACGGCCGGGTACCGCTGGTACCGGCCCGCCGTCAGGGCCGTCCGGATGGGGCTGCTCACCTGCGACGAGCTCGCCGCCCACGTCGCCCCCGCGCACCGCACCCTGCTGCTCGCGGACCTCCCCGAGACCCGGGGCCTGCGCTGGTCCCTGCCCGAATGGACCGGGATGCGAACCGCCGTCGCCCGGGCGCTGCGCCCCCTGCGGGACGACCCCCGGCTCTGGGCCGAGCTGCTCCGGCACGCCCCCGCCTTCCGCGGCACCCTCCCGGTGCTCGTGGCCCGGATCGTGCGCGGCACCCTGCCGGAGTCCGCCGACGACGGACCGGCCGTCTTCGGGCTCGCCGCGGCGGTGCGCTCCCTGGCGCCGAGGGCCGCCGAGCCAGTCGGGGGCGTGGAGCGCGAACTGGCCCTGGCGAGCCTCGCGGTGCCCATGGAGTCCGTCCAGGAGGACATCCGGTGGGTGCGCGACTGCCTGGCCCGAGGGCTGCTCACTGGTGAGGACGTGATCCGGCACAAGGCGCCCGCCTGCTGGGCCCTGGACGAGGACCACTGGTTGGGGGACGTGAACCACCCCGACCGCCACGACTGGGCCGCGCCGGTGCTCGCCGCGCGCGCGGAGGCCGACCGGCTGTTCGCCGTGGCCGTCGGCGCCGATCCGGACGCCTGGTGGCGCGTGGCCGTCACGCTCCCGGACTTCGCCGGAACGCTCCCGCACCTTCTCCTGCGGGTCACGGAAGGGGGCTCCGTGTCCGGCCGCTCCTGACTTGCGGCAACAATGGGGGCATGAGCGACCGCCCAGCCCCCCTCGCCGATCCGCACCTCCTCTTCGACGCCGCGGCCGGCCCCCGGGACATCGTCATCCTCGGGTCCACCGGGTCCATCGGCACCCAGGCCATCGACCTGGCCCTGCGCAACCCCGACCGGTTCCGGGTGACCGCGCTGTCCGCCGCCGGCGGACGGGTCGGCCTGCTGGCAGAGCAGGCCCGGCTGCTGCGGGTCGAGACGGTGGCCGTCGCCCGCGAGGACGTCGTACCGGCCCTGAAAGAGGCGCTGAGCGCCCAGTACGGACCCGGCGAGCCGCTGCCCGAGATCCTGGCCGGGCCCGACGCGGCGGCCGATCTCGCCGCCTCCGAGTGCCACACCGTCCTCAACGGCATCACCGGTTCCATCGGCCTCGCGCCGACCCTCGCCGCGCTGCGGGCCGGCCGGACCCTGGCCCTCGCCAACAAGGAGTCGCTGATCGTCGGCGGCCCCCTGGTCAAGGCCCTCGCGAAGCCCGGCCAGATCATCCCGGTGGACTCCGAGCACGCGGCGCTCTTCCAGGCGCTCGCCGCCGGCACCCGCGCCGACGTACGCAAGCTCGTGGTCACCGCGTCCGGCGGTCCCTTCCGCGGCCGCACCCGCGAGGAGCTGGCCGCGGTCACGGTCGAGGACGCACTCGCCCACCCCACCTGGGCCATGGGCCCGGTGATCACGGTGAACAGCGCCACCCTGGTCAACAAGGGGCTGGAGGTCATCGAGGCGCACCTGCTCTACGACATCCCCTTCGAGCAGATCGAGGTCGTCGTCCATCCGCAGTCCTACGTGCACTCGATGGTGGAGTTCACGGACGGCTCCACCCTCGCCCAGGCCACCCCGCCGGACATGCGCGGCCCCATCGCGATCGGCCTCGGCTGGCCCCAGCGGATCCCGGACGCGGCCCCCGCCTTCGACTGGACCAAGGCGTCCACCTGGGAGTTCTTCCCGCTGGACACCGAGGCCTTCCCGTCGGTGGGCCTGGCCCGGCACGTGGGCACCCTCGGCGGCACCGCACCGGCCGTGTTCAACGCGGCCAACGAAGAGTGCGTAGAGGCGTTCCTGGCCGGTCGGCTGCCGTTCACAGCAATCATGGATACCGTCTCTGCCGTGGTCGATGAGCACGGGACGCCGGAGTCGGGAACTTCCCTGACCGTCCGGGACGTCCTCGAAGCGGAGACCTGGGCCAGGGCCCGGGCGCGGGAGATGGCGGCTCGGGCCGTCGTGGAGGCGGGCGCATGACACTTCTGATGACGGTGCTCGGGGTCGCGCTCTTCGCGGTGGGCCTGTTGATCTCCATCGCCTGGCACGAGCTCGGGCACCTTTCCACGGCCAAGCTGTTCGGCATCCGCGTGCCGCAGTACATGGTCGGCTTCGGCCCGACCATCTGGTCGCGGAGCAAGGGCGAGACGGAGTACGGCATCAAGGCCATCCCGATGGGCGGCTACATCCGCATGATCGGGATGTTCCCGCCCGGCGACGACGGCAAGGTCACCGCCCGCTCCACCTCCCCGTTCAGGTCGATGATCGAGGACGCGCGCTCGGCCGCGTACGAGGAGCTCCAGCCCGGCGACGAGAGCCGGCTGTTCTACACGCGCCAGCCGTGGAAGCGCGTGATCGTGATGTTCGCCGGCCCGTTCATGAACCTCGTCCTGGCCGTGGCGATCTTCCTCACCACCCTGATGGCCTTCGGGCTGAACACCCAGACGACCGTGGTCGGCTCGGTCTCGGACTGCGTGATCCAGCAGAGCGAGAAGCGCGACAAGTGTTCCTCCGGTGACCCGGCCGCCCCCGCCAAGGCGGCCGGCTTGGAGCAGAAGGACAAGATCGTCGCCTTCAACGGGCGCCCGGTGAAGGACTGGTCCGCGCTCCAGAAGGACATCCGGGCCACCGTCGGCCCCGCCACGATCACCGTCGAGCGGGCCGGACAGCGCCTCGACCTGCACGCCACCCTGATCGAGAACAAGGTCGCCAAGACGGACGGCAGCGGCAAGTACGTCAAGGACCAGTACGTCACCGCCGGTTTCCTCGGCTTCGCCCCCGCCTCCGGCTACGTCCCGCAGTCCTTCGACCAGTCCGTCGACCGCATGGGCGAGATGATGACGGCCGGCGTGCAGTCGCTCGTCGACCTGCCGTCCAAGGTCCCCGACCTGTGGAACGCGGCCTTCAACGGCGCCGAGCGCAAGCAGGACAGCCCGATGGGCGTCGTCGGCGCGGCGCGGGTCAGCAGCCAGATCTTCAACCTCGACATCCCCGCCCAGTACCAGCTGGTCTTCTTCCTCAACCTGTTGGCCGGCTTCAACCTCTCGCTGTTCCTCTTCAACATGCTGCCGCTGCTCCCGCTCGACGGCGGGCACATCGCGGGCGCGCTGTGGGAGTCCGTCCGGCGCACCGTGGCGAAGGTCTTCCGGCGCCCCGACCCCGGTCCCTTCGACGTCGCGAAGCTGATGCCCGTCGCCTACGTCGTGGCCGGGATCTTCATCTGCTTCACCCTGCTCGTGATGGTGGCCGACGTGGTGAACCCCATCAAGATCACCTAGCGCCGCCGGGAGAATCCCACGACCACGGGAGCCGGGCACACATCGTGCCCGGCTCCCTGCGTTCGGGTGGCGCACCCCCCTCGGATGCGAGGAGCGCGCGGTGATTGGCGTAATCTCGAAGGCTGGAGCCCGCCGATATCGGGACCTCGATCCACACCTTGGGGTTGCACAGCAGATGACTGCCATCTCTCTCGGAATGCCGGCCGTGCCGACGAAGCTTGCCGACCGCAGGGTCAGCCGCAAGATCCAGGTCGGTTCCGTGGCCGTCGGTGGCGACGCGCCCATCTCGGTGCAGTCGATGACCACCACCCGTACCTCCGACATCGGCGCCACGCTCCAGCAGATCGCCGAGCTGACCGCCTCCGGCTGCAACATCGTCCGCGTGGCGTGCCCGACGCAGGACGACGCCGACGCCCTCGCCGTCATCGCGAAGAAGTCGCAGATCCCGGTCATCGCCGACATCCACTTCCAGCCCAAGTACGTGTTCGCCGCGATCGACGCCGGCTGCGCCGCCGTCCGCGTCAACCCGGGCAACATCAAGCAGTTCGACGACAAGGTCAAGGAGATCGCGAAGGCCGCGAGCGACGCGGGCACCCCGATCCGCATCGGCGTCAACGCCGGCTCCCTCGACGCCCGCCTGCTGAAGAAGTACGGCAAGGCGACCCCCGAGGCGCTCGTCGAATCCGCTCTCTGGGAAGCCTCCCTCTTCGAGGAGCACGGCTTCGGCGACATCAAGATCTCGGTCAAGCACAACGACCCGGTCGTCATGGTCAACGCCTACCGCCAGCTGGCCGCCGCCTGCGACTACCCGCTGCACCTGGGCGTCACCGAGGCCGGCCCCGCCTTCCAGGGCACCATCAAGTCCGCCGTGGCCTTCGGCGCGCTGCTGTCCGAGGGCATCGGCGACACCATCCGCGTCTCCCTGTCGGCCCCGCCGGTCGAGGAGGTCAAGGTCGGCAACCAGATCCTGGAGTCGCTGAACCTCAAGCCGCGCCGTCTGGAGATCGTCTCCTGCCCGTCCTGCGGACGCGCCCAGGTGGATGTGTACAAGCTGGCCGAGGAGGTCACGGCGGGCCTGGAGGGCATGGAGGTCCCGCTGCGCGTCGCGGTCATGGGCTGCGTCGTCAACGGCCCGGGCGAGGCCCGCGAGGCCGACCTCGGCGTCGCCTCCGGCAACGGCAAGGGTCAGATCTTCGTGAAGGGCGAGGTCATCAAGACCGTCCCCGAGTCGAAGATCGTGGAGACCCTCATCGAAGAGGCCATGAAGATCGCCGAGCAGATGGAGAAGGACGGCATCCCCTCCGGCGAGCCCACCGTGGCCATCGGCGTCTGACCGCCCCGGCACCCAGGCGTGCCCCGGCCCTGTTCCCGCAGCTCGGGGGCGGGGCCGGGGCTTTTTCGTGACCTCTGCGACGCGGCAGCCGACACCCGCGCCGGGTACAGTGCGGAGATCAGCAGACTTGCATGGTGAGGCCCCAGTGTTGACGCAGACCACCACCCGGGTCCTTGAGCCCAGTGATCTCGACGCCGCGCTCGAAGTCCTCGGGCGCGAGCCGGTCGAGAACGCCTTCGTCACCTCCCGGGTCCAGGTCGCCGGACTCGACCCCTGGCGCCTGGGCGGCGAGATGTGGGGCTGGTACGCCGACGGCGAGCTCCGCTCCCTCTGCTACGCCGGCGCCAACCTGGTCCCCGTCTGCGCCGGACCCGACGCCGTACGCGCCTTCGCCGACCGGGCCCGCCGCACCGGCCGCCGCTGCTCCTCCATCGTCGGCCCCGCCGGGGCCACCCGGCTGCTGTGGCAGCTCCTGGAGCCCAGCTGGGGCCCGGCCCGCGACGTCCGCTCCCACCAGCCGCTCATGGTCATCGAGAGCCCGTCCGCCACGGTCGATCCCGACCCCCTGGTCCGCCGGGTCCGCAAGGACGAGATGGACCTGATCATGCCCGCCTGCGTGGCCATGTTCACCGAGGAGGTCGGCATCTCGCCGATGGCCGGCGACGGCGGACTCCTCTACCAGGCCCGCGTCGCCGAGCTCGTCGGCAGCGGCCGCTCCTTCGCCCGCGTCGAGGACGGCAAGGTCGTCTTCAAGGCGGAGATCGGCGCCGCCACCGCCCGCGCCTGCCAGATCCAGGGCGTGTGGGTGGCCCCGGAGTTCCGCGGCCGCGGGCATTCCGAGAGCGGGATGGCCGCCGTGGTCGCCTACGCCCTGCGGGACGTGGCGCCCGTGGTCAGCCTCTACGTGAACGACTTCAACACCGCCGCCCGGGCCTCCTACCGGCGGGTGGGCTTCCGCGAGATCGGCGCGTTCATGAGCGTCCTGTTCTGAACCGGCCGAGGCCATACCGGCAGCCCCGTACCCCGAAGTAAGGTCGCCGCATGCTGCCTACCGGACTCCGCATCGGCCCCCTCGACCTCGCCGCCCGCGTGGACGAGGCCCTGCGCGTGCAGGCCGTCGCCTTCGGCCTCAGCGAGGAGGAGGTCGGCATCCGCCGCTACATCGTCCAGCGCCACATGACGTGCCGCGGCGCCCGCGCCCTCGGCGCGTTCACCGAGGACGGCGCCCTCACCGGCTTCGTCTACGGGATGCCCAACGACCGGACCCACTGGTGGTCCACGATCGTCGAGCCCTACCTGCGGGCCACCGCGCACGAGGACTGGCTCGACGGCTCCTTCGTCATCACCGAGCTGCACGTCCACCCCGGCTTCCAGGGCCACGGCGTCGGCCGCGCGCTGATCACCGGCCTCACCGACAACGCCGCCGAGCAGCGTTCCATCCTCTCCGCCGTCGACACCGAGAGCCCCGCCCGCGGCCTCTACCGGGCCCTCGGCTACACGGACCTCGCCCGCCAGGTCCACTTCCCGAGCGCGAGCCTCCCGTACGCCGTCATGGGCGCCCCGCTGCCGCTGCGGCGGCCCTGAATCCATTTCCGGCCCCCGTACGGCCCCCGGTAGCCTCGCCGCATGTCTACGCAACACGTGCAGCGCATGTCCCGCCTCATGGCCAAGACCCTCCGCGAGGACCCGGCCGACGCCGAAACCCTCAGCCACCGGCTCCTGGTCCGCGCCGGCTACGTCCGGCGCAGCTCGGCCGGGGTGTGGACGTGGCTGCCGCTCGGCAAGCGGGTCCTGGACAACGTCTCGCGCATCGTCCGCGAGGAGATGGACGCCATCGGCGCGCAGGAGGTGCTGCTGCCCGCGCTGCTGCCGAAGGAGCCGTACGAGGTCAGCGGGCGCTGGTCGGAGTACGGGGACCTGCTGTTCCGGCTCAAGGACCGCAAGGGCGCGGACTACCTGCTCGGCCCCACCCACGAGGAGATCTTCACCCTGGTGGTGAAGGACCAGTGCACCTCGTACAAGGACCTGCCGGTCATGCTCTACCAGATCCAGACCAAGTACCGCGACGAGGCGCGGCCCCGGTCCGGGGTGCTGCGCGGGCGCGAGTTCCAGATGAAGGACTCGTACTCCTTCGACGTGTCCGACGAGGGGCTGGCGGAGTCCTACCGGCTCCACCGCGAGGCCTACATCCGCATCTTCGAGCGCCTCGGCCTGGACCACCGGATCGTGTCGGCGGTGTCGGGGGCGATGGGCGGATCGGCGTCCGAGGAGTTCCTGGCGCCGGCGGAGGCGGGCGAGGACACCTTCGTGGACTGCCCGTCCTGCGACTACGCGGCGAACACGGAGGCCGTGACCTTCGCCCTGGCCGCCCCGGTGGCCGGCGGGCACCCGGCGCTGGAGGAGGTGGACACCCCGGACACCCCGACGATCGAGACCCTGGCCGCGCACCTGGGCGTCCCCGCCTCGGCGACCCTGAAGAACCTCCTGGTGAAAGTGGACGGCGAAATCGTGGCCGTCGGCGTGCCGGGGGACCGCGAGGTGGACCTCGGCAAGCTGGGCGAGCACCTGGCCCCGGCGGTGGTGGAACTGGTGACGGCCGAGGACTTCGTGGACCGGCCCGATCTCGTACGGGGCTACGTGGGTCCGCAGGGCCTGGACAAGGTCCGCTACCTGGCCGACCCGCGCGTCGCCCCGGGCACGTCCTGGGTGACCGGGGCCAACCGGGCCGACACGCACGCGCGGAACGTGGTCTGCGGGCGGGACTTCGAGGTGGACCGGTACCTGGACGTGGTCGTGGTGGAGCCGGGCGACCCCTGCCCGCGCTGCGGCGCCGGTCTGAAGCTGGGCCGGGCGATCGAGATCGGCCACATCTTCCAGCTGGGCCGCAAGTACGCGGACGCCTTCGGGCTGGACGTGCTGGGCCGCGAGGGCAAGCCGGTCCGGGTCACGATGGGCTCGTACGGGATCGGCGTCTCGCGGGCGGTGGCGGCGCTGGCCGAGCAGACGGCGGACGAGCGCGGGCTGTGCTGGCCGGCGGCGGTGGCCCCGGCCGATGTCCACGTGGTGGCGGCGGGCAAGGCCGTGCCGCTCGCGCTGGCGGAGCAGGCGGCCGCGGCCCTGGCGGGCTCGGGCCTGCGGGTCCTGCTGGACGACCGCCCGGGGCTGTCGCCGGGCGTGAAGCTCACGGACGCGGAGCTGATCGGAGTCCCGTGGATCCTCGTCGCGGGCCGCCGCGCCGCCGAGGGCGTGGTCGAACTCCAGCACCGAACCACGGGCACCCGCGAAGAACTCCCCCTCCCGGAGGCCCTGTCCCGCCTGACGTAACCCCGCGCCGGGCCTCCGCCCCGCGCCCCAGACGCCGACGAGCCTGGAGGTTCGGTCCTCCGCCCCGCGCCCCAAACGCCGACGAGCCTGGAGGCCGGTCCTCCGCCCCGCGCCTCAAGCGCCGACGGGGCTGGGAGTTCGAGGCTCTGCCCTGCGCCCCCGCCTCAAGCGCCGACGGGGCTGGGGTGTCACGCGAGGCAGGAGGCAGCAGCCACCTCCAGCCTCGCCGGCGTTTGAGGCGCGGGGTCTGGGGCGGAGCCCCAGTGGCCTCAGCCGTGCCGGCGTTGAGGTGCGGGCGCGGAGCGCCATCGGCCTCCCCGGACGGAGTCCGGGGGTCTGGGGCGGAGCCCCGGCTTCGGGAAGGGGCGGGGTGGGGGAGGGAAGCCCCGCGCAGCGGTTACCCGGGCGGCTCCTCCGCCGGGGGCGGCGAACCGTCCAGCCTCAGGCCCGGGACCGGCCCCGAGCCATCGCCGGCCCGGTCCGCCCCGGCCACGGGCCCGTCGGCGTCCCCGGGAGGCAGGGCATCCCCGGAAGGGCCCGTCCCGCTGGGAGGCGCGGAATCCGGCGCAAGGCCCGTGAGGCCAGGGGGCGCGGCGTCCGCTGTCGGGTCGGACCCGCTCGGGGGCGGGGCGTCCGGCGCAGGGCCGGTGACGGCGGGGGGCGTGGAATCCGCCGCAGCGCCCGTGATGCCGGGGGGCGTGGAATCCGCCGCAGGGCCCTTGAGGCCAGGGGGCGGGGTGTCCGCCGGTCGGCCGGGGGCAGGCGGTGGCTGGGCCGCGTCCGGGGGATGGTCCGCGCCCCCCGCCGGAGGCGGAGCGGCGCGCTCCAGGAAGCGGAGGAGTTCCACCGGGAACGGGAGGACCAGCGTCGAGTTCTTCTCGGCGGCCACCGCCACGACCGTCTGCAGCAGGCGCAGCTGGAGCGCCGCCGGCTGGTCCGACATCACCGCCGCCGCCTGCGCCAGCTTGTGCGAGGCCTGGAGCTCCGCATCCGCGTTGATCACCCGCGCGCGCCGCTCCCGGTCGGCCTCCGCCTGCCGCGCCATCGACCGCTTCATCGTCTCCGGCAGCGAGACGTCCTTGATCTCCACCCGGTCGATCTGCACGCCCCACCCCACCGCAGGGCTGTCGATCATCAGCTCCAGCCCCTGGTTGAGCATCTCCCGGTTCGACAGCAGGTCGTCCAGATCCGACTTGCCGATGATCGACCGCAGCGAGGTCTGCGCCATCTGCGAGACGGCGAAGCGGTAGTCCTCCACCGCCACGACCGCGTTCGCCGGGTCGACCACCTTGAAGTACACGACCGCGTCCACCCGCACCGTGACGTTGTCCCGGGTGATGCCCTCCTGGGCCGGCACCGGCAGCGTCACGATCTGCATGTTCACCTTCCGCAGGCGGTCCACGCCCGGGACGATCACCGTGAAGCCGGGCCCCCGGATATCGTCGCGCAGCCGACCGAAGCGGAAGACAAGGCCCCGCTCGTACTGCTTCACCACCCGTGCGGCGGCGCCCATGTAGGCCACGATCCCCACGCCCGCGGCGATTCCCGCTGTCAGCAGTTCTTCGACCATGACGGCCCCCTGCCGGACATACCTTTCTTTTCTACGGTATGCCCTACAACCAGGACGCGAACTCCAGCAGCTGCTCCGCGTCCCGGTCCCGTCCGGCCGCCAGAGCCCGGTTGCCCGACTCCACGGCCCGGAACACCGTCCAGCCCCGCAGCCGGTCCCGGTCCACCTCCAGGGCGTCGGCCAGCTTGTTCACCCGGCGCCGGGCGCCCGCCGCCCCCGCCGAGGAGGCCACCTGGTCCTCCAGCCGGTCCCGGACCAGCCGCGCCAGGTCGTACGCCCGCTCGCCGGTCAGCGGGTCCGGACCCACGGTCAGCCACGGCGCACGCTCGCCGGCGAGCACCTTGCCCTGTCGGAAGTTCCCGTGCAGCAGGACCTCCTCGGGCGGGGCCGCGACCAGCTCCTCGCGCATCGCCAGCGCCGCGTCGGCCAGGGCCCGCACGTCTGCCGGGGCCGCCCGCAGCGCCGCGGACTGCCGCTCGGTCCGCTCCGCCACCGTCTCCCAGTCGTGCCCGGCCGGCGGCGCCACCCACAGCCTGCGCAGCGTGCCGCTGGCCTCCAGCAGCGCCTTCGCCTCCGGCAGCGACCGCAGCGAGACCTCCGGGTGCAGCCGCTCCAGCAGCAGCGCCCCGTCGTCCTCGTGGTGCCGGGTGTCGAGGACCCGTACGGCTCCGAATCCGGCCCAGTGCGCCAGCGCGGCCAGCTCCCGGTCGGGACGGGCCTGCGGGGGCGCCAGTTTCAGGGCGGCCGGGGTGCCGTCGGCGTACCGGACGAGGACGACCAGGCTGCTGCGGCCGCCGGGGGCCGCCACCCGCTGTGCCTGTACCCCACGCCGGGCCAGCGCGGCCTCGGCGAGCTTCGGCAACTGCCGCATCCAGTCCGCGTCGTGGGCCGATTCCGGCATCTCGCCGAGCGCCCGTACAAGCCGCTGCGGCGGTTCGAAAACCATGCGTGCGTGGTCCCTTTCAGCTGGACTGGGCCTGTCGCGCTAGGTCGCGCGCCGTTCCGTGAGCCCAGGGAAGGCTACGCCGACACCACGCCAGCGTGCCGCGCGCACGGCCGCGGCGCTCAGCGCGTCGGCCGCCATGCGGCGCAGCGGGCCTTCCGACGCCCGCACCAGATCGGAGTACACCCCCGCCACCCGGTCCTCGATCTCGGCGGCCAGCCGCTCGGCGTCGGCGGGCGTGCGCACCTGGAACGGCAGGGCGTACGCCGCCTCCGCGGGCCGGGGCGCACCGCCCAGCTCCCGCACGGTCCGGGCGAGCGCGTCACGCCGCGCGAGGTGGCCGGAGTACGCCTCCCGGGCTTCCGTCGCGCGGGCGCCGGCGGTCCGGGCGCCGATCACCCCGTAGCCGTACGCGGCCGCGTGCTCGGCGGCCAGGGCGGCCTGCGCGGCTTCCAGGGGGCGGCCGGCGGGGGAGGGTGCGGGGGTCACGGCTTGGCTCCCGGGGTCGAGGTCAGCAGATGGGCGTGTACGGCACCGCAGGCGGCCACCGAGGCCAGCAACCGGGCCAGCTCCCCCGGGGCCCCGGCCAGGTCGATGGTCCGGGCCTCCGCGAGGCTGCGCTCGGCGTCGGCCAGGGCGCTCAGGGCGTCCTCGGCCTGGGCCGGCACCGGCTCGGGGCCGGTCGCGGGCGCTGCCACCCCCGTGGCACCGGACGAGGACGGGGCCGGGGACGGGGCCGCGGAACGGGACGCGGACGGCGAGCCCGAGGGGGTGGGGGCCAGGGCCGCCGCATGGGCGGCGACGGCGCCGCGCAGCGGGGCGAGCCGCTCCGCCAGGGCCGGATGGGCCGCGGCCGTGGCGTCGTAACGTTCCAGCAGTCGCCCACTGTCACGAACGGCCGCCTCGCGCATCCGCCGTTCGAGTGGAATCGCGGTGTCACCGTCGGGCGAGGGGCCGTCGGAGCACGCGGTGAGCAGTGCGGCACCGGCCGCGCCGGCGGCACCGGCGAGCAGGCTCCTCCGCGAGGGCCGGGGTGGCAGGGTCCAGGGCACGGCGACGTCCTCGGGGGTGATGGCGGGGCAGGGTGTGATCACGGTACCCGGGGCCCTGTCCAGAGGGCGGACGGCAACACCCTCCGCGACCGGATACCCTTTGACCTGACACACGACGAAACCACAACAGCACACGCGGCCGAGGAGTCACCCGGATGAGCACCACCCAGAGCGACAGGCTGCGCGGATTGCTGGAGCCGCTCGTGGCCGCCAAGGGCCTGGACCTCGAAGAGATCGAGATGTCCCGGGCGGGCAAGCGCCGGATGCTGCGCATCATCGTGGATTCCGACGAGGGCGTGGAGCTGGACACGTGTGCCGAGCTGAGTCGCGAGATCTCCGACCGGCTCGACGACACCGATGTGATGGGCGAGGACGAGTACGTCCTCGAGGTGAGCTCGCCGGGCGCCGACCGCCCGCTGACCGAGCACCGTCACTACGTACGGGCGATCGGCCGTCTCGTGAAGTTCCAGCTGGCCGAGAGCGGGGAAATCATCGCCCGCATTCTCGACGCCGACGACGAGGGACTGGACCTCGAAGTCCCGGGCGTGAAGGGCCGCAAGGCGACCGCCCGCCGTATTGCTTTCACCGACATCGCCAAGGCGCGTGTCGAGATCGAGTTCAGCCGCAAGGACAAGAAGGAAGAGGAGGCGTAGCCGTGGACATCGACATGAGTGCCCTGCGGGGTCTGGTCCGGGAGAAGGAGATCTCCTTCGACCTGCTCGTCGAGGCGATCGAGTCGGCCCTCCTCATCGCGTACCACCGGACCGAGGGGAGCTTCCGCCGCGCACGCGTCGAGCTGGACCGCACCAACGGTCACGTGGTCGTGTGGGCGACGGAAGACCCGAGGGACCTCGAAGAGGGCCAGGAACCCAAGGAGTTCGACGACACCCCGTCGGACTTCGGCCGGATCGCGGCGACGACCGCCAAGCAGGTGATCCTCCAGCGTCTGCGCGACGCCGAGGACGACCTGACCTTCGGCGAGTTCGCCGGCCGCGAGGGCGACGTCATCACCGGCGTCGTCCAGCAGGGCAAGGACCCCAAGAACGTCCTCGTCGACATCGGCAAGATGGAGGCCATGCTGCCGGTGCAGGAGCAGGTCCCGGGGGAGGAGTACACGCACGGGCTGCGCCTGAAGGCGTACGTCGTGCGGGTGGCGAAGGGCGTCCGCGGTCCGTCCGTGACGCTGTCCCGCACCCACCCCAACCTGGTGAAGAAGCTCTTCGCGCTGGAGGTCCCGGAGATCGCCGACGGCAGCGTCGAGATCTCGGCGATCGCCCGTGAGGCCGGTCACCGCACGAAGATCGCCGTACGGTCCACCCGCTCGGGCCTCAACCCGAAGGGCGCCTGCATCGGCCCGATGGGCAGCCGTGTGCGCAACGTGATGGCCGAGCTGCACGGCGAGAAGATCGACATCGTCGACTGGTCGGACGACCCGGCGGAGATGGTCGCGAACGCCCTGTCACCCGCCCGGGTCAGCAAGGTCGAGGTCGTCGACTGGGACACCCGCTCCGCCCGGGTCACCGTGCCCGACTACCAGCTGTCGCTGGCCATCGGCAAGGAGGGCCAGAACGCCCGCCTCGCCGCGCGGCTCACCGGCTGGCGCATCGACATCCGCTCCGACACCGAGCAGCCGTCGGAGCAGGGCGGGGAATAAAACCGCTACCGCGGGGGGCTACCCCGGCGGTAGACAGGGACCACCGTGGGCCCCCCACCGGGGGTCTATGAACAACAACATCCGTTCGATTTATCACCTGAAGGGGTGAGGTCGGTACGGGGAGGTAGACTGAGGCGTGTCTGGCCGGACGCAAGCCCGCGCATGCCCCGAACGAACCTGTGTGGGGTGTCGGGAGCGAGCGGCCAAGAGCGATCTGCTGCGCATCGTGGCGATCGAGGACGAATGCGTCCCCGATCCACGCGGTACGCTGCCCGGCCGGGGTGCCTACGTGCACCCCGCCGTGGTCTGCGTCGACCAGGCGGTCCGCCGCCGGGCGTTCCCCCGGGCCCTTCGGTCCGTCGGAGTGCTCGACACGACGGAACTGCGCAAAGCCCTGGCCGTTCAGGCCGAGGCGACACCGTAAGACAGAGAACGGCACGGATACCCCGTGCGGTCAGGTACCTCGCGAGTTGGAAGTAGGTCGAGATTGCGATGAGCACTCGATGAGTACGCGATGAGTACGCCCATGAAGTAGCAACGGTCCGGCGTAACCCGGACCTAAAAGGAGCGAAGTGGCTAAGGTCCGGGTATATGAACTCGCCAAGGAGTTCGGAGTTGAGAGCAAGGTCGTCATGGCCAAGCTCCAGGAACTCGGTGAGTTCGTCCGTTCGGCGTCCTCGACGATCGAGGCGCCGGTTGTACGCAAGTTGACTGACGCACTGCAGGGGCCCGGCGGCAACGCCGGCAAGACCGCTGCAAAGCCCGGCGCGCCCCGCAAGGCCGCGCCCGCCAAGCCCGCGGCGCCCTCCCCGGCCGCCGCGGCACGCCCCGCCGCCCCGAAGCCCGGCGCACCGGCCCCCAAGCCGGCCGTTGCCGAGGCTCCGGCCGCCGGTACCCCGGTGACCCCGGCCGCCTCCGGCCCGCGTCCCGGCCCGAAGGCTCCGGCCGCCCCGAAGCCCGCTCCGGCGGCGCCCGTGGCGACCGAGTTCTCTGCGCCTCCGGCGGCCCCGGCCGCCCCGGCGGCGCGCACCGAGCGTCCCGCCGCGGCCCCCGGTCCGCGTCCGGCGCAGCAGCGTCCGGCCGCCCAGGGCGGTCAGCCGCAGGCCGGCGCCCGTCCCGGCGCCCCGCGCCCGGCCGGCACCGCCCCCGGTGCCTCCGCCCCGCGTCCCGGTGCCTCGGCGCCGCGTCCGCAGGGTGCCCGCCCGGCGGGTCCCCGTCCGGGCAACAACCCGTTCACCTCTGGTGGCTCCACCGGCATGGCGCGCCCGCAGGCGCCCCGTCCGGCCGGCGCTCCCCGTCCCGGTGCCCCCGGCGCCGGCGGCGGCCAGGGTGCTCCCCGCCCGCAGGGTGGTCCCGGTGGCGCTCCGCGTCCGCAGGGCGCCGGTGCGGGTCGTCCGACCCCGGGCGGCATGCCCCGTCCGCAGGGCGGCGCCCCGCGTCCGGGTGGTGCTCCCGGTGGTAACCGTCCGAACCCGGGCATGATGCCGCAGCGTCCCGCTGCCGGTGGTCCCGGTCCCCGTCCCGGTGGCGGCCCCGGTGGCCGTGGTCCCGGTGCGGGCGGCGCTCGTCCCGGTGGCGGCGCTGGTCGTCCCGCGGGCGGCGGCTTCGCCGGCCGTCCGGCCGGTCCGGGCTCGCGTCCCGGCGGCGGTGGCGGCTTCGGTGGTCCCCGTCCCGGTGGCGGCGGCTTCGGCGGCGGCCCGGCTGGTGCCGGCGGCGGCGGTCGTCCCGGCTTCGGCGGGCGTCCCGGTGGTCCCGGTGCCCGTGGTGGCACGCAGGGTGCCTTCGGCCGTCCCGGCGGTCCGGCCCGTCGCGGTCGCAAGTCCAAGCGCCAGAGGCGCCAGGAGTACGAGGCCATGCAGGCCCCGTCGGTCGGCGGCGTGATGCTGCCCCGCGGCCACGGCGAGACCGTTCGCCTGTCGCGCGGTGCCTCCCTCACCGACTTCGCGGAGAAGATCAACGCCAACCCGGCGTCGCTCGTCGCCGTGATGATGAACCTCGGCGAGATGGTCACTGCCACGCAGTCCGTCTCCGACGAGACCCTCGAAATGCTGGCCGGCGAGATGAACTACGTCGTTCAGATCGTCAGCCCGGAGGAAGAGGACCGCGAGCTCCTCGAGGGCTTCGACATCGAGTTCGGCGAGGACGAGGGCGGCGAGGAATTCCTCATGCCGCGTCCGCCGGTCGTGACCGTCATGGGTCACGTCGACCACGGTAAGACCCGACTGCTCGACGCCATCCGCAAGACGAACGTCATTGCGGGCGAGGCCGGCGGCATCACGCAGCACATCGGTGCCTACCAGGTCGGTACCGAGGTCAACGGTGAAGAGCGCAAGATCACCTTCATCGACACCCCGGGTCACGAGGCGTTCACCGCCATGCGTGCCCGTGGTGCCAAGTCGACCGACATCGCGATCCTCGTGGTCGCCGCCAACGACGGCGTCATGCCGCAGACGATCGAGGCGCTCAACCACGCCAAGGCCGCCGGCGTCCCGATCGTCGTCGCGGTCAACAAGATCGACGTCGAGGGTGCCGACCCGGTCAAGGTGCGCGGTCAGCTCACCGAGTTCGGTCTGGTCGCCGAGGAGTACGGCGGCGACACGATGTTCGTCGACATCTCCGCCAAGCAGGGTCTGCACATCGACTCCCTGCTCGAGGCCGTCGTCCTCACCGCCGACGCCTCGCTCGACCTGCGCGCCAACCCGGAGCAGGACGCTCAGGGTATTGCGATCGAGTCCCACCTCGACCGCGGCCGCGGTGCCGTCGCCACCGTCCTCGTCCAGCGCGGTACCCTCCGCGTCGGTGACACGATGGTCGTGGGCGACGCCTACGGCCGAGTGCGCGCCATGCTCGACGACAAGGGCAACAACGTCGAGGAAGCGGGTCCGTCGACCCCCGTCCTGGTCCTGGGTCTCACCAACGTCCCCGGCGCCGGCGACAACTTCCTCGTCGTCGACGAGGACCGTACGGCCCGTCAGATCGCCGAGAAGCGTGCTGCGCGTGAGCGCAACGCCAACTTCGCCAAGCGCGTCCGTCGCGTGTCCCTCGAGGACCTCGACTCCGTGCTCAAGGCCGGTCTGGTCCAGGAACTCAACCTCATCATCAAGGGCGACGCGTCCGGCGCGGTCGAGGCTCTCGAGTCCTCGCTGCTCCAGCTCGACGTCGGTGAAGAGGTCGACATCCGGGTCCTGCACCGCGGTGTGGGTGCGGTCACCGAGTCCGACATCTCGCTGGCGATGGGCTCCGACGCCATCGTCATCGGTTACAACGTCCGTGCGGCCGGCCGTGCCGCGCAGATGGCGGACCGCGAGGGTGTCGACGTCCGCTACTACTCGGTGATCTACCAGGCCATCGAGGAGATCGAGGCGGCCCTGAAGGGTCTCCTCAAGCCGGAGTACGAAGAGGTCGAGCTCGGTACGGCGGAGGTCCGCGAGGTCTTCCGCTCGTCCAAGCTGGGCAACATCGCGGGTGTTCTCATCCGCTCCGGCGAGGTCAAGCGCAACACCAAGGCGCGGCTGCTGCGCGACGGCAAGGTCGTCGCGGAGAACCTCACCATCTCCGGTCTGCGCCGCTTCAAGGACGACGTCACCGAGATCCGCGAAGGCTTCGAGGGCGGTATCAACCTCGGTTCCTACAACGACATCAAGATCGACGACGTCATCGCGACGTACGAGATGCGCGAGAAGCCCCGCGCGTAAGCGCGAGGCGGTTCGCACCGTGTCGTAACTCGTAACACCGGGGCCGGTCGGCGGAATATCCGTCGATCGGCCCCGGCCGTTGCGTGTACGGTTCTGGTGACCCGGCCGTACGGCGGCCGGGTGAACCTGCCGGGTGACGGCCCGGCAGGCCACCGAACCCGCACCGGCGGGATATCCGGAACTGCATGTACGTGGGGACTCTGTCCTTCGACCTGCTCCTCGGCGACGTCCACTCGCTGAAGGAGAAACGCTCCGTCGTCCGGCCCATCGTCGCCGAGCTCCAACGCAAGTTCTCCGTGAGCGCGGCAGAAGTGGGCGACCAGGACCTGCACCGCAGGGCCCTTATAGGGGTCGCCTTGGTGAGTGGGGACGCGGGGTTCCTCTCGGATGTACTGGACCGCTGCGAGCGGCTGGTCGCGGCGCGTCCGGAAGTGGAGCTGCTGTCCGTACGACGGCGCCTCCACGGTGATGAAGACTGATAGCAAGACATAAGAAGGAGACGGACCAGTGGCCGACAATGCGCGGGCGAAGAAGCTGGCGGACCTCATCCGGGAGGTGGTGGCCGAGAAGCTGCTGCGTGGTGTCAAGGACCCCCGCCTCGGTACGCACGTGACCATCACGGACACCCGGGTCACCGGCGATCTGCGGGAGGCCACGGTCTTCTACACGGTCTACGGCGACGACGAGGACCGGGCCAGCGCGGCAGCGGGCCTGGAGAGCGCCAAGGGCGTCCTGCGCTCCGCGGTCGGCCGGGCGGCGGGCACCAAGTTCACGCCCACCCTGACCTTCGTGGCGGACGCCCTCCCGGAGAACGCCAAGACCATCGAGGACCTCCTCGACAAGGCGCGCTCCTCCGACGCCCAGGTACGCGAGGTCTCCTCCGGCGCGCAGTACGCCGGCGAGGCCGACCCGTACAAGAAGCCGGGCGAGGACGACGACGAGGACGCAGCCGCGGAATGAGCACCAACGCAGGGAGGACTCCTGGGGGCACCCCCCGGCCGGAGGCCGGGGGAGGCCTGGTCATCGTCGACAAGCCGTCCGGCTTCACGTCGCACGACGTGGTCGCCAAGATGCGCGGGATCGCCAAGACCCGCCGCGTGGGGCACGCCGGCACGCTCGACCCGATGGCGACGGGCGTGCTGGTCCTGGGCGTCGAGAAGGCCACCAAGCTCCTCGGCCACCTCGCGCTCACGGAGAAGGAGTATCTCGGCACGATCCGCCTGGGCCAGAACACCCTGACGGACGACGCCGAGGGCGAGATCACCTCCTCCACGGATGCCGCCGGGGTCACCCGGGAGGGCGTGGACGCGGAGATCGCGAAGCTGACCGGCGAGATCATGCAGGTTCCGTCCAAGGTCAGCGCCATCAAGATCAAGGGCGTGCGCTCCTACAAGCGGGCGCGGGACGGCGAGGACTTCGAGATCCCGGCCCGCCCGGTGACCGTCTCGTCGTTCCAGGTGTACGACATGCGGGAGGCGGAGGCCGAGGACGGCACCAAGGTCGTCGACCTCGTCGTCTCCGTCGTCTGCTCCAGCGGTACGTACATCCGGGCGCTGGCCCGCGACCTGGGCGCCGGCCTCGGCGTCGGAGGGCACCTCACGGCGCTGCGGCGCACGCGGGTGGGCCCGTACAAGCTCGACCTGGCCCGGACGCTGGACCAGCTCCAGCAGGAGCTGACCGTCATGCCGATCGGCGAGGCGGCGGCCGCGGCCTTCCCGCGCTGGGACCTGGACGCCCGGCGCGCCTCGCTGCTCGCCAACGGCGTGCGGATCGAGATGCCGGACGCGTACGCCGCCGGCCAGACGGTGGCGGTGTACGGGCCGGACGGAACGCTGCTCGGGCTCGTGGAGAGCAAGGGCGGCAAGGCCAAGTCCCTCGCGGTCTTCGTCTGATCCCGGCTGCCTGCTCGTTGTCGTGGAGCGGTGAGCGCACATCGATTTCCGCTCACCGCTCCACGACCCCCCTCGGGTAGGTGCTTATCCACCCGGACCCTGGTATTCACCCGTCCGAGCAGGCGCTCGGAGTGAATGGAGGGAGCGTAAGGGGGCGCGTTCGCCACGCGTGCTGTTCGTGCTGATCTTCCCCTGCCTACCGTCGTGAGCACGGGGCGTTGCGGGGGAGCGGTGCGGCCATGTCGGAGCTGGTCAGGATCTGCGATCTCGCCGGGCGGCCGCGCGGCAGCGGCTTCGCCGCCGACGACCGCGGCACTTTGGTCACTAGGTCCTGTTTGAAGTTC
>NZ_JAGGOZ010000015.1 GCF_018614075.1 Streptomyces sp. ISL-94 | reverse complement strand
GACTCCAGACAGGACCTAGTACTCCCCTGCCCGTACGCACCCGGAGGCCGGTTGGCCGCGCCCGGGACCTCGGTGCCGTCGAGGCAGGTGACGGTGGCGAAGCAGGAGGAGACCCCGATCTGGATGCGGTCGGGCTGGTGCGACGTCTCGAAGGGGCGGCCGCTCCAGGACTCGTACGAGGTCACGATGACGTGCTCGCCGGGCAGTAAGCCAGTAGTCCTGCCCGACGGGCTCCAGGAACAGCTCCAGGAGCTCCGTCCCGTCGTTCCCGACCAGCATCGGGACGGGCTCCCCAGCCTCCGGATCCCCTCATCGCCGAAGTCCCCTCCCAGCGCGGCCATGTTCTGGACCAGAGGCTCCGTGATCCGCGCCACGTCAGCGGCGCGGCCGCGTGCCGGGACCCCGGCTCCGATTGCGGCTGGGACGGGGACTGGGTCTGGGACGGGGACGGGGACGGGGACGGGGACGGGGACGGGGACGGGGACTGGGACCGCGGGCCGCCGAACAGCCGCTGCCAGACGGCCCGCCCCCCTGCTGCTGCTTACAGCTGCGACTTGTCGCGCTTGGTGAGGCTGTACTTGGCCGCGATGTTGTTCCACAGGGTCGCGGCCGACTCCTTGGCCTTCGTCGCCTCGCCGCTCGCCTTGTTGCCGTCGGCGGCGTTGTCGCTGTTCTTCGCCTTGCCGTCCTTGCAGCCCTTGTCGCCCTTGTCCCCCTTGTCGCGGGCCACGTCCTCCGCCCAGGCGGCGTAGCTGTTGTCGGCTGCCGCGGAGGACTGCCAGGCCTTGGTGAGGGCCGCGGTCAGCCGCGCGTTGTCCGGGAGCTGGTCCAGCTTCAGCTCCTGGAGGCGGGTGACGAGCTCCTCGCGCTGGCGGCCCGCGTCGCGCAGGTCGGAGGCCGCCTGGTCGAGGTTCTGGCAGCTCTTGATGTCGTCCACGGCCTTGATCACCGAGGCCCGGCTGTCGTTGCTGTCCGCGAGGAGCTTGTCCAGCTGGACGGCCTGCTGGCGGCCCGGATCCACGGGAGCCTCGCCGGCGGGCGCGGCCGAGCCGCCGCTCTTGGCGGAGGCGGAGGGCACCGCGCCCGGGTCGTTGTTCTGCGGCGCGCCGTCGCCGAGCAGCGCGCCGACGCCGAGCCCGACGACGGCCAGGCCGATGACCACCGCGGCGATGATCCCGGGCGACACCTTGCGGGTCGCCTCCGGCGGCGGGGGCGGTGCGTACTGCGGCTGAGGCTGGGGGTGCGTCTGCTGCGGCGGTACGGGCCCCTGCGCACGCGGCGGATAGGGCCGCGGCGGCGGCTGTCGCAGCACCGGCTCCTGGACCGGCGGCAGTTGCTGGGTCTGCCCCACGGAGTCGTCACCACGGAACAACCCGTCGAACCCGGCGACGGCCGCGGACCCCGGAGGGTAGGCCCCCGGCGCGGCCGGCACGGGCGGGATGTACTGCGTCGCCGCCTCGTCATGGCCCGCCGAAGCACCCGGCCCCACGGGCGGGATGTACTGCGTCGCGGCGTCCTCGTACGGCGCGGGGGCGCCCGGCACCGGCGGAATGTACTGGGTCGCAGCCTCGTTGTGGCCCGCCGAAGCACCCGGTATGGGCGGGACCTGCCCCGCGGGGGCGCCCGGCACGGGCGGAATGTACTGCGTCGCGGCGTCCTCGTACGGCGCGGGGGCGCCCGGCACCGGCGGGATGTACTGGGTCGCGGCGTGCTCGTACGGCGCGGGGGCGCCCGGCACCGGCGGGATGTACTGGGTGACCGCCTCGGGCAGCGGTGGATAGCCGTAGCCGTGCGGCTCCCCCGGCCCCTCGTACCCGGGCCCCACCACATGCCCCGCCTCGCCCGGCGCGGCGGGATAGGCATGCGGGTAGCCATAGGCCGGCCCGTCCTGCCCTGACGCCTGCGGCTGGCCCTGGGCCGGGTGACCCGGCTGCTGGTACTCCGGCTGCGCCGGCGGCTGCTCCGGGTGCGCCGGACCCCACGGGGCACCCTGCTGGGGGGCGCCCCCTTGTCCGCTCTCCGTCACCGGGACTCCTTCTCCGACTTGCCCGAACCCTACGGAACCGTCGGCTCACGCTACCTGGTCACCCACGGCGACCGTCAGACCCACCCAGTCCCCCTTCTTCTCACCAAGCCGGGACTCCCAAGGGACACATCACCCTCACCCGACGCACATCCAGCCTCGTCAGGGGCCATCCCCTCGCCCGGCCCACGTCGAGCTTCGCCGGGCACAACCAGCCTCGCCGGGCGCATCCCGCCCCCCCGGGGCACATCCAGCCCCGCCGGCGTTTGAGGCGCGGGGCCCGAGGCGGAGCCCCGATCCTGAACCCGCACCCACCCACCCACCCAGGCGAGCCACACCAGCCCCCCGGGGCACATCCAGCCCCGCCGGCGATTGAGGCGCGGGGCCCGGGGCGGAGCCCCAGGGGGCCCGGGGCCGCCGGCCCGGCGGCGCCGCAGGCGGCCGCGCTAGGCGACCCGGACCTCCAACCGCGCCCCGAACTCCCGCACCGCCGCCTCCTCCCGATACGGCTCCAGCCGCGCCCGGAAGTCCTCCAGGTACTCCACCCCCCGGCTCGAGCGGAGCGACCCCAGCAGGTCCGCCGCCTGCGCAGCCGTCTGGCAGGCCTGTTCCACCTCCCGCTGCTGCACCTGCGCCGCCGCCAGCAGCAGCAGACCGATCGCCCGGCGGCGCGCCTTGCCCGCCGGGAGGCCCCGTAGCGCCTCCTCCGCCCGCTTGCCCGCCGCCTCCGCCTGGCCCAGGTCCCGGTGGCAGTGGGCCAGCTCGTCCGCCAGGTACGCCTGGTCGAAGTGGCGGATCCACACCGGGTCGTCCCCCGACTCCGGCTCCGCCCGCTCCAGCGCGGTCACGGCCCGGGAGGACAGCACCGCCGTGGCCCGGGTGTCCCCCAGCAGCGCGTGCCCGCGCGCCTCCGCGGCGTAGAACATGGCCTCCACGCGCGGGGTGACCTGCCCCCGCGTGCCCTCCTGGGCGGCCCGCGCCAGCTGCGCGATCTCCCGCGGGTTGCCCAGCTCGGCGGCGAGGTGGCTCATGGACGCCGCCAGCACGTAACCGCCGTACGCCCGGTCGCCGGCCGCCTGGGCCAGCCGTAGCGCCTGGATGTAGTAGCGCTGCGCCAGCCCCGGCTGGCCCGTGTCCACCGCCATGTAGCCGGCCAGCTCCGTCAGCCGGGCCACGGCCGCGAACAGCGCCCGCCCCACCGGCTCCTGGTAGGAACCCCCGATCAGCCCGGAAACCACCGAGTTGAGGTAGTGCACGACCACCGGCCGCACGTGCCCGCTGCCGAAGCGGTGGTCGAGGTCCTTCAGCGCCTCGGTGGTCGCCCGTACCGCCTCGACGTCGGACATGCCCACCCGCGAGCCGCCGCTGCGCGCGACCTGTGTGTCGGCCCCGGTGATCAGCCAGTCGCGGCTCGGCTCGACGAGCGCGGAGGCGGCGACACTCGATCCGGCCAGGAAGTCGCGGCGCCCCACGTCGCTGCGCCACAGCTCGCAGACCTGCTCGATGGCGCCGATGACGGTCGGGGAGAACTGCAGGCCGACGCCGGAGGCGAGGTTCTTGCCGTTGGCCATCCCGATCTCGTCGATGGTGACGGTCCGGCCGAGTTTGCGCCCGAGCGCCTCGGCGATGATGCCGGGTGCCCGGCCGCGTGGCTGCTGGCCGCGCAGCCAGCGGGCCACGGAGGTCTTGTCGTAGCGCAGGTCGAGTCCGTGTTCCGCCCCGCACATGTTGACGCGCCGGGCGAGCCCGGCGTTGGAGCACCCGGCTTCCTGGATGAGCGCCTGCAGCCGTTCGTTCGGCTGGCGGGCGACGAGAGGCCTGGCTGCCATGAAAACCCCCTGAGGGCGCGGGTGATCGTTGGAATGATCGCTTCCCGCCTGATGTGCGGAGAATCTTCCGCTCTGCGTCGTGTCGCTACCCAACTCCAGCGCCCCGGCCTCCTACGCGCCCCCACGCGTGCTCCGATGCGCCCCGTGTGCAGGATCGATGCTCCGCCCACCGGCTGGTTTACGCCCGTAACCCCCAGTGACCCGAGGAGTTGTGATGGGCGTGGAAGAGACCATCGGAGTCACGGAGACCGCACCCATCCCCAAGCAGCGCGGCGAACTGCTGCTGGACCATGCCGTGCGGTACGCGGAAGAACGGCACTGGGACGTCTTCGCCGGCACCTGGCTGGAGCCCGGGGACGGGCGGGAGCTGTGCTCCTGCGGGGCGGAGGACTGCGCGGCGCCCGGGGCGCACCCGGCGGTGAAGGACTGGGCGGCGCAGGCGACGGGCAGCGCGGTGCAGGTCCGGCGGATCTGGGCGAAGCGCCCGGGGGCCTCGATCCTGATGCCGACGGGCCGGACGTTCGACGCGCTGGACGTGCCGGACGCCGCCGGTTTCCTGGCGCTGGCGCGGCTGGAGCGCATGGAGCGGACGATCGGGCCAGTCACCCTGACCCCCGATCACCGGATGCTGTTCTTCGTCCTGCCGGGTGCCGGGGCCAAGATGCCGGACCTGGTGCGCAAGCTCGGCTGGTCCCCGTCCGCGATCGATCTGGTCGCGCGCGGCGAGGGCGAGTACGTGGCCGCGCCGCCGACCCGCTTCGGCGGCCGGGGTCCGGTCCAGTGGGCGCGGCGGCCCACACCGGCCAACCGGTGGCTGCCGGACACGGAGGAGCTCATCGACGTGCTGGCGTACGCGTGCGGCAGCGAGGCGGCGGCGGAGCGCAAGCGGCGCCAGGGCTGAGCCCGCCGGCGCCAGGGCTGAGCCCGCCGGCGGCGCGCCGGCCGCGTGCAGGCCCGACTTCGGCCGCGACCTGGGGCGTTCCTGGGACATTACTGACCGGAAACTGATGACATAAGTAACTGCTCAGGCCTCTCCCCCTCCTCCTATGGTGAGGAAAGAACGACCAACGGGGACGTAACGAGAGGCAGGCGCATGCCGGACCAGGGTGATGCGACGGGCGGGACGTACGGGACGGGTGGCGCGCGATCCGCGCCGTCCGCCGTACGGGTGGAAGGTCTGTGGAAGCGCTTCGGCGAGCAGGTGGCCGTCGGCGGGATCGATCTGGAGCTGCCCGCGGGCAAGTTCATCGGTCTGGTCGGCCCGAACGGCGCGGGCAAGACGACGACGCTGTCGATGGTCACCGGGCTGCTGCGCCCGGACATGGGACGGGTGGTCGTGGCGGGGCACGACGTGTGGGCGGACCCGGCGGAGGTGAAGTCGCGGATCGGCGTGCTGCCGGAGGGGCTGCGGCTCTTCGAGCGGCTGTCGGGGCGTGAACTGCTCGGCTACATGGGCCGGTTGCGGGGGCTGCCGGGCGAGGAGACCGACAAGCGGGCGACGCAGCTGCTGGACGTCCTGGATTTGGCCGGCTCGCAGCACAAGCTGGTCGTGGACTACTCGACGGGCATGCGGAAGAAGATCGGCCTGGCCGCGGCCCTGCTGCACAACCCGGAAGTGCTGTTCCTGGACGAGCCGTTCGAGGGTGTCGACCCGGTGTCGGCGCAGACCATCCGCGGGGTGCTGGAACGTTACACCGCGTCCGGCGCCACGGTCGTCTTCTCCTCCCACGTGATGGAGCTCGTCGAGTCACTGTGCGACTGGGTGGCCGTCATGGCCGCCGGGCGGATCCGCGCCGCCGGCCCGCTGGCCGACGTACGGGGCTCCGCGCCCTCCCTCCAGGCCGCCTTCCTCGAACTGGTCGGCGCGCACGGGCGCGACGCGGCCGGGGACTCCCTGGAATGGCTCGGCGGCGGCTCCGGGGCCGGGGCGGGCGCACGATGACCGCCCCGGCCGGCACCGCCGCTCCTACCGCTCCTGCCACTTCTGCCGCAGCCACCCCTCAGGTCCCGCTGACCTCGCTCTTCGTCCGGCTCAAGCTGTCGCTGCTGCGCAACGGCCTCAAGGGCTCCTCGAAGCGCAAGGCCGTCTGGATCACGACGCTGCTCTTCGTCCTCGTGGTCGGCTTCTTCCTCACGCTCGGCCTGGCCCTGCTGCGCGGGCACACCCACGCGGGCACGGTCGTCGTGCTGCTGGCCGCGATCCTGGCGCTGAGCTGGGCCGTCATGCCGCTGTTTTTCCCGACCGGCGACGAGACCCTCGACCCGAGCCGGCTGGTCATGCTGCCGCTGCGCCCGCGGCCTCTCGTACGGGCCCTGCTCGCCTCCTCGCTGGTCGGCATCGGGCCGCTGTTCACGCTGTGCCTGGCCGTCGGCTCGGTACTGGCGGTCGCGCGGGGCGGTGCGGGCATCGCCGCCGCGGTGGTGGCGGTGCCCCTCCTCATCCTCGGCTGCGTGACCCTGGCCCGGGCCGTGGCCACGGCCAACGTGCGGCTGCTGACCAGCCGCAAGGGGCGCGACCTGGCGCTGCTGAGCGGCCTGCTGATCGCGGTCGGCGCGCAGGTGGCCAACTTCGCCAGCCAGCGCCTGTTCCAGTCGGGCGGCCTCACCCAGCTGGAGCCGGCCGAGGCCGTCGTACGGTGGCTGCCTCCGGCGACGGCGGTCGGCATGGTGGACTCCGCAAGCGACGGCGCCTACGGGGTCGCGGCCGCCCAACTGGCCCTGACACTGGCGGCGCTGGCCGCCCTCCTCTGGTTCTGGGAACGCAGCCTGACCAAGCTGATGGTCACCCCGGACGGCTCGACCCTCGCGGCCGCCCGGCCGGCCAAGGACCGCGGCACGGGCGGCGGGCTCTGGTCCCTGCTTCCGGGCGGCCGGACCGGAGCGGCCATGCAGCGCACGCTGCGCTATGTCGTCCGCGACCCGAAGACGAAGTCGGCCTGGGTGACCGCGCTGGCGATCGGCCTGATCATCCCGGTCTTCAACGCCCTCCAGGGCACGGGCTCCCTCTACCTCGCCTGCTTCGGCGCGGGCATGCTCGGCGTCCAGATGTACAACCAGTTCGGGCAGGACACCTCGGCCTTCTGGATGGTCGCGCAGACCATCTCGACCCCGCGTGAGGCGTACGTGGAACTGCGCGCCCGGGCCGGCGCGCTGGCCCTGGTCACCGTCCCGTACACCGTCCTCGTCACGGCGGTCACGGCCGGGCTGCTCGGCGACTGGTCCGGCTTCCCGGAGGCCCTGGGCCTGGCCCTGGCCCTGCTGGGCTCGATGCTCTGCACGGGCGCGCTGGCCTCGGCCCGCTACCCGTACTCGATCCCGACGGACGGCGCCTTCAAGAACGTCGTCCCCGGGCAGGCCGGGCTCGCCTGGATGGGCATCTTCGGCGGCATGCTGGCCTCGGCGGTGATCTGCGCCCCGGTGATCGTCCTGACGATCTGGCTCAACGTGGCCGACCACCAGGGCATCTCCTGGGTAGTGCTCCCGCTCGGCGTGGCCTGGGGCACGCTGGCGGCCTGGACGGGCCTGCGCCTGGCGGCCCCGACGGTGGCGCGGAAGCTGCCGGAGATCCTGCTGGCGGTGAGCAAGGGCTGAGGACGCCGCACAGGCCGCCCACCCTCCCGGTCGAAGGGCAGGAATGCCCTTCGACCGGGAGGGCCGTGCTTGTTCCGGGAGACCCCGCTGACACCGGCCCCGTCGTCGTTGATGCAGTGGCTGAATCCTGGTGAGTGCCCCTTGTTCACATCAGATGTGATCGAACGATTTTGTTGAAGTCAAAAATCCGCCCCCGGCCAAACCCGCACATCGTCGTGACCTCGATACCGTTGGAAGGCCCGCTCACCGGAGACGCGGTGACCGGGCGGACCTCTCGGGGTGTGAAGGGCGTGGTGATGCCCGTCCAGGATGCCAAAGGGGTGAGAACGCGCCTTCAGTACGACCCGAACCTGAATCCGCCTTTCGTCGTCCACACATCGTCACCTGAATAGTGGAGTGAATGATGACTGAACTCACTGCGGAGGAATGGGCGGACGCGCTCGAGCTCTACGAATACAGCTATACCTCCGTATCCGTTGCCCGCCGGGAGCACGAGGAGTGGTGGCTCGACGCCGCCGCGATCATGCGTGGTCAGACCGCCGACCCACGGGGATGGCGATCGCTCGATCCGGACGAGGACGAGGACGCACGACGGGACGATCCGCTGTTCCCCTTCGCGAAGGCCCCCGCCACACCCGAAGACGTGGCCCGCTTCCGACAGCGAGTGACCGAGGTCCCCTGGAGCTCGGTCCAGTCGCTGGTGGTCCTGCTCGGTATTCCCGGCCTGGACGCGGCCAAGGTGCCGGAGTTCGACCACCATCGGCCCGAAATGGAACGCCGAGCACGTCTGATCATTTCGCGCTTCCCCAACGGCACGCGCTTCTACTCCAATGTCGGGTGGAAGGCCGAGAACCCGGACTTCTACGAGCAGCCCGTCCGCCTGACGGATCCGTTCAGCCGCTACGGCTGGGACGCCGGTCTGATTGCTGTCAACGACGCCGAAGTCGAGATGATCTGGTACTTCGACCCCACCTGATCAGATCCACCGAACTAGGAATCCATGCTTACCCGAACCGCCACCTACCCCGACCGGGAAACCGCCCAATGGGCCACCCAGGAGGTCATCACCCGCAATGAGCAGGCCGTCCACCGGTGGCTCGCCCAGGGCACCCGCCCCCGTATCACCCTCGAAGCGGCCTGGCCCTCCCGTCCCGATCCGGTCGGCCGCGTCCTGCTCCAAGCCATGGCCTTCGCCGGGCGCGGGCCGGTGGAGGTACGGGCCGCACGGGTTGTGCTCCGGCGCGAGCCCGACGCGCCCCACGGTTTCGTCGTGCACACCACCGTCCCGATCTACCTGTAGAGGCCGTCCCCGATGTCCATGAAGCCCATCGACTTCGACCGCCGCTACGGAGAGCTGGACCAGGTGGTCAGCGCGTACCTCGGTCACCCCGCCGACGACGAGCAAGACCGGCCGAGCCGCGCTCTCCTGGCCTACCTGCGGCACACCTGGCACACCCGCCCCTGGGTCCTGTCGGTCGCGGAGCAGCAGCTGCGCGCGTACGCCCACAATCCGCCCGGTCGGCTGCGTCAGCGGCTCGGCGAGTTCTACCCAGTTCCGGACGTCGGGCTGCCCGAGTCCGAAATCCAGGCGTGGCTCATCCTGCTCGCCGAGCACATCAAGCAGAGCATCGAGAGCGGCGAGGTGCCACGCCCGTCGCCGCTGCCCCAGACGCACTGGGAGTGGCACGCACGCTTCCCGGAACTCGCCGAGTTCCTCGGCGGCTGGTTCTCGCAGGACATGCCTGACGAGTTCACCGACCACGACGCGGCCGTCCGCGACTACGCCGACTCGACAGACCGCACTCTGGTAGCCCGCGTCGTCGGCGAGATCCACGAGCTGCTCGCACTCGGACTGGACGAGGCCGACCACGCACTCGCCGTGGCGGAACTGGGGATGGAGCTCGACCCGCCTGCGGACCACTCGACAGGCAGCTGGCTCAGCACCGTCGCCGACGAGCTGGGCGGCTTCCGCCCCGAGTACGCGTAGCCGCCTGCGGCCGCCGTCACAGGCCCGGGCCGCACTCCACCCAGAGCAGCTTGCCCGCGTGCCCCCCGTCGAGGCGGTACGAGCCGTACCTGTCCGCGCACAGCCCGGCTCGAGCGAGGATCACGCCCTTCACGAGGACGACGAGCGGCTGGACGATCCAGGAGAGGGTCTCCCCCCGGGAACTCCCGGCGAGGGTGAACGCGGCCGGGACCGCCGGCGCCACGGCCATGCCGACGGGAGCCCAGGTCTCGTGGCCGCCGACATCGAGCCGCATGCCGTTCTCCGCCATGACCATGGTCCGCTCCCCCTGCCGCGCCAACTCCGCCCCGACGGAGGCCTGCGCGCGCCCGCCGTAGCGGCTGCGCACCCGCGGGATGCTCAGGAAGGCGAGCGCGATCAGGAGTTTCAGTGCCGCGGTGCAGCCGTTCGTCGCGGTCCCTCTCCTCGGGTCTGTCTGGTGACATCGTCACGATGACGCCCCGCCCTGACAGACCCCGAAGACCTCGCTGACAGCCCGCTGATACCGGTCGGCGCCTCGGGAGCGGTCAGATCCAGCCGCGGTGGGCCGCCTTGAGGCCGGCCTCGAAGCGGCTGGTCGCGTCGAGGCGTTCCATGAGGGTGGACATGTGGCGGCGCACGGTGCGCAGGGAGACGCCGAGGCGCTTGCCGGCAGCCTCGTCCGTCATTCCGGAGGCCAAAAGCTTGAGCAGCACACGTTGCTCCCGGGTGAGGCCCTCTTGCGTCACCTGCTTGCGGGCCGCTCCGAGCGGGACGGCGGTGTCCCAGGTCTGCTCGAAGAGAGTAACGAGCGAAGCCACGATGCCGGGGGCGGTGGTGCACAGAGCTCCGAGGCGGGAGTTGCCCGGGTCGATCGGGACGACGGCGGTCGTACGGTCGAAGACCAGCAGCCGGGGCGGCAGCACCGGACTGGTCCGCACCTCTCCGCCGTTCTCGGTGGTCCACTGCGCGTAGGCGAGGGTGGGCGGGTCGTTCCTGGCGCTGTCCTGGTAGACGACGCGTATGTCGACCCCGCGTGCCAGGGCTTGTGCGTCCAGGGGCCTGGAGGCGTCCAGGCTCGCCTGGGACTGGGCACCTCCCGGCGAGATCGAGAGGCATTCGCGGCTCAGCTCCCGCGTGAGGACCTCCAGCCGGGACTGGATGGCGTCGAGGCCCACGAGGCGTTCGGCGCCGTCGGTCTCGGTGTTGGGCCGCAGATCCGCATACTCGGCGACAGCGCGGGCCGCGGCCGCCTTGCTCAGGGCCAGCGCGTGCTGCCGCCGGGCGAGGTCCTCCTCCTGACGGCGCAGCAGCTGCTCGAGACCGGCTTCGGGACTGACGGGGCGCAGGGCTCCGGCGGTATCCCGGGACGGCGTGAGCAGACCGAGGTCGACGAGCTGATCCAGGCCTTCCCGCACCTGGGTCTCAGTGAGCCCCGTCCGCTGCGCGATGTCGGCCACGCCACCGGTGGGCTGCCCAAGCATCCCCCGGTAGACGGTCTCCACCTGTGCTTCCAGTCCCAATGTTTCCAGCACTGTTCAGCCCCCCAGCTGTGAATCGGTTGTCATGGCGAGCCCCCGTGCTGTCGATCTTAATCGACGCAATGCCCGAGGTGACCCCAAGGTGCCTGACCGCTTGGTGCCATCCGTGATCCCTTCCGGCGAGGTGGACGCGCCAGCAGGATGGTGTTCACCGGCCGGGGGATGCGAATCCCACCCAAGGCCAGGGCCCGCGAGGCCGGCCGGTGCGGCGCGCACCAACCGTCCTTCCAGCCAACTGCCCATGCATCGAGGGGATTCCATGTCTCGCACCAAGCACCTGCTCGCCGCCGGCCTCACCGCTCTGCTCTCCGCCGCCGCATTCACCACCGGCACCACGGGCGGCCCCGGCGCCATCGGCTGGGACACGGTCCGGGCAGCGGGTGCGGGCGCCCAGGGCATCGGCTGGGATTCCGCCCCGGCGGACAACCAGGCCATCGGCTGGGACTGAGTCGAGTGCGGGTGATCCGGGGTCACCTGGCCCGTACGTCGGCCGACCCCGTCCCCGCGACCGTGGTTCCGCTCATCCAGGATCTGATCTGGGCGCACGCCAGGCCGTCCGACGGCCTGGAGCACGTACGAGCTCGACCCGCCGCGCACGGGCTGGACGTCTACCTCTTCGTCCGCGCCCCGTCCGACGTCTCAGCGGTGGCACAGATGCGCGCCCTGCTCGACCGCGTGCACCAGCCGGTCGCCGGGCACGGCTTCGGCATCCTCCTCCCCTGACTCTCCTTTCCTCTCGCTGCCTTCTGCCTCCGTGCCCCCCTGCCTGCGTGCCGCCCTGTAACGGCGAAGCCTTCGGCGGGCTGGCGATTGAAGTAGCCACACCCCGTGGCCCTCACCGCTCTTCTTCAGACCCCCTTCCGTCTCGCCTCTTCACCACACCGGGAGCCGTCATGCCCAGGCGATCGAACCGATTCACCTTCAGTGCCGTCTCAGTGGCCCTGGCCGTCTGTGCCGCGGCCGTGGCGACAGCCGGTTGCGGCCGCGCCGACACCGGTACCGCTCCGGCCGCAGCATCCGCCAAGTCTCCGGCTGCTGCCCAGGCGCCCTCTCCCTCGACGAGCGCACCTCCGGACAAGGAGTCTGCGAGCCCGAAGGCGCCTGAGCAGCCCTCGGCTCCCTCGGCTCCGTCCCCGAACGCAAAGGCCGCGCAGGGGAAGGGGGACCCGGGCACGGCGCGCACGGTGGCCGTCAGGCCGGAAGGACTGGCCAAGTTGCCCGTCCAGAAGACCCTCGGCTGGAAGCCGGACGGCCCTCTGAGCAGCCAGGAACTGCACGGGCAGAAGATCACGCTGAACGAGTGCGCGACCGTCGCCGGCGCCACCCTCTGGCAGCAGCAGGGATACCTGAGTACCGCCAGGAACTCCGCCGGCCAGCAGTTGTTCTTCTTCCCCGACGCCGCGTCCGCCAAAAGCGCATACGAACGACTCGTCGCCGACATGAACACCTGTCAGACCAATTCCCGCCGCCTCCAGGCCCGTGAGGGAGCGCCGCAGGACGCCGTCGTGTCCATCACCGCCACCGTCCAGGACGGCACCGCCTGGTCGCGGCACTGGACGGGTGTCGGCGGCATGTCGGCCCGCGACATACAGACCAACCACCTCTACGCCGTCCACCAGGGCGAGCACCTCACGCTCTTCCAGTTCGACGAGCTGGCCGAGCGTCCCGCACCTCCGCACGACACCGGCACCGACGCCGCCGTACTCGGCGCGCTCGCCGAGCTCGGCGCCCAGAGCTGAGTGCGCCGAAAGACCACGAACGACCCCGCTGACTTTCTTTCCGCTTCCTTCGCTGCCCCAGGAGTTCCGTTGTCCATCACCATCTCTGCCACCCGCATCGCGAGCATCGTCACCGCCGCCTGCGCCGCCTCGCTCGTCCTGTCCGTCGTGCCCGCTCACGCCGACAGCATCCAGGCCTCCGGCGCCTCCGTCAGCTCCACGGGATCGCTGGGCAACAACGCCGCCCCCGGCGGCAAGGTCTCCCGCAGCCAGTCCATATCTCGGGCCCAGGTCTGGGTGGACGAGCAGGTTCCGTACAGCACCAATGGCCTGGAGTCCCCGTACAGCTGGTGGGCGGACAGCAGGACCGGCGGCCGCTACCGCCAGGACTGCTCCGGCTTCGTCTCCATGGCCTGGCAGCTCTCCTACAGCCGCACGACCTGGGACCTGCCCGACGTCTCCACAGGCATCAGCAAGTGGGACCTCCAGCCGGGCGACATCCTCAACAGCAACGACCACGTCGTCCTCTTCGCCGGCTGGCGCGACAAGTCCGCGGGCACCTTCAACTACTACCAGGAGAGCAGCCGCAGCCGGCCGACGAACTACAACACCGACGGCAACCTGTACGGTTCCAGCCTCGCGAACCATCCCACCAGCAGCTACTCCGCCCTGCGCTACAAGAACATCACCGACGACGCGCCTGCGGTGTCCGCGTCGAAGGCGCATGTGGAGGTGGTCGGTTCCGACGGCGCGATGTGGACCACCGACGGCGACTACAGCGCCGGCCAGTGGTCCGGCACCTGGGCCTCCCTCGGCGGCTCCGGCCTGAAGGACCTCACCAGCACCCTCACCGGCAACACCATGCACGTCTACGCCATCGGCTCCACCGGCCGCGTCTACACCCGAGACGCCGACTACACCACCGGCCAGTGGAGCACCAACTGGGCCGAAATCCCCGGATCCATCACCGGCGTCACCTCACTGACCGCCTCCGCCACCGGCAACACCGTCCACCTGAGCGCCATCGGCTCCAACGGCGCCATGTGGACCACCGACGGCAACTACGAAGCCGGCGAATGGACCGGAAGCTGGGCATCCCTCGGCGGCACCGGCCTCAAGGCCCTCACCAGCACCCTCACCGGCAACACCATGCACGTCTACGCCCTCGGCTCCACCGGCCGCGTCTACACCAAGGACGCCGACTACACCACCGGCCAGTGGACCACCGACTGGGCCGAAATCCCCGGCAACACCACCGGCGCCACCGCCATCACCGCCTCCGCCACCGGCACCAAGGTCCGCCTCGAAATCGTCGGCGCCGACGGCGCCATGTGGACCACCGACGGCGACTACACCGCCGGCCAGTGGACCGGCACCTGGGCATCCCTCGGCGGCACCGGCCTCAAGAAGCTCGCCAGCACCGTCACCGGCAACACCATGCACGTCTACGCCATCGGCTCCACCGGCCGCGTCTACACCAAGGACGCCGACTACACCACCGGCCAGTGGACCACCGACTGGGCCGAAATCCCCGGCAACACCACCGGCGCCACCGCCATCACCGCCACCGTCACCAAGTAGCGCCGAAGCGGTGGTCCGCCTGGGGCATGTCCGGCCGAACCCGGACGGCATGCCCCCGGGCGGTCACCGCACGTGAGTCCCGCCGCCAAGAAGCCGGTCTCGCGCCCACCGCCCCGTCATGCCGTCACTTCGCCCAGGAAGACGAACCCCTGATGAACAAGAACATCCGGCGCATCCTCCCCGCAGCTGTCATGGCGGTCGCTCTCACGACGCCGATGGTCCTCGCCGCCGGGCCCGCGCACGCGGCGCTCGCCAACCGGTCCTGCGGGACCATCGCCGCGAGCGACAGTACGACCGCGGCCGACCTCAACAAGGTCCTGACGGGCAAACTGCGCGGCGCGATGACCGCCTACCGTCTCTCCTGTGCGCGGGCGATAGCCGATGCCACTCGTGCCCGTGGCCTGCCGGACCGTGCCGCCGTCATCGCCATCACGACGGCCATCACCGAATCCGTGCTGGAGAACAATCCGAACATGGTGGACCACACCAGCGTCGGCCTGTTCCAGCAGCAGGACTGGTGGGGCAGCTTCGAGGAACGGCTCGACCCCGCCTACTCCACCAATGCCTTCCTCGACGCGATGCTCAAGCTCTACCCCAACAACTCCTGGCAGACCCAGCAGATAGGCGTCGTCTGCCAGAAGGTCCAGGTCTCGGCCTACCCCGACCGCTACGAGCCCGAAGCCGCCGACGCGCAGCGCATCCTCGACGCCCTCACCAGAGTGGTGTCCGCGTCGAAGGCGCATGTGGAGGTGGTCGGTTCCGACGGCGCGATGTGGACCACCGACGGCGACTACAGCGCCGGCCAGTGGTCCGGCAGCTGGGCATCCCTCGGCGGCACCGGCCTGAAGGACCTCACCAGCACCCTCACCGGCAACACCATGCACGTCTACGCCATCGGCTCCACCGGCCGCGTCTACACCCGAGACGCCGACTACACCACCGGCCAGTGGAGCGGCAGCTGGGCCGAAATCCCCGGATCCATCACCGGCGCCACCGCCATCACCGCCTCCGCCACCGGCACCACCGTCCACCTGAGCGCCATCGGCTCCAACGGCGCCATGTGGACCACCGACGGCAACTACGAAGCCGGCGAATGGACCGGAAGCTGGGCATCCCTCGGCGGCACCGGCCTCAAGGCCCTCACCAGCACCGTCACCGGCAACACCATGCACCTCTACGCCCTCGGCTCCACCGGCCGCGTCTACACCAAGGACGCCGACTACACCACCGGCCAGTGGACCACCGACTGGGCCGAAATCCCCGGCAACACCACCGGCGCCACCGCCATCACCGCCTCCGCCACCGGCACCAAGGTCCACCTCGAAATCGTCGGCGCCGACGGCGCCATGTGGACCACCGACGGCGACTACACCGCCGGCCAGTGGACCGGCACCTGGGCATCCCTCGGCGGCACCGGCCTCAAGAAGCTCACCAGCACCGTCACCGGCAACACCATGCACGTCTACGCCCTCGGCTCCACCGGCCGCGTCTACACCAAGGACGCCGACTACACCACCGGCCAGTGGACCACCGACTGGGCCGAAATCCCCGGCAACACCACCGGCGCCACCGCCATCACCGCCACCGTCACCAAGTAACGGAGTCCGTGAAGGACAGCCCGGTCGCACCTACCGCGTCGACGGTTGGTGTGGCCGGGCTGTTCCGGCGACCCCCACGGGCTGGTAGGCGGCCGCGACCCTGAGGAGCCAGGCGATTTCCTCGCGCGGGGTGCGGCCGCCGGTGGTTCGGTGGAGGGTGGCGGGGAGCGCGGGCGCCGGGAGGTTCTGCGCCCGCTGCTGTACGGCGGCGCGAAGCCACTGCGCTTCGGTCCTCGCCGGATCCTCGTCAGTGCCGGTGTCCGGCCCGCTCGAAGCCGGGGGCGCGCTGGGCGTGTCGTCCCGCAGGGCGAGCGCGGCGTCGCGAATGGCGAAGGCGCGGTGGGCGACGTCGAGGGAACGGTCGCCAGGAGTGAACAGGTCGCGGACGCGGCTGCTGGGACTGCCCAGGACCACATGCGGTACCGCCGTGACGAGGTCCGCCCACAGGGGGTGGAGCCGCCACAGGGCGTACTGGTCGCGGAAGTAGCGGAGAAGGGCGCGGGTCGGCGGTATGGAGACACCCAGGACGAGCAGGACGACCGAGACAGCCGGAAGCAGTTCGCAGATGGGGTCCGTGAGGGGCACGGGATTGCCCTCGGCATCGAACGTCGTGGAGTCGCCTTCCCGCAGGACGAAGTAGATCCGGTACAGCGTGTAGAGAAGGCCGTTGGCCGTGGCGGCGGCCAGGCAGGTGACACCGGCCCGCAGCGCTCCCGGCGGCACGTTGCCGCGGTTCGACCAGAAGAGGACGGTCGCCTGCAAGGTGGAGACCGCGTACACGGCGTAGAAGACGGCCAGGTAGAGCTGGACGCCGGGATGGCCGTAGTGGGCGTCGATGCCGTAGGCGCCGGTGAAGTCGTGCGGGAGGACGAAGATGAAGAGCAGGGTCAGGACGACCATCGCGGCGCCGGTGAACATGAGCCGCAGACGTGAGGCGCGCGCCTGATGGGGTCGCCGGTGGATGGCGTGGACGTAGTCGAGCAGGAACGAAGCCGCAACGACGCCGGCGAGGTGCTTGATCAGCAGCGTCACGTCGCCGATTCCCGTGATCGTCTCCAGGACGCGTGCGATCCAGGGTGGGCGCGTGGACAGCCCCACGGCGGCGGCCACGAAGGTGGCCCACAGGGCGCGGTTCGCCCGCGTGGTGAATGCCGAAGGTGCCCTCCAGATCACGACACTCCAGGCGAGGACCGGCATCAGCCATTCGAACAGCGGGCGCATCAGCGCTTCCTCCATCGGCGGGAACGTACGGGGTGCAGCAGGCTCTCGGCCAGGCGGCCGGCGGCGGGGTCGGTCACGGGATCCGCCCCACCGAGATCCGCGAGCAGCAGGGCGATCATCTCGGCCTCCTGTTCCTCGACGGTGTCGTAGCTGGTCCGCCCGGCACCCATGGCCTGCGTGACCATCTCCGGCGTCAGATCGGGTAGCAGCGCGGTCAGATGGGACAGTTCGAAGACGCCGGTGTGACCGCACACGACATGGCCGAGTTCATGGAGCTTGATGAGGTCCTGGTGGGCCGGGCTGGTGTGCTGCTCGTAGAAGACGACATCGATGCTCGGCAGCGCGATCCACAGGCCACACGGTGCATCCCGCCCCAGTTCCGGGAGCGGCTCCATGGCGATCGGGCGCCCGCGCTGTTGCTCCAGCGAGGCCCGGAAGCCGTCGACGGTGAACGGGTGCGGGAGATCCAGGCCCGCGAGAATGCCCTCGCAGCGCTTGCGCAGGCCCCGGGGAAGCGGCATGGCGGAGAAACGTTCCTTCCGAGGCGACGGATACCACCTGCAGTATCAGGTGTTGTCCGAACCCCGCTCGGCGGCGCCCTGCTCCAGTTGCTTGAGCTTGTCGGCGAGGGCGACCAGCATGTGCAAGCTGCCGTCCGAGAGGCCGGATGCCCGCTGCACCAGGCTGACCACCTCGGAGTTGCCCAGAGCCTGCCGCAAGTCGCCGATCTTCTCCAGCCGGTCGAGTTGCTCGTCCACGACGGCCGCCTTGGAGTCGTCCAGGAAGTAGCTCGCTCCCGCCTGGATCCCGAAACCCCGGCCCAGCCAGTCAAGGGTGTCCACCGTGGGGTTGGGGACCTGTCCCTTCTGGTTCACGCCGTGCTGGAGGTTGCGGATCGTGTCCTTGGAGATGACGTCCCGGCCCGCCAGCCGGTTGATGCGGTCGGCGAGCTCGCGGTACGTCGGGGCCCGCCCACCCGCCTTGGCCGTCTCCCGGGCGATGAGCTCACCCAGCCTGTCGGCGATCTTCCTGGCACGCTCTGCGGGACGGGCCGCTTCATCCGGTACACCGGTTGCGCCGGACCGTTCTGCATTCACCTCTGCGCCTCCGATCAGCCCTCCCTACCGTACCGTCGGCACGCGGGCTCGGGTGCTGCGGGTGGGCGGCCGCCGGGTCGTCACGGCGCGGCGGCCTTGATGCCGTCCAGGAACGGTTCCAGGGCAGCGCGCCAGGCCGTCGGGTGGTCGTAGTGGAGGTAGTGGCCCGCGTCGGGGATCTCGGCGTACTGGCCGGCCGGGAGAACGCGGACCATCTCCTGGGCTTCGGCGCGGCCCAACTCGCCGTCCAGGCCGCGGACTACGAGGGTGGGGCAGCGGACCTGGGCCAGCTCCTCCCAGTGCGCGTCGTGGACCCAGGTCTCGCGGGCCGTCAGCATCTGGCGGCGGGAGAAGAGGGGGCGCCAGCCGTCCGGGGCCTCGTGCATGACCTCCGCGAAGAAGGCACCGCGGCCGGGGTCAGGGCGCTCCACCCGGGGGTCGTCCTCGCCGAACCAGCGGCGGGCGGCGTCCTGGGTGGGGAAGGGCAGCGGCCAGTGGCGGAACCAGTCCTCCCAGTCCTGCTGCGAGGCGTCGCCGAGCGCCGAGGCGCGCATGTCGCAGATGACCAGGGCTTCGACGAGGTCCGGGCGGCGGGCGGCGAGCTGCCAGGCGGTGAGGGCGCCCATGGAGTGGCCGATCAGGGTCACCGGGGCGAGCCCGAGCTGCTCGATGACGGTCTCGGCATCGGCCACGAAGGCCTCGCGGCCGAGGGCGGACGCGATGTCCCGGTCGGGCGGCGGGCGGTCGCTCTGGCCGTGGCCGCGCTGGTCCAGGGCCACGACGCGGCGGTGCTCGCCGAGCCAGCGGGCGGTGCCGGCCCAGTGGAAGGCCCGGCCCATCAGGCCGTGGAGTAACAGCACGGCGGGGCGGGATTCCTGCCCGGCCACCGCTTCCCCGGCTTGCCCGGCTTCCACCGCTTGCCCGGCTGCGGGGCCGGCGGACGCCTCGGCTGCCGGTTCGCGGAACTCCCAGACGGCCAGACGCACGCCGTCGGCCGCGGTCACATCGATGCGCTGTACCACCGAGGATGCACCCCCTTCACTCCCGGCCAGACTATCGAACCCGTATTCGAAAACGGGCTTCCCGCCTTCAACACCGCTCTTTCGAGTGACCTTCCTCAAGGATTGGCTGCCGCTGCCGATGGAGATCCTTTCAACAGGGAGGCGGGCCGCTCGGGGAAGACGGTCCGAAGGGGATGACCTTGAGAGCTCGGGGCTCCAGGTCACCAGGGGAGGAAAGGTCCCGGCGCCGCGAGGCGCCGGGACCGTCCACATCCTGAGCCGTACAGCTGGCGTACAGGTGGCGTTCCGGACGAATCCGCGTCAACGCATCCGCATGAACGGATCGGCGTCGACGCATCCGCGTCGATGGGTCCGCCTCAACGATGCCGCGTCCGCGAAGCCCTGTCAGCCGGATCCGAATCCGGACCCGAATCCCGGTCCGAATCCGGGTCCGGGTGCGGCTCCGAATCCGGTCCGGGTCCGGAGCCGGGCCGAGCCGAATCAGCGCTTGGCCACGAACACGTGCGACGCGATCTCCGCCTCCAGCTCGGCGGCCTCACCACCGGAGCCGACGAGCACCCCGCCCGGGGACTCCGTCACGCTCACCACCGAGCCGGGCTGCACGCCCGCGCGGCGCAGCGTGTACATCAGCTGGGCGTCCGTCTGGATCGGCTCCCCGATCCGGCGCACGACCACGGTCTTGCCGTCCGCGCCCGGGTCCAGCTCGGCCAGGCTGATCATGCCGTCCGCCAGGAACGGGTCCGCCTCGGCCTTCTCGCCCAGCTCCTCCAGGCCCGGGATCGGATTCCCGTACGGCGATTCGGTCGGGTGGCGCAGCAGCTCCAGCACCCGCCGCTCCACCGCTTCGCTCATCACGTGCTCCCAGCGGCAGGCCTCGGCGTGCACCTGCTCCCACTCCAGGCCGATGACGTCGACGAGCAGGCACTCGGCGAGCCGGTGCTTGCGCATCACGCGCGTCGCCAGGCGCCGCCCCTCCTCTGTGAGCTCCAGGTGACGGTCACTGGCGACGGCCACCAGCCCGTCCCGCTCCATGCGCGCCACCGTCTGGCTCACCGTCGGGCCGCTCTGATCGAGCCGCTCGGCGATACGGGCGCGCATGGGGACCACACCTTCCTCTTCCAGCTCGAGGATGGTGCGGAGATACATCTCCGTGGTATCGATCAGTCCGGACATTCGTGCCCCTCGGATTGCGTGCGCTGGCCCTGCCCCCAATTCTGACGCATCGGGCCGACAACCGTCCCGTGCCGTGGGTCAAGGCCCGTCCCGGACAGTCCCGGACATCTCCCGGCCGGGATGGATGTTCGTATTGACACGCGCTTGGTCCAGACCGCACGGTGAGCGGCGGACACGGACGCTCCCCACCTCTGGAAGGGTCATCGGCGTATGAGCGAGAGCAAGCTGGCCGGTCAGTTCTTCGACGCGGCCATCGGCCTGCTGGAGCGGGTGCGCGACGAGGAGGCCGCGCGCATCGCCGAGGCCGGCTCCCTCATCGCCGACGCCGTGGCGGCCGGGAACCGGCTCTTCGCCTTCGGCGCCGGGCACTCCTCACTCCCCGCCCAGGACGTCGTCTACCGGGCCGGCGGACTGGCCCTGATGAACTTCCTCGCCGTACCGGGCACGGTCGGCATCGACGTCATGCCCGCCACGCTGGGCAGCGCCCTGGAACGGGTCGACGGCCTGGCCGGCGCCGTCCTGGACAGCAGCCCCGCCTCCGACGGCGACGTCCTCGTGATCATCTCCCTCTCCGGGCGCAACGCCCTGCCGGTCGAGATGGCCATGAACGCCCGCGCGATCGGCCTCAAGGTGATCGGCGTGACCTCGGTGGCGTACGCGACGCAGACCAAGTCGCGGCACGTCTCGGGCACCTTCCTCAAGGACCACTGCGACGTGGTCCTCGACAGCAAGATCGCGGTCGGCGACGCCGAGCTCAGCCTCGACGGCATCGACTCCCCCTTCGCCCCCGCCTCCACCGTCGTGACCTGCGCGATCATGCAGGCCGTCATGGCCGCGGCGGCCGGCGGGCTCGCCGCCCGGGGCGTCGAGCCCCCGCTGCTGCGCTCGGGCAACGTCGACGGCGGCCACGAGTGGAACGGCCGCGTGATGCAGGAGTACGGCGACCGGATCTTCTTCCGCCACTGACCGCCGACCGGCCGCGGCCGGACCGGCGAGGGCCGGAATCAGGCGAGGGCCGGAACTAGGCGAGGCCTCCCGCCGCCAGGTCCAGATCGGCGGCGACCCGGGCGGCGACCTCCTCCGCGTACTCCGCGTCCACCCGCTCGAAGGCGGCCCGCGAGGGACCGCGCACGAACGTCAGCGCCCCCACGGTCCTGCCCCGGCTGCGCAGCACCGTGCACAGGACGTGCGCCGCGCTCTCGGGCCACTGGCGGGCCCGCGCCCATGCCCCGTCCGCCTGCCCGCCCGGGGCGCTGGTCCGCACCGAGCCGATCCGGTCCAGCGCCTGCAGCGCCGGGTGCCCGGCCTCGTACCGTACGGGGATCGAGCCGGGCCCCGGCAGCGCCGGCGGCGACGCGGCCGACCGTACGAGCCTTCGCCGCTCGGGGCCGGCCGAGGGATCCAGTACGTCCAGCAGCACGTGGTCGGCGAAGCCGGCGAGGGCGTACTCCAGGCGTACGGCGGCCGCCTCGGCCGGGTCGTCGCACTCTGCGGCGGCCCGCCCCGCGCGGTGCAGCTGGTGGGCGCGGAACCGCAGCTGCGCGGTGTCCAGCTGGGCCTGCCGGGCCTCGGTGACGTCCTGGAACAGCCAGCCCACCCCGAGCGGCACCGGCTCCTCCGCGAGCGGCGAGCCCAGCCGCAGGAACCCGCACCGCCAGCACCTGCGCCGCACCCCCTCCGGCGTGCGCACCGACACCCACAGCTCCACCGGCGCCGGCGGGGCCCCCTCGGCGAGCACGTGCTGGAGGGCGCCCTCCAGCTCCTCCACGCCCTGGGTCAGCAGCTCCCCGAGCGGGCGGCCGAGGAGGGCGGTGCGGCCCGAGCCGAAGGCGCGGGCCGCATGCGCGTTGACGACGGCCGGGCGCAGGTCCACGTCGACGAGGACGACGCCCCACGAGGCGTCGTCCAGCAGGGCCTCGCTCAGCGCGATGGACCGCTCCAGGTCGATCTGGGCGTGCACCTCGCTGAAGGCGCAGTACACCCCGGCGGGATTCCCGTCGGCCCCCGGCACCCCGGCCGACTGGGTCCGTACGAGGACGCGCCCGCCGTCCTTGGTCAGCAGTGCGAACTCGTGCACCTGCCGCCCGGGCACGTCCTGGGCGGCCATGAGCCTGTCCTGCACGTCCTGCGCGTCGGCGGCCCGCACCGCCCATCCCTCGAACCCCTTGCGCCCCACGGCCTCGGCCGCGGACCAGCCCAGGATCCGCTCGGCCTCGCGGTTCCAGTGGGTGATCACGCCGTCGGAGTCGAACGCGCACAGGGCGGCGTCCATCCCGTCCAGCAGCGCTGCGAGCAGATCGTCGGCGGTCTCGCTACGTCCGGAAGCACTCACCTGGCACCCCCTGCAGGTGTTCGCGTGTGCGGCACGTCAGATCATTCAACTGGAACGTGACGCAGCCCACACCGCTTTCCGTGGATTCGGCACACGGAAATAAATGGTTGTGGCGGCCCAGGCAGGTGCCTAGGCTCTGACGTACACGAGAAGGGAGGTGGTTCCCGAAATGTACGGAAACCGGACGCGTGAGGTGGCTGCGGGCTAAGCGCCCGTCGTCGCACGCACCCAGTGCGGTGCCCGGCGGATCGCCTGGCGCCAATCCACAGCAGTCACCCGACCCGCGGGCTCGCCGGTACGTCCGGCCGGCCTCTCCCACTGCAGGGGAGAGACCCGAGCCCGCGGGTCGCCTGCTTTTCCGGCGTTTTCAGCCGCCGCGGGCGGACCGCGGGCAGGACTACGGACAGAGGCGTTCGACGCGCCACTTGTCCGCGTCCAGGACGTAGCGCAGGCGGTCGTGGAGGCGGTTCTCGTGGCCCTGCCAGAACTCGACCTCTTCCGGGGTGACCCGGTAGCCGCCCCACTGGGGCGGGACCGGGACCTGTTCGCCCTCCGGGTAGCGGGCGGCGAGCTCGGCGTAGCGCCGGTCCAGTTCCGCGCGGGAGCCGATCACGCTGGACTGCTCGCTCGCCCAGGCGCCCAGCTGCGAGCCGTGGGGGCGGGAGCGGAAGTACGCGGCCGTTTCGTCGCGGCCGATACGGGCCGCCGTGCCGGTGACGACGACCTGGCGGGCGATCGGGTGCCAGGGGAAGAGCAGGGCGATGTGCGGGTTCTGGTCGAGTTCCCGGCCCTTGCGGGACGCGTAGTTCGTGAAGAAGACGAAGCCGCGCTCGTCGAACTGCTTCAGCAGCACCGTGCGGGAGCTGGGGCGGCCGTCGGCGGTCGCCGTCGAGACGATCATCGCGTTCGGTTCGAAGACCTGCGCGTCGGCGGCCTGCTGGAACCACCGGGCGAACTGCCGCATCGGGTCCCCGGCGAGGCTCTCCTCGTCGACGATCTGCGAGCGGTACTGCTTGCGCATGGTGGCGGGATCAAGGTCCTGGTCGGTCACGCGGGCCATCCTGCCGCAGGAACCCCGCCGGGGGTGTGCCGTATGTCACGCTTCCACAGTTCATCGGGAACGGACAAAATCTTGGGGCCGGTCCGAGGGTTCCCACACGGGTGACCATCGGCCGTGCCGGGCATCAACGGGGATGACCGCGCCGGACCGCGAATCACGCCGGGAGCCGCGCGTGTTCGCACTATTTGAGGAGCCGCCTGATGTCCGACTTCGTACCCGGGCTCGAAGGGGTCGTCGCGTTCGAGACGGAGATCGCCGAACCCGACAAGGAAGGCGGTGCGCTCCGCTACCGCGGGGTCGACATCGAGGACCTCGTCGGTCACGTGTCCTTCGGGAACGTGTGGGGCCTGCTGGTCGACGGTGCGTTCAACCCCGGCCTGCCGGCCGCCGAGCCGTTCCCCATCCCGGTCCACTCCGGTGACATCCGCGTCGACGTGCAGTCGGCGCTCGCCATGCTCGCCCCCGTGTGGGGTCTGAAACCGCTGCTCGACATCGACGCCCAGACCGCCCGCGACGACCTCGCGCGCGCGGCCGTGATGGCGCTGTCGTACGTCGCCCAGTCCGCCCGCGGCCAGGGCCTGCCGATGGTGCCGCAGAGGGAGATCGACAAGGCCGAGTCCGTCGTCGAGCGGTTCATGATCCGCTGGCGGGGCGAGCCGGACCCCAAGCACGTCAAGGCCGTCGACGCGTACTGGACCTCGGCCGCCGAACACGGGATGAACGCCTCCACCTTCACCGCGCGGGTGATCGCCTCCACCGGGGCGGACGTGGCCGCCGCGCTCTCCGGGGCCGTCGGCGCGATGTCCGGGCCGCTGCACGGCGGGGCGCCGTCCCGCGTGCTCGGCATGATCGAGGAGATCGAGCGCACCGGCGACGCCGTGGCGTACGTGAAGAAGGCCCTCGACAAGGGCGAGCGGCTGATGGGCTTCGGGCACCGCGTCTACCGTGCCGAGGACCCGCGCGCCCGCGTGCTGCGGCGCACGGCCAAGGAGCTGGACGCGCCGCGCTACGAGGTCGCCGCCGCCCTGGAGAAGGCCGCGCTGGAGGAGCTGCACGCGCGGCGCCCCGACCGGGTGCTCGCCACGAACGTGGAGTTCTGGGCCGCGATCATGCTGGACTTCGCGGAGGTCCCGGCGCACATGTTCACCTCGATGTTCAGCTGCGCCCGTACCGCCGGCTGGTCGGCGCACATCCTGGAGCAGAAGCGCACCGGCCGCCTGGTACGGCCGTCGGCCCGCTACATCGGGCCGGGGCGCCGCAGCCCCCAGGAGATCGAGGGCTACGCGGACATCGCGGAGACCGCCTGATCCCGCCGCCTGCGCTGCCGGCACCTGCTGGGCGCCGTATCCCGTCGTTCCGGGGTGCGGCGCCCTCGCGCGTTCAGGGGGTCAGCGTCGCCTCGACGATGCGGGACCACTGGGCGACGACGCGGGCCCGGCGGGCCGTGTCGTCGGTCAGGACATTGGCCAGGCCCAGGCCGCGGGCCATGTCCAGGAGCCCCTGCACGGTCTCCCGTACGCCGGGCACGGACTCGTCGGCGCCCAGCAGTTCCACGGCGATGCGGTGGGTCTCGCGGCCGACCCGGGTCTCCAGCTCGGAGACGCGGGGGCGCAGCTGCTCCTCGTTGGAGGCGGCGACCCAGAGCTGGAGCGCGGCCCGGAAGAGGGTGCCCGTGTACAGGTCGACCAGCGCTTCCACGACGGCGGGGCGGGCGGCCGGGCCGGCCTGGAAGAGCTCGCGCAGGGCCGTGGAGCGTTCCTCGGCGACGTACTCGACGGCGGCGGTGAACAGGTCCTCGCGGGTGGGGAAGTGGTGCTGGGCCGCGCCCCGGGACACGCCGGCCCGTTCGGCGACCACGGCGACGGTGGAGCCGGCCCAGCCGTGTTCGGCCAGGCAGGAGACGGCCGCCTCCAAGAGGTGGCGGCGGGTGACGCGGCTGCGGGCCTGCTTGGGGCCGGTCACCTGATTTCTCCCAGGAGGCCCCGGCCTTCGGGCCGGGGAGGAATGGGTCCTCGGGGCGGAGCCGCGAAGCGGCGGAGTTCTCTGCACATCTGCTGTGACCGGTACTTTCTGTCGTTGTCAGTGGTGGCGGGTACGTTGAGCTTCATGACGGCGCCGACGCAGACGGCGCAGGGAACCGGGCAGGCCCGGTACACCTACCGGTTGCGCGTGTCGTCCACGGCGCTCGCCGCCCTCGATGCGGAGTGGGCGCGGTGCCGGTGGGTGTGGAACGAGTGCGTGGCGATGTCCCGCAAGGTCCACGGCCTGAACAAGGGAGCCATCGAAAAGTTCACGTGCGGTCCGGCACAGCTCGACAAGTTGCTGACGGGGGCCCGCCGTTCGATGGCGTGGCTGCGTGAGGGCGCGTCGGTGCCGCAGCAGCAGGTCATCCGGGACTTCGCCAAGTCCCGCGCCCTGGCGGCGAAGGTGTCGAAGAAGATCGCCCGGCAGCGGCAGGACACCGGCCGCAAATGGGCCAAGAAGGTCGTGCGGGACCATGACGCCCTCGCGGTCGAGGATTTCCGCCCGAAGTTCCTGGCCAAGTCGACCATGGCCCGTAAGGCCGCTGACGCCGCGATCGGTGCGACGAAGGCCGCGCTGATCGAGATGGGCCGCAAGCACGGGCGCACCCTGCACCTGGTGCACCCCGCGCACACCACCATGGACTGCGCACAGTGCGGAGCGAGAACCAAGCACGCACTCCCCCTCTCCGAGAGAACGTATACCTGCACCGCGTGCGGAATCGTGTCCCCCAGGGACAAGAACTCCGCACGCGTGATGCTGGTCCGGGCGGGTCTCAACCCGGCTAGTGCTGATCTTGTAAGCCCCGCCACCTGCTAGGTGTCAGGCGAAGTGAGCTAGGAATCCCCGTCCTTCAAGACGGGGAGGATGTCAAAGTGCCCATGACGGCTCCCGGCGTTCGAAGCGGGCGGTGATGCCTTCGCGGGCCTCGGCGGAGGCGAAGAGTCCTGCGGACAGCTCGGTGAGGCGGGAGCCGTCGCGGGCGAGGGCCTCGCGTACGGCGGCGGAGGTCAGCGCCTTTGTCGCGGCCAGGCCCTGGGGGGAGGCGGCCCGGAGACCGGCGAAGACGGGCGCCAGCGCCTCGTCCACGTCCTCCGCGTGCAGGGTGAGCAGGCCGATGCGGGCGGCCTCGGCGGCGTCGAAACGCTCGGCAGTGAGGAAGTAGCGGGCGGCGGCGCGCGGGTCGAGGCGCGGGAGCAGCGGCATGGAGATCACCGCGGGGGCGAGACCGAGGTGGGTCTCGGTGAAGGCGTACGAGGACTGCGGCCCGGCGGCGGCGATGTCGCAGACGCCGAGCAGCCCGAGGCCGCCGGCCCGGACGTGTCCGGTGACGCGGGCGATGACCGGCTTGGTCAGCTCGGCGATCTCGCGGAGGAGGGCGACGAAGTCGGCGGGGTCGCAGGGGGATGTGAGGTCGGCGCCGGCGCAGAAGGTGCTGCCGGTGTGGGTGAGGACGACGGCCCGGACCGCCGGGTCCGCCCCCGCGTCGGCGAGGGCCGCGCGGAGCTCGCCGACGAGGGCGGCGGAGAGGGCGTTGCGGTTGGCCGGGGAGTCGAGGGTGAGGCCGGCAATACCGGTCGCCTTGGCGGCGTGCACGACGGGGGGCATGTCTCCTCCGGAGGGGGTGGGGGTCCTCCCGAGGGAGGCTATGCGGTACCGGCTGCGCCGGGCTTGGCGGGGGCTCGGCGGTGCACGGCTCCAGCCGGCAGCCTGCCGGCCGCCCCGGGGCTCCGCCCCGGACCCCGCGCCTCAGGTGGGGCAGAGCCGCGGCTAATAGGACTTGGGCAGGCCCAGGGTTTGGTGGGAGATGAAGTTGAGGATCATCTCGCGGCTGACCGGGGCGATGCGCGCCACGCGCGAGGCGGTGATCAGGGAGGCCAGCCCGTACTCGCGGGTGAGGCCGTTGCCGCCGAGGGTGTGGACCGACTGGTCCACCGCTCGGACGCAGGCCTCGCCCGCCGCGTACTTGGCCATGTTCGCCGCCTCGCCCGCCCCCATGTCGTCTCCCGAGTCGTACAGCAGCGCAGCCTTCCGCATCATCAGGCCGGCCAGTTCCAGCTCGACGTGGGCTGCCGCCAGCGGGTGCGCGATCGCCTGGTGGGCGCCGATCGGGTCCTTCCACACCTGCCGGGTCTTCGCGTAGTCCACGGCCTTGGCCAGCGCGTACCGGCCCATCCCGATGGCGAAGGCGGCCGTCATGATGCGCTCGGGGTTGAGGCCCGCGAAGAGCTGGAGCAACCCCGCGTCCTCGTCGCCGACCAGCGCCTCCGCCGGCAGCCGCACCTCGTCCAGCACGAGTTCGAACTGCTTCTCCGCCGCCTGGAGTTCCATGTCGATGACCGTGCGGGAGAAGCCCGGCGCATCCCGCGGGACGATGAACAGGCACGGCTTGAGGCGCCCCGACCGGGCGTCCTCGGTGCGGCCGACGATGAGGGTGGCGTCGGCGATGTCTACACCGGAGATGAAGACCTTGCGGCCGGTGAGGATCCAGTCGTCGCCGTCACGGCGGGCCGTGGTGGTGATGCGGTGGGAGTTGGAACCGGCGTCGGGTTCGGTGATGCCGAAGGCCATGGTGCGGCTGCCGTCGGCGAGGCCGGGCAGCCAGGCCCGCTTCTGGGCCTCGGTGCCGAAGCGGGCGATGACCGTGCCGCAGATGGCGGGCGAGACGACCATCATGAGGAGGGGGCAGCCGGCGGCGCCCAGTTCCTCCAGGACGATCGAGAGTTCGGTGATGCCGCCGCCTCCGCCGCCGTACTCCTCGGGCAGGTTGACCCCGAGGTAGCCGAGCTGGGCGGCGTCGGCCCACAGCTCGTCGGGGTGGCCGCCCGCGCGGGCGACGCGGGCGAGGTACTCGCGGCCGTACTTCTGGCCGAGGGCGGCGACCGCCGTGCGCAGCGCCTTGTGTTCCTGGGATTCGATGACGGAGCTCATGCTTGCGGTTCCTCCTGGACTACGGCGAGCAGGGCGCCGAACTCGACCTGTTGGCCGGTGGCGGCGTGGAGCGCGGTGAGCGTGCCGGAGGCGGGCGCGAGGATGCGGTGTTCCATCTTCATGGCCTCCAGCCAGAGCAGGGGCTGCCCGGCGGTGACGGGAATGCCGGGGGCCAGGCCCTCGGCGACACGGACGACGGTGCCGGGCATGGGGGCGAGCAGGGAGCCTGGTTCGGTGCGGTCAGCCCTGTCGGCGGGGCTCGCGAACCGGGGGACGGGGGTGAGGGTGTGGGCGCCGAGCGCGGAGTCGACGTAGACCTCCGGCTTGTTCGAATTTTGTTTCACGTGGAACATCCGTCGGATTCCCTCGGCTTCGAGCGTGACGAGGGTGGGTTCGACGGACAGGACCCGGACTCCGGGGTGGTTCACGGGGTGGTACTGGACCTCGTACTCGGCCCCGGCCGCGGTGTAGCGCCGGGTGTGCGGCTGGGAGCGGACGTTGCGCCAGCCGCCGAGGCGGGCGGCGAGCGGGGCGTCCGGAGCCGGGGCGGCTGCGGCGAGGGCGGCGGCGAGGGCGGACAGGGTGGCGTCCGGGGCGGCTGCGGTGAGGGCGGTGAGGGCGGTGAGGTGGCGTTCGTAGAAGCCGGTGTCGAGCTGCCCGGCGGTGAACTCCGGGTGCCGCAGGGAGCGTACGAGCAGCTCGCGGTTGGTGGTCAGGCCGTGGATCCGGGCTCCGGACAGGGCGTGGGCGAGGACGCGGACGGCCTCGGCGCGGGTGGGGGCGTGGGCGATGACCTTGGCGAGCATGGGGTCGTAGTGGATGCCGACGGTGTCCCCGTCGGCGAAGCCGGTGTCCACGCGGACCGCGCCGGGGATGGCGAGGGTGTGCAGGACGCCGGTCTGGGGGCGCCAGTCCTGGGCGGGGTCCTCGGCGTAGAGGCGGGCCTCGACGGCGTGGCCGGTGGGCTGCGGGGGTGTCAGGGGCAGGGCGGCGCCCGCGGCGATGCGCAGCTGGAGGGCGACGAGGTCGAGGCCGAAGACGGCTTCGGTGACGGGGTGTTCCACCTGCAGGCGCGTGTTCATCTCCAGGAAGTACGGGCGCCCGTCGGCGGTGACGAGGAACTCGACCGTGCCCGCGCCCTCGTACGAGACCGCGCGGGCCGCGGCGACGGCGGCCTCGTGGAGGGTGGTGCGCAGGGCCTCGGGGAGGCCGGGCGCGGGGGCTTCCTCGATGACCTTCTGGTGGCGCCGCTGGAGGGAGCAGTCGCGGGTGCCGAGCGTCCATACGGTGCCGTGCGCGTCGGCGAGGATCTGGACCTCGACGTGGCGGGCGCGCTCCACGTAGGGCTCGGCGAAGACCTCTGCGTCGCCGAAGGCGGAGCGGGCCTCGGCGGAGGCCGCGTCGAGGGCCTCCTTGAGGCCGTCGAGCTCGCGGACCACACGCATGCCCCGGCCGCCTCCCCCGGCGGCGGCCTTGAGGAGGAGGGGCAGGTCGGCGGCGGTGGCGGTGGCCGGGTCGACGGGTTCGAGGAGCGGGACCCCGGCGGCGCGCATCAGCTCCTTGGCCCGGGTCTTGGAGGCCATGGCCTCGATGGCCTCGGGCGGCGGGCCGATCCAGGCGAGGCCGGCGGCGCGTACCTCGCGGGCGAAGGCGGCGTTCTCGGAGAGGAAGCCGTAGCCGGGGTGGACGGCGTCGGCCCCGGCCGCGAGGGCGGCCTTGATGATCAGGTCGCCGCGCAGGTAGGTGTCGGCGGGGGCGGCGCCGGGCAGGCGTACGGCCGCGTCGGCCTCGCGGACGTGCAGCGCGTCGGCGTCGGGGTCGGAGTGGACGGCGACCGTGTCCAGGCCCATGGCGCGGGCGGTCCGGAAGACGCGGACGGCGATCTCGCCGCGGTTGGCGACGAGCACGGCCGACAGGAGTGTGCTGGGCAGGGTCATGTGCGGGCTCACATCCGGAAGACGCCGAAGCCGCCACGGGCGCCCTCGACGGGGGCGTTGTGGACGGCCGACAGGCACAGGCCGAGGACGGTACGGGTGTCGCGCGGGTCGATGACCCCGTCGTCGTACAGCCGCCCGGACAGGAACATCGGCAGGGACTCGGACTCGATCTGCGCCTCGACGAAGGCGCGCATCCCGGCATCGGCCTCCTCGTCGTAGGGCTGCCCCTTGGCCGCGGCGGACTGCCGGGACACGATCGAGAGCACGCCGGCGAGCTGGGCCGGGCCCATGACGGCGGACTTGGCGCTGGGCCAGGCGAAGAGGAAGCGGGGCTCGTAGGCGCGGCCGCACATGCCGTAGTGGCCGGCGCCGTAGGAGGCGCCGATCAGGACGGAGAGGTGCGGGACGCGGGAGTTCGCGACCGCGTTGATCATCATCGAGCCGTGCTTGATGATGCCGCCCTGCTCGTACTCCTTGCCGACCATGTAGCCGGTGGTGTTGTGGAGGAAGAGGAGCGGGATGTCGCGCTGGTTGGCGAGCTGGATGAACTGGGCGGCCTTCTGCGACTCGGCGCTGAACAGCACCCCTTGGGCGTTGGCGAGGATGCCGACCGGGTAGCCGTGGAGGGTGGCCCAGCCGGTGACGAGGCTGGTGCCGTAGAGCGGCTTGAACTCGTCGAAGTCGGAGGCGTCGACGATGCGGGCGATGACCTCGCGGGGGTCGAAGGGGGTCTTCAGGTCGGGCGGGACGATGCCGAGGAGTTCCTCGGGGTCGTACAGGGGCTCGTCGGCCTTCGGCGGGTCCGCGTACGGCTTGCGGTGGCACAGGCGGGCGACCACCCGGCGGGCCTGGCGGATCGCGTCGTGCTCGTCGAGGGCGTAGTAGTCCGCCAGTCCGGAGGTGCGGGCGTGCATGTCGGCTCCGCCGAGGGACTCGTCGTCGCTCTCCTCGCCGGTGGCCATCTTGACCAGGGGCGGCCCGCCGAGGAACACCTTGGAGCGGTCTTTGATCATGATGGTGTGGTCCGACATGCCGGGGATGTACGCGCCTCCGGCGGTGGAGTTGCCGAAGACGACGGCGATGGTCGGGATCCCGTCGGCCGACAGCCGGGTGATGTCGCGGAAGATCGCGCCGCCCGGGATGAAGATCTCCTTCTGGGAGGGCAGGTCGGCGCCGCCGGACTCCACGAGGCTGATGCAGGGGAGCCGGTTCTGGCGGGCGATCTCGTTGGCCCGCAGGGCCTTCTTCAGGGTCCAGGGGTTGCTGGCACCGCCGCGGACGGTGGGGTCGTTGGCGGTGACCAGGCACTCGACGCCCTCGACCGTGCCGATGCCGGTGACCATGGAGGCGCCGACGGGGTAGTCGCTGCCCCAGGCGGCGAGCGGGGACAGCTCCAGGAAGGGCGTGTCCGGATCGAGGAGCAGCTCGATGCGCTCGCGGGCGAGCAGCTTGCCGCGGGCCTTGTGGCGGGCGGTGTACTTCTCGCCGCCGCCGGCGAGGGCCTTGGCGTGCTCGGCGTCGAGGGCGGCGAGGCGTTCGAGGGCGGCGGTACGGGCCTGCGCGTGCCCGGGGGCGTGGGGGTCGACGGTGGTGGCGAGGCGGGTCATGGGCGGTTCCCCTCCGGGGCGGGCGGCAGGAGGCGGGTCGGTATGTCGAGGTGGCGGGCGCGGAGCCATTCGCCGAGGGCCTTGGCCTGGGGGTCGAAGCGGTGACCTGAGGCGGCGCCGTCGCCGAGGATGCCGGTGATCGTGAAGTTGAGGGCGCGGAGGTTCGGGAGCTCGTGGCGGGCCACCGCGTGGGCCGCGGTCTCGGGGAGCAGGGCCGTGAAGGCCTCGGTCGTGAGGATGTGGCGCAGCCAGTGCCAGGCGGCGTCGGTCTGCACCCAGACCCCGACGTTGGCGTCGCCGCCCTTGTCGCCGCTGCGGGCCCCGGCCACCGCCCCCAGGGGAGCGCGCGTGACCCCCGCGGGGCCGTCCTCCCGGGGCTCCGCCCCGGACCCGGCGGGGGTTCCGCCCCCGGGCCCTCTCCCGGCTACCGCTGGGGGTGCCCCCAGCGCCTCACACGCCGGCGCGGCCGGCTGTGCCGTTTCAGCCCCGCCGGCGTGTGAGGCGCGGGTCCGGGCAGAGCCCGGTGGGGGGCCCGGGGCGGGGCCCCGAGGGCGGCGGCCGGGGTCGCAAGCCCCGGTTTCGGGAAGGGGCGGGGCGGGGGGAAGGATCCGTGCAGCGGGGATCGGTACCCGGGTGCCGTCCGGGAGGGTCGCCGTGTGGGGGACCGAATCCGACGGGACGAGGGCTGAGGTGAAGACCCCGTACGGCTGGGCCGGGCCCGGCGGGGAGGTGACGTGGAAGCCCGGGTAGCTGCCCAGGGCGAGTTCGATGGCCGCCGAGGTCAGGACGCGGCCCACCCGGTCCGGGGAGGGGTCGCGGACCACCAGGCGCAGGAGGGCGCTGGCCGTCTCCTCCGTCGGGGCGTCCTCGTGGTCCGTTCGGGACAAGGTCCAGGCGGCGTCGGCCACGCCCTCCAGGGCCTCGGAGAGCTGCGCACGGACGAGCTCCGCCTTGGCCTCGACGTCCAGGCCGGTCAGGACGAAGACCACCTCGTTGCGCCAGCCGCCGATGCGGGTGACGCCCACCTTGAGGCAGGGCGGGGGAGCCTCGCCCCGCACGCCCGAGACGCGGACGCGGTCCGCTCCCTCCTCGGACAGCCGGACCGTGTCCAGCCGGGCCGTCACGTCCGGGCCGAGATAGCGCAGGCCCTGGGTCTCATAGAGGAGTTGGGCCGTCACCGTGCCCACCGACACCACCCCGCCCGTGCCCGGATGCTTGGTGATCACCGCCGAGCCGTCCTGCGAGACCTCGGCCAGCGGAAACCCCGGCCGCCGGACGTCGTGCGCAGTGAAGAAGGAGTAGTTCCCGCCGGTGGCCTGCGTTCCGCACTCCAGGACGTGGCCCGCAACCACCGCCCCCGCCAGCCGGTCGTAGTCGTCCGGCGCCCAGTCGAACCACCAGGCCGCCGGGCCGCTGACCAGCGCCGCGTCCGTGACCCGGCCGGTCACGACCACGTCCGCGCCCGCCCGCAGGCAGGCGGTGATCCCGGCACCGCCGAGGTAGGCGTTGGCCGTCAGCGCCCCCTCCTCGTACGGCATCAGGTCGTCGCCCTCGACGTGCGCGACCGTCACCGGCACGCCCGCCTTGGCCGCCAACGCCCGTACGGCATCGGCGAGCCCCGCCGGGTTCAGGCCGCCGGCGTTCGCGACGATCCGTACGCCCCGCTCGTGCGCGAGCCCGAGGCCCTCCTCCAGCTGGCGCAGGAAGGTCTTGGCATAGCCGAGGTCCGGGTTCTTCAGGCGGTCGCGGCCGAGGATCAGCATGGTCAGCTCGGCCAGGTAGTCCCCGGTCACCACGTCCAGCGGGCCGCCGGTCAGCATCTCGCGCAGGGCGTCGAAGCGGTCCCCGTAGAAGCCGGAGGCATTGCCGATGCGCAACGGGCGGCGGGTCACCGCGCGGCCCCCGGCTCGCGGCCCGGGCCGGCCGGGCCCGCGAAGGCCTGGGCGATGTCGAGCCAGCGGTCGGCGTCGGGGCCGGTGGCGGTGAGGGCGAGATCGGCGCGGTGGGCGCGCTGCGTCACCAGCAGGCAGAAGTCGAGCGCCGGGCCCGTGACGCGCTGCGGGGCCTGCGCCGGGCCGTACTGCCAGCTCTCCGAGCCGTCGGGCGCCGTGAGCTCCACCCGGAACTCCCCCTCCGGCGCGGGCAGCCCGCGTACGGCGTAGGCGTAGTCGCGGGCCCGTACGCCGATGCGCGCCACGTGCCGCAGCCGCGCGGTCGGCGTGCGGCGTACGCCGAGCGCGTCGGCGACGTCCTGGCCGTGCGCCCAGGTCTCCATCAGCCGGGCACTGGCCATCGAGGCGGCCTTCATCGGCGGCCCGTACCAGGGGAAGCGGGCGTCGGGCGAGGCGGCGGCGAGCGCCGCGTCGAGGGCGGCTCGCCCGGCCCGCCAGCGGGCGAGCAGCTCGACGGGCGGCAGTTTCGCCCCCTCCTCGGCGCCTTCGTCGACGAAGGAGTCGGGGGCCTTGAGGGCTTCCTCGACCATGCGGCCGAAGCCGGCGGCGTCGGTGAGGGAGAGGTGGGCGGCCCGGTCGGTCCAGTGCAGGTGGGCGATCTGGTGGGCGATGCTCCAGCGGGGCGCGGGGGTGGGCCGGGCCCAGTCGGGGCCGGACAATCCCGCGACCAGGCAGTCCAGTTCGCGCCCCTCCTCCCGCAGATCGACGAAGACGGCGGCGGCAGCCAGGGCATCCGCAGCGGCGGTGGACGGATCGGGCACGGGGTGCTCCCCTCTCGGCGTGAGGGGAAGACTGGCAGCCTCCGCAAAAACAATCAAGCATGCTTGCATGATTTGGCGGGAAGGCGGCACGTTCCCGCCCCGCACCGCAACCGCGGGGCACCACAAGGGTGTTGTCGCGCCACCGGCCGGACGCAGAAACAATTTTTTCGCCGGGCGGTCACATTCCCCGTCCGCGGCGGGTCAGAGAAGCAAGAGCAACTCGTCAGCCCAGCCGCCCGACAGGAGCACGCGCCATGTCCACCACCGCCACCGTCGTCACCCTCATCGCCGCCTTCATGGCCGGCTTCTCCGGAGCTTCGATCTTCTTCCGCGCCACGTTCGTCGTCGAGCCCCTGGCCGAGTACGGCGTCCCCCGCACCTGGTGGAACCGGCTCGGCGCCGCCAAGCTCGCCGGCTCGGCAGGCCTCGTCGTCGGCCTCTTCGTCCCGGCCATCGGCATCGCCGCCGCCATCGGCCTCATCCTCTACTTCACCGGCGCCGTCATCACCGTCCTGCGGGCCCGCTCCTACGCCCACGTCCCCTTCCCGCTCCTCTACGCCGCCCCCGTCATCGGCGCCCTTGCCCTCGGCTTCTGAACCCCCGGCGGCCCCCGCCTCACAGGCGGCAGGTGCCGGCGTCCGTCAGGCCGGCTGCTTTCGGGTCTGGGAGCGGACCGCCCCCATGCTGGCCGCGATCACGAGGGCGATGGCCAGGGCGTCCGGGGCGGACAGCGCCTGGTTCAGGACGAGGAAGCCGGCGGTGGCCGCGATGGCCGGCTCCAGGCTCATCAGGATCGCGAAGGTCGGGGCCGGAAGCCGGCGCAGGGCGAGCAGTTCGAGGGTGTACGGGAGTACGGAGGACAGTACGGCCACTCCGACGCCCAGGGCGAGGGTGCTCGGCACGATGAGGGCCGAGCCCGCCTGGACCACGCCCAGCGGGAGGGAGATCACCGCGGCCACCGCCATCGCCAGGGCCAGGCCGTCTGCCTGCGGGAAGCGGCGGCCGGTACGGGCGCTGAAGACGATGTACGCCGCCCACATCGCGCCCGCTCCGAGCGCGAAGGCGGCGCCCGCCGGGTCGAGGGCGCCGAAGCCGAAACCGCCACCGCCACCACCGCCGTGCCCGGAGAGGAGGACCACGCCGGCCAGGGCGAGGCCGGCCCAGAGCAGGTTCACCAGGCGGCGGGAGACGAAGACGGACAGGGCGAGCGGGCCGAGGACCTCCAGGGTGACGGCCGGGCCGAGCGGGATGCGGTCCACGGCCTGGTAGAAGAGGCCGTTCATCCCGGCCAGGGTGACGCCGAAGGCGAGCACCGTGCCCCAGTCCGCGCGGGAGTAGCCGCGCACCTTGGGGCGGCACAGGAGCAGCAGCACGAGGGCGGCGGCCGCGAGGCGCAGCGTGACCACGCCTGCCGCGCCCGCCTTCGGCATGACCATGACCGCGAGGGCGGCGCCGAACTGCACCGAGATGCCCGCCGAGATCACCAGGGCCACCGGGCCGAACCGGGCGCCGGGTCCGCGTCCCGCGGGGGTGGCGGGAGCGGGCACGGCCGTCGGTGACGAGGTGGCGGCGGAGGCGGCGGCGGGGGCGGGTGCCGGGGTGGGCGGGGGAGTGGGCGCGGGAGTGGACGCGGTCATTCCTCCAGACTAGGGGGTCGTAAGGAGTGTGGCTGCAGGTCTTGCCTTACAGCGAGCTGCCTCACAGCCCCTCCGCCAGGAGTTCGGCCAGGTGGCGGCCCCGGATCCCGCCGCCCAGCTGGGCGATCTGCGTACGGCAGGAGAAGCCGTCCGCCTGGACCAGCGCGTCCTGCGGGGCTTCGCGGAGGGACGGCAGCAACTGCTCCTCGGCGCATGCCACGGACACGGCGTGGTGGCCCGGCTCGAAGCCGAAGTTCCCGGCGAGCCCGCAACAGCCGCCGCTGAGCGCGCCGGTCAGGCCGGCGCGCTCGCGCAGGCGCCGGTCGGCGGCGTCGCCGAGAACCGCGTGCTGGTGGCAGTGGGTCTGGCCGACGACCGGCCGGTCGATTCGGGGCGGCTGCCAGGAGGGGGCGTACTCCTCCAGCGTCTCGGCGAAGGTCCGGACGGCGGCGGCCAGGCGGGGCGCGCGGGGGTCGTCGGGGAGCAGCGCGGGAAGGTCGGTGCGCAGGGCGGCGGCGCAGCTGGGTTCGAGGACGAGCACGGGAGCCCGTACGTCCCCGATGGCGTCCAGGGTGCGGCGCAGGACCTTGCGGGCGCGGTCGAGGCGGCCGGTGGAGAGATGGGTCAGGCCGCAGCACACGCGCCCCCGGGGCAGGCCCACGGTCAGGCCGGCAGCCTCCAGCACGTGCACCGCTGCGCGGCCGGTCCGGGGGGACAGGTACTCGGTGAAGGTGTCGGGCCAGAGCGTGACCGCGGGGGCGGAGGCGGAGGCGGAGGCGGGGCCCTGCGGGCGGCTTCCCCCGCCCCGCCCCTTCCCGAAACCGGGGCTCCGCCCCAGACCCCGCGCCTCGAACGCCGGCGCGGCCGGATCCTCCGGTGCCCCCGGGACCCGGCGAGCCTGCTCTGCCGCCGCCTCCCCCCGGCGTCGGCTGCGCCACCACCGGGTGAACGGCTCCGACGCCAGGGCAGGCAAGGGCCGGTCCCGTGTCAGACCCGGCACCCCCACCCACCGGGCCGCCGCGTTCGCCGCGGCCGGCAGGCGGAGGGCGGCGATCAGGCGGAGCCAGGACGGGAGGCCGCCCAGGGTGTAGTGGGACAGGGGGCGGATGCGGCCCGCCCAGTGGTGGTGCAGGAATTCCGATTTGTAGGTGGCCATGTCCACGCCCACCGGGCAGTCGCTGAGGCATCCCTTGCAGCCCAGGCACAGGTCCAGCGCCTCCGCGACCTCCGGCGAGCGCCAGCCGCCGGTGATCACCTCGCCCGCCAGCATCTCGTGCAGCAGCCGGGCCCGCCCCCGCGTGGAGTGCTGCTCCTCCCCCGTGGCCCGGTACGACGGGCACATGACCGCAGGTCCGCCGGCCACCTGCGTCGACCGGCACTTCGCGACGCCGACGCATTTCGCCACCTCCCCCGCCAGAGAGGAGTCCGGCAGCACCTCGAAGCGGAGGTTCTCGTCGAGCCGCCCCGGCCGGACCAGCATCCCCGGGTTCATCCCGCCCGCCGGGTCCCACACGTCCTTGTACGCGCCGAAGAGGGCGATGACCGACGGTCGGTACATCCGCGGCAGCAGCTCCGCCCGCGCCTGGCCGTCCCCGTGCTCCCCCGACAGCGAGCCCCCGTGGGCGACGACCAGGTCCGCCAGCTCCGAGGAGAACGCGCGGAAGCCCGCCACGCCCTTCGCCGACGCCAGGTCGAAGTCGATCCGTACGTGCACGCAGCCCTCGCCGAAGTGCCCGTACGGTGTCCCCCGCAGCCCGTGCGCCGCCAGCAGGGCGCGGAAATCCCGCAGGTACGCCCCCAGCCGGGCCGGCGGCACCGCGCAGTCCTCCCACCCCGGCCAGGCCATCCCCCCTTCCGGCATCCGCGTCGCCGTGCCCGCCGCGTCCTCGCGGATCCGCCACAGCGCCCGCTGCCCCGCCGGGTCCGTGACCACCACCGCGTCGAGCGCGTCGGCGGCCCGTACGAGCGCGCGCGCACCGCCCTCCTCCGGCATCTCCACGAACAGCCAGGCCCGGCCCCGCGGCAGCCCGGCGGCGGCTGTGGCCGCGCCTGTGGCCGTGGCCGTCGTCCTGACCAGGTCCTCCGCCATGCCCTCCACCGTCAGCGGGCCGTACGGAAGCAGCCCCGCCGCCGCGTCCGCCGCCGCGCTCTCGTCCGCATACCCGAGGACGGCCAGGACCGGCGCGGGCGGCAGCTCGACCAGGCGCACCACCGCCTCCGTCACCACGCCGAGCGTGCCCTCGCTCCCGCAGAACGCCCGGGCGAGCTGCACCCCGCGCTCGGGCAGCAGCGCGTCCAGTGCTCCGTAGCCCGAGATCCGCCGCGAGAAGGCGGGAGGCATCCCGGTCCGCAGCACCGCCAGGTTAGCCGCCACCAGCTCCCCCAGCCCGTCCGGCGCCCCCGACCAGCCCGTCCCGATCCGGTGGACGCCGCCCCCGTACGCCGTCACCGCCAGCTCCGCCACGTTGTCCGCGGTGGTCCCCCAGGCCACCGAGTGCGCCCCGCACGCGTTGTTGCCGATCATGCCGCCGAGGGTGCAGCGGGAGTGCGTGGAAGGGTCCGGGCCGAAGGTCAGCCCGTACGGGCGCACCGCGTCCCGCAGCCGGTCCAAGACCAGCCCCGGCTGGACGACGGCGGTGCGGGCGGCCGGGTCCACGGACACCAGGGCGTTCATGTGCCGGGTGAGGTCGAGGACCACGCCCACCCCGGTCGCCTGGCCCGCGATGGAGGTCCCGCCGCCCCGGGGCACGACCGGGACCCCGGCCCCGGCGCACACGCGCAGCGCGGCCGCCACGTCCTCGGCGTCGCGCGGGGCGACGACCCCGACCGGGACGCGCCGGTAGTTCGAGGCGTCCATGGTCACCAGCGCCCGCGCCGCGGCGCCGAAATCCACCTCCCCGCGCAGCTCCGCCCGCAAGGTCCGTTCGAGTTCGCGCAGGGATGCCCCGGATGACGTCACGCGACCACCCTGCCACCACCCGTAGGCGTCTCATCGGGTGGACGCGGGTCCAAAGCACGGACCGCGACCGGATACGCTCCGCTCGTGGCTGAGATCCAGATTCCCGCTGACATCAAGCCCGCCGACGGACGCTTCGGCGCGGGCCCCTCCAAGGTGCGGACCGAGGCGCTGGACGCCCTCGCCGCCACCGGAACCTCCCTGCTCGGAACCTCGCACCGCCAGGCCCCGGTCAAGAACCTGGTCGGCTCGGTGCGCCAGGGTCTCCGGGACCTCTTCTCCCTCCCCGAGGGCTACGAGGTGATCCTGGGCAACGGCGGCTCCACCGCCTTCTGGGACATCGCGACCCACGGGCTGATCGAGCAGAAGTCCCAGCACCTGACCTTCGGCGAGTTCTCTTCCAAGTTCGCCAAGGCCGCGAAGCTCGCACCGTGGCTGGAAGCGCCCTCCGTGATCTCCTCCGAGCCGGGCACGCACCCCGAGCCGGTGGCCGAGGCGGGCGTGGACGTGTACGCGTACACCCACAACGAGACCTCGACGGGTGTCGCGGCGCCGATCAAGCGCGTCGCGGGCGCCGACGACGGGTCCCTCGTCCTGGTGGACGCGACCTCGGGCGCCGGCGGTCTGCCGGTGGACATCACCGAGACCGACGTCTACTACTTCGCCCCGCAGAAGTCCTTCGCCTCGGACGGCGGCCTGTGGCTGGCCGCGTTCTCCCCGGCCGCCCTGGAGCGCGCGCAGCGCGTGCACGACTCCGGCCGGCACATCCCGGAGTTCTTCTCGCTGCCGACGGCGATCGACAACTCGCTGAAGAACCAGACGTACAACACCCCGGCGCTGGCCACCCTCTTCCTGCTGAACGAGCAGCTGGAGTGGATGAACAGCCAGGGCGGCCTGGAGTTCACGACCGGCCGTACGGCGGCCAGCGCGCGCAACCTGTACGGCTGGGCGGAGGCGTCGAAGTACGCGACTCCGTTCGTCGCGGACGCCGACAAGCGCTCCGCCGTCATCGGCACGATCGACTTCTCGGACGACATCGACGCGGCGGCGGTCGCCAAGGTGCTGCGCGCCAACGGCATCGTGGACACCGAGCCGTACCGCAAGCTCGGCCGCAACCAGCTCCGTATCGCGATGTTCCCGGCGATCGACCCGGCGGACGTGCAGGCGCTGACGGCCTGCGTCGACTACGTGATCGAGAAGCTCTGACCGTCGTAACCCCTCGGATGCACAGCCCCCGGTGACTTGCCGTCACCGGGGGCTTTCTCGTGCTCCGCCCCTGACCGCCGGCCGCGGCGGCCGGGCGCGCTGGAGCGGCTGCGGCGCACCGGCCGGGCTCCGCGGGTCCGGCCGCGATACCTTCGGGAGTTCAGGGCCGCGTTCCAGGCCCGGCACTTCTTGGAGGCAGCGGCGTGAACGTGCGAGTGACGGCGGCCCAGAGCGGCGTGGACCCCTTCGGCACGGCCCGGCTGCGGCGCGGGGTGCTCGACGCGTGGGGGGCGGGCCCGTCGCGGTTCCGCGAGGACGCCAACGCCGAGGAGGACCTGGCACTCGGCGGCTACCGCGACCGGCTGGTCGTCGAGCTGGCGCAGAACGCCGCCGACGCCGCCGCCCGGGCCCGGGTTCCGGGCCGGCTGCGGCTCACCCTGCACCCCGCCGACCCGGCGGACCGCGGCGCGGGCGGGCGGGCGGTGCTGGCCGTCGCCAACACCGGCGCTCCGCTGGACGCGACCGGCGTGGAGTCGCTGTCCACCCTGCGCGCCTCTGCCAAGCGGGACGCCTCGGGGGACGCCTCGCGGGACACCTCGGGGGACGCCACAGGGGGCTCCGGCTCCGGCTCCGGCTCCGGCGACACCGTCGGCCGCTTCGGCGTCGGCTTCGCCGCCGTCCTCGCGGTCTGCGACGAGCCCGCCGTCCTCGGCCGCCACGGCGGCGTCCGCTGGTCCCTCGCCGAGGCCCGCGAGCTGGCCCGGGGCGCCGCCGTCGGCAGCCCCGGCCTCGGCGACGAACTGCGCCGCCGCGACGGCCACGTACCGCTGCTGCGCCTCCCGCTGCCCGCCGAGGGCACGGCCCCCGAGGGCTACGACACCGTCGTGGTCCTCCCGCTGCGCGACGCCGCCGCCGAGGACCTCGTGGAACGGCTGCTGACCGGCATCGACGACGCCCTCCTCCTCACCCTCCCCGGGCTGCACGAGGTCATCGTGGACACCCCGGCGGGCGGCACCCGCACCCTCCACCGCAGCGACGAGGGCCCGTACACCGTCATCGAGGACTCCCGTACGGGCACCAACCGCTGGCGCACCGTCCGCCACGGCGGCCCCATCGCCCGCGCCCTGCTCGCCGACCGGCCCGTCGAGGAGCGCCTGCGGCCCGCCTGGTCGGTGTCCTGGGCCGTACCCGTCGACGCCGAAGGGGCTCCGCTGCGCCCGGCCACCGCGCCCGTGGTGCACGCGCCGACCCCCACCGACGAACCCCTCGGCATCCCGGCCCTGCTCATCGCGACCCTGCCGCTGGACACCACCCGCCGGCATCCCGCGCCGGGCCCGCTGACCGACTTCCTCGTGGAGCGCGCGGCCGACGCGTACGCCGAGCTGCTCGGCACCTGGGACCCGGTGAGCACCGCCCTCGTCGACCTGGTCCCCGGCCGGCTCGGCAAGGGCGCACTGGACGGCGCCCTGCGCGCCGCCGTCCTCGACCGCCTCCCCCGTACGGCCTTCCTGGCCCCCGCCGCCCCGCCCGAGCACGCCGAGGAGCGCAGCGCCCTGCGCCCCTTCGAGGCCGAGGTGGTGGAGGGCGCCGGCGCCGACACCGTACGGGTCCTCTCCGAGGTCCTGCCGACCCTGCTCCCGGCCGGCCTGGAGCGCCGCGCCGAGCTGCGCACCCTGGGCGTGGGCCGGCTGCCGCTGGGCGATGCCATCGAGCGGATCGCGGGCATCGAGCGGACCCCCGAGTGGTGGTACCGGCTCTACGACAGCCTCGCCGGGGTCGACCCCGACCGGCTGTCCGGCCTCCCCGTACCGCTGGCCGACGGCCGCACGACGATCGGCCCGCGCCACATCCTCCTCCCCTACGCGGACACCCCCGAGAGCCTGGCCCGGCTGGGGCTGAAGGTGGCCCACCCGGAGGCGGCGCACCCGCTGCTGGAGAAGCTCGGAGCCCTGCCGGCCACGCCGCGGGCGGTGCTGACCACCCCGCAGGTGCGGGCCGCCGTCGCCGCCTCCCTCGACGCCGGGGAGATCTGGGACGAGGACGCCGACACCCTGGACGCCGACGAGCTGGCCGAGGTGGTCCTCGGCCTGGTCCGCGACGCGGGCCTGGCACCGGGCGACGAACCCTGGCTGGGCGCGCTCGCCCTCCCCGACGAGGACGGCGAGCTGACCCCGGCGGGCGAACTCCTCCTGCCGGGCAGCCCCCTGGCCTCGGTGGTCCGCGAGGACGAGATCCCCTACCTGGACGCCGAGCTGGCCTCCCGCTGGGACGCCGACACCCTCACCGCCTGCGGGGTCCTGGCCACCTTCCAGCTGGTCCGCGCCACGGACCTGGTCCTCGACCCGGACGAACTGGAGCCCCGCGAGGGCGACTTCGCCGAGCCGGACGACGCGGGCCTGCTGGACGCGGTGGACGTCTGGTGCGAAGACGTACTGGACCAGCTGCCGGACCTGCCCGTCCCCCCGGTGGCCACGGAACTGGTCGCCGTCCGCGACCTCGACCTCGTCGACGACGACTGCTGGCCCCAGGCCCTGGCGATGCTGGCCCAGCCCCCGCTCCGGGACGCCCTGACCCAGCCCGTACGGATCCTGCTCCCGGACGGCACCACCCAGTCCGTGCGCCCGTACACCGCCTGGTGGCTGCGCGACCACCCGGTCCTCGACGGCCGCCGCCCGGCGGGCCTGCGCGCGGCGGGCGGCGACCCGCTGCTGGAGGGCCTCTACACCTCGGCGGACGCCACGGGCTTCGAGGACGAGCAGGTCCTGCGGGCCCTGGGCGTACGGACCACCGTGCCGGCCCTCCTGGACGAACCCGGCGGCGCCGCCGAGCTCCTGGCCCGCCTCGCCGACCCGGACCGCGAGGTGACGGGCCGTCAACTGCACGGCCTGTACACCGCCCTGGCCGACCTGGACCCCGAGCAGGTCACCCTCCCGGACGAGCTGCGCGCGGTGGTGGACGGCGAGGTCCTGGTGGTGGACGCGGCCGACGCGGTCATCGCCGACGCCCCCGACCTCCTCCCCCTCACGGCCGGCCTCCCCCTCCTCCCGGTCACCCCGTCCCGGGCGGCGGACCTGGCGGACCTCCTCCAAGTCCGCCGCCTCTCGGAGACGGTCCCGGCGGCGGTCACCACCCCGGGTGAGGAGCACGACGTACCCGAGTCCGTCCTCCTCCTGCTGGGCCCGTCGACCCCCCGGACCTACATCGAGCACGAGGAACTGATCGCGGGCGGCACCGAACTCGACTGGCGCCACACCCCCGACGGCACCCTCCACGCCTCCACCCTGGAAGGCGTAGCGGCAGGCCTGGCCTGGGCCGCATCCCAGTGGCCCCGCCGCTTCGAGGTAGCCGCCCTCCTGGAAGACCCGTCCCGCACGGCGGAACTGGCCCGCGACCGCTGGTTCGACTAGGCCGTGTTTTGGAAGTCGCGGGCGGCTAGCCATTTGGTGAGGTCGCCCGCGATGCGGTCACTGCCGCTCTCGACGGTGACGTCGTGCTCGCGGCGGGTGGTATCGCGGCGGACGACCTCGTATCCGCCCTCGTCCAGGACGGTGACGGAGGCGAACCAGAGGGGGTCGTCCTCGTCGGGCTGGATGACGACGAAGGTGTTGTCACTGTCGTTGAGATCGCCGACCAGCATGAACAGGGCGTCCTCCGACGGGTCCTCGACGTGGTCGCCGTTCTCGCTGTCGGCGCAGTAGTACCTGGCGGCCACCGTTTCCCCCTGAGAGCTGCTGAATACCGGTGGCCAGCATGGCACGGCCGGGCCGATGGCCGGTGGTTCAAAGCCACTGGTGGATCGCCGCGATTTGAACGGCGGCCTCGAGGCGGACGGCGAGTTTGTCATAACGAGTGGCCACCGCCCGGTGCTGCTTGAGCCGGCTGATCCCGCACTCGACCGCATGCCGGGCCTTGTAGTCCTCCCGGCCGAAGGCCGGCGGCCGGCCGCCCAAGTTCCCGCGCCGCTTGCGCCCCGTCCCGCCACCGGCAACAACGACTCCAACACCGACCACTGCTCGTCAGAAAGATCCCCTCGCCCCACACCGTGATCATCACGGCATAAGGCGAGATCCGACAGCCAGTTCTAAAACACGGCCTAGACGGGTTCGATGCTGATGGGGTGCGCGCCAAGGAGGCGCTTCATGTCGTCCACATCAGAGGTAAGGACATTCACCATGTTGCCTCGCCGCGAGGCGACGAAAGCGGTGGCTGCCAATACGGCATCGATCGCGTATTTGTGGCCGTGCAGGCCCGCTTTCTTCAGAAGGGAGCGGGCCACCCCGATGATCTCGTCGTTAGGGTGAACGATGTCCACGCTCGACAAAGCCCAGTCCCATGCCTCCTGACGAACACCGGCCCTCGGGTCCCATGCCTCCAGCGTCGTGAGCGACGAGGTGACCACTCGCATGTGGCGGTTGGGCGACCGCCTGATCATTGCCCGCACGTCGTGGTCGCCGCGAACAGCCAGGGACAGCGCCTCACAATCGAGCACGAGAGTCCGCGGCCTCGGAATCGGACCTGGCGGGGTTCGCGGAGTCATGCAGCCGCCTTCCCCGCGAGCGGGTCCACCTCGCCTTCGTGTCTGCGTTCGGCGTGCCAAGCGTCCATGGCGTCGAAGCGAGCGTCCGCAGCGCGGAGCTCCTCGTCGGTAAGCGGCCCGTACTCCTCGTCCAGGAAGTCCGACAGCCCGCACAACTTGTCCATCGCGACCTTGTGCTCTACAGCCGCTGTCACGTAAGCGGAAACGCCGCGGGCGTCCACATGCCCCTTGATGTACTCCATCACCTCGTCAGGCAAGGTGATCGTGACCTTTTTGGTTCCCATAATTCGAGTATGGATTCCTCTGAGTCGTCTGTCGATGCCCTCAAGGGTGAACCTGCCAGCTCAGCGGCTACGCCGGGAACTTGTGGTCCACCCATCGGAAGGTGAACTCGATCAGGGTCGCGGCGGCCGCAGCTATGGCGACCGCGATCCACGGCATCGTGACGCCCTCCAGCCTGAGCTGGAAGAAGTCCTGGAGCCAGGGGACCACGAGGACGATCAGGAAGGCGCCGGCCATGGCGCCGACCAGGCCGACGCGCCACCACGTGTACGGGCGGGCGATGATCACCAGGACCCACATCGAGGTGAGGAAGAGGGCCAGGGTGGCGGCGCTGGTCTCGGCCTTGAGGGAGTCGGGGCCGGTGTAGTGGGCGCGGGCGATCAGGTAGGTGATGAAGGTGGCCGTCGCCGCGATGACGCCGCCGGGGATGGCGTAGCGCATCACCCGTTTCACGAAGTGCGGCTTCGCGCGCTCCTTGTTCGGGGCCAGGGCGAGGAAGAAGGCCGGGATGCCGATGGTGAGCGTGGAGAGGAGGGTCAGGTGGCGGGGCAGGAAGGGGTATTCGACCTGAGAGCAGACCACCAGGACGGCCAGCAGCACCGAGTAGACCGTCTTCGTGAGGAAGAGGGTGGCCACCCGGGTGATGTTGCCGATGACCCGGCGGCCCTCGGCGACGACCGAGGGGAGGGTCGAGAAGCTGTTGTTGAGGAGGACGATCTGGGCGACGGCGCGGGTGGCCTCCGAGCCGGAGCCCATCGAGACGCCGATGTCGGCGTCCTTGAGGGCGAGCACGTCGTTGACGCCGTCGCCGGTCATCGCGACCGTGTGGCCCTTGGACTGGAGGGCTCCGACCATGTCCCGCTTCTGCCGCGGGGTGACGCGGCCGAAGACGGAGTTGTCGTCGAGGGCGCCCGCCATGTCGCTCTGTTCGGCGGGGAGCTTGCGGGCGTCGACGGTGTTCTCCGCGCCCGGCAGGCCCAGCTTGCCGGCGACCGCGCCGACGGAGACCGCGTTGTCACCGGAGATGACCTTCGCCCTCACGTTCTGGTCCTCGAAGTAGCGCAGGGTGTCGGCGGCGTCGGCGCGCAGCCGCTGCTCCAGGACGACCAGGGCGGTGGGCCGGACGCCGGTGGCGACGGCCGCGTCGTCCAGTTCGCGGGCGGAGCGGGCCAGCAGGAGGACCCGTAGGCCCTGCTCGTTCAGGTCGTTGATCTCCTCCAGGGCCGGGTCCCCGGCGGGGAGGAGGACGTCGGGGGCGCCGAGCAGCCAGGTGTTGTTCTCGCCGTCGCCCTCGCTGAAGCTGGCGCCGCTGTACTTGCGGGCGGAGGAGAAGGGCAGCGACTCGGTGCAGCGCCACTCCGCGCTGTCGGGATAGGCGTCGATGATCGCCTGGAGGCTCGCGTTGGGGCGCGGGTCGGACTCCCCGAGGGCGCCGAGCACCCTCTCGACGTACGAGGCTTCCGCGCCTCCGAGCGGACGCAGCTCGGTGACATCCATGCCGCCCTCGGTGAGGGTGCCCGTCTTGTCGAGACAGACGACGTCGACGCGGGCGAGGCCCTCGATGGCGGGGAGTTCCTGGACCAGGCACTGCTTGCGGCCGAGGCGGATGACGCCGATCGCGAAGGCCACGGAGGTGAGGAGGACGAGGCCCTCGGGGATCATCGGCACGATGCCGCCGACGGTGCGGGCGAGGGAGTCCTTGAGGTTGGAGTCCTTGACGACCAGCTGGCTGATGACGAGGCCGATGGAGGTCGGGATCATCATCCAGGTGACGTACTTGAGGATGGTGGAGATGCCGGAGCGCAACTCGGAGTGGACGAGCGTGAAGCGGGAGGCCTCTTCCGCCAACTGTGCGGCGTAGGCCGCGCGGCCGACCTTGGTGGCGGTGAACGCGCCGCCGCCGGCGACCACGAAGGAGCCGGACATGACCTGGTCGCCGGGCTTCTTCAGGACGGGGTCCGCCTCGCCGGTGAGCAGGGACTCGTCGATCTCCAGGCCGTCGGCCTCGCCGACGGAGCCGTCGACGACGACCTTGTCGCCCGGTCCCAGTTCGATGACGTCGCCGAGGACGATCTCGGAGGTGGAGATCTCGGCGGTGCGGCCGTCGCGGCGGACGCTGGGTTTGGCCTCGCCGATGACGGCGAGGCCGTCGAGGGTCTTCTTGGCGCGCAGTTCCTGGATGATGCCGATGCCGGTGTTCGCGATGATCACGAAGCCGAAGAGGCTGTCCTGGATCGGCGCGACGAAGAGCATGATCACCCAGAGGATGCCGATGATGGCGTTGAAGCGGGTGAAGACGTTGGCGCGGACGATGTCGGCGGTGGAGCGGCTGCTGCGGACGGGGACGTCGTTGACGTCGCCGCGCGCGACGCGCTCGGCGACCTCGGCGGTGGTCAGGCCACCCGGCTTGAACAGCGGGGCCGGCGGTTTCACCGGGTGCACCGGATCCAGCTCGGCCCCTGCGTCGATGGCGGCGCCGGAGTCGGTGTCGGTTCCGGTGCCGCTACCGGTGCCGCTACCGGTGCCGGTGCCGGTGCCGGTGCCGGTGCCGGTGCCGGTGCCGGGCGGCTCTGGCCCGTCGTGGTCGATCCTCGCCCGCTGCGTCATGCTTTCGACGGTAAAGGGCGTTCCGGGGCTTCACCCGCCGAAAAGTCGGAAGATCCGAGTTCGGGATGACCCGGATCGTCCCCTGGTAGGGAGCTCCCGCGCAAAGCCGGCCCCGTCGGCTGAGGCTAGGGCTGGTCCGGCTGCGCCGCTCGGGCTTCGGCATCGGCATCGGCATCGGCATCGACCCCGGCGCCGGCCCCGGCCCCGGCCCCGGCCCCGGCCCCGGCCCCGGCCTCGGCGTTGGCCTCGGCGTTGGCCTCCGCCGCATGCCGCTTGAGGGCCGCGTCGCGCCCGCGGACGTACCAGATGCCGATCAGGCCGAGGAAGCCGCCGGCCGCGCAGGTCCAGACCCACCACAGCAGGTCCCGGTCGGCGAACCAGCCGTAGAAGGGAAGCTGGACCACGAACAGGGCGAACCACAGGATCGTGCCGCCGGTGACGGTGGCGACGATCGGGCCCTCCAGGGGCTCGGGCGCCTCGTGCTTGGGGGTCCATTTGGCCATGCCCCAAGTCTAGGTGCGCGGTTCCCAGGTCTACGCGCGGAGATGGACGCCCTTTCGTTCATGTGTTCATACTGAAACGACTTGGGCGAGGCCCTTTTCTTCGTATGAACCACCCAATGAGGACCGTATGAGCACTCCGGCCCCCGCCTCCACGCCCACCCTCCCGGACCCTTCCCCCAAGGAAGCCTCCGGAGGACTGGACCGCTACTTCAAGATCTCCGAGCGCGGCTCGACCATCGCCCGCGAGGTCCGCGGCGGCTTCGCGACCTTCTTCGCGATGGCCTACATCATCGTGCTGAACCCGATCATCCTCGGCAGCGCGAAGGACATGTACGGGCACCAGCTCGACGGCGGCCAGCTCGTCACCGCGACCGTCCTGACGGCCGCCTTCTCCACCCTCCTCATGGGTGTCATCGGCAACGTCCCGATCGCGCTCGCCGCCGGCCTCGGCGTCAACACCGTCGTCGCTCTCCAGCTCGCCCCCCGCATGAGCTGGGCCGACGCCATGGGCATGGTGGTCCTGGCCGGCTTCGTCGTGATGCTGCTGGTCGCCACCGGTCTGCGCGAGCGGGTCATGAACGCCGTCCCGCTCGGCCTGCGCAAGGGCATCGCCATCGGCATCGGCCTGTTCATCATGCTGATCGGCCTGGTGGACTCGGGCTTCGTCACCCGCATCCCCGACCTCGCGCACACCACCGTCCCGCTCCAGCTCGGCACGGGGGGCCACCTGCTCGGCTGGCCCGTACTGATCTTCGTCGTCGGCGTGCTGCTGACCCTCGCCCTGCTGATCCGCAAGACGCCGGGCGCGATCCTGATCTCCATCGTGGTGATGACCGTCATCGCGGTCGCCGTCCAGCTGATCACGCAGCTGCCCGCCACCGCCTGGGGCCTGACCGTCCCCGAGTGGCCCGGCAACCCGGTGGCCGCGCCCGACTTCGGGCTCGTCGGCCAGGTCAGCCTGTTCGGCGGCTTCGGGAAGGTGGGGATGCTGACCGGCGTCCTCTTCGTCTTCACCGTGCTGCTGTCCTGCTTCTTCGACGCCATGGGCACGATCCTGGGTGTCGGTGACGAGGCGAAGCTGATCGACAAGAAGACCGGCGAATTCCCCGGGATCAACCGGGTCCTGCTGGTCGACGGCCTGGCCGTCGCCTCGGGCGGCGCGACCTCCTCCTCGGCCACCACCTGCTTCGTGGAGTCCACGGCAGGGGTCGGCGAGGGCGCCCGCACCGGCCTGGCGAACGTCGTGACGGGCGGCCTCTTCGCCGTGGCGCTGTTCCTGACCCCGCTCGCCACCGTGGTCCCGTCCCAGGCGGCCACCCCCGCCCTGGTGGCGGTCGGCTTCCTGATCCTGGCGGGCTCGGTCAAGGACATCGACTGGAGCGACTTCACCATCGCCGTCCCGGCCTTCCTGGCCATGGTGATGATGCCCTTCACCTACTCGATCACCAACGGCATCGGCATCGGCTTCGTGAGCTTCTGCGCGCTGCGCCTGGCGACCGGCCGGGGACGCGAGGTCCCGGTGGCCATGTACATCGTGTCGGCGGTGTTCGTCTTCTACTACGCGATGCCGGCCCTCGGCCTCACGTAGGAACCCGCGCCGCCGCCGCGCGGGCACGCACCTCGCGGGCTTACGTCAGCCCGTAGAACTTCTCCGTCTCGTCGACGGCCGCCTTGAAGCGCTCGTCGAAGTCATCGCGAATGAGCGTCCGGACCACATAGTCCTGGACGCTCATTCCGCGTTTGGCGGCATGAGTCCGGAGCCTGTCGAGGAGCTCCCCGTCTATGCGCATGCTCAGCACATGTGTCCCCATGTCGGAAAGAGTCGGGGCAGACGGTGTGGACGCGTGTCGCTTTTCGCGCCCAACTCACCCGTACGAGTGACGCCGACCCGTGGCCCCCTTTAACGCGTTTTCCTTAGCTAGAGTAATGAGTTATTCTAAAGACATGCATGACCTCTCCCATGGCGACGACGCTGCCGCCGTGAACGATCTCCGCTCCGCCGTCATGCGACTGGGCCGGCGCCTGAAGCACCAGCGCGTCGACGAGTCGCTGAGCCCGACCGAGATGTCGGTCCTCGGCACCCTCGCCCGCTGCGGCCAGGCCACGCCCGGCGAGCTGGCCCGCCGGGAGCACGTCCAGCCGCCGTCGATGACACGCATCGTCGCGCTGCTGGAGGCCAAGGGATTGGTCACGCTGGAGCCGCACCCCGACGACCGCCGCCAGAAGGTGGTCCGCCAGACGGAGACAGCCGAGGCGATGCTCGAAGAGAGCCGCCGCAAGCGCAATGCCTTCCTGGCCGGGCTCGCGGCCGAGCTGACCGAGGACGAGTGGGCCAAGCTGCGCGACGCCGCGCCCGTCCTGGAGAAGCTCGCGCACTTGTAAGGAACGACGCCAGGAGGCGAACGCTTTTGAGTACGGGAACCGGAGCAGACTCCGCACCCGGCCACACATCCACCACCACTACCGCGGCATCCGCCGCAACCGCTGCAACCGCTGCAACCGCTGGATCCGCTGGATCCGCTGGATCCGCTGGATCCGCGGGCAAGAACTCGATGTTCAGCTCGCTGAAGATCCGGAACTACCGGCTCTTCGCGACCGGCCAGGTCGTCTCGAACACCGGGACCTGGATGCAGCGCATCGCCCAGGACTGGCTGGTCCTCTCCCTGACCGGCTCCGCCTCCGCGGTCGGCATCACCATCGCGCTGCAGTTCCTGCCGATGCTGCTGTTCGGCCTCTACGGAGGCGTACTCGCCGACCGGCTGCCCAAGCGGCCGCTGCTGATCGCCACCCAGAGCGCGATGGGCCTGACGGGCGTCGCACTGGCCGTGCTCACCCTGGCGGGACACGTCCAGGTCTGGCACGTCTACCTCGCCGCCTTCCTGCTCGGCCTGGTCACCGTCGTGGACAACCCGGCCCGGCAGACCTTCGTCTCCGAGATGGTCGGCAAGGACCAGGTCGCCAACGCCGTCAGCCTGAACTCGGCCAACTTCCAGTCCGCGCGGCTGGTCGGCCCGGCGATCGCCGGTGTGCTGATCACCGCCGTCGGCTCCGGCTGGGCCTTCCTGCTGAACGGGCTGTCCTTCGCGGCGCCCATCGCCGGCCTGCTGCTGATGCGGGCGCACGAGCTGCACCCGGTCGAGCCGCAGCCGCGGGCCAAGGGACAGCTGCGCGAGGGCCTGCGCTACGTCGCCGGCCGGCCGGAGCTGGTCTGGCCGATCGTGCTGGTCGGCTTCATCGGGACCTTCGGGTTCAACTTCCCGATCTGGCTGTCGGCGTTCGTGAGCGACGTGTTCCACGGGGACGCGGGCACCTACGGGCTCTTCAACACCCTGATCGCGGCCGGCTCCCTGGCGGGCGCCCTGCTCGCGGCCCGGCGCGGACTGTCCCGCCTGCGGCTGCTGGTGGCGGCGGCCGTGCTGTTCTCGGTGCTGCTGCTCGTGACCGCCCTCGCGCCCGGCTTCTGGCTGTTCGCGGCGCTGCTGGTGCCGATCGGGATCTTCGGCCTGACGGTCAACGTCACGGCCAACTCCAGCGTGCAGATGGCGACCGACCCCGAGATGCGGGGGCGGGTCATGGCGCTGTTCATGATGGTCTTCACCGGCGGTACCCCGCTGGGTGCCCCGCTGATGGGCTGGATCACGGACACGTACGGCGCGCGGATCGGCATGGCCGCGGGCGGCGTGGTCTCCCTGGCCGCCGGGGTCGCCATCGCGGTGGTCCTGGCCCGGGTGGGCAACCTCCGGGTGCGGGTGAACCGGCGCGGGGTGGCCTTCGTACCGGCTGCCCGGCGGCAGCTGGTGACTGCCGCGTAGCCACCCCCGCTGCCGTTCCCGCTGCGCGGGGCCCCGCGGAACTCGTGTGCGGCGCCGCTGCCGTTCCCGCTGCGCGGGGCCCGGGGCGGGGGCGCGAGGGGGACTGCTCGCGGGCGGCGGCGCCGCTAGGCTCGGGGGATGAGACTGTTCGCCGCCGTTCTGCCGCCCGAGGCGGCCGTGGCCGAGTTGCGGGAAGCGGTGCGGCCGCTGCGGGACGACCGGTTGACGTGGGCCGCGGAGGCCGCCTGGCACTTCACGCTCGCCTTCATGGGCGAGGTACGGGACGACGTGCTCCCCGAACTCCACACCCGGCTCGCCCGCGCCGCCCACCACACCGCCCCCTTCACGCTGCGCCTGCACGGCTCCGGGCACTTCGGGGAACGCGCCCTGTGGACCGGGGCCGCCGGGGACCTCCCCGCCCTGCGGATGCTCGCCGAGCGGGCCGACGCCGCCGCCCGGCGGGCCGGGGTGCCGATGGACCAGCACCGCCGGTACACCCCGCACGTCACCCTGGCCCGCAGCCACGACGCCTCCACCCACCTGCGCCCGTACCTGGAGGCCCTCGCCGGCTTCGAGGGCACGCCCTGGCAGGTCGGCACGCTCAGCCTCGTCCGCAGCCACCTGCCCGTCAGCGGTGTGCCCCGCGAACAGCCCCGCTACGAGACCGTCGGGTCCTGGCCCCTGGAGGGCTGAGGGGGCGGTGCTCGGGTGTCCGGCGGCCGCGTTAGGCTCGACGGGTGGATCCCAAGACCAGAAACCGTGTGATGGCCGGTGTGCTCGTGCTGATGTTCGTCGTCGTGGCCGTGGCGGCCGCCGTCGGGCAGTAGGCGGCCGCCGCTAGCCGCTCACCGCTAGCCGCTCACCAGGCGAAGGCCTCCGGGGACGGTCCCGGACCGGGGAAGATCTCGTCCAGGGCCGTCAGCAGCTCGTCGCCCAGCTCCAGCTCCAAGGCCCGCAGCGCGCTCTCCAACTGCTCGGCCGTGCGCGGCCCGACGATCGGGCCGGTCACCCCGGGCCGGGTCAGCAGCCAGGCCAGCGCGGTCTCTCCCGGCTCCAGGCCGTGCTTGTCCAGCAGGTCCTCGTACGCCTGCACCTGCGCCCGTACCGCACTGTTGGCCAGCGCGTCCGCGGACCGGCCCTCGGCCCGGCGGCCGCCCGCGGTCTCCTTCCTGATGACCCCGCCGAGCAGGCCGCCGTGGAGCGGGGACCAGGGGATGACCCCGAGGCCGTACTCCTGGGCGGCCGGGATGACCTCCATCTCCGCGCGCCGCTCGGCCAGGTTGTAGAGGCACTGCTCGCTGACGAGGCCGACGCCGCCGCGCCGGGCGGCCGCCTCGTTGGCCTGGGCGATCTTGTAGCCGGGGAAGTTGGAGGATCCGGCGTAGAGGATCTTGCCCTGCTGGATGAGTACGTCGACGGCCTGCCAGATCTCCTCGAAGGGGGTCCGGCGGTCGATGTGGTGGAACTGGTAGACGTCGATGTGGTCGGTGTGGAGCCGCTTGAGGCTCGCCTCGACGGCCCGTCGGATGTTCAGCGCCGAGAGCCGGTCGTCGTTGGGCCAGGTCTCGCCCTCGCGGGACATGGAGCCGTAGACCTTCGTCGCGAGCACGGTCTTGTCGCGGCGGCCGCCGCCCTGGGCGAACCAGGTGCCGATGATCTCCTCGGTGCGGCCCTTGTTCTCGCCCCACCCGTAGACGTTGGCGGTGTCGAAGAAGTTCAGGCCCGCGCCGAGCGCGGCATCCATGATCGAGTGGCTGGTGGGTTCGTCGGTCTGCGGACCGAAGTTCATCGTGCCGAGGACGAGTCGGCTGACCTTGAGTCCGGTGCGTCCGAGCTGCGTGTACTTCATGGGCCCCAAGCCAACTGCTTCGAGTGCACTCGAAGCAAGAGCCTCCTGCCGGTCGTCACCGGCGGCGGTAGGGCCCGCCGATCCCCCACGCCTGGTGCAGGACCGCGGCGAACTCCCCCGCCAGCCGGTGCTCGCCGGAGGCGTTGGGGTGGGTGCCGTCGTAGGTGTCCTGGTGGATGTCGTACGCGTCCGGGCGCGCGGCCAGCAGGATCGGCGAGGCGGCGGTCGTCAGGTCGGCGACTGCCTTCGCCAGCAGTTCGTTGAACCGGGCCACCTCGGCCGCGAAGGGGGCGTCCTCCTCGGCCCGGACGTTCGGGATGACGGGGAGGAGGACCATCCGGACGGCCGGGCGGGCCTCCCTCGCGGCCGCGATGAAACGGCGGGCGTTGGCGGCGGTCTCGTCGGCGGCGGTGTAGAAGCCGAGGTCTATCAGGCCGAGGGAGACGAGCAGGACGTCGGCCCGGCCCGCGCGGGCGGCGGGGCCGATGAGGGGGGCCATGTGCTGCCAGCCCTCGCCCCAGCCCGCCAGGTGCCGGCGGGCGTCCGGCGGGAAGCCGGGGTCGGCGTAGGCGTGGCTGGTGGGCGCGTCCGCGGAGGTGTCGTACAGCTCGCTGCGCGGGCCGACGATCTCGTAGGGGCCGCCGGGGGTGGAGTTCAGGTGCTGCCACATCCGATAGCGCCAGGTGTAGTCGCCGGCGCGTCCGATGGTCATGGAGTCACCGACGAACATGAAACGCATCCGGTCATCATCGCGGATGACGCGACAGGCACCGTTGTGATGCCGGACACGCCGCACGGGCTGGCAGGCTGGGGGGATGCGCCTGCTGCCGTCCTCCGCCGCCCTTGCCGCCGGCCCCGCCGCCGTGCTTGCCGCCGTCCTCGTCGTCCTGTCGCCGGAGGGAGCGGCCTTCGCGGCCGGGGCGCCGGCGCCCGCGGCCTCGTCCTTCACCATCACCGACCCGCGGATCAAGGAGTCGAGCGGGCTGGCGGCCAGCCGGATCCACCCGGGGGTCTACTGGACGCACAACGACAGCGACGACGGCCCGTACGTGTACGCGGTGGACTCGGCGACGGGCAAGACGGTGGCCCGGGTGACGCTGACGGGGATCGGAAAGCCGCGGGACATCGAGGCGATCTCGCTGGGGCCGGACGGACAGCTGTACGTCGGGGACATCGGCGACAACCGGGACGGCACCTGGGACCACGTCTGGATCTACCGCTTCCCGGAGCCGAAGGAACTGGCCGATGCCACCATCAAGGCGGTGCAGTTCACGGTGCGGTACGCCGACGGGCCGCGGAATGCGGAGGCGTTGATGGTGCATCCGGTGACGGGGCGGGTGTACATCGCGAGCAAGAACGAGAGCAAGGGCGGGCTGTACGAGGGCCCTGAGCAGCTTTCGGCGTCCGGGGCGAACGTGTTCCGGCGGGTCGCGGACGTGCCGTGGGTGACGGACGGGGCGTTCTCGCCGGACGGGAGCCGGCTGACGCTGCGGGGGTACTTCACGGCCCGTACGTACGGGTGGAAGGACGGGCGGCCGGAGGGGGAAGGCGAGCGGGTGGACGCGCCGTGGCAGGGGCAGGCGGAGTCGGTGACGTACGCGGCGGACGGGTCGGCGCTGATGTTCGGCGCGGAGGGCGAGGCGAGCCCGGTCATCGCGGTCCCGCTGACCCCGCAGGGCGCGACCTCGGCGGCCCCGCAGCCGGGCGCTCCGGCCGCGGTCGCGCCGGGCGGGGAGGGGAGCTTTACGAAGGGGGCGCTTGTTCTGGCGGGGGGGTTGGCACTGGTGGTCGTCGCCAGGCGACTGTTCCGCCGCCGGACCCCGAAGTAGCCCGGCCCGCCCGCCCGCCCCCAGCACCCGGGACTCCGCCCGGCCCCCGCTCCGCAGCAACCTGCGGCCCGCGTCCTGGGGCTCCGCCCCAGACCCCGCGCCTCAAACGCCGGCGAGGCTGAATGTGCCCGGCGAAGCCGGCTGTCTGCGGCTCAAAGCCCGGGGCTCCGCCCCGCACCCCGCTCCTCAAACGCCGGAGGGGCTGGATGTGGCTGCTGCCGTCCGCCTGGCTGGGGCAATTCCAGCCTCGCCGGCGTTGAGGAGCGGGATCCGGGGCGGAGCCCCGGCAGCGGCGCCGCACCCTCCACACCGCAAAGGGCCGGAGGGGTTGGTGCGGCTGCTGCCCGCACGGCAACTTCAGCCCCGCCGGCGATTGAGGCGCGGGGTCCGGGGCTGAGCCCCGGCAACGGCGCCACGCCGGGTAGGGGTTACTCCTCGCGGATGGGGATGCGGCCGTTCGCCGTGCCGCCGGCAGGGGCGGCGGCGGGGGGCGGGGACATCGTGGAGAGGAGCTGGCGGGCCAGGCCGAGGCCCGTGCCGCCCATCGTCAGCGCCTTCGCGAACATCTCCGACATGCCCTCCGCCCCGTTCAGCAGGATCATGTGCTCCACGTTCCCGAACGCACCCGCACCCGCCTCCACGATCGCCGGCCAGTTCTCGGCCAGCTGCTGCGCGACCACTGCCTCCTGGTTCTCCGCCAGCGCCGCCGCCCGGGCCTTGATCGCTTCCGCCTCCGCGAGACCCTTCGCCTTCGCCGACTCGGCCGCCGCCAGGCCCTTCGCCTGCGTCGCCGCCGCCTCCGCCTCGCCCGTCGCCCGGGTCGCGGTCGCCGCCGCCAGGCCACGGGCCTCCGTGGCCTTCGCGTCGGCCGCCGCCGCCGTCGTCACCCGCGTCGCCTCGGCGGCAGCCGCCAGTTCCGTCTCCTTCGCCTTCGCCTGCGCCGCCGAGATCCGCGCGTCGCGCTCCGCCTCCGCCCGGGTCCGGGTCTCATAGGCCGCCGCGTCCGCCGGCTTGCGTACGTCCGCCTGGAGCTGCTGCTCGCGCCGGTGCGCCTCCAGCTCCGCGACCCGGGTCTCCTGGACCACGACCTCCTGGCGGGCAGCGGCTTCGGAGAGCGGGCCCGCCTGCCGGGCGGTCGCCGCCGCCTTGTCCCGTTCCGCCTGGTAGCCGGCCTGGAGGATCTCGCTGTCGCGCGTCGCCTCCGCCATCCGCGCCGAGGCGGCCTGCTCGGCCTCCGTCGCCAGCCGGTTTGCCTCCGCCTGCGCGATCCGCGCGTCCCGCTGCACCGCGGCCGCGTGCGGCATCGCCAGGTTCTTGATGTAGCCGGTCGGGTCCTCGATCTCGTGGATCTGGAGCGAGTCGACGATCAGGCCGAGCTTCTCCATCTCCGTACCGCACGCCATCCGGGTCTGCCCGGTCAGCTTCTCCCGGTCGCGGATCATGTCCTCGACCGTCAATCCACCCACGATGGACCGCAGATGGCCGGCGAAGACGATGTGCACCCGCTCGGGCATCATCTTCTGCTGGTCCAGGAAGCGGCGCGCCGCGTTGGCTATGGAGACGAGGTCGTCGCCGACCTTGAAGATCACCACGCCCTTGACGCGCAGCGGGATGCCCTGGTGCGTGACGCAGTCCACCGACAGCTGGGTCTCGTTGAGGTCCAGGGACAGTTTGCGCACCGCCTGTACGCCCGGCAGTACGAGCGTCCCGCGCCCGGTGACGATCCGGAACCCCATGCCCTCGCCGATGCCCTCGGTCTTGTGCGCGGACCCGGAGATGACGAGTGCCTCATTCGGTTCGGCCACCCGCCACATGAGCTTGAACAGGCCGATCAAAGCCACGATTGCGGCGAGAACGATTCCCGCCACGACGCCGATAGTCACCGGCAACGCCCCCTTATCGCGGTGCCGTTCGACACCGCCGAGGGCGAGTGTGCGCCTGTACCGGCCCCCGGGAGAAGTGGCCGGATCAGTCTTGTCGCCATCTTGATACGGACGCCCCGCCGGTCAGGGTCAGTTGTCGTAGGCGGCCATCACGTACACCGTGCGCGGCGGCAGGTACTCGACCACCGTCACCACCGTCCCGACGGCCAGCCGTCCGGTCCCCGCGACCGGGTGCGCGAGGAAGTGCTCGGCCCCGCCGCGGATCCGGACGATGACCTCGCCGACGAGTCCCGGGCCGACCGTCCCGGTCACCCGGCCGGTCATTCCCACCATGTCCGTGTCGTCCCCCATGGGCCGAGCGTACGCGCTCTGCGGGCCGGTGTACGGGGGTGCGCCGGCGATCCCGTCCCCGGCCAGCCATCCGCACCACACCCCAGCCCCGCCGGCGCTTGAGGCGCGGGGGCCGGGCCGGGGGCGGAGGCAGGGCAGCGGGGGCGGCTACGAGTGGCCGAGGTCCTCCGCCGGGAGGTCCGAGACGGGGACGGAGCCCGTGTCCGGGGTCTGGACGGCGGGGCGCAGGGGGAAGTCGTCCGAGGCCATCGAATCGAGGACCGGCGGGGCCGGCCGCAGCGGCTTCGGCATGACCGCGGCCTCCGAGTGGCCTCCGCAGCCGTACGACAGGGACACCAGCCGGCCGTCGGCCGGCGAGAACTCGTTCGCGCAGACACCGAAGGCCTGGCCGAGCGAGCCGCCGATCGCGACCAGGAAGCCGCACGACACGCACGACGCCGGCGCCGCCTGGGCCATCGGGGTCTTCGCGCCGAAGGAGTCGTCCCAGCGGTCGGCCGCGCTGTGCAGCCCGTAGCGGGAGAGCACCCGCCTGCGCCGCATGCCCAGTTCCTCGGCGACTGAGGTGATGGAGCCGCGCGCCGGGACGACCACGCGGTCGGTGACGTCGGCGTCCTCCGCCTCGACCAGTTCGGCCATCTCCTCGGAGACCACCGAGTTCGGCGGCGGCGCGTCCTCGTCCGACCAGCCCGGCTCCAGCCGCAGGTCGTCGGCGTCGGTGGGCAGCAGGTCGCCGGGGCCCATGTCGCCGGGGCGCAGCCGCTCGCTCCACGGCACCCACTCGGGGGCCAGGAGGGCGTCCTCGCCGGGCAGCAGCACCGTTTCGTCGAGGGTGACGTTCTTCGCGCGGGAGGCGCGGGTCACGGTGACGGCCCAGCGCCAGCCCCGGTAGCCCGGTTCCTTGGCCTCGAAGAAATGGGTGACGACCCGGTCGCCCTCCGCCACGGCGGAGACGTGCTCGCCCACCACGCCGGGGAAGGCGGCCTCCTCGGCCGCCGCTCGGGCGAGTTCTACCGCCTCGGCGCACAGGCGGTCGGGGGCGGGGGTACGCGGGGTACGGCTTCGCGTCGTCGCAGCACTCACTGGTCTCGTTCTCTCCTACGCCGTCTCACGAGTGCGCCGTCCGTACTGTCGTCCACAACGACCCGCCGGTGCTGTCCGTACGAAGCGCGGGCGGAGCGGACCAGAGGGCCGCGTCGACGTCCGCACCCGATCGGACTCCGGGCGCACCTACCTGCTATCCATTCTGCGGGATCGCGAAGAGGCGCGCGGCCAAGAGCAACCGCCGGTGGCGCGCTACGCACGCTACCTCCTCCGGCGCCCTGGGCCCACATGCAAGGTCCGATTCGCGGACAAGCGGGCGGGCCGCGACGCGCCGGGAGGGGTCCCGGAGGGCCCGGTGGGGCAGTATGGCGAGTGTGGCACCCGTACGGTCGTCCGCCGGCGGCTCGGGACCGGCCAAGCGGGCCGGCCGGGCCCTGGGGCGTGCCCTGCACCTGCCCATCACCGGCACGGCGCGCGGGATCCGGCGGGCGACGCACGCGCACGGGGCCGGTGAGTCGGGCCTCGGCAGACTGATCGAGCTGCACGCCATCAACGGCGCCGGCGATGTGATGATCACGGTGGCGCTGGCCTCGACGGTGTTCTTCTCCGTTCCGACGGACGAGGCGCGGGGCCGGGTGGCCCTGTACCTGGCGATCACGATGGCCCCCTTCACCCTGCTGGCCCCGGTGATCGGTCCGCTGCTGGACCGGCTGCCGCACGGGCGGCGGGCCGCGATGGCGGCCGCGATGCTGGCCCGGGCGCTGCTGGCGCTGATGATGTCGGGCGCGGTGGCCTCGGGCGGGCTGGAGCTGTATCCGGCGGCGCTGGGTGTGCTGGTCGCCTCGAAGGCGTACGGGGTCGTGCGCAGCGCGGTGGTCCCGCGGCTGCTCCCGCCCAAGTTCTCACTCGTCAAGGCGAACTCCCGGGTCACGCTGGCCGGCCTGCTGGCCACGGGCGCGGCGGCGCCGTTGGGGGCCGCCCTGCACACGATCGGTCCGCCGTGGCCGCTGTACGGGGCCTGCGCGATCTTCATCTGGGGGACCTTCGCGGCGTTCTCGCTGCCGCACAAGGTGGACGAGGCGAAGGGCGAGCGCCGGGCCCGGCTGTCGACGCACGAGGCGCACTCGCGGCGGCCGGGACTGCGTACGGTGACGCCGTCGGTGCTGTGCGGGCTGCTGGCGAACGCCTCAATGCGCGGGCTGTCCGGGTTCCTGATCTTCTTCCTGGCGTTCCTGCTGCGGGAGCATCCCCTGTCGGGGCAGAGCGCGGCCGTGTCGCTGGGCATCGTGGCGGTCTCGGCGGGCGTGGGGAACGCGTGCGGGACGGCGGTGGGGGCGTGGCTGCGGGCGCGGGCGCCGGAGGGGATCATCGCGGCGGTCCTGTGCCTGACGCTGGCGGCGGCGCTGTTCGCGGCGGTCTTCTTCAGCGGGTTCCTGATGGCGGTGCTGGGTGCCACGGCGGGCTTCTGCCAGGCCCTCGCGAAGCTCTCGCTGGACGCGATGATCCAGCGGGACATTCCCGAGGCGGTCCGGACCTCGGCGTTCGCCCGTTCGGAGACGCTGCTTCAGGTGGCGTGGGTGCTGGGCGGCGCGATCGGCATCGCACTGCCGCTGAACGGGGTCCTGGGCATGTCGGTCGCGGCGGCCACGGTCGCGCTGGGCGTGACGATGGCCATCCGCGGCGTCGTCACGGGCCCGCGCCACCAGCAGCAGGGCACGTCCCGCCCCCGCGTGGCGTAACCGCCACGCCGCTGCCCCCGCCGACCCCGGGTGCGGCGCACCAACACGGCTCCGCCACGCCCGGGCGAGCCGGCCGCCCCGCCCCGCCCGGCACTCCCTCCCGCACCCGCGCCTCAATCGCCGGCGGGCTGCATGGTGCAACGGGCCCGGCCCGAACTCGGCGGCTCCGCCCCAGGACGCCCTCAAACGCCGGGCAGGCTGCAATTGCGCTCCGCGCAACCAGCCCCACCACATCCAGCCCCGCGGGTAGGCCCGCCCCACCCCGGCCATATCCAGCCCCACCGCCGCCTGAGGCGCGGGGGCCGTATCCAGCCCCGCCGGCGTTTGAGGCGCGGGGTCCGGGGCGGAGCCCCGGTCTTTGAGCCGCACGGGCCCACTCGGCCGCACCCCATCCAGCCCCGTCGGCGATGGGAGCGGAGGGCCGCGGCGTCGGCAGGCGGCGCCGCGCCGCAGGCCGGGGGTGGGACCCCGTGCTGCGGCGCGGGCGACGGGCCCGATAGCCTTCGGCTCATGACCGCACCGCTTTTCTCGGGTAGGGCCCGCCGCAGCGTCGCGGCCCTCGGAGCCGTGTCCGCCGGCCTCCTCCTCCTCTCGGCCTGCGACAAGCCGACACCTCTGGCGACCGTGACGGTCGGCAGCTCCTCGGTGTCCGTCGAAGCCGCCTGCCACGGCGGCAAGGAGCCGCTCTCCATGGACAAGGTCCAGGAGTGCCTCACCAACCTCAAGGGCGCCAAGACCGTCGAGTACGCCCGCGGCGACACCCTGCGCCTCGGGGTCGAGCCCGACGTCGTCGAAGACGGCAAGAAGTGGCAGGCGGTCCTGGACGGCCAGCCCATCACCGAGCCGTCCGAGAACACCTACCGCAGCTTCCCCGGCGCCGACGTCTTCGCGACCGGCGGTCAGGGCGAGGCCCCGGCCTCCAAGAAGCTCGCCTTCGTCCAGGTCGCCGAGGACGGCAAGCCGCTCTCCGTCTGGACCTTCAACCTCAAGCTCAAGTAGCCGGACGGCACCGGTGCGCGCGCTCGTCGTGACCGCGGTGGCGGCGGAGGCAGACTCCGTCGTCAGCGGCCTGACCGGTCACACCCCTCATCCGGACCTCCCCGGTCCCGAGCCGCGCACCCTGCCCGGGGGCTACCCGATCACCCGGCGGGACCTCCCCGGCATCGCCTTCGACGTGGTCGTCGCGGGCGTCGGGCCGGCCGCGGCCGCAGCCGGCACCGCGACCGCACTCGCCTTGGGCGAGTACGGCCTCGTCGTCTCCGCGGGCATCGGCGGCGGGTTCCAGCCCGCCGCGCCGCCCGGCTCGCTCGTCGTGGCGGACGCGATCGTCGCCGCTGACCTGGGGGCCGAGACTCCCGACGGCTTCCTCGACGTACAGGCGCTCGGCTTCGGGCACAGCGTGCACCTGCCGCCCGCCGAGCTGGCCGCCCGCGCCGCCGAGGCGACCGGGGCGCTGCTCGCGCCCGTGCTCACCGTCTCCACCGTCACCGGCACTGCCGCCGGCACGGCCCGGCTCGCCGCCCGGCACCCGCTGGCCGGGGCCGAGGCCATGGAGGGCTTCGGGGTCGCGGAGGCGGCCGCCGCGCACGGGCTGCCCGTACTGGAGATCCGCGCCGTGTCCAACGCCGTGGGCCCGCGTGACCGTGCCGCCTGGCGGATCGGGGACGCGCTCGCCGCCCTCGCCGACGGCTTCCGCGCGCTGGGGCCCGTACTCGCGAACTGGGGAGAACGCCATGACCGGTAAGGCCGGCAACGCCGTGCAGATCGCCTACTCGCCCTGCCCGAACGACACCTTCGTCTTCGACGCCTGGGCGCACGGCCGCGTCCCCGGCGCGCCCGCCCTCGACGTCACCTTCGCCGACATCGACCTCACCAACGGCATGGCCGAGCGGTGCGAGCTGGACGTGCTGAAGGTGTCGTACGCCGTCCTCCCGTGGGTGTTGGAGCAGTACGCGCTGCTCCCCTGCGGCGGGGCCCTGGGGCGTGGCTGCGGACCGCTTGTGCTTGTGAAAGATCCCAGCCTGACCCGCGAGCCGGGCGTGGAGGGGATGGAGGGCGTGGACCTGGCCGGCAAGACCGTCGCCGTGCCGAGCGAACGCTCCACCGCCTACCTGCTGTTCCGGCTGTGGGCGGCGGACGTGCTGCCCGACGGCGTCGGCAAGGTGGTCGTGCTGCCGTTCAACGAGATCATGCCGGCGGTGCGCGACGGCCGGGTGGACGCCGGACTGGTCATCCACGAGGCCCGGTTCACCTATCAGGACTACGGGCTGCACTGCCTGGCCGACATGGGCGAGCACTGGGAGTCCACGACCGGGCTGCCGATCCCGCTGGGCGCGATCATCGCCAAGCGCTCGCTGGGCGAGGAGCGGCTGCGCGAACTCGCCGCGTGCGCCCGTACGTCGGTCCTGATGGCCTGGGAGGACCCGGAGGTCTCGCGCCCGTACGTACGCGCTCACGCGCAGGAGCTGGACCCGGCCGTCGCCGACCAGCACATCGGGCTCTACGTCAACGAGTTCACCGCCGACCTCGGCGAGGCCGGGTACGCGGCCGTGCGCGGGCTGCTGACGCGGGCCGCGGCCGAGGGTCTGGTACCGGCCATTGCCTCGGGAGCGCTGAACTTCCCCTAGTGCTGTGGCCGGCAAGGTTTGCCGGGGCGCGGCGTCCGGTGCGGTGCATCGCAAGGCGGAGGGCCGCGGCTCGTACTGGACGTACACGCGCGGTCCGACAACGCGGCGAGGTGCCGTGCCGGACGTCGCGACCCGGTGAACCTTTCCGGTCACAGCACTAGCCGTGGGACGGCTGTGCCCCGCCGCTCTTTCGAGGGGCGGGGCACAGGTCGCGCGAGGATCAGACGTCGAGCTGGTCGGCCACCGCGCGCAGCAGTCCGGCGATCTTCGTGCCGTGCACCTTGTCGGGGTAACGGCCCCGCTCCAGCATCGGCGTGATGTTCTCGAGCAGCGTCGTGAGGTCCTGCACGATCGAGGCCAGCTCGTCGGGCTTGCGGCGCTGCGCCGCCGCGACGGACGGCGCCGGGTCCAGGACCGTTAGGGAAAGCGCCTGGTCACCGCGCTGGCCGGCGACGACACCGAACTCGACGCGCTGGCCGGGCTTGAGGGAGTCGACCCCGGCAGGGAGCACCGACGAGTGGACGAAGACGTCGCCGCCGTCGTCGCGGGAGAGAAAGCCGAAGCCCTTCTCACTGTTGAACCACTTGACCTTGCCGGTAGGCAAAGCACGCACCCCATTCCACCAGTCAGCCGAACCACTGTCGTTGCAGGTCAGGCTATCTAGCGCTTGCTCGCCTGCCGTGCCGCCTGGAAGCCTCCCCAGCTCTGTACCCCCCGTCAAGCCGGTCCATCCATGTCAGCCACCGAGAGTGGCCGACTTCGATCGCCGCGCGCTCGGGGACGGGAGAGGCACGCACATCACAGCACATACAGAGGAGGTACCGACACCCCGTTCACCTGGACATACAAGGAACCCCCCGACACATTCACCGCGTCGGGGGTTGCAAGTGATCAACTAGCGGTCCGCTCGGCCTCCTCGCGCTCCTTCTTGTAGTTGTCCAGGCACTGTTGGAGTGTCTTGGGCAGCGCGATCGCCCCGTAGGTCTTGACCAGGATCTCGCGTGCCTCGGGGTTCTTGAGGAGGTGCGGGGATGCCCAGTGCTGGGGGACGTTCCAGCCGTGCCAGAGCCAGTCCACCTGTTCCGGCATGACGAGCTTCTGCTCCTCCGCGATCCTGCCGATCTCGCCGAGGTCGAGCACGGCCCCGGAGCGGTTCCCTCGCACCATGTCCGGCAGGCAGTCACGCCAGACCCACATGGTCACCTTGTACTCGTTGAGGAAGGCTCGGCGGTCGTCCTGGTCCTTCTCCGCCCAGACCTCGCCGTACCGGCGGCCGGTCGCCTTGATCTCGGGGTTCTTGCGCTCATTCTCCTGCTTCTTGAGATTCTGCACCTTCCCGGACAGGGACTTGTGCATCCGCCAGTAGGACTCCTCCTGGCCTTCGCCGTCGTACTTCCCTGCGAGGAAGTCGGCTTCCAGTTTGGTGAGCCGGGCCTCAGCCGCTTCGAGTTCCTTCTTGTTCGAGGGGCCGGCGCCCGCCCGTTCGTACTGCTCCCACTGCCCAACACTGTTGATGACAATGTCCTCGGCGACCTGGTCCAGCTCCTCACACTCGATGTAGGCGCCCTTCTTGCAGGAGCCGCCGCGGAATCGGCTGGTGCACCGATAGAAGTACTTCGACGGAGATCGGGTGCCGTCCTTCCGCTTGGCACCGGATGTCGAGACTCGGGCCAGCGGGGCGCCGCATTCTCCGCACTTGGCGATTCCGGCGAGGAGGCTCTTGGCTGCTCGGGTCTCGGGCTCGCCATCGTTCTTCCCGTGCGGGGCGATGCTCTCGACCAGGTCGAACCACTCGTTCATTTCAGCGTGGGGCTGGTCCGGCATGATGTACGGCTCACCGTCGTCATCGAGGACGGCCTCGCCCTTGTACGTATAGATGCCGGGGAACCAGTTGGATCGCACCATCTTGTTGATGATGGTGGCCTGCCACATGACGCCCTTCGGCTCCAGGCCCTTCAGCACCCGCTGGTGATCACTCCACGTGAGGATGCCCTTCTCGTTGAACTCCTTGGCGATCTTGTGGGTGGTCTGCCGCTTCTCGCTGATCCGCTTCTTGATGTCTTCGATGACATCCCAGTAGGTCTCATCTCGCGCGAGAACCTTCCGGCGTTCACCCTCGACGGAGATGATCTTGTATCCGGCTGGAGGTGCACCCACGAGCCAGGACTTGTTTTCGAGGCGGGCCTGAACGCCGCTGAGGATGCGGGCCTGGATGGTGTCCCATTCGGCTTCGGCGAAGACGGCGGTGATCTGGGCCATCATCTTTCCGGGGCCGGTGGAAAGATCGAAGCCCTCTTCGACGCAAACGATGAACTTGCCGTTGTCCTGGCACCACTTCAGCAGCTCGTTGAAGTGGAGGGCTCGACGAGTGAAGCGGTCGAGTTTGGAGGCGATGAGCACGTCGAACTCGCCGTAGCGGTGGTTGAGCCAACGGCCGAGCTTGGGTCGCTTGAAGGGGGAGAGGCCGCCGGACACATCAGTGTCCTCGGCGGGGGCCGTGTGACAAGACGTTCCCCGGCCCCACGCCGTCGGCTGCTTGAGGCAGGGGAACTACCCTGGTGAGGTGACTGTTACTCCTCATTCCGACGAAGCGCGGCCCGGCGACGCATTGGTCCGGACCGGCGGCATCGTGTTCATCGCGGGCGCCGTGGCCACGCTCGTGACGATGGCCCCGCTGTTCCTGGACATGGACCCGTTCCCGTCGTACGCATGGGCCGTGTGCATGCTGATGGGCGTCGGCTTCGCCATCTCCGCGGCGGGCGTGCTCCGCTCGGCCGCGGCGCAGCGGCGCGAGGCCCGGGCCTCACAGGCCCAGGCCTCACAGGCCTAGGCTTCGGCCGGCTGGGCGCTCCGGGCCGGCTGCTGCTCCGCTACGTACCGCGCGAGCCACTGCGGCAGCTCGGTGAGGTCACTCAGCACCACATCGGCGCCCGCCTCCCGCAGTTCCCGCTCGGGGCACGGGCCCGTCGGCACCACCACCGACAGCGCGCCCGCCGTGCGGGCCCCGCGGACGTCGCCGACGTGGTCGCCGACGTAGACCTGGGCCCCGTACTCGCGTAGCGCACCGGCCTTGGCCTCCGCCCAGAGCCAGCCGATGACCGCGTCCGGCTCGATGCCCAGGTGCTTCAGGTGCAGGCGGGCGTTGGGCTCGTGCTTGGCGGTGACGACGATCGCGCGGCCGCCGAGCGCCCGGACCGCCTCGATCGCCTCGCGCGCGCCCGGCATCGCCGGGGTCGGCTCGATGGCGTATGCGGGATAGATCTCCCGGTAGCGGTCCGCCCTGGCGGGGATCTCGGCCTCCGGGAACCAGTACGCCAGCTCCTGGTCCAGCGGCGGCCCGATCCGCGTGACCGCCGCGTCGGCGTCGATGAACGTACCCGTCTCGGCCGACAGGGCCTGGAGGGCGGCCTTGATGCCCGGCCGGGAGTCGATGAGGGTCATGTCGAGGTCGAAGCCGACGGTGAGGTTCATACGGCCATTGTGCCGAGGCGGGTGGCCCGCCGTATCCGTGTGCGCCGCCGCTGCCGGGGGCCAGCCCCCGGACCCCCGTGCCTCAAACGCCCGCGGGGCTGGAATTGCCCCGCGGGCAATCCAGCCCCGCCGGCGTTTGAACACGGGCAGGGCGGTTGGATTTCGGGGTCAACCTTTTGGGGTCGGGGGGACTCAGGACAGGGGTGAGAGACACATGTGAAGGGGAGGCAAAATGCCGCCAGGCACCGCGATTGACTCCGGGCACGACTTCGAGGCCTTTGCCCGCGCCAGTCAGCGCAAGCTCTACCGGACCGCGTACCTGCTCTGCGGCAACGCCGACGGCGCGCGCGATCTGACTCAGACCACGCTCGCGAAGCTGTTCCAGCACTGGCGGCGGGTCTCCGCCGCCGACCATCCCGACGCGTACGCCAGAACCGTGCTCACCCGCACTTTCCTCGCCGAGCGGCGACGCCGGCTGCGGGACCTGCTGGCGCACACGAAGGCCGGGCCGCCGCCCCCGCCCGAGCACGCCGAGCTGCGCGTCACCCTGCTCGCCGCACTGGCCGAACTGCCGCCGCGGGCCCGGGCCATGGTCGTCCTGCGCTACTGGGACGACCTGAGCGTCACGACCGTCGCCGAACTGCTGCGCTGCAGCGAGGGGACGGTCAAGAGCCAGTGCTCGCGCGCCCTCGCCAAGCTGCGCACACAGCTCGGCGAGGTCCACCTCTACGCCACCGAGAACTGACCGAAGGAGACAGAGCTCATGGGTATCGACGAAGACCTCGTCCGGGACGCGATGGAGCGGACGACCACGGACCTGCCCCCGCTGCCGGACCTGGCGGGCGCGGCCCGCGCCCAGGGCCGGCGCCGCAAGGCCCGCGCCCGGGCGGCGATGGGCGGTGCGGTGCTGGCCGTCGCCGCGCTCGGCGTCGCCGGGGGCCTCGCCCTGCCGGGCGGCGGCGGCGCGGACGGCGCCCAGGGCGCGGCCGGCGTGGGGGTGGCCGCGGCGCCCCCGGACGCCGCGAAGCCGCAGCCGCCCGTCCACTTGGAACCGACGCCCGGCGAGACGCCGATGTCCGCCCTGCCGCCCGCCGAGCGCGCACGGCAGGAGAACTTCCAGAACCAGGCCGTCGGCGTGCTCCAGGGTCTGCTGCCCGAGGCACTCGGCACCCTGCAGCGGACCGATCTCCACGTGTATCTCTACCAGGCCGCCAAGGACGGCAAGACGTTCACCGTCGTCTTCTCGGTACGGCCCTCGGGGTCGGGCGCGGCGGACAAGCCATGCCTCGAGATCAAGGGCCAGACCTGCGCGAAGGCCACCCTGCCCGACGGCACCGAGGTCCACGCGGCGACCGCGCCGGTCAACTCCGGCACCGTCACCGAGTCCCGGGTCTTCTTCCACTACGGCAACAGCGACGTCCGGCTGACCGTCAACCCGCACGACGCCTCGAACACCTCGGCGCCCGTCACCAAGGAGCAGCTGCTGGAGGTCGCCAAGGCGCCCGCCTTCCTCGACCTGGTCAAGGACGCCGACCGTCAGCCGGTGCAGGAGAAGCAGAAGACCGTTCCCCTCGGCTGAGTCAGCGCCGGCGGGCCCGCCACACCAGGTAGAGCACGGAGGCCAGCGCGGCGCCCCGCAGCAGCCACGGCCACATCCCGTGCAGGACCCCGCTCAGCTGGTCCTCGGCGAGGGACTCGCCCCACTTGCCGTTCATCCGGCCCCACAGCCACACCACCGCCCCCGCGAGGACCACGCCCGGCGGGCCGAGGACGGCCCACTTGCGCTCGGCGGGCCGCAGCACGCGGGAGGCGTACGGAAGGAGCCAGCCGACGACGAGCAGCAGCCAGTAGCCGGTGACCACGCCGACGACGAGGACGGCCGCGGCCAGCAACAGGAAGGCGTTCGGCCGGAGCCGGGGGGCGGCGGCCGCCTCCGGGGCTGCCGCCCCGGCCTCCGCCGCCGCCGCCTTCTTCGCACGCCGCCGCTCGCGCAGGAACCGTACGAGGGTCCGCCCGCGCCCCTCCGCCGGGCCGGGCGGCGGCGTCGCCGGCTCGGCGGTCTCCTCCTGCGGGCCCTCCTTGAACAGGTCCGGGATCTCGATGCCGCCCGCGAAGCCCTCGACCTGCGGGCCCGCCCCGTAAGCGGCCGGGGTCACCCGCCACCAGTCGGGCTCCTCCCCGCCGGAGGGGCCGAGTTCGTCGAGCCCGGCCAGGTGCGGCGGCACGTTCCGCGGCTCCGCCGCAGGGCGCGGCGGGGGCACCTGCTTGCGGCGCAGCAGGCCGGGAGCCCGCTGGGCGGGTACCACGGCGGGCGGTTCGGGCACCGCGGCGCGGGCACGGGCGGGCTCCGACGCCGAAAGGGTGCCGAGCGTGTCCAGGACCTCCTCCGGCGTGCCGATCCGCTCCAGGATGCGGCGCACGGCCGCCGGGGTCTCCGGCTCGTACCGGGCGCGCCGACGGTCGATCTCGTCCCGCAGCCCCGCCACCAGCCGCATGCGGTCGCCGGAGGGCAGCTGCCGCTGCTGCGCCAAGTCCCCTACGCGGCTCAGATATTCGTAGACCAGATGGTCGCTTTCGATCCCCATACCCCGGCTCCTCCCGTACCGCCTCCGGGAAAGGTAGCGCGTGCGCCCGTGGAGCTGCCGTGGGCGCAGCGGATACCGTTGGCCGGATGGGAACCGGCCGACTGACCGGCCGACGCGACCAGGAGGCGACTGTGCCCGAGGCAAGAACCGCGGGGGGATCCGGCGGAAACGGAGCCCCGCGCTCCCTCGCCGAGGCGCTGCGCGCCCGCGACGACGCGGCGCTCGCCGCCCTGTTGCGCGCCCGCCCCGACCTGCTCAATCCGGTGCCCGGCGATGTCACCCAGCTGGCCACGCGCGCCGGGACCCGGGCCTCGGTGGTGCGCGCGCTGGAGCGCCTGGACCGGTTCGCGCTGCAGACCGCCGAGGCGCTGGCGGTGGCCCCGGACCCGTGCCCGTACGAGGTGCTGGAGTCCCTGCTGACCGGCGAGGAGGGCACCACCGGAGAGGACAACGGGGCCCGCGCCGCGCTCCCCCGGGCCCTGGGCACCCTGCGCGACCAGGCCCTGGTGTGGGGCGGCGAGGACCGGCTGCGCCTGGTGCGCACCGCCCGCGAGCTGCTCGCGCCGTCCGCCCAGCGGCCCTCGGCGACCGGCCTGGGGCCCACGGTCGCCGAGGCCACGGCCGGGATGTCGCCGACCCGGATCCAGGAGATCGTGGCGGCCGTCGGGCTGCCGGCCACCCATGACCCGGTGTCCGCGGTGAACGCGCTGACCGGGCTGTTCACCGACCCGGAGCGGATGTCCGCCCTGCTCGACGAGGCCCCGGCGGAGGCCCACCAGGTGCTGGGGCGGCTCGTGTGGGGGCCGCCGTACGGGGAGGTGACCCCGAATCCGACCCCGCCGGTGCGCTGGCTGCGCGACCACGGGCTGCTGCTGCCGGCCTCCGCGCGGACCGTCGTACTGCCCCGCGAGGTGGCCCTGCACCTGCGCGGCGGCCTCGCCCACCGGGACACCGCTCCCGTGCCCCCGCCCGTGCCGGCGCACCGCGAGCACCGTCCACAGCTTGTGGACGCGAACGCCGCCGGGCAGGCGCTGGCCGCGCTGTCCACCATCGAGGAGCTGGTGAAGTCCTGGGAGCACACCGGTCCGCCGGTGCTGCGCGCGGGCGGGCTGTCCGTACGGGACCTGAAGCGGACCGCGGCCACCCTGGACACCCCCGAGCAGTCGGCGGCGTTCTGGATCGAACTGGCCTACGCGGCCGGGCTGCTGGCCGGTGACGGCGAGGTGGACGAGCGGTACTCGCCCACTCCCGCCTTCGACGACTGGTGCGAACTGCCGCCCGCCGAGCGGTGGTCGGTGCTGGCGTCGGCCTGGCTGCCCGCCACCCGTACCGCCGGTTTGGCCGGCGAGCAGGACGCCAAGGGCCGCACCCTCTCGGTGCTCGGCCCCGAACTCGACCGCTCCGCCGCCCCCGAGGTGCGCCGCCGTGTCCTGGAACTCCTCGCGGACCTGTCCGAGGGAGCCTCCCCCGACCCGGACGCCCTGCTGGACCGGCTCGCGTGGGAGCGCCCCGTACGCAATGCGAGCGATCTGCGGGCCCGCCTCGCGCACTGGACGCTGACCGATGCGGAGGTCCTCGGCGTCACCGGCCGGGGCGCGCTGAGCACCTTCGGCCGCGCCCTGCTGGAGCACCGCGACCCCGCGCCGCTGCTGGCGCCGCTGCTGCCGGAGCCGGTGGACCACGTCCTGCTCCAGGCCGACTTGACGGCCGTGGCCCCCGGCCCGCTGCGCCGCCCGCTCGGAGACACCCTGGCGGTGCTGGCCGACGTGGAGTCCAAGGGCGGGGCGACGGTGTACCGCTTCACGCCCGGGTCGGTGCGCCGGGCTCTGGACGCCGGGCACGCCGCCGCCGACCTGCATGCCTTCCTCAAGGAGCACAGCCGCACGCCGGTCCCGCAGCCGCTGGCCTACCTGATCGACGACGTCGCCCGGCGGCACGGGCACCTGCGGGTCGGCGCGGCCTCGTCGTACGTGCGCTGCGACGACGACGCCATGCTGGGCGAGATCCTGGCCGACAAGCGCTCGGCCGGCCTGCAGCTCCGCCGCCTCGCGCCGACCGTGCTGGCGGCGCAGGCCGAACCCACCGCCCTGCTGGAGGGGTTGCGGGCGATGGGCTACGCGCCGGCCGCGGAGTCCCTGACCGGCGACGTGCTGGTGGCCCGGGCCGACGCCCACCGCACCCCGCCCCGCTCGGCGCCCGTACCGGTGCCGGACGGGCCGCCGGTGCCGGACGAGACGCTGCTGGGGGCGGCCGTACGGGCCATCCGCGCGGGCGACCTGGCGGCGACGGCGGTACGCAAGGAGCCCGCTTCGGCCGCGGTCGTCCCGGGCGAACTCCCGCGTACGAGCGCGGCGGAAACCCTCGCGACGGTGCAGGCGGCCGCGCTGACGGGGTCGGCGGTGTGGATCGGCTACGTGAACGCGGACGGCGCGGCGAGCCAGCGGGTCATCGCCCCGGTGCGGGTGGAGGGCGGCTTCGTCACGGGCTACGACCACACGGCGGACGAGGTGCGGACGTACGCGCTGCACCGGATCACGGGCGTCGCGGAGCTGGCGGACGACCAGGTCTGAGCCGGGTACAAAAGCGGTGGCCGGGCGGGGCCCCGGCCCCGCACCCTGAACCCATGTCCGACGTAACGACCGCACTGAACGTACCGACCGCACCGCCCGCGCCGAGCGCACCGCCCGCGCCGAGCGCGGCGAACCGCCGGATCCGCGCGGCGCACACCGACACCACGATCACCGTCTACCAGGCGTACTCCCCGTCCCTGGGGCTGCCGGCGGCCCGCGACGGGCGCTTCCCGCCCGCCTGGAAGCGGGAGCGGATGACATGGATCAAACCGTCGTTCCTGTGGATGATGTACCGCTGCGGCTGGGCCTCCAAGCCCGACCAGGAGACGGTACTGGCGATCGAGATCAGCCGGTCCGGCTTCGACGAGGCGCTCCGCGGGGCCTGCCTGTCCCACTACGAGCCCGGGGTGCACGCGGACCGCGAGGCCTGGCAGCAGTCGCTGCGCGGGACGTCGGCCCGCGTCCAGTGGGACCCCGAGCGGGACCTGCACCTGAACCCGCTGCCGTACCGCTCGCTCCAGCTGGGCCTGTCGGGCCGGTCCTCCCGCGCGTACGCCGACGAGTGGACGCTCGCCATCCGCGACGTGACCCCGCTGGCCCGGGAGATCCACGGGCTGCTGCGCGCCGGGGAGGAGGACGCGGCGCGCGCCCTCCTCCCGGTCGAGACCCCGTATGCGTCAGGGCCGTTGCCTCACCTGGGCGCGTAGTCGATCCGCTCGGCGTCGAAGGGCCACACCTCGCGCAGCCAGCGGCTCACGGTTTCGTACAGCGGCACGTCGAGGTGGGCCCGGTCGGCCCGCACCCAGGAGCTGACGTGGACGCGGTCGGGCTGCTCCTTGGCGGGATAGACGTACAGGCACCCGATGACCTCCGCCTCTCCCTCCAGCACGCTGTACGTGAAGCCGCGCCGCTCGGCGAAGTCCTCCGCGTGGCGCACCAGATCGGCCAGATTCGCCTCGGCGGACATCCCCTCCAGGGGCGGCCAGTCCCGCCCGAAGCCGGGTGTGGCCCGGATGTGCCCGATGCTGCCGCTCCATGCGGCGAGGTCCCGCTCGTTGTGCTCGGCCCCGAGCGGCTCCAGCCGGAAACCGTCGCCGGCCAAGTTCTTGGGCGCCTCGAAGCCGTCGGGCACGAAGCGCTGCTGATCATCGCTCATGCCCCGACCGTACCTGCCCGCTTCGCGAGCTTCAGCAGCTTTTCCACCGGCCACTGGTCGTCCACGTGCTCCCCGTACCCGGCGGCCAGCACCCGCCCGTCCGGCGCGATCAGGAAGTCCGCCGGCAGCCCCAGGCGCCCGCCGTCCTGGACGCGCGCCGGCGTCTTCGCCCGCCCCCGCAGCAGCTCGACCGCGGCGACGGCGAGCGCGCGCAGTACGGGCCACCAGGCACGCGGGCTGAGCAGGGACCGGTAGGACGACTCGACGCCGAATTCCGCGTACAACCGCTTGCCGGGGTCCGCGATCACCACGAACGGCAGGGCGGCCACGTGCTCGCGCAGCTCTTCGGCGGTCGAGTGGAAGACGACGACCTCGCGCACGCCGGCCGCCTCGATCTCCGCGTGCCGCCGCACGACCGAGCGCAGGTGCAGGTGGCAGACCGGGCAGCCGGCGAAGCGGCGGAACTGCAGGTGGACCAGGCGCCCTTCGGGATCGGGGACGGGGACGGCCGCGCCGTCCATGACGGCCGTGAGCGCGCGGGGCCGGACGACGGAACCGGTGCTGAGCTGCATGGGAGAACCCCTTCGGCAGGCGGTGAGCAGCAGGCGTGGGCAGGTGTTAAGCGTATGCCGTACACCTACAGCGTAGGCGTATGCCGTACGCTGTCAACCGCCATGCCACGCCCCCGCTCCCTCACCCCGGACCGACTGGCCGCCGCCGCCCTCGCCGTCATCGACCGCGACGGGCTCCCGGGCCTGTCCATGCGCGCCGTCGCCGTCGAACTGGGCATCAGCACCATGGCCTTGTACCGCTACGTGCAGGACCGCGAGGAGCTCGAAGCCCTCGTCGTCGAGCTCGTCCTCAGCGCCATCGACAGCACACCGCCGCCCGCCGGCCCGTGGCGTGACCGGGTCACGCTCCTCGTCGGCCGGCTGCGCGACACGGTCGGCGCGCACCCCGCCGTCCTCCCGCTCACCTTCACCCACCGGCACCGCTCCCCCAGCGTGCTCCGGTGGGGCGAAGCCCTGCTCGGGGTCCTCACCGAGGCCGGGATCGAGCCCGAGGACCGGATCATCACCCTGCGTGCCGTGCTCGCGTACGTGATCGGCGCGATCCAGCAGGAGCACCTCGGCTCCCTCTCCGGCGCCGGCACCGCCGCGATCGCCGAACTCCCTGCGGACGAATTCCCGTACATGACCGAAGCCGCCCGCGGCGCCGGAACGCTCACCCCGGACCGCGAGTTCCACGGCGGCCTGACCGGCCTCCTGCGGGGTCTGGGATCGCGCTAGGGGGGCCGCCGGACACCCCCTGGGCCCCGGCCTGCCGCCCCCGCGCAGCGAGAAGCTCTCCGCCCGCGCGGCGATGCGGCAGACTGGAGGTTTGGCCGTCCGCGCCCGGGCGGTCACCCCACGCCGGAAAGGGACGTGTGTGAACGGGCCTCTCATCGTCCAGAGCGACAAGACCCTCCTTCTCGAGGTCGACCACGAGCTCTCCGGAGCCGCGCGGCGCGCCATCGCCCCCTTCGCCGAGCTGGAGCGCGCTCCCGAGCACATCCACACCTACCGGATCACCCCGCTCGGCCTGTGGAACGCCCGGGCCGCCGGGCACGACGCCGAGCAGGTCGTCGACGCGCTCGTCGAGTACTCCCGCTACCCCGTCCCGCACGCGCTGCTCGTCGACGTCGCCGAGACCATGGCCCGCTACGGCCGCCTCACCCTCTCCAAGCACCCCGTGCACGGCCTGGTCCTGACCAGCACCGACCGGCCCGTGCTGGAGGAGATCCTGCGCTCCAAGCGGATCGCCCCCCTCGTCGGGGCGCGGCTCGACCCCGACACCGTGGCCGTGCACCCCTCCGAGCGCGGTCAGATCAAACAGACGCTGCTCAAGCTGGGCTGGCCCGCCGAGGACCTTGCCGGGTACGTCGACGGCGAGGCGCACCCGATCGACCTGGCCGAGAACGGCTGGGCGCTGCGCCCGTACCAGCAGCAGGCCGTCGAGGGCTTCTGGCACGGCGGCTCGGGTGTGGTCGTGCTGCCCTGCGGCGCCGGAAAGACGCTGGTCGGCGCCGGGGCCATGGCGATGGCCAAGGCGACGACGCTGATCCTGGTCACGAACACCGTCTCGGCCCGCCAGTGGAAGCACGAGCTGGTCAAGCGGACCTCGCTGACGGAGGAGGAGATCGGCGAGTACTCCGGCACCCGCAAGGAGATCCGCCCCGTCACGATCGCCACGTACCAGGTACTGACGACGAAGCGGAAGGGCGTCTACCCGCACCTGGAGCTCTTCGACTCCCGCGACTGGGGCCTGATCGTCTACGACGAGGTGCACCTGCTGCCGGCGCCGGTCTTCAAGTTCACCGCCGACCTCCAGGCGCGGCGCCGCCTCGGCCTGACGGCCACCCTCGTACGGGAGGACGGGCGCGAGTCGGACGTCTTCTCCCTCATCGGGCCCAAGCGGTTCGACGCGCCGTGGAAGGAGATCGAGGCGCAGGGCTACATCGCCCCGGCGGACTGCGTCGAGGTCCGGGTCAACCTCACCGAGGCGGAGCGGCTGGCGTACGCGACCGCCGAGACGGAGGAGAAGTACCGCTTCTGCGCGACGACGGCGACGAAGCGGAAGGTGACGGAGGCGCTGGTGCGCAAGCACCAGGGCGAGCAGACACTCGTCATCGGGCAGTACATCGACCAGCTCGACGAGCTGGGCGAGCACCTGGACGCGCCCGTCATCAAGGGCGAGACCTCCAACGCGCAGCGCGAGAAGCTCTTCAACGCCTTCCGCGAGGGCGAGATCAGCGTGCTGGTCGTGTCGAAGGTCGCGAACTTCTCCATCGACCTGCCGGAGGCCACGGTCGCCATCCAGGTGTCGGGCACCTTCGGCTCCCGGCAGGAGGAGGCGCAGCGGCTGGGCCGCGTGCTGCGGCCGAAGGCGGACGGGCACGAGGCGCGGTTCTACTCGGTGGTCGCGCGCGACACCATCGACCAGGACTTCGCGGCGCACCGCCAGCGCTTCCTCGCCGAACAGGGTTACGCCTACCGGATCATGGACGCCGACGAGCTGCTGGCGAGCGACTGAGGAAGGCGAGCAGCGGGACGCACCACACCCACAGGTGCGGCCAGTGCAGGAGCAGGGCCCGGCCGGTGTCGGGGAAGTGCCGGGCCCAGAAGTCGGCGGAGGCCTGCGGGAGGACCAGCAGGCCGAGCAGGGCGGTGCCGGCGAAGGCGGCGAGGGCCGTCAGCCCGGCGCGGACGCGGCGGGTGAGCAGCAGGTACGGGATGAACAGCGCCGGGGTGAGGGTGATCCCGGCGGCGGTGCCGAGCGCGAAGCCCTTGCCGAGCGCGGCGGCCGGCCGGCCCAGGTCCCACACGGCCAGGCAGGCGAGGGCCAGGTTGACCTGCCCGGGGAGCGGGGCCTGGAAGAGGGGCTCCAGCCACAGCCCGCCGATGGTGGCGGCGAGCACGGGCCCGGGCCGGGCCCGGAGCCCTGCGAGGCGGCAGGACAGCAGGATGAGCAGGGCGAGCAGGCCGGCGTTGCCGAGGACGAGGACGGCCTTGAGCAGACCCGCCGGCAGCCAGGCGGCGGGCGTGAAGAGGATCGCCGCGAACGGCGGATACGCGGCGGGCGGCTGCCACTCGGCGGCGGAGAAACCCTGGACGAGGGCGTCGGCCATCGGCACGCGCAGAGCGATGCAGAGCACCCCCAGCACGAGCAACGACCCCGCGACCAGCGCACCGGTGAACGGCGACGGCGAGCGACCGGGAAGGGGACTGTGGGGCACGGGCGTGAATCTAGTGGATCAGCACCGCTGCGTATGCGCTGCGCGGCTGGCCGGTACATCGACTGGGCCGCCGGAGCCGATCCGATCCGCTGCCCGGCTCAGCGGCATCGCGACGTCCGCCGGACCTCGGAGCGGCTGCGGCCGGTGGCCTGGCGGGCCGAGGGCCTGGGGCCGGGGGCCGGCGGGCCGAGGGCCGGGGGCCGGGGGCCGAGGGCCGGGGGCCGGTGGCCTGGCGCGCCGGGCGGCCGGGCGGGCCTGGCGGGCCGGCGGCCGGGCGGGCC
>NZ_JAGGOZ010000149.1 GCF_018614075.1 Streptomyces sp. ISL-94 | reverse complement strand
GGATGTGGCTGGTCGGGTGGGGTGGGGTGGTGACGGACACAGGTCGGGGGAGGGGAATCGTGGGTATGCTCGCCGCCATGCCCCAGCCCCCTTCCGCCGCATCGCGGGACGAACCCGTCATACGGGAGCGCGGTGACGCCTGCCCCGGCGCGCTGCGGTTGCACCCGGCCGACGACGGGATGCTGGCCCGGATCCGGCTACCGGGCGGGCTGCTCGGCATCCGGCAGGCCTCCGTACTCGGGCTCGCCGCCGACCGGTTCGGCGACGGGCACCTGGAACTCACCTCGCGCGGCAACGTGCAGCTGCGCGGGCTCGGCGACGGGTGCGGAGCCGGGCTCGCCGAGCTGCTCGACGGAGCCGGGCTGCTGCCCGCGCCGAGTCACGAGCGGGTGCGGAACATCGTGGCCACGCCGGTGTCCGACGACGTCGTGCCCTGGGTCGGGGAACTGGACCGGCTCCTGTGCGCGAGCAGCCGGGCGACCGCGCTGTCCGGGCGGTTCCTCTTCGCCCTCGACGACGGGCGGGGGGACGTCGCCGCTCTCGATCCTGATGTGACCGTGCTGGCAGGGGGCGGCCTCAGGCGGGCGCTGGTGCGGCTGGGGGCCGGTGCCCATGCCGTCGAGGTGGCCGCCGCCGACGCGCCGCGGGCCGCGCTGCTGGCCTCCGAGTACTTCCTGGACGCCGCCGATGCCGCCGGGACCCGGGCCTGGCGCGTCGCCGAGCTGCCGACTGAACACGTGCTCCAGGAGGGGGAGTTCGCTGCGCGGCTGGCTGCCGTCGGCGTCGCCGCGGCGCGCGTGCCAGACGTGGCGTGGCCGTACGCGGCGCCGCCCCAGCCATGGGGGCCGGGCATCGGCGACCAGACGCCGCTGTGCGTGCTGCCCGCGCTCGGCCGGCTGAGCTCCGCCCAGTGGCGGGTGCTGGTGCAGGTCGCCGACCAGGGCCGGGGCGGGCTGCGCGTCACCCCGTGGCGGAGCATCATCCTCCCCCGGGCGAGCACCCGCAGACCGATCGACGGCTACGCCCGCCTCGTGAGCGCCGGCCTCGTCGTCGCCCCCGACGATCCCTGGCAGTCCGTCACCGCCTGTACGGGGCAGCCGGGTTGCGCCAAGGCCCTCGCCGACGTACGCGCCGACGCGCGGGCCGTCGTGGCGGAGTCGACCGGTGCGCTGCCCGTGCACTGGTCCGGTTGCGAGCGCCGGTGCGGGCATCCGCGCGGCACCGCCTGGGTGGACGTGCTCGCCACCGGGAACGACGGATACGCGATGTCCGTGCACGGGGAGCCCGCCGTGCCGGTCTTCCGCCCCGACCTGGCGGCCGCACTCTCGGCCGCGCGCAACACCTCCCCGACGATCTCAGAGTCCGCAGACGCAGTGAAGAAATGAGCGAGTACACAGTGTTCGAGTACGAGAAGGACGGCGCCGCGATCTACCGCCAGTCCTTTGCCACGATCCGCGCCGAGGCGGACCTCGCCGGGCTGCCCGCCTCCGTCGCCCAGGTCGCGGTGCGCATGATTCACGCCTGCGGGATGACCGACCTGCCGAAGGACCTCGGCTACACCCCGGACGTCGTGCTGCGCGCCCGCGCGGCCCTCACCGCCGGTGCGCCGATCCTCTGCGACGTGCAGATGGTCGCCAGCGGCGTCACCCGCAAGCGGCTGCCCGCCGGCAACGACGTGATCTGCACCCTCTCCGACCCGGCGGTCCCCGAACTCGCCGCGAAGATGGGCACCACGCGCAGTGCCGCCGCCCTGGAGGTCTGGCGTGACCGAGGCCTGTTGGAGGGCGCGGTGATCGCCGTCGGCAACGCGCCGACCGCGCTCTTCCGGCTGCTGGAGATGATCGAGGAGGGCGCCCCGCGCCCGGCCGCCGTCATCGGCGTCCCCGTCGGTTTCATCGGCGCCGCCGAGTCCAAGGACGCCCTCGCCGAACACCCCTCAGAGCTCGACCACTTGATCGTGCGGGGCCGTCGCGGCGGCAGCGCCATCGCGGCCGCCGCCGTCAACGCGATCGCGAGCGAGGAAGAATGAGCGACACCACCCAGGGCACGGCAGGCCGGCTGTACGGGGTCGGACTCGGCCCCGGCGACCCCTCCCTGATGACCCTGCGCGCCGTCGAGGTGATCGGCGAGGCCGATGTCGTCGCCTACCACAGCGCCCGCCACGGCCGCTCCATCGCCCGCTCGATCGCCGCGAAGCACCTGCGCGCGGACCACATCGAAGAGCCGCTGGTCTACCCGGTCACCACCGAGACCACCGACCACCCGGGCGGCTACCAGGGCGCGATGGAGGAGTTCTACGAAGCCGCCGCCGCCCGCCTCGCCGCCCACCTGGACGCCGGCCGGACCGTGGCCGTGCTCGCGGAGGGCGACCCGCTCTTCTACAGCTCGTACATGCACATGCACAAGCGCCTCGCGGACCGCTACACGACCGAGGTCATCCCCGGCGTCACCTCGGTGAGCGCCGCCGCCGCGCGGCTCGGCACCCCGCTCGTGGAGGGCGAGGAGGTCCTGACCATCCTCCCCGGCACCCTGCCCGAGGAGGAGCTCACCGCCCGCCTCGCCGCCACCGACTCGGCGGTCGTGATGAAGCTCGGCCGGACCTTCCCGGCCGTGCGCGCCGCGATGGAGAACAGCGGCCGGCTCGCCGAGGCCCGCTATGTCGAGCGCGCCACCATGGCCGGCGAGCGCACCGGCCGGCTCGCCGACACCGACCCGCAGAGCGTGCCGTACTTCGCCGTGGCCGTCGTGCCCAGCCGGATCGGCAACCCGGGCAGCGTCCCGTCCGGGCCCGGCGAGGTCGCCGTCGTCGGCACCGGGCCGGCGGGACCGCTGTGGCTCACGCCGCAGACCCGGCGCGCGCTCGCGGACGCCGAGGTGCTGGTCGGCTACACCACGTACCTGGACCGGGTGCCCGTGAAGCCGGGCCAGATCCGGCACGGCTCGGACAACAAGGTGGAGTCGGAGCGCGCCGAGTTCGCCCTCGACCTGGCCCGCCGCGGACAGCGGGTGGCCGTGGTCTCCGGCGGCGACCCGGGAGTCTTCGCCATGGCCACCGCCGTCCTGGAGGTGGCCGCGCAGGCGGAGTACAAGGACGTGCCCGTACGGGTCCTGCCGGGGGTGACCGCGGCCAACGCGGCAGCCGCCGCGGCCGGCGCCCCGCTCGGCCACGACTACGCCACCATCTCCCTCTCGGACCGGCTCAAGCCGTGGGAGGTCATCGCGGAACGGCTGCGCGCGGCCGCCTCGGCGGACCTGGTCCTCGCGCTGTACAACCCCGGCTCGCGCAGCCGGACGTGGCAGGTGGCCCAGGCCCGCGAGCTGCTGCTGGAGCTGCGCGCCCCCGAGACCCCGGTGGTCGTCGCCCGCGACGTGGGCGGGCCGGAGCAGTCGGTGCGGATCCTCACCCTCGCCGAACTGGAGCCGTCCGAGGTGGACATGCGCACGCTCCTGCTGATCGGCTCCTCGCAGACGCAGGTCACCGAGCGGGCCGACGGCTCGCGGATCACGTGGACCCCGCGCCGCTACCCGTGAGCGTGGCGGTGATCGGGTGAGGTGAACGACCGGGCCCGGTGTCCGGGGGGCGGTGGACCGCCCCCCGGACACCGGGCCCTTTCGCCCTGCGAAGGTCTGCGAAGGTCTGCGAAGGCCGCCTACGAAGATCCTGCGAAGGTGTTACGAAGTCTCCGCGCTGCCGAGCCAGTTCAGGGCCGTGGCCACCGAGCCCGCCTCCCGTACGCCCTCCGGGACCGCCGGGCGGCGGACGACGAGGACCGGGATGCCGGCCTCGCGGGCCGCGGTGAGCTTGGGGGCGGTGGCCGAGCCGCCGCTGTCCTTGGTGACCAGGACGTCGATCCGGTGCCGGGCGAGCAGCTCCCGCTCGCCGGCCAGGGTGAACGGGCCCCGGTCCAGCAGGACTTCGAGCCGCGGCGGCACCGGCGCGGCCGGGGGATCCACCGAGCGCACCAGGAACCAGGTGTCGGTGAGGTGCGCGAAGGTGTGCAGCCCCATCCGGCCGGTGGTCAGGAACGCGCGGGCGCCGAGGCCGGGCAGCCGGTCGGCCGCCTCGGCGAGGGAGTCCGCGAAGGTCCAGTCGTCGCCGGGCTCCGGCGTCCAGCCGGGGCGCCGCAGCGCCAGCAGCGGGACGCCCGTGAGCGCCTGCGCCTCGGCCGCGTGGAAGCTCATCCGCTCCGCGAAGGGATGGGTGGCGTCGATGACGTGCGTGACCTCGTGGGCGACGATCCAGGCCGCGAGGCCCGCGATGCCGCCGAAACCGCCGACCCGGGTCTCGCCGGGCGGCAGGACCGGCGCGGTGACCCGGCCCGCCAGCGAGCTGGTCACCCGGCACGAGGGGTCGGGGGCCAGCGCCTCCGCGAGGCGGCGGGCCTCCGTCGTGCCGCCCAGGACCAGGACGTGGCGGGCCGGGCGGGGGCCCGGTTCAGCAGGCATGCCGGTCGCGCTCGGGGGAGTACAGGTGGCTGTCGCGGAACTGCTCCGCGCCCAGCGTGCGGCCCACCACGATGACCGCGGTGCGGACCAGGCCGTGCTCCTTCACCTGCGGCGCGATGTCGGCCAGCGTGCCGCGCAGGATCAGCTCGTCGGGGCGGCTGGCCATCGCCACCACCGCCACCGGGCACTCGGCCCCGTAGTGGGGCAGCAGTTCGTCGACGACCCGGTCCACGTAGCGGGTGGCCAGGTGCAGCACCAGCAGCGCACCGCTGCGGCCCAGCGTGGCCAGGTCCTCGCCCGGCGGCATCGGCGTGGCCTGCTGGGCGATCCGGGTCAGGATCACGGTCTGGCCGACGGTCGGCACGGTCAGCTCCCGCTTCAGCGCGGCCGCCGCCGCCGCGAAGGCCGGGACGCCCGGGACGACTTCGTAGGGGATGGCGGCCGCGTCGAGCCGCCGCATCTGCTCCGCGACCGCGCTGAAGATCGACGGGTCGCCGGAGTGCAGCCGCGCCACGTCCTGGCCCGCCGCGTGGGCCCGTACGCACTCGGCGGTGATCTCGTCCAGGTTCAGCTGCGAGGTGTCGACCAGCCGCGCGTCCGCCGGGCATTCGGCCAGCAGCTCGCGGGGGACGAGGCTGCCCGCGTACAGGCAGACGGGGGCGGCGGCCAGGGTCCGGGCACCGCGCACCGTGATGAGGTCGGCGGCGCCGGGGCCCGCGCCGATGAAGTACACGGTCATGCTTGATCCTTCTCGTTCGTCGCCTTTGTCACTGACCACTGGGTGACCGGCATCGCCTGCCGCCAGCCCGTGAAGCCGCCGACCGGCACGGCGTGCGCGACCGAGAGCTTCACGAGTTCGCCGCCGTGCCGGCGGTAGCGGTCGGTGAGGACCGCCTCCGACTCCAGGGTGACGGTGTTGACCACCAGCCGGCCGCCGGGGGCCAGGGCCGCCCAGGCCGCGTCGAGCAGTCCCGGCGCGGTCAGTCCGCCGCCGATGAAGACCGCGTCGGGGGAGGGCAGTCCGGCGAGGGCCTCCGGCGCCGCGCCGACGATCACGCGCAGGCCCGGCACGCCGAGCACGGCCGCGTTGCGTGCGATCCGCTCCGCCCGCTCCGGTACGCGCTCCACCGCCACCGCACGGCACGAGGGGTGCGTCCGCATCCACTCGATGCCGATGGAGCCGGAGCCTCCGCCGATGTCCCACAGCAGCTCGCCGGGGGCCGGGGCCAGCGCGCACAGGGTCGCGGCCCGGACCCGGCGCTTGGTGAGCTGGCCGTCGTGCTCGTAGGCGTTGTCCGGCAGGCCGGGGGTCGCGCCGAGGCGGGGGGCCGGGTGGGCGGGGTCCCGGCGGCACTCCACGGCCACTACGTTCAGGGGATCGCCCGGCGGGTGGTCCCAGCCGTCGGCCACGCCCTCGTACGTGTCCTCGCGCTCGGAGCCGAGCTGTTCCAGCACCCGCATCCGGCTCGGGCCGAAGCCCCGCTCTCGAAGCAGAGCGGCGATCTCGTTCGGGGACACCGCTCCGGCGCTGAGCACCAGCAGCCGCCGCCCCTCGTACAGCGCGGCCGCGAGCCGGGCCACCGGGCGGCCGACGACCGTGAGCACCTCGGTGTCCTCGACCGGCCAGCCCAGGCGGGCGCAGGCGTAGGAGACGGACGAGGGGTGGGGGTGGACGCGCAGCGACCGAGGCCCGAGCTCCTCGGCGAGGGCGCGGCCGATCCCGTAGAACATCGGGTCACCGCTCGCCAGCACCGCGACCCGGCGGCCCGCGTGCTCGGCCATCAGCTTCGGAACGGCCGGGCGCAGCGGGCTCGGCCACGCCACCCGCTCACCGGGACAGTCGGCGGACGGCAGCAGGTCCAGCTGGCGCGGCCCGCCGATCAGCACCTCGGCGCCGGCCAGCGCGGACCGCGCGGCGGCCGTGAGCCCGGACCAGCCGTCGGCGCCGAGGCCGACGACCGTCACGGGTATGGGGGGCGGTGCGGAGCTCACGCGCGGTACCTCGGAACAGGAAGGGGAAAGCGGAAAGGGGGTGCCGACCCGCAGCCTACTGGCCTGCGCCTTCGGGCCGTGCTGCCGACCCCCGCCGCCGATCCCGGGCCCAGGGGTCTACCCTCGGTAACCCACCGCGTCGCGAGGGAGCTGCCATGCCCGGCTGGAACGCCACGAACATCCCCGACCAGAGGGGCCGGACCGCCGTCGTGACGGGGGCCAACAGCGGGATCGGCTACGTGGCCGCCCGCGAGCTCGCCCGGCGCGGGGCCCGCGTGGTGCTGGCCTGCCGCAGCGCCGCGCGCGGCCGGGCCGCCGTGACCCGGCTGCGCGGCGAAGTGCCGGGCGCCGAAGCAGAGTTCGCCGCCCTCGACCTCGCGGAGCTGGCATCCGTACGGGAGTTCGCGAAGGCGTTCGGGGAGCGGCACGCCGCCCTGGACCTGCTGATCAACAACGCGGGCGTGATGGCCCTGCCGTACGGGCGGACGGCCGACGGTTTCGAGATGCAGCTCGGGGTCAACCACCTCGGGCACTTCGCGCTGACCGGACTGCTGCTGCCGCGGCTGCGGGCCGCCGCCCCCGGGGCACGGATCGTCAACGTCTCCAGCGGGTTCCACGCGCTGGGGAACATGGACCTCGACGACCTGGGATACGAGCGCGGCTACCGGCGCTGGGTGGCCTACGGCCGCTCCAAGACGGCGAATCTGCTCTTCACGCACGAGCTGTCCCGCCGCTTCACCGCCGCCGGATCCACCATCGTCGCGGCCGCCGCCCACCCCGGCTACGCCTCCACCAACCTGCACGCCGGCGCGGCGCAGGACGGCGGCACGCTCTTCGCGCGAGGGGCGGCGATCGCCAACGACGTCATCGCGCAGCCCGCCGCCGGGGGCGCGCTGCCCACGCTGTACGCGGCCACCGCGCCCGGGGTCCGGCAGGACGCCTTCATCGGCCCGCGGTTCGGCTGGCGCGGGGCGCCGGCCCGCTCCTGGCGGGCGAAGTGGACCCTCGACGACGCGTCCGGCGAACGGCTCTGGGCGGCCTCCGAGAAGCTCACGGGCGTCTCGTACGGATCCCTGCCGCGCTGATCCGCGGCGCCCGGTACCGCTGCGCGCGGGCGCCCCGCGTGTGAGTCCGTCCGCCCCCGGCACGCCTCAAGGCGCCCCGGGTGCGGGCGTGGCCTGCGGCCCCCGGCCCCCGGACACTCGGCGGCATGGACGACGACGGTAAGGACAACCACCCAGCAGCCCGACCCGCCACGCTCAGCGCCGCTCAGCCCTGTTCGGGCTCCGGGCGCAGGGAGCGCCAGATGAGCTCGGGCAGGTAGCGGGCGGCCTCGTTGAGGTCGATCTCGTAGGTGCTGGACAGCCAGCGGCGCGCGGCCTCGGTGAGCGGGCCCATGACCATGACCTCGATCACGGGCGCCGGGAGCGGGGCGATCTCGCCGCGCTCGACACGCACCCGCAGCCAATCAATGATCGCCGCGAACTTGGCCGCCTTGGCCGCGCCGATCTCCTCGGCGTGCGCCACCAGGTAGCCGGAGTAGGCCGAGGCGTGCAGGAAGAGCGCGACGTCGCGGTGCTCCTGAGTGAAGCGGAGGTAGGACGTCACCCACGAGCGGAGGCCGGTGCGCGCGGTGCGGCACCGGTTCAGCGCGGCGACCATGTCGTCGCACAGCATGTCCATGCACCGGATGTACAGGGCGGCGGCGAGGCCGTCGAAGCTGCCGAAGTGGTGGTAGAGGCTGCCGAGGCTCACCCCGCTGGCCGAGACGACCGCGTTCACGGTGAACCCCTGCTGGCCGGACTCGGCGAACACCCGGAGGGCGGCGGTGAGGAGGAGGTCGACGGTGGCTTCGCCGCGTTGCTGCTTGGGAGACATGGTCCAGTCCCGTCGGTGTCCGTTGTGGTGTTGTCCGCTTGGATGTGGCGGAGAGCCTAGCAATACCCGTTACTAGAGGGTCTTTCTAGAAAAGCACTCCACGACACTGTCGGCACACCACCCGGACGCCCTGCGGTCGCAGCGCTAGGCGCGGTTCGGGGACTTCGTGGCGCGCTCGTACAGCGCGCGGACGCCGTCGTCGAAGTAGCTGCTGTACGAGGTCGCGTCGTCGCCGCCGCCGTCACGGCCGCCGATCACGCCGATCAGCGTGTGGCCGTCCGTCAGCACCGGACCGCCGCTGGTGCCGTTGGGAACGTCCGCGCAGTCGACCCGCAGCTGCGTCGGCCCCGCCGCGCGGGCGGTGTTGCGGCAGTCCAGCGGCTGCTCGGAGTCGTTCGGATAGCCCACGACCCGGGCCGGCGCGGGCAGTTCGGGCCGGAAGGAGACCGTCGCGGCGCCGGTGACGTCCTCCAGTCGCTGACCGGGGTAGCCGGGGCGGCGCAGCCGGACGAAGGCGACGTCGTGGTCGGGGTCCTGGACCTCGGTCCAGCGCGGGTCCACGTCGATCCGGGTGGGCACCCACACGCCGTACGGGGCCACGCCGTCGCGGTAGCCGGGGGCGAAGGCGAGGTTCGTGCGGAAGCCCGCCCCGTACACGCAGTGGGCGGCGGTGGCGATGAGGTCGCCGCCCGGCGAGTGGACCACGGCAGCCGAGCAGTGGTGGTCGGGGTCGCCGTCGGAGCCGGGGGAGAAGAGCGCGCCGATCGCGGGCTCGGCGGGCGCGGGCCGGGCCTCCAGGGGGTCCGAGGGTGCCCATCCGGCCGACTTCCAGTTCACGGCGCCGGCGCCGAAGGCCTTGCCGTCCATCGGCGGGTTCGGGTCCTCGCGGACGTTCCCGTCCAGTACGGCGGCCGCCGTCCGGTCGGCCCGCTCCGGGTCCTGCTGGTAGGTGCCCAGCGCGGCGTCCCCGTCTGCACGGTGGGCGGCCACGCCCCACAGTTCCCAGACGTACGCGCCACCTGTGACGAGCAGCGCGCAGAGGCCGAAGAACACGGAGGCCCGTAGGACCGGCCCGCGCACCTTGCTGAACATGTGGTCCTACTCCCGCCCCGCTGACGCCGTCGACTCTTCGTTCGATGGGGGGAGTGGCGCCCCGGGTTCCGTCCCGGGTGCGTGTCCGTCGTCACAGTGGCCCGCCCGGCCGGCGCCGCGCCACTTCCCGGCCTTCCGCCCGTCATTCAACTCCCATATCCTCCAGGCGACTTGAACCCCCCACAGAGTCGACGGGAGCCGAGAGTATGAGATTGCGCAACCGGATGGCGGCCGCCGCCCTCGCACTGGGCACGGCCCCGGCCGGCGCCGCGGGCACCTCGGGCGACCTCCCGTACGCGGGATCGACCGGCGTCGGCGTGCACAACGCCTACGAGAAGGCCAAGTACCCCTACTTCGCCGACGCGCTGGACTCGGGCGCCGCCATGCTCGAACTCGACGTGTGGACCAACTTCTTCGGCAGCTCCTGGCGGGTCTCCCACGACAACCCCTTCGGCAACGACAGCAACTGCGAGAACGCCACCAGCCCGGCCCAGCTGCGCACCAAGTCCCGCAACCAGAACCTCGCGGGCTGCCTCTCCGACATCCGCAGCTGGCACGACGCCCACCCCGGCCACCGGCCGGTCGTCCTCAAACTGGAACTCAAGGACGGCTTCGCCGCCAACCTCGGCCGCGGCCCGGCCGAACTCGACGCGCTGCTCACGGGGAAGCTCGGCGACGCCGTCTACCGCCCCGGGCAGCTCGCCGCCGGCCACCCCGACCTCGACACCGCCGCCCGCGCCGGGGCCTGGCCCAGCCGCGCCGCGCTCGCCGGCAAGTTCATCGTCGAGCTGATACCCGGCACCGTGGAGGAGGGCAACGGCTCCGACACCCTGTGGACCGACCGAGAGTACGCAACCCACCTGCGCTCCCTCGCCGCCCAGGGCCGGCTCGGCCAGGCCGCCGCCTTCCCCGCCGTCCACCGGGCCGAGGCGGGCGACCCGCGCGTCACCCGCTACACCGACGCCTCCCTGCGCCCCTGGTTCGTGATCTTCGACGGGGACGCGAGCGCGTACGCCTCGGGCACCATCGACACCGGCTGGTACGACCGCAACCACTACCTGCTGATCGCCACCGACGCCCACAACGTCGCCCCCGCCATCGACTCCACCCGCCCGACCGAGACCCAGGCACGCGACCGCCTCGCCCTCCTCGCCGGCCGGCACGCGTCGATCATCTCCGCCGACTGGTACCCGCTGCCACAGGTGCTGAGCACGGTCGTACCGCGCGGCTAGTGCTGTGGCCGGGCGGCTCCTTGCCCGCCCGACCGTGACAACCACCCTGCTCATCAGGGGGCGATGGAGGCGGCGGGACGGAGCCGCGCCGTTTCCACCCGGCCCCGCCGTCGTTGAGCAGCCGGGTGCCCCCGCACGCTGCCACCCGACCGCACGGACCCAGCGGTGATCCTCGACTCCGCACGCCTGCCGGACCGGCTCGCCGCCGCGATCGCACCTGTGGACCCGGACCGGCCGCGGACCGCGGAGGTCCTGGACGAGAGCGACGACAGCGAGGAGCAGCGGTGATGACCGAAGCGGTGGATGCGTACGGAGCGCGGGCGCGGCAGATCCCGGAAGCGGCCCCGGCCGAGCCGGTCTCCCGCCCGTGACCGCCGCACCGCACGCCGGCCCGGCCGGGCGCGACACGGCACCGGCCTACGAAGCGCTCCCCTTCGACGCGTTGTGGGACCGGCCCGGGATCGGGACCCCGGCTGAGGGAACGGCCGAGCCCCCGGCCCGGGCCTGGCAGCTGGCGTGGGACGCGCTCGACGCCGCGGAGGCCGCCGACGTGCTGGAGCGGCTCGTCGCGCGGGACTACGCCTTCCCCACCTCCGGCTCCACCCGCGAACCCGTCCGGCGGACCCTCCCCGGGGCCCGGCTGCGCGCCGACAGTGAGCAACTCGCCCGCCTGCTGCGCCCGTACGAGCCGCAGGCCCTCGTCAGCTTCGCTCCCTCCCGGCACGCCTACGGCGCCTCCGCGACGGTGCTGCTGCCCGCCGTGACCCGGCTGCCCGTCTGGTTCTGGCCGGCCTCCGACTGTCCGCCGCCCCCGGTCACGGCCCGCCGGATCGCCGTCGTCGCCGTCCCCGGGACCTTCCGGATCCTGGCCCGACACCCCCGCTGGCTCGCCGCCTTCGAGCACATCACCTTTCTCCACAGCTCCGCCGAACTGCCGCCCGATGCCGTCAGGTTGAGCGACGGCCGGCGCACCGCCATGGTCGAGGTGCTCGGCTCCACCGAGGCCGGCGCCGTCGCCCACCGGACCGGCTGGGACCCGGACGGCCCGTGGACCCTGCTCGACGACGTCTCCTTCGCCGGCCCCCGCGAAGGCCGGGAGATCCCGCTCACCGTCTCCGGACCGCGGCTCTCCGCCCTCCCCGACGGCAGCCACCCCGCCCACCACGCGATGGACGACCTGGTCCGGCCGCTCGGGGACCGGCAGTTCCTGCGCCTGGGCCGACGCGCCCGCCCGGTCAAGCCCCACGGCGTCCGGCAGGACCTCGACGGCATCGCCGCCCGGCTCCGCGCCCTGCTCCCCGGGGCCGACGTGACCTGCGTGCGCGCCGCCGACGCGCTGCTCGGGGAGACGTACGACCTGCGCGTCGCGGGGGGCGGCCCGCTGACGGAGGACGGCGTACGGGCCCTCGCCCGCGGCCTCGGAGCCCCGCCCCGGGAGGTCCGCGTCGTCGACCGGCCCCCGCGCGGCCCCCTCGGCACGCCGCCGGCCGCGCCCCCGCCACCCCCGCATCCCACGAAGGGACGTACGACATGAGCAGGAACCCGGACGACGTGAAGACCGTGCACCTCACCCCCGAGGTCTACGCCTACCTCGTCGCGCAGGCCGAACCGCCGAGCCCCGTCCAGGAGCAGCTGGTCGCGCGCACCCGTACGCTCGGCGGGCCCGCCGAAATGCAGGTCCCGCACGAGCAGGCGGTGCTCCTCACCCTGCTGGCCAGGCTCACCGGCGCCCGGCGGATCGTGGAGGTGGGCACCTTCACCGGCTACTCCACGATCGCGCTGGCCGAGGGGCTGGAATCCGGCGGGCGCGTCATCACCTGCGACATCTCCGAGGAATGGACCTCGATCGCGCAGCAGGCCTGGAAGGAGGCCGGGGTCGCCGACCGGATCGACCTGCGGATCTCCCCCGCCCTGGAGACGCTGACGGCGCTGCCGCCCGAGCCGGTGATCGACCTCGTCTTCCTGGACGCGGACAAGACCGGCTACCAGGCCTACTGGGACCAGCTGGTGCCGCGCGTGCGCCCCGGCGGGCTGCTCCTCGCCGACAACGTCCTCTACGGGGGTGAGGCGGCCCGCGCCGACGCCACGGGCAATGCCCTGGCCATCCGCGAGTTCAACGCGCACGTCCGTGCGGACGACCGGGTCGAGTCGGTGCTGCTGCCGGTCGCGGACGGCCTCACCCTCGCCCGCAAGCGCTGAGCCGGCCCCGCCCGAGTGCCGGGGTTTGCTCCAGGACCAGGGCGGGGAACTGGGCTCAGGAGGTCCTACGTTGTTGGCATGGGTTGAACGGGCCGTCGTAAGGTCCAGAGATCCAGAGACACCGGGTATGGCTTTCAGG
>NZ_JAGGOZ010000014.1 GCF_018614075.1 Streptomyces sp. ISL-94 | reverse complement strand
CAACCGAGAACAGGCCCTAGGCCCGTCCTTTCGGATCTTGTCGGCCGAGCCCGCGGTGCCGGCTGCCGTGGGCCTGGCCGACAAGATCCGAAAGAGACGGCTCAGGCGCGGGGCGCCGACCAGCGCATCCCCAGCGCGGTCAGCGCCGCGACCCGCTCCGGGGAGAGGGAACCCGCTCGGGAGCGCTGGTTGGCGATCCAGGCGCCCAGCCGCAGCTCCCGGCCGGCGACCGGCTCGACATGGGTACGGGGCACCCTGAGGTGCCGCTCGCGGGCGTGGAACTGCCGTGCCGCCTCCAGGTGGTCCGCCCACGCGGCGGCGTGGCTCCGGCGCGGCGGCGGGCGTTCCGCCTCCGTCGCCGGGGTCACGCCGAGGGTGTGCTCCAGCAGCCAGCGCTGCGCCCAGGACAGCCGCTCCCAGTTCAGCCGCTGCGCGCGGACCCACGCGCCCAGGTCCTCGCCCTGGACCACCACCTTGCCGGCGCCCAGCGGCAGCCGGCCGCCCCCGTCCAGATGGACCCGGGTCAGGTGGAAGGCCCGCTGCCAGGAGATCTCCCACGCGGGACACCACGAGGCGTCGATGGCCTCCAGGGCCTCCCGGCGCTCCACAGACAGGGCCCCCGGCCCCTCGCGGCGGGCCGCGGCCCGCTGGTTCTTCACCCACACCCCGACCGGCGCGCCGTGCCAGGTGGCATCCGCCGGCGGCAGCAGATGGCCGTGTTCCGCCGCCCACGCGCGGGCCGCCGCCAGTCCTTCCTCGAAGGCCACGTCGAAGTGGCTCCACACCATGCCCAGTTCGTCGAGCCGCGCCACCCGCTCCCGGCCGAGCGCGCCCCGGCGGTACGTGCGCCGTGCGTCCGCGATCCACTGGCCGAGCGGGAACCCCGCCAGCCCGGGCGGCCACGGCCCGCCGGTCGCCGGCACCTTGAAGCCGAACGGCACCTTGAGGTCCCCGGCGGTGGCGGCGTAGATCCGGGCGGCCTCGATCCCGCGCCGCCAGTGCTCGCGCTCCGGATGCAGGACGCGCAGCCGGACGAAGGCGGCCAGCAGCGCCGGATCCCGCGGAGTGGAGAAGCTCAGCAGCGCCTGCGCGCCGGTCCGCACCCCGGAGGCCGCCGGGGCCTCCGGGGGAGCCGTCCGGCTCGGTGCCTGCGGCTGGGCCAGGGACTCCACGAGCCGGGAATCGTGCGCCCGCAGCGCCTCCAGCAGCCGCGCGAGGTCCCCGTACGCCCGCGAGGTGAGCATCGACTCGGGCGTCTCTCCGGGGCCCAGGAGCACCGGCACCACCAGCGAGGCGACCTTCCCCTCCCCGGGCCGGATCCGCAGCGCCCGCCCGACGGCCTGGACGAGGTCGGGCATGGAACCCCGTACGTCGGCCCAGTAGACGGAGTCGCACTCCTTGGTGTCCACGCCCTCGCCCAGCACGCGGACGCTGCCGAGGAAGGCCTTCTCGGCGATCCGGCCGTCCGCGAACGCGCCCAGCACCCGCCGCCGGTGGGCCGCCGAGTGCTGCCCGGACAGCCAGTCCGCCCAGACGGTACGCGGATACACCGGGAAGGGGCTGCGGCTGGTGAGCCGCAGCCGCTTCGCCACCTCCGGCAGCCCGGCCGCGAAGGCCTCCGCCTCCTTGGTCAGGTGGTGGAAGACGAGCGTGCGCCGGAACCCCTCGTGGGCGGCCGCCTTCACCAGCGCCGTCTGGAGGGCCGCCAGCCGCGCCCCGCGCACCGCGTCGGAGCGCCCGTCGCGGCCCAGCAGCACGGCCGACCGGAAGTCCGGATCGGTGACGTCCACGCACACCACCCGGTACGGGGCGCAGATCCCCCGGTCGATGGCCTCGGACAGGGGGAGCGTGTAGCAGCGCGCCCCGAAGGTCCCCCGTGGATCGTCCTCCATGGACGCCACCAGCTCGCCCCGCCCGCGCCGCCCGCTCGCCGCGCTGTCCTCGCCTCCCGCGCTTTCCTCGCCTCCGGCGCTCTCCTCGCCTTCCCCGGCCTCCTCGCCGTCCTGCCAGACCCGGGGCGTGGCCGTCATGTAGAGCCGCCGCAGGGACGGGATCCGGGTGTTGTCGTGCACCACCGCCCAGGGCTTGCCGATCCGCCCGGAGGTCCGGTGCGCCTCGTCGACCACGATCAGGTCCCAGCCCGGGAGCCCCGCCAGATGGGCGCGCTCCAGGGTCCCCAGGCCGAGCGAGGCGTACGTGGCGAACACCGTCACCCGGGCCCCCGACGGGCCGGCCCAGCGGGCCAGTTCGGCCGGATCGGTGGTGGTCGGCACGCCCGCGTCCTCCCCGCGCAGCGAGCAGACGCCGAGGGACCGGCCGGTGCGGCCGCCCTCCCGCCAGGTCGTCGCGGTCTGCACCAGCAGATCCAGGGAGGGCACCAGCACGAGCACCCGACCGGCCCGCAGTTCCTCGGCCGAGCGGACGGCCACCAAGGACTTCCCCGAGCCCGTGGCCATGATCACCTGGGTGCGCAGACCGGTCTCGGGCACCCGGCCGTCGGCGGGCAGCTCCAGTGCCCGCACCACGGCGTCGACTGCCTCGCGCTGATGCGGCCGGAGTTCCTTCCTCCCCTTACGCATGGTCGCCACCCCCGGTGATCAGGTCATTTGCCTCCAGCCCCCATCCTGCCCCGCTTCTGATGCAAAGGGGGGCCGGACCGGCGGGCGGCCTCCAGCCGTCTTCGAGAAACCCTCCGGCCGGGCTGGGGCCGAGGGTCGATCGGGAAGCCTCATCGTGTGATGCAGGTCACATCCGAAGGGTGTCACGTTCGGCGGAGGTGGCTTGTCCCATGAGCATGAACGACACCAAGAACGTACTGCTGGCAGGGGCGAGCGGAGTCCTGGGACGCCACATCGCCGCAGCGCTCACCCGCACCGGATACACCGTGATCGGCCTCGGCCGGGGCGCCGGAGCCGATGTGAGGGCCGACCTGATGAACCGCGACCAGCTGCTCCGCGCGGTCGACGGGCTCAAGGTCGACACGGTCGTGCACGCGGCAACCGCCCTGCGCAAGGCGCCCATGCGGCACAAGGACATGTTCGCCACCGACGACCTGCGACGGATCGGGACCGGCCACCTGATGGAGGCCGCCCGCACCGTCGGCGCCCGCCGCTTCATCGCCGAGTCGATGGTCTTCGGCTACGGATACGGCGACTTCGGCGACCACGTCATCACCGAGGACGCCGACCGGTTCGGCCCGGCCGGGGACCGCGCCGTGGAACGCCACCTCGACGGCATGCGGGTCAAGGAGCGGCTGGTGCTGGGCACCGAGGGCATCGAGGGCATCGCCCTGCGCTTCGGCCTCTTCTACGGCGCCGGGGGTACCGAGGCGCTCGTGGAGATGCTGCGGAAGAAGAGGCTTCCGGCGGTCGCCGACCACGGAAGGGTCCTGCCGTGGGTGGACCTGGCCGACGCCGGCCGGGCCGTCGCCCTGGCCGTCGAAGGCGGCCGGCCGGGGCAGGCGTACAACATCGTGGACGACAGCCCGATGGGCTTCGGCGCACACGTCAGGGCGGTGGCCGAGGCGTTCGGCGCCCCGGAGCCGATGAACGCACCCGCCTGGCTGATGCGCCCCTTCTCCTACGCCTACACGATGGCCACGACGAGCATGCGGGTGTCCAACGCCAAGGCGAAGGCGGAACTGGGGTGGAGCCCGGCCCACGCGAATTGCGTCGACGGGCTGCGCGCTCTGGCCGGACGCTGAGCCGCTCCTTGATCGTTCAGGTTGCGGATGCCACGGTGAGCCGCATGACCGACACAGACACCCGCACGGACACCGACGCCTTCGAGCAGCACCGGCGACTGCTCTTCGCCGCCGCCTACCGGATGCTGGGCAGCGTCGCCGACGCCGAGGACATCGTCCAGGACGCCTGGCTCTCCTGGAACCGGACGGACCGGGCGGCCGTCGAGCACCCCAAGGCCTATCTGGTGCGCACCGTCACCAACCTGAGCCTGAACCGGCTCAAGTCGGCCCAGGTCGTCCGCGAGGCGTACGTCGGCCCGTGGCTCCCCGAGCCCCTCCTCACCTCGCCCGACATCGCGGAGGAGGCCGAATTGGCCGACACCGTCTCGATGGCGGTCCTGGTCGTGCTGGAGACCCTGACCCCGACCGAACGGGCGGTGTTCATGCTCCGGGAGGTCTTCGGGTACACCTACGCGGAAATCGCGGAGGTCATCGGCAAGTCCGAGGTGAGCGTCCGCCAGTCCGCGCACCGCGCCCGCGAGCACGTGCAGGCCCGCCGCCCGCGGTTCACCGCCGAGCCCGCCGAACAGCGCGAGGTCGCCGAGAAGTTCCGCGAGGCCTGCACCGGCGGGGACCTCAACGCCGTGCTCGCCCTCCTCGCCCCCGACGTCGTCTCCTGGTCGGACGGCGGCGGAGTCGTCACCGCCGCCCGCCGTCCGCTGTACGGGCCCGACCACGTCGCCCGCTGGTTCCTCGGCGTCCTGGCCAAGCCCGAGGTTCAGGGCGTCGAGATGCGCCCCGCCGAGATCAACGGCGTGCCGGGCCTGCTCCTGGTGTCCGGCGGAGTGAACGCCGGCGCCCTCACCTTCGAGGCGGTGGACGGGCGGATCACCGCGCTGCGGCTCGCCATCAACCCGGAGAAGCTGCGCGGCATCCAGCGCTGAACCGCACCCGCGAGCCGGTCACCGCGCCCCGAAGTTCTGCGTCCACCAGGGACCGCCCGCGCCCTGGTGGATGCCGACTCCGATGTCCTTGAAGGAGCAGTTGAGGATGTTCGCGCGGTGGCCCGGGCTCTTCATCCAGGAGTCCATGACCGACTGCGGGGTCTGCTGTCCCTTCGCGATGTTCTCCCCGTATGTCGACCACTTGTACCCGGCGGCGGTCGTCCGCCGGCCCGGGTCCGCGCCGTCGGGATTGGTGTGCGAGAAGAAGTCCCGGTTCACCATGTCGTCGGAATGCCGCTGAGCGGCCGTACGCAGCTGCGCGTCCTCCTGGAGCGGACCGCAGCCTGCCGCGGCCCGCTCGGCGTTGACCAGGGCGACGACCTGCCCCGCGGCGCCCTGCGGGGCGGGCGCGGGCGCCGGAGCCGAGGCTCGCGGGGTCGGCGGCGTGCTGCGGGTCCGCGCCGGGGTCGGGCTCGCGGGGGTCGGCGAGGCGGAGGCCGAGGGCGACGGTGAGGCGGAGGGGGAGCCGGAGGGCAAGGGGGAGGCCGGGGGGAGTGCCGACCCGGTCGCCGAGAGCGCGGCCAGCGGAGCAGCCGGCGCCGGACCGCCGTCCTTCGGGCCGGCGGTTCCGGGGAGCGTGCCCAGGTACACCAGCCCGCCGCCCGCGACGCAGGCGGCCAGCACCCCGCCGCCGATGACCCGGCGGCGGTTCTGGCGGCGCCTGCGCAGGGCGCCGCGGCCGCCCTCCGGGGCTGCCTCGATCCGGTGCGAGGCTTCGGCGAAGTCTGCCCCGGTGCCGGTGCCGGTGCCGGCCCCGGTGCCGTCGGGGAAGCCCGCTCCGGTGCCTTCGGCGAAGGCAGAGCCCGCGGGGTCGAAGCCGGCCGCGCCGGCCGTGCGCGCTCCTGCCAGCAGGGCCGCCGAGACCGGTACGAGGGCCAGCCCGGCCAGCAGCCCTTCCGCCGGAACCAGGCCGCTCCACAGGCCGGAGCACCGTACGCACTCACGCGCATGACGGGCTATTCGCTTACGCCACAGAGCCGAGGGGCGGCCGTCCCAGCCCGTCACCACCGCCCGCAGCCCCTCGCACCCCGGCTGCGCGTCCAGGGCCCGCTCCACCACCCGCGCCGATTCCAGCTGCGCCTTCATCCGCTGCACCCGTACGGCCGCGTGCTGCGGGGGCAGTTCCAGCGCGGCGGCCACCTCCGTCCGGGTGAGCTCCCCGGCGCACTCCAGCCACCACAGCGACAGCAGCGCCCGGTCGTCGGGCTCCAGCCAGCGCGTGGCGCGGGCCGTCTCCCGCCGCTGGCCCGCCAGGTTGAGCCGTACGACGGTCAGGTCGACGAAGTCGGCCCCCGGGTCGGCGACCTCGCCGGCCGCCTCCAGCGTGCTCTCGCCGAGGCCGTTCTGCCGGGACTGCCAGTGCGCCCGGACCCGGTTCATCGCGATCGCGACCAGCCAGGACCGGAAGCTGTCGTCGGCGCGCAGGCCGCCCAGCCCGTCGAGCGCCCGCAGCATGGTGTCCTGCACCACGTCGTCCACGTCGCAGGACCCGTTCAGGGCCCGCCCGACGATGTTGTAGACCAGCGGCAGATGGGCGGCGACGAGCTCGTCCTGCGCGCGGGGATCGCCCGCGCGGGCCGCTGCCACCAGCTCTGCCGTGTGCTGAGTACTCATGTGATGATCCCCGTCCGTACCGGCGGTCGATGATGCCCGATGACTGGGAGACCGTCGAGCGGGGCTTGGATAACACTTATCCGGAAGTCGGTTCCCCGGCATCCGGTGTGCCGGCCGGCCCCGGGTAGCGCCGCGCGGAGGCGTCGACTTGGGCGAGCCGGCGCAGGGCGGCCAGCATGGCGTCGCCGAGGACGGTGCCCAGCACCACCCGCTCCACCTTGTCCTCCGCGGCCTCGGCGCGCGCGACGAAGGAGAGGTCGGCGGCTGCGACCTGCTCCGCGGACGCCGCGAACTCGTCCAGGTAGTCCAGATAGTCCCCGAGTCCGACCGCCAGCACGGCGGACGCGGCGGCGGTGAGCGCGACCGCCGGCGCACTGTCGGCCTGGACCTGCCAGCCGCGGCGCGCGATCAGATCCGCTACCAGCGCCCGGGCGCGCTCGCTGTTGGCGGGGTCGGGATCCGGCGCGTAGACGGGGGTGAGCGTGCCGGAGGCGGCGCCGAGCAGCTTGTGGACCGGCCGCTCGCGGTCGTCCACCGCCTCCAGCACCTTGGCGACGGAGGCCAGCGGGAGGCTGCCGACGTCGGTGAGGGCGCGGATCAAGTGCAGCCTGCGGGCGTGCTCTTCGCCGTAGCGGGCCTGGTTGGGGCTGGTCAACTCACCGGCGGGCAGCAGGCCTTCGCGGAGATAGAACTTGATCGTGGGCACTGGCACGCCGCTTACGCGGCTCAACTCTCCCATGCGCAAGGTGAATTCTCTCTTTCGTACGGCCCAGGGGCTTGCGGGTTCGGACGACATTATGGATAGTCGAGCTATCGGATACTGGATAGTGCCGGTATCCACTACGGGGGTGCAAGATGCGTAACCACATCGAAGGATGGCACCGGCCCTTGCTCGTCTTCGCGGCGGCCATGGGTGTGCTCACCCTGGTCACGGGGGCCGGGCTGATCGTCGACGACCGGGTGCTGGTCGGATCGCCGATCTGGCACAAGCCCTTCAAGTTCTCCCTCTCCTTCACCCTTTACGGGCTGACGCTGGCCTGGATGCACTCGCTGCTCACGCGCGGCCGACGGGTCGGCTGGTGGGCGGGCACGGTGGTCGTGGCGGCGAGCGTCATCGAGATGGCGGTGATCGTCGGCCAGGTGGTCCGGGGGAAGCGCAGCCACTTCAACCAGGAAACCCCGCTGGACTCGGCCCTGTTCTCCCTGATGGGGATGACGATCGTCGTGCTGTGGCTGGCCACCCTGGTGATGGCGGTGGTGCTGTGGCGCCAGCCGCTCGCCGACCGGGCCACCAGCTGGGCGATCCGCCTCGGCTCGGTCATCGGACTCGCCGGTCTCGCCGTCGGCTTCCTGATGGTCCGGCCCACGGAGGCGCAGCGCGCGGCGGGAATCTCGGACACGGTCGGCGCGCACAGCGTCGGGGTCCCCGACGGCGGGCCGCACCTGCCGGTCACCGGCTGGGCCGCCACCGGCGGCGACCTGCGGATCGCCCACTTCGTCGGGATGCACGCGCTCCAGCTGCTGCCGCTCCTGGCGCTCGCCCTGACCTTCGCTGCCGGACGGTACGGATGGGCCGCGCGTGCGGCGGTACGGACGCGGCTGGTCGTGGTGGCGGGGGCCGGATACGCCGGTCTGGTGGCCCTGACCACCTGGCAGGCCCTACGGGGCCAGGCGCTGACCTCGCCGGACGGGCTGACGCTGGGTGCGGCGGCGGGTCTGGCGGTGGCGGTGGCGCTGGGTGTGGCCCTCGCGCTGCGGGGCACTGCCGGGGCCCTGGGCGGTGACGAGCCGCAGCGGGAAGCGCGAACCGAGGTGGTCGCGGGGCGCTGATCGCGGGACGGAGGCGGGGGCGGAGGCGGGGGTCCGGGGTTCACAGCAGTGGGGCCAGGGCCTCCGTGGCCGCGCGGAGGGCCGGCGCGTACGCCTCGATCGCCTCGCGGGAGACCAGGAAGGTGACGGTGGTGACGCTGACCCCGCCGATCGGGCGGCCGTCCGCGCCGAGGACCGCGGCGCCGATGCAGCGGATGGCGGCCTCGTTCTCCTCGTCGTCCACGGCGAAGCCCCGCTCGTGGATCTCCGCCAGCTGCGCGCGCAGCGCCGCTGCGGTCGTGAGGGTCCGGGGCGTCCGCGGCGGCAGTCCGGCGGCGGCGATCAGATCCCGCACCTCCTCGGCCGGAAGGTGCGCCAGGATGCTCTTGCCGATCGCCGTCGAGTGCAGCGGCATCTGCATGCCGACCCGGGAAGCCGTCCGGAAGGGCTGGTCGCTCTCCAGCTTCCGGATGTAGGTGATGGTCTCCCCGCTGTGCAGGGCGAGATGGACCGTCTGGCCGGTCGTCTCCCGCAGCTCGCCGAGGATGCGCTCGATGCTCGCCGGCTCCCCACCGCTCACCAGGGCCGACAGCCCGCGCAGCCGGGGCCCCACCCCGTACCGGCTGTCGCCCTCCTGGCGTACGAAGCCCTGCTCGATCAGCGAGGCGAGGATCCGGAAGGTGCTGGACTTGGGCACGGCCGCGGCCACCGTCACCTCGGCGAGCCGGTACGGGCCGCCCGGCGCCGCCACCGCCTCCAGGATGCGCAGGGACTTCTCCAGCGCGGATCCGGCGGCGGAGGTCCGGCCGCCGCGTGAACCTCCGGCCGCTTCCCGCTGCGTTCCGTCCGTTGACACGGGAACTCCCCGACTGTGTAGGGTCTAGACCACCTGGTCCATTACACGCTACTGCGTTCCGCTACGTGGAACAATGGGGGGTCCCTTGTCCTGCCACCCGTACGCCGTGATGGCCGCCCAGCGACTGCTGCCGGTGCTGCGCAGCGCCGACGCCGACGAAGCCGTCCGCCGGACCACCGCCCTGCTCGCCGCCGGCTGCCGCACGGTCGAGCTGACCACCTCCACCCCGGACTGGGCGGACGCCCTCGCCCGTACCGTCCCGCTGACCGACGCGCACGGCCGCCCCGCCCTCATCGGCGTCGGGACGGTGACCACCACCGCCCAGGCCGAGACCGCCCTCGACGCTGGCGCCGGGTTCCTGATCTCCCCGTACCCGGCCCCCGAAGTCCGCGAAGCCGCCGAGCGCCGCGAAGCCGTCTTCGTCGAGGGCGGTTTCACCCCCGGCGAGATCGCGGCCGCCGTCCGCTCGGCGGGCGCTGCCAAGGTGTTCCCGGCCCACGTCGCCGGACCCCGGTTCCTCCGCTCCCTCAAGGCCGTCCTGCCCGATGCCCTCCTCATCCCCACCGGCGGCATCCGCCTCGGGGAGGTCCACGCCTGGCTCGCCGCCGGAGCGGCCGCCGTCGGCATCGGCAGCGGTCTCCCGGCCGACCCCGCCGAACTGGCCGCGGTATTCGCCGGCCTGGCCCGGCCGTGCTGTGCCCGGTGCACCGGCGCCGGCGCGCGGGACCCGCGGTGAGCGGAGGGTACGACGTCCTCGTCCTCGGCGAGGTACTCGTCGAGATCCACGCGGGCGCCGCCCTGCGCGACGCCGCCGACGGCACACCGGCCCGCCTCTCCTACTCCGGGGACGCCCTGAACGCGGCGGCGGCCGCCGCGGCCGCCGGAGCCCGCACCGCCCTGCTCGCCGTCGTCGGCGACGACGACCTCAGCGTCCCGCTGCTGCGGCGCGCCGCCGAACTGGGCGTCGACGTCTCCCACGTGCGCCGCGCCCCGCACCCCAACGGCGCCTACCTGCTCTCCGCCGACACCGGCGGAGACCGCGAGTTCGTCTACTGGCGCACCCGCAGCGCCGGCTCGACCCTCGCGCCCCGGCACGTCGAGTCCTGGCGCGCGCTGCTGACGGGCTCCGCCGCGCTCATCACCAGCGGCATCACCGGTGCCCTCTCGCCGAGCAGCCGCGAGGCCGTGGCGGCCGCCGCCCGCCTCGTCCACGGGGCCGGCGGGCACCTCTCGTACGACCCCAACTTCCGCCCTGGGCTGACCGGCCGCGCCGCGGCCCGGGAACTGCTGGCCGAGATCGCACCCCTGACCGGGCTGCTCAAGACCTCCTGCCCCGCCGACGCCCTGGCGCTGGTGGACACCGACGACCCGCCCACCGCCGCCGCCCGCTACCGCGCGCTCGGCGCCCGTACGGTCGCGGTCACCGCGGGCGCCGGCCGGCTGCTGCTCGACGACGGGACGCGGGCGGCGTACCACCCCGTGCCCGCCAACCCCGCCCCCGTCGACGCGACCGGGGCGGGCGACTGCTTCATCGGCACGGCCACCGCCCGGCTCGCCCTGGGCGACAGCCTGGCGGACGCCGTGGCCCTCGGCATGGCGGCCGCCTCCCTCTCCGTCTCCGGCCGCGGCGGCACCGGCCGCGTCCCCGCCTTCGCGGAGACGGCGGCCCTGGCCGCCGCGCACCGCCGCCGGTGGGCTAAAGGGAGTTGAGCAGCGCGATCTCCTCGGAGTTCAGGCGCAGGGCCCCCGCGGCGATGTTCTCGGCGAGGTGGTCCGGGTTCCCCGTGCCGGGGATCGCCAGGACGTGCGGACCGCGGTTCAGCGTCCAGGCGAGGCGCAGCTGGGCGACGGACACCCCGTGGATCTCGGCGAGGGCGCGCACGCGTTCGCCGTCGTCCCCGGCAGCCCCCGCCTCCTTGCCCGCGCCGGCGATGGCGAAGAAGGGCACGAAGGCGACGCCCTGCTCCCCGCACGCGTCGACGAAGGCGTGCTCCTCGGCCGGCGAGCCGATCCCGTACGGGTTCTGCACGCACACGACCGGCGCGATGGCCTGCGCCTCGGCGAGGTGGTGGGCGGCGACGTTGGAGATTCCGAGGTGCCGGATGAGCCCGGCCGTGCGGAGCTCGGCGAGCGCCCCGAAGTGCTCGGCGAGCGAGGTGCCGGCCGCCGGGGACGGAAGGCGCAGGTTGACCACGTCGAGGTGGTCCCGGCCCAGCTGGCGCAGATTCTCCTCGACCTGCCCGCGCAGCTGCCCCGGCTCGGCCCAGTAGAAGGCACCGGACGGATCGCGGCCCGGCCCGACCTTGGTGGTGATCACCAGATCGTCGGCGTACGGCGCGAGCGCACTGTTGATCAGCTCGTTGGCGGAGCGCAGCGGGGAGAAGTAGAAGGAGGCGGTGTCGATGTGGTTCACGCCGAGCTCGACGGCCCGGCGCAGCACGCCGATCGCCCGGCCGCGATCGCTCGCGGCCGCGTCGGCGGCGAACGCCGCCCCGCTGCTCTGCGGCAGGCGCATCGCGCCGAAACCCATCCGGTTGACGGTCGGGTCGCCGAGCGTCCAGGTGCCGGCCGCGGCCGCGGTGATCGTTTCTGCAGTCATTCCGAGACCGTACCCGGCTCGTTGACCCACCCCGCGGCCAGCACCAGCCGGGAGGTCCGGTGGACGGCCACGAAGCCGAAGGGCCGGTGGAAGTGCACCTCGGCCCGGCGGGCCCGGCAGCGCTCACGCGGCGCCGCGCCGGCGGCCCGCGGCGCGATGGCGGTGACGGCTGCGGCTTCAAAGCCCGCCGCGTGGAAGCGGGCCATCGCCGACTGCCGGGCCGAACCGATCGCCAGCGGCTCGGAACTGATACCGGGGAAGTGCCCGAAGTCCGCGTCCGAGGCGGTCTCCAGCCCGAACAGCGGGGCGTGGTCGAGCAGGTCGTGCTCGGCGAGCAGGGAGAAGGGCACGGTGGTGAGGAGCAGCAGCGGTCGGGGTGAGTGCGCTTCCACGGTGCTGACCGCCAGCCCTGGACCCGGATTCCCTTCGGGGAGTGCGCTGCCGCTGACGGACGGGACGGCTCCGGTTACGGCCGCGATACCCGTGTCCAGCACGCCGGCGGGCAGCGCCTCCGGTTCGCCGAGGAGCAGATGCACGTCCACGTCCCCGGTGCCGGTCACCTCCACGGCTGTGACGGGTCCGGCCGGGCCCCGGGCCACCCGCACGCCGTCCAGCGAGGCGGTGGTGCGTATGAGCCACCGCAGAATCCGCCCCGCCCACGGGCCCTCGGGCGCCGGACCGGCCATCTCCCGGAAGGGCTCCGCCCACGTCAGCCGGAGCGCGAGCGCCGACGCGAGGACGAGCCGCGTGTCCTCGCGGAGGGCAACCGGCATGCGCTCGATCAGGCCGCCCGTCCGGTCCGACGCCCACGCGTCCAGCGCCTTGCGGTCGGTGTCCTCCTCGCCCGTGAGCGTGCCCCGGGCGCCCGCCGGGAGCTTCGCCGACCAGTCCTCCTCCAGGGGGAGGCCGGCCTTGGCCCAGAGCCCGGTCGCCGTCTGAAGACCTCGTACGTCGGCCAGCGCGGCCAGCAGTTCCCGTGCGGCTCCGGCCGCGGCGTCGGCGAGTATCCCTAGCGCCTCCGCCAGTTCGGCGCGGGCCGGGCCGCCGGATCCGTCCGCGAGCAGGGCGAGCAGCGGCCAGACCCCGGCCGCGGTGAACGCCGTGTCCGTGCCTCCCGCGGGGGGCTGCGCGGCGGCCCAGCGCTTCGTGAGGCGGTTGACCGCCCGTACCGTCGAGTTCCTCATGCGCGTGAGCGTATGTGGTGGGACGCCGCCGGGCCGGATCGTTGTCCGCGGCCCGGCGGCGCCGGTCGGGGGGCGGGGGGTTGGGGCTGAGCCCGGGGCTGGGCCGGGCCTTGGGCGGCCGGTCAGCGGCCGCGCAGGCCCCGGTCGACGGCCGTCATCAGTTCGCCGTCGGCGGTGTCCGCGTCCAGCGACCAGAACATCGCGCCGCCCAAGCCCTGTTCGCGGATGTAGACGGTCTTGGCGCGCAGTACCTGCGGATCGTCGTACGTCCACAGGGTGGCGCCGTCGAACAGCCACGCGTGCCCGCCCCGCCGGTCGCGGTGGACCTGGTACGCCCCGGAGTCGGCCAGCTTCTTCAGCGCCTTGTAGTCCTCGTACCCGGCGGCCCAGGTGGCGGGCGCCGGGCCCGTGGCGGGCTGCCCCATGCCGTCCCCGCCGCCGCTGACGCCCGTCCAGCCCTGCCCGTAGAACGGCATGCCCACCACCAGCTTGTGCGCGGGTGCGCCGCGCCGCTTCCAGGCGTCCACCGTGCCGTCGACGCTGAAGTCGCCGCGGGCGTAGAGCGCCGACTGCTGGGCGGTGGTGGCCTCGCCCGACACGTGGAAGTCGTAGCCCTGGAGGTTCACGAAGTCGAGGTCGCGCATGATCCGGCGGACGTCGAAGCCCGCGTCGATCTTGGCGGGGGCGGTCGGGACGAAGGCCGTCAGATCGTACTTCGCCTTCGGCTGCCGGGTGCGCGCGTACGCGTCGAGCTGCGTGCGGAACTCCTTGACGAGCTCGGCGAAGTTGCGCTTGTCCTCCGGCCGGAACTTCGTTTCGGTGTCACCGGCCGAACCGGGCCACTCCCAGTCGAGGTCGATCCCGTCGAAGAGGCCCGCGGCCGCGCCCGCGCCGCCGCGGGTGCCGTCCTGCGGCAGATTGCCCTTGATGTAGAGGTCGATGCAGGACTCGACGAAGGCCTTGCGGGAGGCGGGGGTGAGGGCGGCGTCCGAGAAGTGCGTGGACCAGCTCCAGCCGCCCAGCGAGATCAGCACCTTGAGGCCGGGGTGTTTGGCCTTGAGCTCGCGCAGCTGGTTGAAGTTGCCGGCGAGCGGCTGCGCCCAGGTGTCGGCGACCCCGTCGACGGAGTTCTCGGCGTCCAGCGGGCGGACGTAGTCGGCCCAGGCGTCGGCCTCGCCCGGCACGTTGCCGGTGAAGCACTTGCCTTCGGGACTGACATTGCCGAAGGCGTAGTTGATGTGGGTGAGCTTGCCGGCGTCGCCGTTCGCCTCCAGGTCCTGGACCTGGAAGTCCCTTCCGTAGACGCCCCATTGGGTGAAGTAGCCGACCTTCTTGTACGAGCGGTCGTGGCCGCCCCCCGCGTCGCCGTGCGCGCCGGCGGCGGGCGCGAAAGCGGTCAGCAGGGAGAGGGAGCAGGCGGCGACGGCCAGCCTGCCGAGCATGCTGCGGCGCATGGGCTTCCTTTGCGGATGCGGGAGTGAGGCGTGAGCGCGTGCGCGGTGCATGCCGGAAACTATTGGTCTGGACCAGAGCGGTCAAGGGGGCGGCCGCCGAAAATGCCGACCGCAGGGAGTGGGGGCCGGCGGCCTGGCGTGACCTAGTCCCGGACTTCGCAGGTCACCCGATCGTGAAGATCAACCGGTCGCGATCGGTCGCCATCGGATAGTTGACGCCGTGCGGTCTGTCACGGCTGGGCCAACGCGGCCGAGATCGGCCAACGATCTTGAGTTGAGGCGTTCCTAACGGGTGACCTGCGAAGTACGGGCCTAGTGCTGTGGGAGGCTCCACTGGCCGACGTCGTCGGCGAGGCCGCCGTTCAGGGCGAACTGGACGGCTGCCGGTACGGCGCCCTCGGGAAGCCGGAAGGTGACGTGGCCGTCGGCGGCGCCGCCGGGGCTGAGCGTGACGGTGTCGGGGAAGGAGTTCCCGGCCGTGGTGGCGGTGTTGAGACCGGCGAACCGCTGCCCGGAAGTGTCCAGCAGGTGTGCGGCCGGGGCGGGGGAGTCCTTGTACACGGCGGTCCCGGTGTTCTCCAGGCGGAACCGCACCGCGACCAGCCGGGTCGAGGCGTCGGGCGCCGGGCCCGCGGGGTCGGCCGGAAGGGCCGGGTCGACCACGCGCACCAGGGTCACGTCGAGCCGCTGGCCGGGCTCGGTGCCGGAGAGGGAGACGGTCTCGCCGGACCCGGCGGGGGCCGCGCCCAGCAGGGCGGGGATGAGGAGTACGAGAGCGGCGAGGGCTGCCCGGCGGCGCTCCGGACGCCGGCGCGGCTGCCGGCCCAGCGGCGGCCGGGGGAGCCGCGGGTCATGACCGCGGGGCGCCTCCGCTGCGTGGCGTACCCGGCGGAGGCGGCAGGGCATGTCGGAACCGCCCGATCCACGGATCACCCTGCCCACGATCCTCCCCGGCCCCGGGTCGCGCCAGCCCCGCCACCCCCGCCACCCGAGCCGCCCGCGGTCCCGGCGGATCGCCACCGACGGGCGCCGGCACTGTCCAGACACTGCCTCCTGGAGTTCCTGCACGGCGGTCAACTGTCCACCGCACGGTTGCTGCTGTCTCGCGGAGTGGACGGCGGCTGGATCGGTCGCTGCGCACAAAACCTGCTGGACACTGCGCTGACCAGCAGAAATGGCGCTCTCGTCGACTGGCCCCGGGCCTGCGGCGCTCACACCCGCTCCAAATTTCCACCCACTTGATCCACGAAATCAGTGGATCTTCGGCCCGCCCCATGCCATGGTTGGTCCCACCGAAGGGGTGTAGCTCAGCTGGTCAGAGCGCTGGTCTCCAAAACCAGATGTCGTAGGTTCGAATCCTGCCACCCCTGCCATTTTGAACAGCACGTTTGCGGAGAACGCCCAGGTGAGAGCCCTTCTCTCGTCTGGGCGTTGCTGTTTTCTCGGAACCTGCTGGTGGTCTGCTGGAACCTGATGGAAGGCTGCAAGGTGGGCCGCATCCCCTAAAAGTCCCCTACGGGGATCCGTGAAAGTGCGCTGGTCACGAACGCATACGGAGCGGCCCCCCTCGGTTTCCGCGAGGGGGGCCGCCCTGTGCCGGGTACGAGGCGATGGCCCCACCACCTCCAGGCGCCCGGCACGTCTGAGGGGCCTCGTCTGGGAGGTGCCCCGCGTCAATCGGCCGCCGCTCTATCGGCCGACCGATCCACCAAGATCATAAAGTGCTTCAATTTTGCTGCTGACAAGTTGATCTTGTTGAGCTGACCTGAGCTGGTGCCAGCCGATCAAGATCAATGGATTCGCGAGGCTCAGGTAGAACTGGGCGACCGCGTCCGCGTCGCCCGCCTCCACGAGAACCTCACCCAGGAGCGGCTGGCCGAGCGCGCCGGCATCGATCGGTCCACCATCCAGCGCATCGAGCGAGGCACCACGGACGCCAAGTTCAGCAACCTCCTGCGCATCGCCTGCGTCCTCCGGGTCTCGGTGAAGAGCTTGCTACCGCCAAACGCATAGAGACCTTTCGGCCACTCAGCGCGATTGCCCCAGTCTGCCTGCCCCATGCACCGAGCGCCATGGGCTTCGCAGATATATGCACGTGCGGCCGCGAGCCACCTGCGCAAACGCCGCCAACAGGCATCACCTGACGGACAGTTCACTGACCTATACTCGAACGCCCGTGCGAAACTTAATTTAAGTGAACACTACCGGACTGGCGGGTTCCCGCTCCTCCCGGCCGCCGCCGCAGTCAGGAGGAGCGGGAGCTCAGGTGCGGCGCGCTCGGCGCCGCAGGGCGCTCGCCACGATCGGGCTGCATTCGGGATCGCGGGGTGAGTGCTCCATGTCGTCAGGTCGCACGCCACTTGCCGAGTGACGAATGACCCGTACCGGATCCGCTGCGATGGGCTGCTGGCAAAGGCGGCAGATGGGCCGCGCGCGATGCTCGTCGCACTTCACGATCAGCCATTCCTTGCCGGCCTCGGTGGTGACGGCGCCTGCGGGGTGAAGGGCAGTGTTGACGGCGCCGCAGTCCCAGCACGCCTCGCCGTGGAGGCGGGCGATGCTGACGCCGTCGAGGGCAGGGTCTGTCATAGCCCCTCCGATCTGCTGTGGTGTGGGCACAGCCAGATCATGGACCGCTGGGATGGGCACAACTGCTACATCGTGTAGCGGTTTTCAGAGCACCCCGATCCACTCGGCGTAGGCGGTCAGGCTTTCGGCGTCGGCCCGCTTGAGCCTGCGGATCGTCTCGATGTCCTCGCGAGCCCAGGGGTGCTCGCGGACGGCCTGCGGGGCCAGTCGACGGGCCACCTTCAGGGACTCGAATGCGTCGTCCGGGCGGCCGGCCCACAGCTGGGCCCGACCGAGCTCGACGTAGAAGCCGCTGCGGCGTTCCGCGGGGATCTCCTCGCCGGGCTTCCACTCCTTGGCCACGGCCAGGGCGTCGCCCACGTGCTCGCCGCCGAGGCTGACCGCTACAGCGACTTCATGGATGCGGACCGAGGAAGGGCCTACCGCCGTACCCAGGTAGATGCCCTCGGTCAGGTCGTTGGAGAGAGTGCGCGCGTGCTGCAGGTGGTCGTGTGCGGCGTCCGCATTCTGGGCTCGGGCGGCGACGACCGCGGTTCGCATGTGGAGTGCTGCCTGGGCTGCTGCGGCCTCGGGGCTGACGGGATGCGGTCCTGCGTCGATGGCTGCCTCGAGGGCTTTCTGTCCGACGCGGTAGGCGCGGGCGGCGAGGAAAGTCTCGGCGCCGGTGTAGGCGACTGAGGCCTGCAGGATGGCGTCGCCGGTCTGGGCGGCGGCCCACCGCATGACGTCGATCAGGCGGGCTGAGAGGTCTCGGGAACCGTGCTTGTAGGCGACCGCGTCGGCGGTCCGGGCTGCCGAGACGACCAGCGCGGCAGCCGCGGCCCGGCCAGCCGCATCGGCGGCGTGCAGGTGCTGGAGCGCGGACGTGAGTATCGCCGGGATCGTGGAGGCGATCTTTCCGTACTGGGCTGCGAGCCTCCAGGTGACCGCGGCGGCGAGCTCCTCGCGTAGCTGGCCCAGCAGAATGGTGGGTGGGTCCAAGGGGATGTCGTAGCCGGCGATGGCGGCCGAGATTTCGGGGAGTGCCGCCCGGACGCGTAGCGCGGTACCGGTGTAACCGGAGGTGAGCCGAGACGCGTCTACCCCGAGGGCTCCAGCCAGGGCTTCCAGGCTGGTGTCGCTGGGGCCGCGGGCGCCTCGCTCTATGGCGCGGACCATGGCGTAGGACAGCCCTGCTGCCGTGGCCAGGTCTTCCTGAGTCATGCGGGCGGCTCTGCGGCGGGCTGCGATGCGCTGCCCGATCTGGTGGGTGTCCGCGACCACGGAGTGCTCCGTTCAGGCTGGTGGTCGCACGCTACCGGGCCCGGTCAGTGTGGACTGGCCTTTCCCTGAGACGGGTTGACGAGGTGGGGGATGTCGAGCAGGGAGTCGATGGAATAGTCGGCGTCCTGCTGCACAGTCTCGTCGTCGGCCCACCAGTAGCCCCACGGCCCGCGGCGCAGGTGCGCGGTCAGCAGCCCGGCAGCGGCGGCGGGGAAGATGTCGTTCTGCGGGTGATCGCCAACGTACAGCGTCTGATCTGCGGGGGCCTGGGCAGCACCTATGACCTGATGAAAGAAGTCGGGGCTGGGCTTGGCGACGCCCCAGTCGGCGGATGTTACGACGAGGTCCGCGGGCAGCTGCAGGGCGCGGAGCAGGCTCCCCATTTTGGTGCTCTGGTTCCCGGCGATCACGACACGAATGCCCATGTCCTGCAGGGTGGCGAGGGCGGGTCGGACGTCGTCGTACAGGTCGGTTTCGTTGAGCTGTTCGCCGCGGCCGGCGGCCTCGCGGGCAGCGTACTCGGCGGTGACGTCGATGCCGGGCTTCAGTAGGCGGAGGGCGTCCGCGTTGTCGCGGCCATCGACGACCACGGCGCCGACTAGCGCGGAGAGGGTGTGCCGGGGGACGTCGAGCCAGTCCGCCCAGCTCGCCCAGTAGCGGTCGTCTTTGGTGAGTGTCTCGCCGACGTCCAGCACGACAGTCCGAATCATGTCGGCAAGCCTACGGCGCTGTGGGTGTGGCCCGATATCCTGTGCGACATGTCCCCCACCTCATCCGACCGTGGCACTGCGCGCCCTGCGGCCGAGGTCAACGCCCACATCCGGGCCCTCGTGGCAGCCGGTGGCGCAGGGGCGCCCGAGTATCAGCAGCTGCTCGAGGAGTGGCAGGCGGCGATCCACACCGAGGTCGAACCCGCGGCCTGACATGCCGCCGCCCCGCCGGGCGCTGTCCCCGGGATCGGGGTCCGGTGGGGCGGGATCGAGCAGCTGCAGCCCGCAGCATCCCCGCAAGGTAGGAGTGCCTGCGGATGATGCGATGAGCGTATCGCTGGCCACTGACAACGGCGGCTCTCTCCAGCGGTAGACTCGAACACGTGTCCGATAATTCCGCTCCTCGTCTCGACCTGCTCCGGTTCCTGGAGAAGGTGCAGCTGCGCGACCTGGAGCGAACCCGCGGCTGGATCGTGGCCGAGGAGCAGCGCCTGACCGAGCAGGCCGCGCGCTTGCCGCAGGCCCCGCCGCCGGACTGGGAGCTGGAGACCGACCTCGGCCGGCACCCCGTCCGGGTCCACGCCGGCGGCTGCACCATGGGCGGCAAGGGCTGGCGGATGCGGCCGATCAGCCGGCAGGCGGCCCTGCGCGCGCTCGGCGTCGACAAGATTCCGCCGTGCCCGTACTGCAGCCCCGACACCCTGCTCGGCGTGCTGGACTGACGTAGGTGCTACATGGCTTCGCGTTCCTCGCGGATGTCGCTGACGCTGGCGAGGAGGGTGCCTTCCGACTGCTCGTAGTGGGACAGGGCCAGGCCGAGCCCGAAGAAGGTGGGGGCCCATTCGCCCACGAAGATTCCCCACCGGTCAGCGCGATCGAGGCCGGCACCCGGCTCGGCCTTGAGTGACGTCACCCATGTGGCGATGGAAAGACCGATCGAGGCGAACGCTGCCATGTACGCGTGCTCGCTACGCATGCCCATCTCGTGCAGCTTCTTGATCATGGCTATCCCTGGTGTGTGAGGGGTCAGGATCTCCTTCAGGTTCACCCGGCTGGCGCGTGTGCGCAATCCGGCGGTGTGGCGTTCCTGCGGCGGGCTGGCTGGGAGGGCGAGGCTCACTACCCGTGGCGTAGGCGCGCGACAACCCTCCCGTGGGGAGCCGGGAGGGCGACGGGCCCGGGATGGTCCGGAGCCACACCATACGCACGGGCCGACTGCGGTCGGTAGGCATATGACAGGGGAAGTTCCGGATACGCAAGAGCCCCCGCCCGAAGGCGGGGGCTTCAGTGCGACAGGCGTCATCCGCCGAATGCCGCCTCGAGCGTGCGAGCCATCGCCACGTCGTAGCCCTCCGGCACCCCCGCCGGTTGCACAGGGTCGAGAGACTTGTTCATCCCGAAGTACGCCTCGATGTGACGCGGCGGCGCCCCGTCGTACAGCGCTGCGGCAATCGCCGCCTGGCGCAGCGAGTGCGCACCTGCATCGACACCCGCACGCACTGCGGCGAGCCGGACCAGATTGTGCACCTCGTTTACGCTCTGCAGCCCGATCAGCAGCGGTTCCTCCGGATCTGTGTCCTGCGTGGCCAGGTACTCGTCGATGGCGCGGGCGGCTGCGGGGGCGATGCGGATCTGACGCAGGCTGATCCACCGCTGGCCGAGCCAGATTCGGGGCTCGGCCCCTGGCTGGTAGTCGGCGACGCGCGCTTCGGAGACCTCCTGAGGTCGAGCGCCGGCCAGCAGCATCAGGGACGCCGCTGCGTGCAACAACGCGTCGCTCCGAGTCTCGGCGAGCAGCGCGCTGGCGTCAGACACGGACAGGGTGGGGCGGTCGAGCAGCGGCACGGTACCTCCTACGACGGCGAGGCTCCAGTGTGCCGGAGGGGGTCGGTCCGGCGCCGGGCAACCGAACCGAACACTTCTCACGCGCAGGCCGCGGCGGGCGTTGCCGTGACTGCCCATCGGGCGGCTGTCAGTGCCACGCGCCCGCTGGCGCACGTGGCCAGGAAGAGGCCGGCCCTGTTGTCGTCGACCGTGCCGCACCGGGTTGCACCGTCCGACGGCCGGTAGCAGAACACGTGCTCGCCCACCTGCGGCACGAAGCCGTTCAGTGTCGGATCGCCCGGCCAGCCCTGCGTGAACGCCCAGTCGAGGTCCGTCGCGTCCATACTCACTCCTTCCAGGTAGCGCTTAACGTCTTGTTAGGGGTTGCGGCGCACCAGGAAGTGACGCTCCTGCCGTTCGGCAGAGACGAGGACGTCATCGCCGACGTTGATCCACCGCTTCCAGTACGCGGCACCCTGGTGGTTTTCTCCCATGCAGGAACAGGTGCAGTCGTCGCCGCTAGCGCGCTGGCACATGCCGTGACACTGCTCGAGGCGCGAGAACTGCAGGTAGACATCTACCTCGCCGAAGCGTGCGGCGAGAGCCTCGACCAGCGGGCGAAGATGTGTCTTGGCGATCTCCCACCGCTTCGCCCCACGGTTCCATTCAGGTCGCATCCGCTCATTCAAGGCCTCGTGAATCCACGCCCGGTTGCCCTTGTCGTAAGGCATAGACATCCATAGCCGGGTCTGGCCGATGTTCCTTCGCACCCAGGGTCGATTCACTGGTCTACTTCCCCTGCTCAAGTCGTGCGGCCAGGCGGGCGGCGAGGCCGTAGGTCGGGTGGTCGTCGAGGGCGCGCCGCCGTCGGTTGTATCTCTGCGTCGTCCGGGGGTCGCTGTGCCCAACGGCGTCTTGGACCCGCTCCAGCGGCACGTTCTCGGCGAGATTGTCGGTGATGAACTGGTGCCGCAAGGTGTGGGGCTTGATGCTGGCGGCGCCGGGAATGCCTGCCGCGCGGGCAAGGACGCGTAGGTGCTTCCAGACTTCGGGCTGGGACCAGCGCCGGCCTGACTCGGTCGTGAAGAGCGGCCCCTCGGTGCGGCCGGCGAGATGCTGCTCGAGGGCGTTGAGCGCAAGCGGGGGTACGGGGACGAGTTGCCGCTTGCCGCCCTTGCGGCGCAGCGGCAGGGTGCGGTGGCCGCGGTCGTAGCCGAGGTCGGTGACGTTGAGGGCGAGGGTCTCATCGATGCGGGTGCCGAGGAGGTAGAGCAGGGCGACGAGGGCGTAGGAGCGGGGCGCCCAATCGCGGGCTGCGGTGATGAGCTTGTCGACCTCGTCGGGGGTCATGCCTTGGGTGGGGCTGTGGTCGGGGTCGACGTAGGGCCGCTCGACGTGGGTGAACGGGCTCGCGGGGATGGCCTGAATGCGGACGGCGTAGTCGTAGAACGACCCGGCCGCCGCGAGGGCCTGGGCTTGACCGGACGGGGAGAGCGTGTTGCCGCCCCGTCCGGGCTGCTGGGTGAGGTGGTTGGCGTAAGCGTCGGCGAGCGGCAGCTTGGCTTGGAAGGGGTGGATGCCGACGCCACGGGCGTAGGTTTCCCAGCGGAGGAGGTTGCGGGCGTAGGCGCGGCGCGTGTGGGCGCTCTTCTGTCGGGCACACCAGGCGCCCGCCGCGTTGGGCAGCGGGTCCTGGTCGCCGTAGACCTCGGTCAGCTGGTCGCGGAGGCCGCGGGCTTCGGCGGGCCAGTCGTCGCGGGGGTCGTGCCGCGCGGTGGAGACTTCGGACGACTGGCGCGGGACGAGGGCGGTCACGCCGCTTCCTCGGGCAGCTCGGGCTGGAGAGTGGCGTGCCCCTTCTGTTCCCACTGCTGCCGGTACGAGGACATGCTGTCCGCGCAGTTGCGCCGGGAGTGGAACACCGCAGAGTCGTTGCCCATGTCGGGCCGCCACAGGTTCGGGCCGGGGAAGCGGATGGCCTTCATGCGGGACGTGATCGGCTCCCCGCAGCCGAGGCAACAGCCGCTGCGGATGGCCATGAGCCGGTCCGTCTTCTGCATTTCATGGTCGACGGCGGCTTCGGTGGTGACGTGCGTGCAGGGCGGAATCTCGTTGCAGAGACGGCAGACGCTGTAGTGCTCGGGCAGCACGTAGAACGGGCGGTCGGCGCGCACGGCGTAGTCCGTAGGCTTGGCCGTGGGCTCGTCGGCAGGCCGGACGGTCAGGACGAGCGGACGGTGTTCCCAGGTTTCCTTCTCGGGCTGCTCGCCCATGTCGCGGCCGGAGATGACCTGAGCCACCCACCATTCGGTGTACCGCTCCCACTGCTTGACGAAGTGCTCCGGCCAGAGATCGACCGGGCGTTCGCTGATCTCAACGACCCGGTACGCCTTGCGTTCACAGAACACGATGATCGTGTCGGGCTTGATGCGGGTGGAGTAGTCGCTCTCCCTCAGGTACGGCATGACGTTCTCGCCGGGAAGGTAGCCGGTGGTTCGGCACTGCTGAGGGCGCCATTGGTTCACGACGTGGATCGGAACGCGCATTGGATCACTCCCTGGTATGGAGCGTGACATGTTGGATAACTGGCATTATCAACCATCTACTTGGCGTCCGTCAGGCTTTCCAGAGATCTGCCACACTCGCTCCATGACGACATGCACCACCTGCCGACAGGACTACGACGAGTCGGACGAGGAGGCGGTCAAGCATCACACCGAGCCGGTGTACTGCTTGCAGTCGTGCCGCTGCGTCGGACGCCCCAGCTGCTACATGTGCCACGGCTCGTTCTGCTTCTGCTTGCCGCACTGATTCCGGGCAAGGCGAAGGGCCCGCTCCAAGTGGGAGCGGGCCCGCAATACGGCATCTTATCGTGGCCCGTCCAAGGGAGTTGAGGATCTGCTGCGCACGGGTTGGGGCGGTTCGGGCGAGGGAATCCCGTCCCAGCGGCCCTCTCCGGGCGGGGTCCACCAGCCTCAGCCACAGCAAAATGCCCCCACCTGCGAGGGGTGGGGGCTGCTCTCACATGTCGTTGTTGATGAACTCGCGTGCAGCAGTGGGGATCGGCGCGGCAGCTGGCGGTTCCATGCCGGTGGAGCGGATGTAGCCGGACAGGCCGCGGACGCGGTCGATGAGGTAGGCGACCGCCGCCATGGCGCCCTCGAGACGGCGGTCGGCGTGGTCGGCGCGCTCCTCCGCTTGGTCGGCCCGCCGCTGTAGGAGGTCGATGCGCTTGGCGTGCCGCTCGATCTCGCCGTTCAGTCGGTCAGTGATGGCGGTGAAATCGTCGCGCTTCTCCTGCCTGGGCGTGCGGCGTGCGGCACGCGCTGCCCACGCTCCGCATACGCCGGTCGCCAGTGAGACGCCCACCGACGCCCAGGTCTCAACATTCATAAGGGGGGTCCGCTCTTTTACGGCGGGCTGGCTCGGACCATCCCGCCACCACGATGACCGGGACGGTGATGCCCATCCAGATCGCTGCCGCCACCCAGCCGCGGGGGTAGTCCCCCAGCGCCCAGGCGGCCAGGTAGGAAGTCGCCCACGGCACCACGATCAGCGCGAGGGCGAGGAATCCCGCAGCGTCTCGGCCCGGCGGAGCCCATGCAGACGCGAGTGCGATAAGGCCGGCGGCGATCCAGCAGCATGCCCAGGCGGACAGCGGCATCAGCTGCAGGATGGTCTGCAGGCCGCGCTGGTCGGGCTGTGGCATCACCAGTTGCCCGTAGCCGATGAGGACCCAGACGAGTCCGTAGCAGGACAGGATGGTGCCGCGGCGGCCCAGTTGTCGACGCAGCCGCCGGGCCGCCCGGCACCGCATCTACACCGCCCGGACCGGAGCCACCGCGGCGGCCGGCGCCGGAGCCGTGATCTGCGTCCGGTCCCACATGGCGACGACCGCAGCCGCTGCTGCGAGGACGACGGCCTGCTGCTCGGCGGACCAGTCGAGGCCGAAGCCCACCGCGAGAGCGATGGCCGCCTGGGCAAAGCCGAGGACTGCTGCACCGATCGCATCGTGCGCGACGACGGCGAGGATCAGGCCGACCAGGGCTGCGGCGACGGCGTTGATGACAGCCTGCTGCTCGGAGCTGACGTCCATGCCGAAAGCGGCGAGCAGCTTCACGCCGATGGCGACGAGGCCGAGCCAGAGCGCGGGCTCACGATTGAAGTGCTTCACGGGGGTTCCCTTCAGGCCCGGAGGGCGTTGTCGTAGGCGACGAGGGCCGTGTACTGGTAGTCGAACTCAGCCCCGACGGGGATGAGGTAGTCGATCGTGACGTCGTCCCAGCAGGCGAATTCAGCGTCGGTGAGACGACGGATCATGCCGTTGGCGAAGGCGACGAAGACCGTCGCGTCGTTGCCGCCGCGGCCACCACCCTTGCTCTTGGTGAGGAGCGCACCAGCGGGGCGGGGAATCTTGGGGCGTGCAGGCGGGGGAGGCGTGCTCATGGTCAGGCTCCGATCGCTCGGTAGGCGCGCGGCCGACGGCGGCGCGGGGGTTCAGGGGTGGTGGGGACCGTCGGCGGCTGTGCCGGGGGCTGAGCCCCGGCAGCGCGGGCGACGATGCCCGGGAAGACGACCTCGTGGAACTGGCGGGCTCGGGCGTCGCCAGGGCAGTCAGTGCCGCCGTCGGACCACTCCGGGAACATGCGGTGGTATCCGAACCCGGGGTCGGTCCAAGTGCGGCAAATACGCAGCGGAATCCCGTGCTGACGGTGCACCCAGACGCCGAGCTGGATCATGGTTTCGATCTGCGCGGGCGTCCACGGGTCGCTGTGGTCCAGGTTGGAAGCGCTCTCCAGAGAGAGGGCCCCGGTTCCGTCCGCCCGCCTGTTGGCCCTGAAGCAGGCGTCGGCGCGGGTCTGCGTGCCGATGTACTGCGCCAGTGACCCGTCGTATCCAAGCCCCCAGTGGGACTCCAAGTTGGTGCTGTCGCGCCAGAATTCGTAGGTCCGCCGGGGTGTCCACGGAGCGGCGATGCTGTGCAAGAGCAGCTGCGTCGGATCGATCGCCTGTTGGTTGTCTGACTCGGGCTGGAGCTCCATCCGGACGGCGCCGGGGTACCAGGCCATGAGGCCTCCTGGGCTTGAGGAAGCCCCGGCCGGTGCGGTCCGGGGCTGGGTGGTCAGGTGGCGAGGGTGGCCTCGCCACCGCCAGGGTTCGGGTCGGGCGGGTCTGGGGGCGGCGGGAGATCGGGCGGGTTCTGCTCGGAGAGCGGCAACGGCAGCTGGACAGTGATGTTGCGGGCGCCCGGCGGTTCCTCGGGTGGTGTCGACACAAGGCGCCTCCTACGACTGGATTTGTGAGGCGGCCAGGACTTGTCCGCGCAGGCTGCCGGAGCCGCCGGTGAAGCGGGCCTGAAGGCGGATGTCGACGTCATCGAGGTAGTCGCCAGGCAGAGGGAAAGGTCCGACGGTGGCGGTCGTCACGAAGAACGTCACGCTGTATGTCGAGACCGGTGACCCGTTGACGCTGATGCGCACTTCGCCGGTAGCGCCGGAGGTGTCCATCGTGTAGCCGATGGCGACGTAGGCCATTGCTTGCTGCTTCTTGATCGTCGTCTGCTTCAGGTCCACCCATGGGACGCTGAAGGTGGCGGGCCACTCCAAGTAGTTGGAGTCGGCGAATGAGATCGGTATGTACGGGCGGGCGAGCCCGACTCCGGAGATCGGATCATCCCCGACGATGGCGTTGCTGCCCCAGTCGTAGAGGGTCAGCGACTGTCGGTCGACGCCCGTCACGGTCGGCTGGGCCTGCACACTGGCGACGAGGGAGCCATCCTCCCGGTACACGCGGATGCCCTGCTGATCGGTGCCCGTGGTGTGCGCGTAGGGCATGGATCCGGTCTCGAGGATCAGAACGCCGGCCGACGTGTACACGCGCAGGGCGCCGGTCCGCTCGGCGCGGCGGGAAGCCCGCAGCTCGCGGAGGTCGCGGCGGATCTCCTGTATGGCCTGCCAGATGGCGGCCGGCCCGGACGGCAGCTGTGCGGACGGCATCGGCACGAGTCAGCCCTCCAACAGGATCGGGGACACCTTGTTCCCTGCGACGTCGAGATCCCATCCGTAGGCGCGGGCCACGACGGAGGCGCCGGCGGGATGCCGCGGGGATCGGGTGATCTGGATGCTGACGCTGTTGCCGAGGTTCCAGTCGCTGCCCAGCCGCGGCGCCTCGGATGCCACGGCGTCGACGGTCCAAGCCCGTGAGCCGGTCTGCAGCAGCTGCAGCGTGGCCTGAGCGTGCGCGTTCAGCTGGCCCACGGAGATGATGCCGGTGCCGGGCGTGTAGCGATGGATCCAGCGGATCCAGCCCGCGGCGATGAGGCCGTCGGCCGTCTGCACGTCAGACTGGATGCGTGCGTTGCCCTCGCCCTCGCCTGACGCCACGACGACAGTGGCCCCTTTGCCCTGCTCGTAAGACTCGGAGAGGTGGTAGTCGCTGATGCAGCCGGGTAGGTCGAAGACGGCCTCGGGGGCAGTGTCGACGGTGCCGATCGTCGGCCGGATACGCAGGACTAGGGCGAACGCGGTCTCGGCGGCGTCCGCCCACACGACGTCGATCGTCCACTCCGGTGCGCCAGCCATCGCCGAGATGGTCTGCAAGGAGGAGAGGATCGTCTTGTCGTCGGTGTCGACGCTCTCGTAGTCGATGAGCAGCCCGCTGGCTGTGGTGTCGAACGTGATCGGCAATCCAGTGGATGCGATCGGCGCGGCAAGGTCGGCCATGACGGTGGATGCGTCGACCTGCGTGGCCGTGTACGTGCCCGGGTAGCGGCGGTCGAGGTATCCCTCTGGGGAGCAGGCGGCGAGCTCCACCTGGGTGCCTGATCCCCCGCTTCGGGTCAGGGACAGTCCGGCCCAGAGGGGGGTGACCGTCTGCCGGTCGACTGCGACGAGCATCGTCCTGCCCGGATCTGTAGCCGCCTCCCACTCGGTGGGCGCCTCGGACAGGTCCAGCGCAAAGCTGCTGCTCGTGACCGCCCCCAGGCGCCGAGAGAGCTGTGAAGCGGTGAGCTGCGGTAGTTCCTCGGCGATGGCGCCAGTGCGTAGGTCGCAGCCGTACCAGTCCAGTTCGAGGGCGCTCACGTCGTCTCATAGGTCAAAGTCGCCGACAGCGTCGAGCCGGTCGTCCAGACGATCGGGGCGCCCGGCCCGACGAGTGTTCCTGGGCTGCCGGCGAGCATCAGCACCATTTTGTTGGCGAAGCCGACGTTGGACTGGATGAGAGAGAGTGCCGGGTAGCCGGCCCCGACACCGGCGAAGGCGGACCCGGCGAAGCCTTCGGCTGCATCCACTGCCGAGGCCTGGTTGAACGGGAGCGTCCAGGACCAGGAGCCGCTTCCTTGCGTCGTCGTGGAGCCGATCTTCAGGAAGATTTGGACAGTGCACGTCCGGCCGATCCTGGAGTATCGGCCTTTGAGGAGACCGTTACCGAGGGTGGGTGCGCCGGTCGTGCCTGCCCACGTCGGCGTGTAGGTAACCCAGTCGCCGGGTGCCACCCACGCTGCCCCGGTCCATGTCTCCATGGAGCCCCGCACTGTGTTGTACCGGGTCTGCCCGGTGTACGTGCCCGATATGGCGAGGTCCGCGGTCGACGTGACAGGCAGGACACCGCCCGGTGCGACCGTGACCTGCCGTACCGCGGTCGAGACGGTTGCCGCCCCGGTGCCGCCGCCGCCCGTCGAAGGCACGGTGATCGTGGCGAGTGGAGTGTAGATCTCGGTGCCGCCCGGGGTGGGTGCCACCGGGGACCCGGAAGCCGTGCCGGCGAGATACACCGTGTCCGCCTTGCGCAGGCCGGATGAATCAACGGCGGTATCCCACACGCGCAGGTAGACCAAGTCGATACGCGTGAAGGAGGCATTGGCGGCCGTCAGCGTCCCCGGGCTGGTTGCCGCCATCTGCACGCGGTACGCGCCCTGCCCCGCACGCGGAACCAGAGCGACCCCGGCGGTAACGTTGATCGTCGTACCGGCCAGCGAGACGGCGAGGCCGGTATCGCCCGGCCTGACCCCGCCGCGGGAGCCGCCGGCTGTGCCGTCGGCCATGGCCATCATGGCGTCCATCTTGCGGAGCTCGGTCTCGTCGTAGCTGAGAGAGGGGAGCCAGAGCGGATCGGTGGCAACCACAAGCGGGCTCCTTACATCCAGGCCGAGCGGCAGATGCCGGTCAGCATTGCGGCGGCGTCGTAGGCGAGGGCGCTCCACTGCACAGACAGGGAGCTGGCAGGGAGGATCTCGGGCCAGGCGCCAGACAGATACCGGCGGCGTGATACGGCGCCGTTGAGGGTCACGGTGTGCGCGGCCGTGTTGATGACGAGGGTGTCGCCCGCTCCGAGGCTGTCCGAGTAGATGAGCTGCGTAACGGTGCCGTCGGGCCGTGTGCAGGAGATGATCGGCATGCTGGCAGGTCCGGTGATCGTGAACGTTGGCCGTGTCGCTATCGAGCCTTCGTTGTCGAGCGTGAAGGCCCCGCCGGTGGCTGTCGTACTGATGGAGATCGGCAGGGTGATCGGCAGAGTCAGGCCGCCCGTGACCGACGGCAGGCCTGTCGACTTGGACTGCAGGGTCGTGCTGTAGCGACGGGGATCCGCCGCTGTCACCAAGGCGCTGTACCTGGCTGCATATGGTCCGAGGAGCTCAATGAGCAGCGGACTGGACCGCCTGACCGTGACCTGCTTGGGGATGGCCTCGCCCACCGTCAGAAGGGTGTCGGTCAGCGCGACCGCGGCGACGAGCTGCTCCACGGCGGCGTCGCGAGCTCCCTGGGTGGGTGCGTCGATGCTGCCGGTGATGGTGATGGGGCGCGAGTCCAGGTAGACGGGTGACGCCCAGGTGCCGTGATCGGCTTGCCTGGGCGCCGACTCGCTTCGGACCCCTGGGGAGTCCCACCCTTTCAGGTCCGTTACGACCCAGTCGACTCCGGCGCCGTCAGTCGCCAGGAGGTCCAGCGAGCCGAGGGTGACAGGGAGGAGCCCTAGTAGCGTGGCCATGCGGCTCCTCCTGTCAGGTGGTGAATTGCAGGTGCCGAACGAGGTCGGCCGCCTGCTCGGCTGCTGTCATCTGCGAGCCCTGGAGCGTGATCTGGTACGAGCGCTGGTCGGGCCGGTTTCCCCTGGCGGCGATCAGGGCGTCCCACTGGGGCGCGGTCAGGATGGCCTCAGGCCGTCCGGTTGCATTGACCGCGGTAGTGACCCCTGGCTGGAGCCACCCGCCGCTGTCGTATTTCTTCAGCGCGGGCGCGAATCCGTACCGGTCATGGAAAAGCGGATTGTTGTAACCGCGGGCTCGGCTGCCAACGATGACGCCGTCGCCTCCCCGCGACTCGACGTTCATTCCGGCGAGGGTTCCGGCGGTGTGGCCGACCCCGTCATTTGTGATGCCGATCATGAACGGGCTCTTCAGGTTGCGGTGCCAACCGGCCGGAGCGGTGTCCCCCTGGAAGGAGAACGTCGACCAAAGGCGACCGCCCGGGGACAAACCCTGGATGACCTTCTGGATGCCGGACATAAACCCGGAGCAGTCCCAGCTGGGATCACCGGCGCCGCCCCACTGATAGGGCTTTCCTGCCTGCGACCTGGCGAAGCCCATCGCCGCGGCGACTGACCCGGAGGCCGATCCGCCGATGAGGTTCTCTGCGGCGGAGACGACCTTGTCTTTCAGACCCTGCAGCATCTTGATCGGGAACTGCGAAAGGGCCTGTGCCCACTGCGAACCGGTCAGGTTGGAGCCGATCTGGTCGCGGATGAACTTCGTTGCGGCATCCCAGGCCTTGCTCGGGCTGGTCATGAACTGGACGCCGTCCATGAGGGCGCCGCCGATCTGACGCGCCTTGCCTGAGAACCAATCGACGATGCCGCCATCAGCGAAGCGAGGAATCCCGACCACCCCGCCGTTGGCGAAGGCAGAGCCACCGCGGGCGGCTTGGGCCCGGAGTGCTTCGACGGCGGAGTGTCCGCCGGCGCCGCGAACCTCGGCCGCCGTCCATACATGCTCGCCGTTGGAGAGAAGAGCAGGGATGGAGTCGGAGGTGGCGGTGCCCGCCCCGAACACCGAGCCGCCGGTGGCGAAGGTGAGGACGCCAAGCTGCTTGGCGCCGGTGAAGTCCGCGACCGCATTCCACACCTTGCGAATGCCGTTGTTGTAGACGGTATCGATAATGAACTGGACCGGCTTGCGGGTGATGTCCCGGAGAGAGTCCCAGATTCGGCCGATAGAGCTGACCCCGGTCTCGAATGAGTCCCGAACGGATCCGACGCCGCGCGACAGGCCGTCGAAGGCAGGCTTGATGACGTTCTGCCAGGTCCATCGGATGGCGGTGCCGATGCCGTCCCAAACCGGTTTGATGACGTTCTGCCACAGCCAGACGAAGACGCCGGCCAGGGGGCCCCGGATGAAATCCATTGCGGACTGCAGGTTGCCCCTGGTCTGCGTCCACCACGAGGCAATGAAGCCGCCGATGAACTGGAACGCGGGCTGGATGGCGTTAGTCCACAGCCACATGACGACCGCCCCGGCCGTGCGGACCAGAGACATGAAGTTGTCGAAGGCGGGCTTGATGCCGTTGCTCCACAGCCACATCGCACCGGTGGCGATAGCGTCGAATGCCGGTTTGATCGCCACGTCCCACAGCCAGCCGAAGACCGCGCCCAGCAGCTTGGCCGCGAGATAGACGGGCGCGATCAGGACGGTGAGGATGATCGTGGCGAGGATCTTCGCGGCCTCACCGATGAAGCTGAAGACCGGCTGCAGGACACCCCACAGCCAGACCGCGGCATCACCAATCGCACGCAGCCCGATCATGAACCCCGTGAAGAGGGGCTTCAGTGCGTTTTCCCAGACGACCAGTGCGGCCGCCTGAATGGCCCGCCACACGCTCTGCACGATGGCCCGGAACGTTTCGCTGCGCTTGTACGCGATCACAATCGCGGCCGCCAGTGCGATTAGCGCAATCACAATCAGCGTGATCGGGTTCAGCGCCATGACCGCATTGAGTACCGCTTGTGCTGCGGCGAAACCGTTTGTCACCGCAGTGCCAATCAGGATCGCCGCACGGTAGACAGAAAAGACAGCCGTAACCGCTGCAATCGCGATGGCCTGCGCGTTCAGGGCAATCGTCAGCCCTCCCACAAGGATCGCTGCCGGGATCAACCAGACACCCCACTCGCGGAACCACTCGATGGCCGGCCGAACCACGTCGCCGATACCCCGGAAAGCCGCGATAAGGCCGAGCAGGGCAGGGAGTACCAGATTGTCGACGACGACTCCAACGCCACTCATCAGCTGCCGCTGAAGGATCGCCAGCTCAGTCGAAGTGTTACCTCTGATGGTGTCGCCGACGGCTTTCGCGGCTCCTTCGAGCGAACCGAGCCCGGCCGCAGCCGTAGACGGATCCATCGCCAGCAGCGCGCTACCCAGGTCCTCGGCTTGCGTGCCGAAGAGTGCCACTGCGGTCTGGGCTTGCAGGACGGGATCCTTGATATCCCGCAGCCGGCCGAGGGTGATATCGAGGACGCCGGTGGCGGCAGAGCCGCCTTGGGCGAACTTCGCCGCCATGTCGTCCGCGGACAGTCCGAGCGTTTTGAAGCCGTCGATGCTGGTCTTCGACCCGTCGATTGCCCGGATCGAGAACTCCTTGATGGCGTCTGCGGCAACGTCGCTGTCGCGGGCGCCTGCGCGGATCGCCTGATTGAGCAGGCCAATAGCGGTCGCACCGTCCAGGCCCGCCTTACGGAACTGCGTGCCGTACTCATTGATGGTGTCGGCGAAGTCGCCGGCTTTGTCGGCCGAAGACTGGAACCCGCGCGCAAGCAGGTCGAGGGCTTGCTCACCGTCTTTGGCGAGGCCGGTGCGGATCATCTGGGCGGCGGCGTTTGCCGTGCCCGTCAGGTCTTGGTCAAAGGTGGCCGCGAGGTCTGCGACCTTGGTGGTGATCGCCTCGATGCTCTGGGTGGTGGCCTTCTCCGGGATGAGGCCGGAGCCCATGACGGCCCGCACTGCGGCGGCCCCGTCCTCGAAGGATGCGACGACTGCTTTCGAGTAGAGGGAGCCGGCGAGTTTTCCGGCCTGCTGTGCGCCCTTCCCGGACAGGCCAAGCTGGGCGGACAGCTTGTCCACCATCTTCTCCTTCTCGATGGCGCCGATCGTCGCGGCGACAAGCACCGCGCCCGCAGCGGCACCACCAACCGCGAGGGCCGCTTTCCAGCGATCGGAGAAGCGGCCCCCTGCCTGCTGGCCTGCCTGGTCTCCTGCATCCGATGCCGGGCCGCCGAGTTGCCGGCGCAGCTCGTCGGAGATTCCGCGGACGGAGGGGATGATCTGGATCGTGGCGTAGCCGACGTTGGGCACCGGTCCCCCTTTGCATGGGTCAGGCGATGGCGCCCTCTTGGATCTGCCGCTTGCGGTCCCGTGCCCTCTCGCGGGCACGTTCGAGGCGCTCCAGCCGCTGTGCGTCCGGCGCCTTCGAGGAGGTCGAAGCAAGCCACCACCGCGGGTAGGGCTTCGGAGGCTTAGGCGTCTTCGACTTGTCGCTGACGTTCACCGCCTGCAGCGTCCAGTTCACGTGCTGGAGCATGTCGAAGACGTCGGCGAGGAGTACCTGCTCGCCAGTGGGCTCTTCTCGACCCTCGCGCAGAGCGGTGCGGACGCGCGCGTGCGGGGGCAGCCCCTGTACGTAACTGCTCAGCTCCCGCCACGTCATCTCTCCAGTGTGGAGATGACGAAGGCGAACACCCGGATAGGTAGCTGCGAGGTCTGCCTCGAGGGCCTTGCCGTGCCTCCGGATCAGCGCCCGGAGGCCTCGGATTCCCCCGGCTCCAGCCCGCAGTGCTTCTGGTAGGCGGCGAAGAGGGCCTGCATCTTGTACTGCGCGAGCTTGACCTTCCGGAAGTCGTCGAAGGAGTCGCCCAGGGCCACGCGGAACAGGCCGAGGGTGGCGCCCATGTCTCCCGCTTCGGCGGCGCCGACGAGGTCCCAGACGTCCAACCCCTGAAGGTGGGCGAACTCGAACCTCTTGCCGCCGTGGTGGACGCGGAAGGGGATGAGGTCTACTTCCGCCTCGACGGTGTCCAGGTTGAAGTCGAAAGGGTTGCTGTCGGACGGCTTGCTGGTCGCGGTTCGGGTGGTCATGACGCTACTCGCTTTCGGGTCGCGGTTCGGGGTGGACGATCTGCACGCTCGCGGCCATGAGAGTCAGCCGCACAGTGCTGGTGCCGTCGGGGTCGAGGTTGATTTCCATGGGCTGCCTGGTGATGAGCCAAGGGAAGGGCTCGCCATCGACGAGGACCGTGCCGCCAGGCTGGATGACGATTGCCTGGGCCAGCTGCGGCTCCCCTGGCGAGGGGACCGCGCTCGGGCAGTTCCCTTCCACGAGGGTGGCGATGACCTTGCTGCGCAGGTTCCTGGGAACGTCACCCTGGCGGTCGCCGATGAGCCCGAGATAGAGGGCCTGATCTCGGATCTCTTGCTCGGTGTAGCTGACGGGCATGGCACTCCTCGCGGTTCGGGTGGTGCACCGGGGCGCGGCCGAAACGCGACGAAGGACCGCGCCCCGGCGATCAGCTGACCGTCACGGCGCAGGTGTCGGAGAACCCTCCGTAGGTGGCCGTGACGGTGGCGGAGCCGGTGGCCACGGCGGTGACGTAGCCGCTCTCCACGGTCGCCTTGGTCAGGTTGCTCGACGTCCACGACGCGGACGCCGTGACCACCGCGGTGGAGAGGTCGCTGTAGGTGGCTGTGGCGACCAGCGCGCCGATGGCGCCGACGGCCAGCGTCTTGGTGGCGGGCGTGACGTCCAGGGCGGTCAGGGTCGGGGTGTTCTGCCGGTCGAAAAGAACGCCGCCGCCCGTGGGATAGATCGTGGCGACGAACGTCATGCTCTCGAGGTCGGTTTCGTTCTCGCCGTGGTCGCCGTCGAGGCTGACCTCCGCATAGTTCGCGGTGATCAGCCGGCGGACCTTGGTGCCCTCGCGGGTCTCGAAAGCAACCAGAACCTTCGCCGGTCGCGGCACCACGATCTGCGTCGCAGACGAGCCCGGCCACAGCAGCGAGAAGGTCGTGTCGTTGTCCTCAAGCGCCGTGAAGGACTTGGTCATCTTGAAGTGGTTTCGGCTGGTCTTGACGAGAATTCCGCCCCACGCGAACTTGTCGTCCGTGTCCTCGTCGCGGCTCTCCGGGAAGCCGTCGTCTCCATCGAGGAGACCGACGAGATCCCAGTCCACCCCGAATGGAGTGGATGCGTTGGCGGGCAGGGTCGCGGCGAGGTTCGTTGAGATGTAGACGTCCGCGTCCGTCCACAAATTTGCCTTCAGCGGGTCGCCGGCCACGGCGTCCTCCTCTATCGGTAAGGGTTGTCGCCGCAGGTGGGCGGATGGTCAGGCGGTCAGTGGGATGGGCTTGACGTTGGCCAGGACGGTGAACGTCGCCAAGTCGACGCCGCTCTCCGGATCTGTGGCTGCAAGAGGACCGGTAGCGGGACGGGCGCCCCGGATGACCGGTCCTGAATGGACGAGCAACAGGCCTTGGCAGAGCATGGCGAGGTCGTGTGCCTGATCTGCGTCCTCGTGCCACACGGTGACGCGCAGCGTGCACCTGGCATTCGCCATGGACGAATGCGGCAAGTCGGAATCCTTTCGGACAACGACATAGGGCAGCCGCGGCGTCTCGGGGGCACGGTCACCAGGCACTCTTGTGCCGACTTCGACCCCGGCCACATAGGCCTCTGGCCGGGAAACCAAGGCGGTGCGTAGGACTCCGGCCCCGGCCGCCTGAACGTCGCCGAACGTGGTCAGCGGCTTCATCGCTGCCAAGCCTTGACTTCAAGACCGACGAACCCGGCCGCCCTCGTGAGAACGCCGTCCCTCGCCTGCCAGGCCATCGCCTGCACGTGAGCGACCACGACGGTGGCTGCCCCTCGGTCCGTGGTGTACTTGCGGACCTCGATCGGGGTGCCGCTCGGGACGAGCACCTTCACGTTGTCGGCGACCTGCTGAGCGAGGCCATCGACGAGATCCCGGACCTCCGGACCGCGCAGTACTTCCCGTACACCAGCTGCGTCGAGTCGCCAGTCGATGAGCACGGCGGTCTCCTATCCGGTGGCGCGGACCATGAGGAAATCGATGTGATGGGGGGTGTCGGAGAACAGTTGTGGCCACACGCCGACCTCGCCGTCGACCTCGTACAGCAGTCCGCCCCACTGGATGCGGTCCGCTGCCCTGATGTCGGGTGCGGTGCCTGGGGCGGACTGGACCTTGTACCCGGTCACGGCGGCTGTCCGCTGCTCATCGACGGACTCGGTTTGGCTGGCCGGCTGGATGTTCAGGCCGGTCACTGTCAGGCTGCTGGCGGCTCCCGATGACCAGTCCGGGATGCTGTTGCCGCCGCGGTCCGGGCGGGTGCCGGCCCGAATCCGGACCGCCGACTGGTTGAACATCATGCTCGGTCACCTCGGTTGAGCTGGTAGCGCTCGACCGCGGCGGACCACTGTGCTGTCACGCCCGTCGCCGCCTGCACCCCGAAGGTCACCGACTGGGCGCCTACGGTCTGCTGTTGTACGCCGGGCAGAATCGCGTACAGCGCCCGCGCCTGGTCGATGACCACCTCTTGGATGTCCTCCGGGATCAGCGCGTAGCCGTGGCTGTAGGTGAGCGTGATGCAGCGCGGGCTGTCCGGCCAGACCAGGGATCCAAGGCGGCGCAGATAGCCGTCGGCGGACCACGAGTAGTCCGTACCATCGACGAGCGCCACCCCATCGACCTCGAGTTCGGTCACTCCGGTGACGGGCGCCGCCGGCAGTAGCAGCGAGGCGGTGCCGTTGCCGTCGAGGGTGACGGTTTCCCCTTCTATCAGGGAGACCGGGTGCCTGACCGCGCCCCGGAAGCGCCGGGAGGCCGCGTTGAGTGCTGCGAGGAGCTTCGGGTCACCCGCGCCGACCGGGAGCCACGCGGCGAGCTCTTCGGGGTTGGCGAGGAGGTCAGCCGTCACCGGGGGCGGCCTTGCCGCGGGCCGTCCTCGACTTGTTGGCGGGAGTGCGGGACTTGTCCGGCGCCCCCTCGTCCGCCTTCTCCTCGGCCGGTGCCGCGGTGGCCTCCGGCTCGGGCTCTCCGTCCACGGGGGTGCCGTCGTAGTGCTGGGCGTCGGCCTCGTTGAGCTTCATGACGGTCTTCCTGCCGCCAGGCAGGGTGACGTTGTACTTGCGCAGCGGTCCGCCCACGACGGCCACCTCCAGATTCTCGTCGACAGGAACGCTGGCTGAGGGCGGTCCGCACGCCGCGTGTCGTGCGCCGCACGGGCACCGCCCTCGAACCATTCGTGAGTTGATCAGCGTCACGGTGCGAGCTGGCCGGACGTCCGCATGGCCGCTAGCAGCGCGTTGACCTTGGTGCGGAGCGCGAGGTAGTCGGCTCGCAGGGCGTCGTACTCAGCCTTTGTCGGGTTGGCGCCAGCGGCAACCACGGAGGTGGCCGCTGCGGCGTCCGTGACGGCGGTGGTCCGCTTACCCTCGCGCGCCGCTCCGGCGCCAGCATTCAGGTATGCCATGTCAGCCTCCTCAGGCGGTCAGGTCGACCTCGACGAAGGCGGACGGCTGCAGGATCCCGAAGGCCGCACGCATCTCCGCGAGGATGGCCACGAGGTTGCGGATGAAGAAGTCCGCGTGGGAGTCGGTGACCGTGATGGAAGCCTGCTCGCGGTCCCAGAGGATCGCCTTGCGGAAGTCCCCGACGTAGCCGGTGCCTGCGGGCACAGCCTCGGTTTCGATGACCGGCAGGCCCCACAGCACGGAGGCTGAGCCGACGCCAGCCGGGCCGCCGAAGTAGAAGCGTCCCTCGTTGTCCTGCAGGAGGTCGACCGTCTCGAGGTCGGCGGGGTTCAGGAGGTACGCGTTGGCGACGCTGCGGCCGACCGTTCGGACCTTCGTCTTCGCCTTGCGCAGGGTCGTCAGGGCGTTGGTGTCCCAGGCCTGGGCCTGGACGCCCGAGACGTTGCCGAGCCCGTCGAAGTTCTCGCCGGTGCCATCCCCGGCGATCATCTGGTCCTCCAGCTCCTCCTCGAGGCCGTAGCGCAGGAAGGAGTCGATGAGGGTGCGGATCTGAGAGGCGTCCGACAGAGCCCGCTTCGTGATCGGAATCCAGTGGGCGATTGTACGTACCGGCGTGGTGACCTTCGCCGCCGCCAGGGCGCTCTCGGGCTTGTAGCCGCCGCCCGCGTTGTTCACCAGGGCGCCGGGCACGGAAGCCGGGGCGGTCGGGGCGGCCGAGCTGGTTGCCTCGGCCACCGGGGCGGCGTTGTTCGTGGTCGAAGTGATGCGGACATACTCGACCGTGTCGCTGGTGGTGGTGCCGTTGGTGACGACGTCCCGCAGGCGCAGGGGGCGCTGGAACAGGTCCAGGCCTACCCGCTGTCCCAAGTAGTCATTGGTCACCCAGGCGCCAGCGGACGTGTCGGAGGTGCCCGTCACGAGAGACTTGTAGCCGACCGGCAGGGACTGCACCCGGCTCTTCGCGCCGAAGCCGCCGCGCGGAGCCTGGGACATGAGGCCGGCGTACTCCGCGGACTCGGTGAAGTGTTCACCAAGAGACTTACCGGTTGTCGGCACCACCAGACCGGACGGGGTACGGCGCTCGCCGGACTTCTCGTTGAGCTCGACGCCGTCGCCGAGATCGGCGAGGGCCTGTCGCATGGTGTTGGTCGCCTTGGCCTTCTCCAGGCCCTCCTTGGCTTCCTTGGCCTTGGCCATGTGCTCGGCAACCTGAGCGCGCTCGGCGTCGGTGAAGTCGCGGTCATTGTCAGCCTCGGCCTTGGCCGCGATCTCGCGAGCGGCCACCAGGTGGTGCTTGAGCTCCTCAGTGAGCTCGTCAGTCTTAACAGGCATGGGGTTCCTCATCCCGTGAGCGTGGAGACCTCGGCCTCAAGGGCTTCGAGGTCGGCGAGCTGACGGAGCGAGGCGGGGCTCGGACCGGCCGGAGTCTCCTTGGCCGCAGGCTTCTGCGGCGAGGACTGCTCGGGCGGAGTCGGCGTGGCCTTCTCGTCGTCATCTGTGCTGGAAGACAGGGAGTCCAGCAACTCTTTGGCGAGGCGGGCGATGTCCTTCACGCGCTCCTCGTTCTTCTGGCTGAGCGTGCGCCCAGCCTTCGCCGCCATCGCCCCCGTCAGGGCCTGGCGAAGCTCTTCGGTTTGCGCCGCAGAGGCGCCTTCGACGGCGATGCGCATCGTGGCGCCGTCGGCGGACTTCACGTCCAGCAGCTCGGTGGCCTGGTTCGCTCCGATCAGCGTGGGGCCGACCTCGTAGAGCTTGAGCTTGCGCAGCTCGTAGTAGCCCTCGCCGTCCTTCTGGTCGACCCACGCGCCCTCCTCGACGTCATAGGCGAAGGAGAACTGGGTTACGCGGCGACCTTTCAGCAGCTTGTACACGCGGGCCGCCTTGGAGCCCTCGTCGAGGTCGATACGGGCCTTCACCCACAGCCCCTCCGGGCGCTCCTCCGCCTCTAGCACCTCCCCGATGTGGTATTCGGGATCGTGCGACATGTGCGACCAGAGGACCGGGATCGGATCACCAGTCGACTTCCAGGCGGCGAGGGTCTCGGCGAACGCACCCGGCGTGATCTTGTCTCCGACCGAGTCGAGGTTGTACGCGGCAACGATCGCCTCGAACACCCCCTCCTCGGTCCCTTCGTTTTCGCCCGCCGCCTTGATGCGCACGGGGCAGCTCTTGATCCGCATCGTCACTCCGTTGCGTAGTCGAGACGGCATTTGCAGTTCGCTGTTTCCTTAGCCTCACCCGCACCGTCGCCGGGCCAGCGAAGGCCGTTGGAGAAGACGTCGTCGAGGCTGACGGACTCGCCGTCCTGGGCGCGGTGGGATGCGCGAGGGTTTGTGCCGCCGGTGCGCCAGACCTTCTTCTTGAGGCCGGACGCGCCTGCCGCGTCGTGGGATCCGAACCCGCGCGCTTCCGTGGACGCGGTGAGGGCGCGCACCGTGGCCGCCGAGGCCCACACCTCGCCGGCATGCCGCAGGTTGGCCTGCCACCCGTCACCCTCCTCGTCCACCGCAGCCACAGACTCCCGGCCAGCGTCCTCGTGCTGTGAGGCGTGGGTTTCCGCTGCGGCCAGCAGCCAGGGCAGCATCACCTCGGGGTCCCAGCCATCCGCCTCCGGGTTGAAGTCGGACAGGACCCCCCAGGCCGCTAGCTGGGCGATCCGGTAGCCGTGCTCAGATATCAGCGAGGCCAGCTCTGCCAGCCGATCCTCGGACCCCTCGTCCCACCAGGCCAACAGGTCCGGCATGCCGCCCGCCTTACCGCCGGCCCGGGATTCCAAAGCGGCGAACTGGCGCTTCGTCCACCGCTCGAGCGAGGCCGTGAACGCGTCACGCTCCTCGTCGAAGTCCCCGAAGTCGGGCCGCTCCGGCGCTGCCTTCATCAGCACCAGGCGGCCACGCGCTTTTGGGAGCGTGTCCGGTTCCGGGGCCGTGTCGGTCGGCGAGGCCATGTCGCCCACCAGAACATTCAGCGGAGTGATCAGTTGATCGCCGCCGTCGATCGCCGGGAGGTTCATCCTCGCCCTGGCCTCGTTCCGCAGCAGCCACGGGGCGCCGACCGCGGTCTGCAGCTGGCTCGCCTGCTCCTCGAAGGAGCCGCGGAGCTTTTCCTGCAGGTTGAACTCGACGTATACGTCGTCGGAGGCGGGCAGGTCCGGAATCAGCTGCAGCCCTATCTCTTCCTGGATCATCGTCAGCCAGGGGCCGAGCGTGTCCTGGTAGAGATGCTGATGCTGTTCCTTGATGTTGGAGAAGGTCGCATTGTCGAGGATCCCGACCATCGGCAGCGGGATGTGGTACGCCGCCGCAACCTCCTCGCGGGTGAGTTTGCGAGCCTCGATGTACTGGGCCTTAGCCGGGTCGAGGGCGATCTGCTCGTACTCCATGCCGTCTTCGAGGATCGGGGTCCCGCCCGCCTTCCCTCCCCCGGCCGTGTACGCCTTCCAGGACTCGCCGAAGCGGGCCTTGGTCGTCGGGTCCCACTTAGGCGCATCGGCAGGCCGTTTCAGGACGCCCGACATGCGCCCGCCATTGCGCCACATCTGCTCGCGGGAGCGGGTCGCCTCGAACTCCTCGGCCAACAGCGAACGAAGCGACTCAATAGGAGAGGACCCGTGCCGCAGGTCTTCAGGGTCGTAGCCGTGGAAGTACACGACCTGGTCGGGATCCAGCTCGAGGTCGCCCTTGGAGCCGTGAACGACGAATTTCTCCGGCTCCAGCCAGTTGTCGCCTTTGATCTCCATCCGCGATGGCGGAACGGGGATTACCCCGAGCAGTTCGCCGGAGTCCATGCGGACCTTGACCCAGAAGGCCTTGTCGTAGATGCCGATGTCCGACACCAGCCGCTCGATCAGCCGGTACCGGGTGAGCTTCGCCCCCGGAGCGGCGAGAATCCGCGGCAGGCTGTGATCCGTGAGGCGCTCCCGGTCCGTGTCGGAAACCCGCCGGTAGGAATGCAGCCCGAGCTGGGCAATGTTCCTGGCCAGGAAGGAAACCACCGTGCGAATCTGGGGCTGACGCCGGTACAGGTGTCCGTACTCCTGATAGACGTCCGCGGCCAGCTGTACGTAAGCAGGGAAGGCCAGGGACGGGGCCACGGCAACGCCGGAAAGCTGCCCCTGGGAGACGACAAACGTCACGTCAGCCTCCCGCCACCTGAATGAACTCGACCCGGGCTCGCTCGATGACGACCTCGCCATCCATGGGCGTGTCCGCTGCCCCGTGCTGCATCAGTACGGCGTCCCGCAGGACCAGAAGCGGGCCACGCTTCGCCCACAGGACTCCAGCGAAGGCCTTATCGGACAGGTTCACCACCACCCGCTTGCGCAGGGCGGTACGACGCCACCAGAACATCAGCCACTCCCATGCACTTGATTGGCAAGATGCAGGGCCAACGCGACAGCCCGGTCGTCCGCCGCGCCAACGAGCGATGAGGATGCCAATCGCACGACCTTCGCTGGTACACCTGATCTGGTTAGCCGCTCCGCGAGGCCATAACCGAACCAGGGATCAATCGCGGCTGAATGCTGGCGGTCTGGCGAGCGGCGAACAACGAACTCGGTCTCACGCGAGCCATGAATGGCAAAAGTCAACACCTGGTACTGGGATGGCGAATGCAGTGAGACGACGGCAACGTGGTGCGTGACCCCGTCAGGGTCGACCTGGATGCCGAAGTACGCCTCACGCATCGCAACTCCTTCACAGGACCATCAGGTCACCGTCGTCGTAGGCGCTCTTTACAGGGGCTTCGCGGGTCATCGCTTCGGACAGTGCGGTCACCAGGGCAGACACGGCGTCGATCTTCTCTGCGCTTCGGGCCTTGTCCGGTTTCACGTTGCCTGCCGGGTCCATCGCCACGGCCAGGTTGTCGACCATCCACGTCACCGCCGGGTTGCCGCCGTGCCGAAGCTGCGGCACCTCTGGAGTCCCCTTCAGCAAGAGCCGCTGCAGCTCCTTCAAGGGCGGGCTCATCGTGATGAAGCCCTGTCGGACCTTCACCATCGGCGCCTCCGACTCGGCAAGCTTGTTCGTCAAGGGGACTGCCGACCACGGGTCGAAGCCGATGCTGCGGACATCGAAGGCGTTCAGGTCCCGCTCGATCTGAAGCTGGATGTAGTCGTAGTCGGCCACGTTGCCGGGAGTGGTCACGAGAAGGCCCTCACGGACCCAGACACTGGCCGCGCCCGCCGTTCGCTGATCCAGCACGGCGACGTTGTCCTCCGGCGTCCACAGCCGCCACAGGGCATCGAAGCCGCCGTTCTCATCGTCCGGGAACAGCCAGCACAGGGCACAAAGGTCGCTGGTCGCAGCCAGGTCGAGGCCGCCGTAGGCCTCCCGGCCGGCCAGCTTCGACTCGTCGACCATCCCGGCGTTCGCGTTCCAGGACTCGATAGTGAGGAACTTCGTCTCCTGCTTAGTCCGACGGCCGAGGTGCAGCCGCAGGAACTTCGCCAGGTCCGCGGGGCTCTGCTTCGCCTCGTCGGACTTAGCCTGCAGGTAGGAGCGGGTCGGAGACACCCCGTAACCGGGGTTCGCCTTCCGCCAGGTCGCCTCAACGTGCGGATCGTCGTCCCGCTCGGCAGCCCACACCACGCCGTACACCGAAGGAGCCGCGAAAACCCGGCGGGCCAGCTGCTCGACCCGCTTGCGCTTGCGGTCATACACCGATTCCCGCTTGCCGGAGTCGGCCGTCGTGATGATGACGACAAGCGGCTGCCGACGCGAACCAGTGCCCGTCTCAATGGTCTCCACCAGCTCGGGCGTCTTGTGCTCGTGGAGCTCATCGACGATCGCGCAATGGATGTTAGCGCCGTGCTGGGCGCCAGCCACCGAGGCGATCGGCTTGAAGTACGAGCCGGACCTCTTGTGGAGGATCTTGTCCTTGAGGGGCAGGACGTGCTTCTTCAGTGCGGGCGCCGCCTCCGCGAGCTTCTTCACCGGCTCGAAGACGAATCCGGCCTGCTCCTTCGTCGTCGCCGCAGTGATGACCTGGGCGCCTTGCTCGCCGTCCGCGCAGGTCATGTAGATGGCGAGGCCGCCGGCCAGCGTCGACTTGCCGTTCTTGCGGGGCACGTCCACATACAGCTCACGAACGACCCGGACGTAGGACTCCGAGTCCTGGTCCCAGCGGACCCAGCCGAAGACCGGCGCCAGGATGTAAGCGACCTGCCACGGGTCGGGCTTCAGCGGCTGGCCCGCCCATTGGCCCTGGGTGTGACGCAGCAAGCTGAAGGACTGGATGACCCTGTCCACCCGGACCGGATCGAAGACCGCGCCCGGTGCCTCGCCCGGCGAAGGCGTCTGGATCAGCGGCGGGCAGTCCGGGATGGGGAAACCGCGGTCCTCGAGGTACCAGGCGACTTCCGGGGACAGCCGCAGTCGCTCCAGATCCACGCCCGCCGGCGCCCGCTTACGCGAACGGGTTGTCGTCCTCGTTGCCATCGTCGGCCCCCCTCGCGAGGGCCTGCTCCGACGAAGGGGTCAGGCCGAAGTGGGCGGCGAAAGACCGAAGCTCACGGCCAGCAGCCCGGGCGATGCCCACAGCCGGGTGCGCGAGAGTGCCCTGCCTCGCCTCAATGGTCAGGCCCTCGCTGTGCTGCTGGCGGATCGCGTCCACGAACGTTGCCCACGTCTCGCAGTACGCGGCCAGGACCGCGCGGTCCTCCTGCTTCAGGATGTCCAGGCGCTGCAGGCCGGGCACCACGCGCCGCCACTCGGCCGCGGCCTCGGCGGAAAGCCAGTCCGGAGGCTCCGGGGCGATGCGCCGGAAAGCTGGACCGGGGTTAACCTCCCGGCCGCCCGAGTCCTTGCCGGGGCCCTGGCCCTTGAGGAGCTTGAGGGCGGCGGGCTGAGCTGTACGGGCCATGATCAAGACCCCCTATCCCAGGATCTGAGTCCGGGTGTTTTTCACTGACCGCGGCGGGCCCCCAGGCGATCAAGTCAGGGATTTGGACTCCCCTACCCCTCTGGCCTGCGGTTCCTTCCGGCTCTTGATCGGTTGGCTTGGGCGGCTTCGGCCTTGGACTTGATGGCGTGGTCCTCAGGGCAGATCAGGCCGAGGTTGTCCATGTCTCTGGCTGATCCGCCTTGGCTGATCGGCCTGATGTGTTCGAGGTCGAAGATCTCGTCGTCTTGCCGCTCTCGACCGCAGACGTAGCAGCTGTCGTTGTCTCGAGCCGTGACGCGCTTCTTGAGTGAGCGCATGGTGCCCGAGCTCATCCCGTAGCGGTCCTGCTTGCGTGCTCTGTTGGCCCAGGCTGGCGGCTGATGTTCTTCACATCGGCCCCGGTTGGTGGCGAGCTCGGCACATCCGACGGTTCCGCATCTGGTGGGTGGAGACATCGGCATGGGGTCCACCTCCCTCTGGGGCGAGCCGTCTGGGTGCTTTGGCCACGCCGTGAAAGCGTGCTCCGACTCTCCCCCAAAGGGTCGAGGGGGAGGGGGCCCCGGGGGGGCAAGCAGGGGGGCATCTCTCCCTGGGGGCTATGCAGGCATGAGCTCCCGGGTGGCTGCCGCGATACGCCGGGAGAGATAGATGTGCCCGGCGTCGTTGGGGTGGACCCCGTCGCCTCCGATGTATCCGGCGGCGTTGCCGCTGGTGATCCATGCTCCGTGGGTGGCTACCAGGCTTCCTGAGGCGTTGTAGCAGCTGCCTGTGAGTGGGCTGACAAACGGAAAGCCCGCAGCGGCGGCTGTTGTCCGGAGTGTCGCATCGGTGTTCTGGATGGACATCGCTGGACTCCCGGAGGGTGACCAGCAGCCGATTACGTAGACCTCGCAGGAAGGAAGCCCGGTCCGGATTGTGGAGTACAGACTGGCCGCGGCCGAGGCGATGGCGCTTTGACTGCCCGCGTTGTCGTTGTAGCCCGCCCAGATGACGAGCCTGTCCGGGCTCCATCCGATGACATCTGCATTGACTCGATCGCCCAAGGTGGCGTAGCTGCCAGCGGTTATGTAACCAGTGCCACCGCGTCCTTGCCGCCAGACATCGGTGGCCCCAAAGAGTCGTCCAACCCTGTCAACCCAAGTTCCGCAACCTGCGCCGGCGTTCTGGCTTGAGCCATCTCCGAGGCTGTCGGTGAAGGTCATGAACCGCCCGCCTTGAAGCGGTACGCCCCAAAGAGTGGCTGTGGGAGGGATGTACACACCGCCGAAGGGGAACGTGGAGAAGTCGAGCCTGATGCGCCGCGGGGCGGCAGACCCCAAGTCGATGGTGATGAGGTGACCGGAGCCAGGGGTGATGCCCCCACTGCTCTGCATCAGGTCGGTGACTTTACGCCCGTCGATGGTGAGCCGGTACATCGTCGCCGCGCTGATGTACTTCATGCGGACCTGAAAGATTGCCGCATCCGTGCCGAACTCCACGGACCACACGCCTTGCCCACTGGCGTAGGTGTTCGGGTACTTAGACAGCGGCAGCACGTAGTTCGTGTCAGGGCTGACGGTTCCGATTTGGAAGTTCCCGGCACCGGCGTAGGTGAACGGGGCGGTGACATCGGAGCCAGAGAGGGCTACGCCAGCAGGGGCGTACTTGATGTAGCCAGCGGTAGGGGTGGTCGTCTGGGCGGTGCTGATTGAGGGTGCGGCGCCGCTGTAGAGGCTTTCAGCCATGACCGGGTCGGGTAGGTGTCTGCGGCGCCACTGGTTGATGATGCCGACGCTGCTGCTGTTGGTGATCAGCCCCAGGTTGCCGAGGGCAGTCATGAGGCCGGCGAGCGCGGTCCCATCGGCGCGGGATCCGCTGATGGTCTGCCGCGCGACAGGCGTGGCTCCGTGGAAGCCCACGGTGTTGGCGGCCCCGTCGAGACGGTGTCGGATGATTCCGCCTGTGCCTTCGACCCGCAGGTCGGTGTTGATCACCCTCGCGGGCGCGGTCGTGTTCATGCCTGCAAGGAAGGCCGTGCCGTTCTCGATGGCAGCGATCCGGGTGACCGCGGCACTGAGATTGCCGTCCAGGGTGTTACCTGAGGCGAGCTGGTAGAACTGGCCGTTCGCCCAAGTGCGATCTCCGTGTGGGTCGCTGGCTGCGGCGTGCGCCCCGATTTTCGCGGTGGCGCCGGCGGGTGTCTCGTAGGCCGCGTCGGCTCTGGCGACTTCAGTAGCGATGGCTGCGTCGGTGTAGGCCTCGGCGTCGGCGTTTGATCCATCGGCGCCGTCAGCCCCGGCAGGGCCCGTCGGTCCTGCGGGTCCCGACGGGCCGGTGGCACCTGTCAGTCCTTGGGGTCCGGTAGGTCCTGCGGGGCCTGCTGGGCCTTGGACGGTGACGTATTCGCCCTGCTCCGGGCTAGTCGGCGCAAGCGTGGAGAGCTCGACCGACGGCCCGAGGCTGGCGGCAAGGAGGATGTCGTAGCTGTCGCTGGCCGCATCGTAGGGACGCTCGATGACCTGGTAGGTCCAGCCGGTGGGGGTGAAGCCGCTGGCGTCGCTGGCCAGCAGCTCGACACTGAGAGCGCCGTTCACCCACTCGGCGACGGCGTCACCCATGACGATCAGGCCGTGTTCCGTCGACGTGACGGTGCGGACGCGCGGCCGAAAGATGACCTTGCCGCGCATGGGCCCGCCGTCGGGGTGCTGACGCGTGTCGGTGACGGTGACTGTCTGGACTCCGTCGGGCAGCGGCATGGCGGACCTCCTCGAGGTAGATCCGCCGCGCCGTGCGGCTGGTGGGCTACTCGCCGGGTGTGGTGGCCTCGCCGTTGACGAGCGTCGCGAAGATCCGGGCCTGGGGTTCCTTGCTGGCCGGCACAGGCTGTACGAGGACCTCGCCGCCCGCACCTTCGATGGTGATGAAGAGCTGCGTCATGTCTTTCTTCAGGAAGAGGGCGAAGATCCCGGTGAGGGCAACCCGGGTAGCGGTGATGCGGGCCTTGGCTTCTTCGCCGCGCTCCAGCGTTATCTTCGCGCCCTCGACTGGCACGTCCATCTGATTGGGGGACCGGAATTTCCCGCCGAACATGGTGACGCCGGCTGCTGCGGCTGCGCCTCGGATCTTGCTGTTTCGGGCGGCTGCCGCTTTCTCTTCGGGCGTCTTCTTGCTGCCGAACATGGGCACCTCTTGGGTCGCGGTTCTGGGTGCCTCATGCTGACCGATTCTGGCCCGCGCCGCAGGGCTTCGGGTCAGGCGGCTTTGGGATTCCGTTGCGGCATGGGCCGGTAGGTGGCGGCCCGTTCACGGATCTCGGGGAGGGCGTACATGACGATGCGCTCGTGCCCGGTGCCGGCGAATTCGGCAGACCGACCGGGGAACCGCCGGATCTTGCCGCGACTGGCCCACTTGCGAATGACGGTTCCCGGGACGCCAGTCGCTTCGGTTGCTTCGTGCTCGAAGACGAGGTCGTGGGCGTACAGGTCGTAGAGGCTCATGGCACCCCCAGGAACGACAAAAGCCCCCGGCGACTGCTGGGGGCTTAGCTGAAGGCGGGCACACCAGTTCCACGCCGAGGTCACTGTGACATACCGATGATCAGCCAGTCAAGGAAGGCGACTTCCGGCCGGATGGCTGCGATGCTCTGGCCATGGATGACCTCGTGCAGTTCCTCCGTGCCCGCCTCGCCGATGAGCGGGAACGTGTCCGGTCGACCGCGGGAGTGCTGGCCCGGAACGCTGGCGCGCTGAATCTCCAGCCCGAGCGGGCAACGGCCCATGCACAGGAGATGGTGACTGCGGTTGAGGCCAAGATCCGACTGTTCGAGGAGACCGTCCATCCGTACCTCTGGGTGGAGGGGCGCGTAGGTCGCCTTGCTGAGCTGCAAATGCGTCTTATGGCCTTCGAGTACACGGCGCATCCGGGTTACCGGCCGGAGTGGGCGCCCGATCAGGCGTAACCTGCCCGTTCCGTAACGCCGAGACCCCCGTGCGCGGGACACTGTGCGCATGGGGGTCTCTGACGTCTCGTACATGGTCCGCGGTCGGACGCGGGAACTGTGTCAGCAGGAGCTTGACCGCTTGTGCCAGCTGTTGGGTGCCCGGCCGACGATGGCGCCGTCTGACCGGCACGGCTTCGGCTGGATCGCGCGTGCGGTGTCAACGCAGGCGGCCCCGGCCGGTGAAGGCCAGGGCCGCGGGTAAGTCAGTGCCGGTCGGCTTCGCGGGCCGCCTGGCCGAGCATGCGGATCACGGGCGCCGGCCCGGACTGTGCCGTATTCCAGGCGCCGATGGACAGGTGGTCGGGGCATTCGGCGAGGATCTGCTCCATGAGCGTGGAGGTGGCTTGCTCGGCGAGTCCGAGGCCGCGGGCTGCCTCGCGTATCGCTCCGATGGCGCAGAGGGCGCCGCTCGTCTCTCGCAGGTAGTGCCGGGACCAGCCTGCCTCGGCGATGAGGTGGCCGGCTCGCTCAAGGACTTGGGCGACGGGGCTGGTGTGCTGGGGCTGCCAGGCGGGGAGGATCGGCGGGCCCGGTGAGACGACGGGGATGTCGATGTGGGCGGTCCGGATCGCGTGGTCGGCGGAGGCGGTGTCGAGCCGGTCGTCCATGGCGAGGGCGCGGAGGGCGAGCCGGTCATCGAGGGTGAGTGGTGCGGCCACCTCCTTTGCGACGGGGGTGAGGGTGGTCGTCGGCATCTCTACCACCAGCTCCTGCGGCCGGCCTTCTTGTCTTCCTTGGCCCGGTCCTTCGCTTCGGCGCCCAGGCGCTCCATCTCCTCGATGCCGTCGTGGATGTTGCCCTTGAACTCCTGGCCGCGGCCGATCCCGTAGAGGCCTTCGTCGCGGCAGTCGGGGCCGGGGTCGGAGACGTGCGGGATGCCGCGGGGGACGCTGTCGTGGATGGTTCCGTCTCCCAGCGCGAAGAGGTCGCTGACGGTGGTTGTGGGTGACTTGTCGAAGATCCAGCCGCCAAGGAGGGGGTGCTGCCCGGTGCAGGTGTGGGCGACCCAGTAGCGGGCGTGGCTCCAAAGGGCGGAGCGCCCGGCGTATTCGGGGGTGCGGACGATGTAGACGGTCTTGCCCTTGCGCAGCCAGCGGTTGAGATCCTTCTCGTCTCCACGGCGGCGGGTGGTCCAGCTCTTCATGGCGTTCTCCTTCGTGGTCGGTTTGCGATAGTTGGCGGGGCGGACACAGTCCCAATTTGCGGCGATTTGTCCCCCGGACAGGCAGGTGGACGCGGGGCGGACAGGTCCGGGGTGCGTCCGGGTGCTGTCCGCCCTCTGACCGGCGGATATACCGGGATGATCTGGGTGTTGTCCGGGGGTTGTCAGGCCCCGTCGAGGAACTTCAGCGCGTCTTCGAGGTCCGCCCGCCGGTAGCCGTTCACACGGCCTTCCTTGTGGGGGACGGTGACCTTGACGGTGCCGCCTGCCCCGCCAGCCCTGAGGAGAGCCCCGAGGCCCTCAGGCGTGAGTGTCTCGCCGATGAGGGGCGCCATCTCGTCAAGCTGAGCCTCGGACCGGCCGAGCTGGTCCATGGCCATCAGGGCCCCGCGAAGGGCGTCCCGCTGAACGCGCTGCTCGATCGTCAGGTTGGCGACCGACCGCCCAGGTACGCCATCACTCTTCGGGCCGCCGGCAGCCGAGGACAGGTTGGTGGCGTTGAGAAGGTATTTCTCGATGGGGTCGTCCCACTGCCCGACGAGCCGGCCTGCTGCTCGACGGACCTCGACGGCCCGCTGGAGGAGCAGGCCGATCTCCCCGCGTTCGTCCTCGTCGAGGTCGAAGGAGCGGGCGAGGTCAGTCACGTCGGCGAAGGGGTTGACGAGCCAGCCGAGGCCGGGCCGCGGCGGGTCGAACTTGGAGGCGTCTCGGCCGGCCCCGGCGGAGCCCGCGCCGAGGATGGCGTTGGACTGGGTGGCGTTGTCGACGCGCATCGCCCACTTGGTGCCGCAGTTCATCGCGAGCCCCTGCGGCAGTACATCGACTTCCGGATATTGGGTGATCAGCACCATGAGGATGCCGGCGCCGAGCGCGACTGCGGACAGCTCTTCGAGGGCGGAAAGGATCTCGTCGCGGAGTGGCTTGCCGGGGCGGGTGTAGGTGGCCAATTCGTCGATGACGAGCAACTCAATACCGCCGATGGCGCCGATGAGGCCGTGGATCAGCTTGGATTTACCCTGCTTTCCGAGGCCGCGTTCGCGCCGGTCCTTGTCGGCCAGCAGTCCCTGCAATAGGACGAGGAGGCGTTCAGGGCTGGGCTTGAAGTAGGTAGATGCGACGCCGGCCCGCGCGTAGGGGTCCCACTCTCCGTTGTGCTTGCCAGCCACGATCCGCAGGTTGACCCACGGGTCCATGGTCGCGCCGACGATCAGGTTGGATGCGCCGACGCCCTTGCCGGAGCGGCTCATGCCGCCCACGAGCGTGTTCTGGTTCATGAGCGGCAGCTTGATCGTGTTGCCGCGCTTACCGAATGCGACGGGGATGCCGTCCTTCCACGAGTCGATAGGGCCGTGCTGCAGGAGCAGGGGCGAGGGTCGTGCCGCTTGGAAGGGGTCGCTGTCTGCCGTCCAAAGGCTGGCGCGTCCGGCTAGGCCGGGGACCTTGTCGATGTCGACCATGGTGACGTCGCGGCCAAGTGCGGCAGCGAGGCCTTCGGTCCTCTTCCGGAGGTCGGTAACGGTGCCGGTGCCGCCGAGGTCGAAGGTGATGGTGCGGGTGCCGTCGGGGTTGGCAGGCGGGTTGGCGACGATGGTGATGTTGGGGAAACCGAGCTGGGCAAGGGCCCCCCGGAGCTCGGGCTCGTCGGCGGCGCGGTTGGCCTGGCTGATGGCCTGCTCCAGGAACTGGGCGGGGAGGGCGATCGTAGGGTGGCGGGGTTCGTCACCGACGCCGTGGCGGATGCCGTACAGGTAGGCGCCGAGCGCGGTGAGCGCGGTGACCCACAGCCCGCCGGACAGGGTTCCGGCGGTGGTGGCGGTCGCCGCGGTCGTGGCCCACATGCCGGTCTTGGTGGAGTGGATGATGCGGTGTCGGCGGGAGTTGGCGCGGAGCTCGGTGACGACGGCCTTGAGGGCCTGCTGCTCGCCGACGTCATCTGTGGCGGCGATGGCCTGACGGGCGGTGCCGATCATGTGGGGGTAGTCGTCGTGGTACCGGTCGAGCCACCGGGCTGCGAGGCGCCGGTAGCCGCGGCTGGCGAGCGGCGCGTACAGCCGGTGCTCTGCTGCGTGGTCGATGGCCCGTGCCAGGACGCCTTCGGCAGCGGGCTTCTCGGTCGGTACGACGACACCCTCGAGCGGGGCCGGCGCCTCGACGGGCAGCGGTGGGACAGCGGTCAAGCGCGGGTGTTGGGCGGCGGTGGTCACGGTCGATCTCCTCTCTCCTGATCGGGGGCTACTGCTGCTCGGACTGGACTGCGTCGCGAAGACGGAGGGCGTAGGCGTTGCGGCATCCGACTGCTTCACGCACGTTGCGGGCGGAGAGTCGGTCAGGTCCGCCAAGCGCATCGGCGAGCTTTCGCACCTTGGCCAGATCAGCTTCCGCGAGGGGCTTCAAGGCGTCCTCGTCGGACGAACGCAGAACCGGTCCGTTCCCTTTACCCCCAAGGGCTGTACGGCCCTGAGGTGCGCCCTTGGAGGGCTTGCCGGGAACACCTACCTCCGAGCCGAACAAGTCGGCCAAGAGGAACTCAACGGCGAGCCGCTCAGGGGTTCGTTCCGCCTCTGCGAGAACTGCGGCGACGTCCGCCTCAGCCTGAAGCCGGTCGGCAATCACGTCGGCGGTAACCCCGGGAGGCGCGCCCTGGATGTCCCACCATGCGCGGGTGAACGCCTCTTCCTTCGACAGGGCGCCGTAGGGTGCGGCAAGCAGGAGCGCCTTGGCGCGATCGGTCACCTCCTTGAACTCCTCACGTCGCGCCTTCTCGTGGCGAGCGCGGGCCTTCTTCTCAAGCCGATGCCTCGCGTTACCGACGGCGGCGGTAAGGGTGAGGACCCACTGACGGACTTCGAAGAAGAGCGGGCCTCCGAGGGTGACGGCTGCAAGGCCCATGGCTGCGGTCTGCGTCTGGCCGGCGGTGAGTCCGTGACTGACGAGACCCTGGCCGTACTGGTAGTTGATCAAAGCGGCGTAGGAGGCTGCCGACATCGACAAGGCGCGCAGCACCCAACGGACCCAAAGGGCGAGGCGCTTCTCGTCGGCGTAGGCGACACCAGCGGCCAAGATCCAGGCGGACCCTTCCAGGGCGGGGCCGATCGGGAAGAGCATCCAGTGGATCGACACGAAGTGGATGATCTGAGCGGGAAGGCTGGCGGTGATGCTGAAACCCACCAGGGCCAAGGTCCCTCGCCGGTAGACGCTCCCAGGAGCGAGATCACGCTGACGCTTAGATGCTCGGTCACGGCGACGCTGCGCCTTGTCTTTCCGAGTCTGGAGCTTGACCGCCCGCTGCTCCTCACGGCTCTTGCGTTCTTCCTCGCGGGCCAATTGGGCTGCGGCAGCCTTGGCGGCCAGTTCCCGGGCAGCCTTGGCGTCCTCATCTTTGCGGCGCTGCTCGTACCAGTCGCTGCTCACGGCGGGGTCCTTTCTTGGTTCAGGCAGGTGTTCGGTGGCGGGTGGGTGTGATGCGGTGGCCGTCGAGGAGGACGTCGACTGCGAAGGCCGCCGCGACGAGCGCGAAGATCAGGACTCGGGTGGGGGCCGACGGTGTGACCCCGAACAGCCAGGCGAAGCCGGCGAAGAGGCAGAAGACGCGGGCCTTCGCGATGCTGGCGAGCAGGCCGGCGCTCATGACCAGCTCCAGGGCTCGCCGTTCTGGCTGGCGCGGTAGCCAGCGGCGGACCAACGGCGGACGGTGTCTGCCCAGTCGCGGGGCATCTTCGGGTGCTGGGCTGCCTTGGCGAACACGTCTGCGATCTGGCCGGCCTGGGCGGGGCTGATGAGCAGGTCGTCGGGGAGGCGGCCGGTAAACAGGTGCTGGATCTTCCGCCAGTCACTGCTGGTCAGGACGTGGGCGATCTGCTTGCCGAGGTTGGCGTGCGACGTGTACGAGAGGCGTTCCTGACCCCAGGGGTTGGAGCCGTGCGAGATGTTGATGCCCATGGCGAAGCTGCCTTTCAGGCGGGTGAGGTGGTGGGGTGGTGCTGGCCGGATCTCCAGGCCGCCCGTGCGAGACGGGCGGCGAGGGCTACCGGTCAGCCGGCTGCGAGCGGCAGGCAGCGATCGCTGGCATCGCGGCGCATGGCGTGCATGAGGGCGATCTGCTCGGCGATGGGGTTGGAGCGGTAGTCACGACTGGCGCCACAGGTGCGGCATTCGACGCCGAACCCCTGGCTGCGGGACACCACCTGCACGCGCCCTTGACCGAATTTCTTCACTACGAACGGCATGTCTCATTCCCTCCCTGGGCCGGGACTGTCCCGGGCTCCCCTCACCGCCCGCACCTGTCGGGCGGATCGGGCAACCGGTCAGCGGAGCTTCGAGGCGAGGTACTCCAGGCGGCCGGCTTCACGTTCGTCCGCACTAATCCGCCAGTTCGCGCCCCACGCTTCGAGCCGGGTCAGCTTCTCGACGCCGTGGTTGTTGCGGAGATGCCGCAACTTCTCTTCGCGGGCACCCGGCCGGGACAGCTGCGCCGCGTGCACAAGTTCGTGGACCAGGACGACGTCCAGGTTCTCGTCGGCGGGGCAGCGCTCGGCGTTGATGACAACAAGGACGCCGTCCTCGCTGATGCTGGTCCGGCCGGCGGGGCTCTTGCTGGTGAGTCGCTGGCGCTTCGACGTCCCGAGGAGGGCGGCGTCATTGCGAAGGACATGGTCGTCGATTCCAAACGAGTCGGTGACGACGATCCGAAGCGGATCAATACCCTCGCGCATCTTGCGTGTCACGAGCTGGACGGCCTGGTCCGCGACGGCCTCGATGCGGTCGATAGCCCCCCGGTGTCGACGGTGCAGTCGGTAGCCGACGACGTCCATCACGCGGCGGCCTGGGTACGGAGCCCGGCGAGCTGGTCGACGAGAGACGGACCGCCCGGGTGGGCGAGGTCGAGGGCTGCGGCCCGCTTCCGGATGATCCGCATCGTGTCCCAGTCGCGGTTCATGGAGGCGGCCAGGTAATCGGCGATGGCGCCGGCGTGGATGGAGGCGAGGGCGTCCTCGACGATGGTCGAGCTGCGGCGGGCGGTCAGGCTGGTGACGTTGCTGGGCATGGCGGTGGTTCCTTCCGGTGGTCAGGCGGGGTGGGCTAGCGAATGGCTGAGGCGGCGGAGAAGAGGAGTGCCGCAAGCCCTGTGAAGATCGCGAGCGTGCAGAGCAGCAGGGCGACGAAGCTGACGATGACCGCGAAGGAGATCAAGCGGCGGCTCATGACTGGCGGCTTTCGATGGCGAGGAAGGTGACGGTGAAGTCGCCGTCCTCCTCGGTGCGCTCGATCGCCGGGGGAAGCTGCGGCTGCTGCTCGTCGGCGGTGGGCTGCTCGGGCATGACGGTGCTCCTCGAGGGTCAGGCGGGGTGGCGGTCGGCGATGGCGCGCAGGATGTCGGCGGTGAACTCGGCGGGCAGTAGGCCCTTGTCGATGGCGGCGAGGGTGGCGAACTCTCGGGCAACCGCCATCCGGTCGCCGTTGTAGCTGGAAGGGAAGCCGGAGCGGGCTGCGGTGGCTTCGGTCTCCTTGACCGATTTCCGCAGCAGTTCGGCGGCCTCTTCGAGGTATCGGGACATGGCTGTGCTCCTCGGTTGGTCGTGCCGGGAGGGGGGTTAGCTGCGGTGGGTGTGCTGCTGGCCGGTGCCGAGGGCGCCGACGTTGTTGCGGGCGTCGGCCTGCGCCTGCGCGGCCTGAGCCGGCGGCCTGTAATCGGCAGCGCAGGCGGCCGGCGTGGCTGGCTGGTCGACGATGCTGTGGCCCGACTGGGCGGAGGCGGCCATCAGGCGGCGTCGCGGGCGGACCGGGCCATGGCGCGGATCTTCTCCGCAAAGGCGGTGAGGTTCTCGGCGAACTCGTCGGCCATGTCGGGCGTCATGTAGTAGCCCTCGCCGCCGTCATCGACGGTGACGAACGGCTTGCGCCGGGCCGGCTCCGAGGCGTAGGGGTCGATCCCCAGCCGGGCGAACAGAGCCAGCTCGGGGTCCTTGCCCATGCGGGGCGCCATCAGGTCGGCGTAGTCCCCGCAGTGCCACACGTCCTCAAGGAACCCTTCGGCGTGGGCGACGTGATCGATGGTGCACCAGGACGGGCACTGGATCAGGATCTGCTGGCCACGGACCACAGCCGGGGCGAGGCGGGGCGGGGTGGTGTTCACAGCGCCACCGCCAGCTCGCTCGCCGGGATGCCCCGGTCGTCGAGGTACTGCATGAAGGCGGCTCGGCTGACGCGGATCGTTCCGCGGCCGGAGCCGACTCGGTAGGAGGGGAGACGGCCGGCGGTGATCTCGCGGTAGATGGTGGCTCGGTCGAGGCGCAGCGCGTCGGCGATGACCTTGACGTGGAGGGGGTTGTCCTGTCCCTTTTTGGGGGCAGGCACGGTACGCTCGTGCTGCATCTCTGAGACCCAATCTCTGATGCGCTGGCCCTGGCGGGCCCGGTGTTGGTAGCACCGGGATCACCCTGCTGGGGCCTTTGCGCGTTCCAGGGCATTGCAGAACTTGCGGCTTCTGTCGAAGCTGCCGATGGCTAAAGGTTATGACGAATGTCGGTCCAGACGCAAGAGCGTGAGCGTGTCGTCACCAAATCCGCTGTGGTCGCGCAGGTCAGTCCCATGGTTCACTTGTTGTGACCAATAACCAGGAAGGGACAAAGTGGCGCATCAGGGCAAGCCGGCTTACCAGCAGATCGCCGACGACATCAGGCAGCAGATCCACGACGGCGCCCTGCAGGCTGAGGATCAGCTGCCCACCGAGGCCGTTCTGATGGCCGAGTACGGCGTCTCGCGCATCGTGGTCCGCGGCGCGATAGAGGCCCTTCAGAATGAGGGGCTGATCGTCAAACAGCAGGGAAGAGGAACGTTCGTCCGCGAGCAGCGGCGGCTAGAGAAGCGGATCTCGGGCGACCTCTACGGCAAGCGGCCCACCGGCTCCCCTGTGCAGGCGGCGACGGAGGCCAGCGGGCGGCGATCCGAATGGGACGCAACGACGCGACGAACCGCAGCAACCAAGGCCATCGCCGAACGTCTAGCGATCGAGCCCGGCGCCGAAGTCATGCGGACCACGTACAAGTACTTTGCTGACACCGACGTGATCAAGATGGCGATCTCGTATGAGCCGCTCGCACTCACCGGCGGTACGCCGATCGAACATCCCGAAGCCAGTCCTGTCACCGGCGTCGTGCCTCGCTTCGACCTCATCGGGCTGCACATCACCAAGGTGATCGAGGAAGTCACCGCCCGCGCACCCCGCCCACAGGAGGCCGAGGGCCTCAGTCTCCCGCCGGGCGTGCCGGTCATCGTCGTGACGCGCACGTACTACGTCGATGACCTCCCGGTCGAGACGTGTGACATCGTGGTTGCCGCGCATCGATACGCGCTCTCGTACACGATCCCGATCCCGCCGGCCGAGCAGAGCTGACCCCGGACGCACGTGAGCCCCCGCCGCCGTGAGGCGGCGGGGGCTTCGTCATGCCGCGGTCCTCTCCGCGTGCGGCAGTTGCAGCACCTCGGCGTGCCCGTACTGCGTCTCGCATCCAGGGCACCGCGCGCCTGGGGTGTCGAGAGTGATGCGGAGGACGGTTCCGCAGGGGCAGGCAACGGGGATCCGGCGGGGCGGCCGTTCACCGGTGACGAGTCGCCTGGCCTGGCCGGCTATCTGCCTGAGCTCGTCGCCGAATTCCTTGGCGGCGGGGTGGCTGTCGCAGATCCAGGCGAGCTGGTTCTGCAGGAAGGCGGCCGATCCGTCGACGTCCTGTTCGATGCTGCCGCGGAAGGGCCGGAGCTCCCAGTCGAGGAGGTTCCTGATGTCGTCTTCCCAGCTTGTGAGGACGCCCTGGATTCCGCCGCGCGCCCTGAGGTCTAGTGCGTCGAGGCTGCACGGGATGGGCGCGGTGCGGGTGCCACCGCGGCCCTGGTCGCCCCGCCGGCTGGGCTGGAGGGCTTCGGCGAGCTGCCGGTACAGGGCGGGGAGTTCGGCGAGGTCTTCGTAGACGTGTTCGCGGCAGCTGGCGTGGACGGTGTCTCGGCTGGGCCTGAGGCAGAGGGGGCAGGGCCAGGACTGCGGGGTCTCCATCACAGCGTGCTCCTTGTGCGGCGGTGCGGTCGGTCAGGTGGTGGGGCGGTGGGGGCAGTCGGCGGCTATCGCGGCGTGGAGCTTGTCGGCGGTCACGGTCGTCGCTCCGGGAGGTCGAGGGTGGGCTGATCACCGCGGAGTCGACTGAGGAGGGCGGTCAGCTGGTCGCCCTCGAGGTTGCAGCGAGCCCACTCGCGGACGGCGTCGATGCGGGTCTGGAGGCGGATGGCGCTTCGCTTGGCGGCCTCGGTCTGCTGCCGCTGCTGGTCGTACTCGTCGGCGGTGGGTCCGGCGTCGCCGCGTCCGCAGTGCGGGCAATAGCCGGCGGCGGGCTTCTCGGTCCAGCGGGCGCCTTGGTCGTCGGCTGCGTCGAAGAGCTGCCAGCGCCGGTCATGCTGGACCACGGCCACCGTGCCATTGGCGCGGCGGCAAGGCTGGCCTGGCAGGGCCTGGCACTTCGGGCAGTGCACCGACCAGGACGGGTCGACGGCGCCTTCGTCAATCTCGGTTCCAGCGAGTGCGCAGGTGTCGAGTCTGTAGGTGTGCTGCTCCGCGCAGGCGGCGGTGCAGCCGTCCGGGGTGGTGTTCACAGCAGGTCTCCTTGCGTCTGTACGTCGGTGACGGGCTTGAACAGCCGCCAGGCGTCGGGCCTGCCCGGCGGCCGTCCGTGGTCGCCGCTGATGGGCCGGTGGCGGGACTGGAGCCATTCGGCGAGCTGGTCGTCGGTCCACTCGGGCGGGGCGGTGTCGCAGGGCTCCGACCACAGCTCCAGCTGGCCAGTCACGGCGAGGTCCACGTGCGGACGGGGATCCCGGCTCGGCGGGCGAGGGCGACGGTGTGCGAGGCGCCGCGGCTGCCGTTGCGGATGAAGCTGAGGCACAGGTCGGCTCCCTCGGCGACCATGCGGGCGTTTCGGCGCGGGCCGGCCGCCTTGCCGTGGTTGGCCCAATCGGCGATGAAGATGTCGATGGTGACGCCGGTGCGGTCGGCCCAGGCGTGGGCAATGGCGTCGGCGCCGGTGGGACAGCCGCCGTGTGCGAGGACGAATTCGTGGTCAGCGGGGGTGAAAGCGTAGGCCTCGTCGAGGGCGCGGCGGATGGTGCCGATGTCGGTCCAGTTGCGTGATCCGGTGACGAGGATCCGGCGGGTGGCTGGCTGCTCGGTCATCGGCTGCTCCCGTCGCTGGCGAGGTCGGCCGTGCGGTTGCTGTACGGCGGTTCGTGGCTCTGCGCCCACCACCGGCCGGCCTCCTGGTCCCAGTGCTTCGACTCAGGGTGGGGTCCGGCGAGGAGAGTGCACATCCAGCCGCTCCGCTGGTCGGCGCAGGCGAGGAGTTCGGGTTCGGGCTGTGCGGTCATCGGTGCCTCCTGGGGTCGGTGGATGCTGGGTGGGGGCCGGCCCGATTGGTGCGGGCCGGCCACCGGGGCGGGTCAGGCGGACGGGGCTACATCGGGGCAGGGCCACGGCGTCGTCTCGTCGTAGAAGCCGTGATCCGACTCGACGGAGCACAGGCCGCAGACGACTGTGGTGGCGACGTGCGAGCAGCGCTCGATGGTCGGGTCGTAGTAGCCGTCGGCAGTGTGGTACTCGGGGCACTCGCGCTCGACGCAGTTGATGGGGCCGGTGTTGAGGATGAGGGGTGTGTGGGGCGGGGGCTGGGTCACGGCGGGTCTCCTTCGGTGTGCGCGAGGCCGGACGAACCGGCCGCGGGATCAGGCGGCGGGCAGGGTGAGCGCGGACAGCCGGCGGGCGGTGGTCTCGCAATACGCCTCGGACGCTTCGATGCCGATGGCGCGGCGGCCTGCCTGCCGGGCGGCGTCCAACGTGCTGCCGGAGCCAGCGAAAACGTCGACGACCAGGCCGCCGGGCGGGCAGGCGTAGCGGATCAGCGGATCCAAAATCCCGAGCGGCTTTTCGGTGGGGTGCAGGGCTCGGCCATGCATGTTGCGAATCTTGATCACGGATCGGGTCAATCTGCTGCCGTCGCGCACGTGGTTGTGCGGTCCGATCTTCCCCGTGTGATCTAGGCCCGCAGTGACGCTTTGCCGTTCGTATCTGTCGCTCGGATCGAAGACCTTCACGCGCGGGGTGTCGTGATGCACGGACTTCCAGTCGCCGCGGTACCAGTGCGTCGCCATCTCGTGGACCCGTTTGAACCGGTCAGCGGCAAAGCCGCTACCCGACTGCTTCTCCCAGACGATGTCCTGGCTGAGCTTCCAGCCGTCGAAGTCGTGGCGTCGGTCGAGGAACATCCGCATCGAGCCGAAGCACCACATGGACGAGGTGACGTCCGCGGCGAGGGCGGGCCAGCCGTCGGGCCACCGGTCCCAGGCGAGAGCGGTTTCCTGGTATGGAGGATCCGTGCAGATCAGGTCGGCTTTGACGCTCAGCGCCGGAAGTACCTCCCGCATGTCGCCGTGGTAGAGCTGCACAGTCCCGTCGTCGTAGTAGGGCGTGAGGGTCATGTCGGGCCTTTCGGGCTGCTGGTTTGGCGGACTGCCTGTGCGGGGCTCTGAGGGGCGTTCTGCGATCCGAATGAACTGGACCACGCACGCTGCTAGTTCGGTCGGGAGGTGGGCCCCTGCGGCTTTCTGGGGCTTGTTGTGGCGGCTGCTGGCGGTATCAGCCCCCGCTTGCGGGCTACGCGGACTGCTGCGGCTCGTCGTTCGTGACGGTCCATCCAGGCGACATCGAGCCGCTTGTAGGCCTCTGAGAGGCGGGCGGCTACCCATGGGCGGGGGCGTCCGATGCGGAGGGCGACGACGGTGAGGGTTGCCCCGTCGGCTGCGGCTTCAAGGGCGGCGGCCTGCGGTCGGGTCAGGGGCATCCGGGGCGGGCCGCTCATGTCTGCCTCCGGTAGCGGTCGGGGATGGGGGTGCCGGTGGCGTCGAGGTGGCCGTCGGCGGTGGCGAGGAGGAGCAGGGCCCGCTCGAGGACGTCGGCTGGGGGCTGGCCGGGGTAGCAGCGGCGGAGGATGTCGGCGGTCCGGACGGTGGTGGCCAGCCGCATCGGGTGTGGGGCGGTCACATGAACTCCAGCGGCTCGTCGGCCTCCGCGGCCTGCTCCATGCCGTCGGCGAGGGCGAGGCCGGCCTGGCGGTGGTACGTACCGATGGGGTCGTCGTCCTGCTGGAGCGTGGCGGGCCAGAGTTCTTCCACGACGGTGTGGAGGTGGGAAGCGATGGCCGTGCAGTCGGCAGGGCTGAGGTTGCCGTCGCAGTCGGAGTGGTCGAGCAGTGGCCGGAGCGGCGAGGTGATGGTGTCCCAGGAGCGCTCACCTCCGTAGCCGTACATCTGATTGAGGTCGATGCCCTCGCGGGTGGCAATGGCTGTACGGAACTGAGCGAAGCCGCTGTATGACCACTGGGCTTCGCCGTGGCTGAAGTCGATTCCCATTGGGTTCTCCGTTCGTGAGAGGCTTTCGGTGCGGACGCCCTCGCTTTCCTCGAGGGCGTCCGTCCTGCGTTCAGGCGGGCTGACCGGTGGAGTCGAGCCGGTGGTAGTGACTGATCCCGTCCCGGCCGGGCCGACGAAGTCCGCGCCGGCATACGTCCGGGTGCTCGGCCAGCAGCTCGGGCGTGCAGGGCACCCACGGGCCGGGAGCGGGCGGGCTGTCTAGGACGGCGAGGATGTACGCGCCGAGGTCCCAGGCGTCGGTGTCGTCACCGAGGTAGACCTGGGCGAGCCGGTCACGGATGGCGGTGTGCCGTGATGCGGTGGCTTCGGCGAAGAGGCGGAGGCGTTCGAGCTCGGTCATCAGGCGGCCTTTCGGGTGCGGAGGTCGGCGAGGAGTTCGGCGCGGTGTCGGGCGGCGCTTTCGGCGGTGGTGGGGTAGGTCCGGAGGATGGTGGTGGGCTGGTAGCCGCTGCCGGAGCAGCGCGTCTGGTCCGTGTTGCGGTGGGCGCGGAGGGCGCCGTCTGCGTTGAGGGCTGCTTGTCGTCCGCACCAGGCGCACCAGCCGCGGGGCGTGACGGGGGTGGCTGCGGGCCGCAGCCCGCCGAAGGTGCCGTCGGGCTGGGCCTCGGCGAGGAGGCGGTCGAGGGCGGTCACCGGTCGGCCTCGCTGTTGGCCACCTCGAGGAGTACGTCGGCGTGGCAAAGCTGGTTGAGCGCGCACCGGCAGGCGAGGTCGCGGCCTGTCAGCTCCTGCCGGACAAGGTCGACCGTCAGCCGGGGCAGGCCCTGCCGCCAGACGTAGAGCCGGGGCGTTGGCGCGGTGAGTGCATGCCTGAACAGGTCGATGCACTCGCGCCGGGTCATGTAGCGGCTGGTGTGGCTGGTGATCCGGCCGTCGGCGTGCTTGTACGGGTGGTGATGGCCGTCGGCACTGATCCGGGTCTCCAGCTCCCAGGGGCTTCCGTCGAGGGCGGGGACGCGGGCGAGGGCTTCGCGGGTGCGCCAGCGAAACGGGGTGGCGTACTCGCTACCGGGTCCCACGTAGATCGCGTCCTCGGGCGGGCGCCAGCCGCGGACTGCGGGGCGGTGGATGCGCTTCGGGCTCATGCGGCCATCTCCTGGGCTTCGGTGTAGCGGGCGGGGTGGACGTCTTCGCGGCGGCGGCCGTTGTCGTGGCAGGCGATGCCGGGCTCGACCTGGCAGGTGGTGCAACAGGCGGTGGTAAGGACCCAGAGGGTTTCGCGGGCCGGACAGGGGTGGAGCTTGCGGTGGCGGCCGGAGATGGTGGTGCAGGCGACTCCGATGGCGGCGGTGCAGTGGGGGCAGCGGACGGTGCGGGCGGGATGCGGAGCGGGGCGGCCGGCACGGAGCGCGGCGGGCATCGGGGCTGAACGGGGCTTGCTCATCGCTGGCCCGCCTTGACCGACGCCGGGTACTGGCGCACCTGCAGCTCGGCGGGCCAGTCCTCGGGGGTGCCGCCCTTGCGGTCGCTGGCGCTGTTGGCGGTGGCCCAGACGGAGCCGAGCTGCTTGACGAATGTGGCGGCTCCCGCGGCCTGTGCGGTGGCGGACAGTCCGGCGACCCAGTCGGGGTTTACGGGGCGGGCGCCGGGTCCTGACTCGCCGCCGACGATCACCCAGTCGATGGGGAGTTCGGTGCGGTCCCGGGCGTATCCGAACGACGTGTAGGCGAAGGTGCCGTCGTCGCGAACGAGCCGGCCGATGTTGTTCCAGGCGTGGACGTACCGGCCGGTGGTCTGCTTCGGGTCGGCTCCGAAGCCGTCGTCCATGGTGACGCGGGCCCCGAAGGCGGGCGCCTGCTGCTGGTGCATGTCGCGCATCCAGTCGCGGGGGCTGCGGCCTTGGTCGGCTCCCCAGAATCTTTCAATGTGTTCGCGCACGATGGCTGGCACCCACTCGGGCCACGTCCAGTCGGCCCAACTGGCAGAGGCCTGCTCGGGCAAGAGCGGGGAGATCGGGGTGAGCCAGGGGGTGAGGTCGACGGGGCCGAGAAGCGGCTCGCAGGACAGGAACCGGACTGCCGCGGAGGTGTCGATGAGTGCCGGGATGCGGAGGTCGGCCCGCTTCTGGTCTTCGACGCTGACACCGAGCCACACGTTAGGCAGCGGCCAGGTCGCGTCATAGAGGGCCTGGGCGGTGTCCTCGTCCGGAGTTGCCTCCAGGAGTCGCTGGCCGCCGTCGATGGCGGCGCCCACGAGGGACCGCATGCGGCCGTGCCGCTTGGTCAGGATCTGGTAGGTGTGTTGCGGCGTGGCTGCCATGACGGCGAAGACGCGGGCGATGAACTCGTCGGTGACGTCGGCGTGGAACAGATCGCTCATCGAATTTACGAAGACGCGGCGGGGCTTGGTCCAGCGGAGCGGTTCGGTGAGGACGTCGTCGTGCATGGCGACGCCGAAGCCGGGGCCGCTGGTGGCCGGGTTGCCGTCGGTCTGGTACTTGGCCTGCCCCATGGCCTTGAGGCGCTTGGCCATGGTCAGGGCGTAGCAGTTGTCGCAGCCGGGGCTGATCTTGTCGCAGCCGGTGGTGGGATTCCAGGTCTGCTCGGTCCATTCGATGTTGCTCATCAGTCCTCCTGGCTGGGTGTGAGGCATCCGCCGCATTCGCAGGTGGTGCCTTGCTGGCTGTCGTTGCGGGCTCGCTCGAGGGCTGCGTCCCAGGCGCCGGGCGGCACATCGGCTATGCGGCTGGGCGGCCGGCTCCCGGTCGGCCAGGCGCCGGGGGTGTGGCCGGGCGGTCGCGGCGCGGGTACCGGGGCGGCGGGCTGTCGGCGTCGTCTGCCGTCGGCGATCTGGCAGCGGAGGAAGTCGCGGAGGCTGCCGTCCTTCCGCATGGCCTTGATGTCGTCGCGGTCGGCGTCGGTCATCCGGTCTCTCCTTCGGGTTCGACGATCTCGGCGTCGGGGATGTCGCTGTCGGCCTGGACTCGGGCGAGGTGTCGGGCGGACAACTCCCGGATGCGCTGTTCCTCGGCGGCCCGCTGCCCGGCGTCCTGCTGGCCGCGGCCGGAGGCGATTCGCAGGCGGGCGGTGTGCGGCTTGATGCGGGGTTTGCCCAGCGGCTGCTTCTCGGAGCCGCCTGGGGTTTTGCAGGGGCGGCCTATGGCGGCCTGGCAGGTCGGGCAGACGATGCCGAGCGGGCCGGACCGGCGGACAGTGTCGATCAGCTCCGCTTCGACGGGCCGCTCGTCGTCGACTGTCCGGTTGCCCTGCCAGCCGCGGGCTTCGAGCCCGGCCATGAGCTCCCGGCTGGGCTCACCCTCGATCGCGAGCCGGCCGGTGGGCACGGAGACGCGGCCGGAGGCGATGGCCTGGACCTGGCCCCGATAGCGGGCGAGGTACTCGGCAGTGGACTCGCCCTCGAGCGGCTCGTACTGGAAGTTCTCCACCCGGGCGGATCGGATCTTGGAGCGGAGGGTGCGGACGTGGTGCGGCAGGATCCACAGCTTGGCTTCGGGATCCTTGGGCGCGGTCGTGTAGTAGGCGTCGATGGCGGCCTTGGCGTCGCCATCAAGGGGCACGTCGTGTAGAGCGGACGCCCACGCAACTGCGGCGGCCTGGCTGGGCTTGCGGTTGTCGAAGGCAGCGCAGTAGCCGAGCAGCGTGGCGGCTTCCTTCTCGTTCATGCGGAGTCCTCGGAGTCGAAAGAGGCAGCGATGGCGGCCCAGCCGGCAACGGTGGCGTCGGTGCCGGAGAGGGTCTGGCCGCTTGGGAGCTGGAAGACGTTGCCGGCGGGCCGCTGCTGCTGTCGCTCGCTGGCCCGCTTGGCGTCGTCGCGGATCCACTTCTGCCAGGCGTCCGGCCAGGAGTGCCGGTTGGCGCCGGTGGACCGGTAGTGGCTGACGAACTGGGCGGTGGAGTGCTCGATGTCGAGGCCGGGGTAGACGCCAGCGGCCCAGCGGCGCATGGAGTCGGTGACCACGAATCCGGCGTCGTCGATCGGGGCGCTTGGCGCGAGCCCCCCGGGACCGTAGGTAGAAGCACCCACCCCAGCCATAGCGGTTGTTGGTGGTTCTACTGGAGGTTCATTGGTGGTTAGGGCGGCACTGGGTGCGTTACATACGGACGCAGAATCCGTTACGTAACGCACTTCGAATGCGTTACTAACGGACGCAGAATCCGTTACAGCGGACCCCGTAACGCTCTTCGTGTCCGTTTCCGTAACGGACGCAGAATCCGTTACGCCCTTCGTCCTGCGGTGCTTGCGGACCCGGCTTGCTGTAGCCGCCCGCTCCTCCTCCTCGGCCCGCTTGATGTCCTCCCAGTCCGCCGCCGGCCGGGTCGTTGCGAGGGATAGCTTCCAGCGGACGCGGTCCTCCACCGCTCCATCCCGTTCGATGAGCTTCTCCAGCTCGAGGCGACGCTGGGCACGCTGAACGGTGCGGCGGTCGTACCCGGTGCGGTACTGAACGCGGGTCACCGACGGGTGGCAGTTCCTTCCCCTGCTGTCGGCGTGCTCGGCCATGGCCTGCAGGACGTGACGTGCCGTGGTGTCGGGCTTCCCGGCCGGCGTGCGGAGCATGGGCGCGTCGTCCATGGCCCACTTCACGGCTTCGATGCTCACGGCGTCTTCTCTCTGGCTGCTTACTGAGGCGGGGTCTTGCTGGGCAGATCGACTTGCTGACCGTTGATGGAGTGCCTCCACCAGCCGGGCCGGCCAGGGATCGCGATGGGCGGCCAGTCCGGTGTGGCTGCGATCTCTCGGGGCGGCGGGTCGGGTTCGTCGGGAACGATGCGGAGGTGTCGCATGGACGGCTCCTTGGCTGGTGCGGGTGGTGGTGCCGCGGTCAGGCGGCGGTGGCGTCGGCTACGCGAGGCCCTGCTCTCGCAGGCGGCGCTGCTCGCGCTGGACGATGCGGCGGGCGCTGGCGAAGACTTGAGCGGCTGCGGTATGCCGACGATGCCGGGCTTCCTCCCGCTGCTCCGGCGTCGGCTCCCGGTCTTCGGCGATCGCCTGCTGGTAGTCCGCGAACAGCTGGTCCTTGTGGGCGTAGTACGCCGGTTCATTCGCGATGAGGCGTCGGATGGACTCGCCGATGTCGTCGGGCATCTCGTACTCGGGAATCACGCCGCCACCCCCATGGCTGGCTCGACGTGACGGTCGAGTTCCTCGCCGGTGATGGCCTCGGTGAGGGCGCAGAGGATCACCTCGGCAGCGTTCGGGGTAACGGCATTTCCGAATTGCCTCACTTTCTCCCGCTTGTTGCCGAGGACGATGTAGTCGTCGGCGAAGCTCATGGCCCGGCCGATCTCGTGCGGCTCGAGCATCCGGAACAAGACGTCCTGGATGTCGACGTCGCCAGTGACCAGCGCATACCGGTCGCGGGTGGAGAGCGTCCCGACGGGCTCGGCGACAGGGCGGGCAGTGCCGTTCCCGTAGTAGGGGACGAGGAGGTGTTGCCAGGTGACGAGCGACTGGTGGCCGGCGGTGGTCATCGTCCGGAGGTATTCGGCGGCGGAAGTGCAGTGCTCACCACCTGGTCCGCTTCGGCTGCCGTTGTTCCGCATGACGAAGGCCGGAACGTTCGGCGTTACGAGGCCGTGGTGGTTGCCGTTGGCGGAGACGGTGCCGAGGGCTTCGTGGATGGCGCGGCCTCGGAGCTGGTCGCCGCCGCCACGCATGGTGACCATGAACGGGAGCCAGGCGAGTCCCGTCTCGTTACGGGCGGTCTGGGTGCGGAGCGGACTGTTCGCCGAGGCGGGCTCCTTGCCGTCGCGGCCCTCGACGGGGATGAGCAGCGGAGGGATCGCGACGCCGTCGTTCTCGCGGGTGGTGCGGGTAGGCATGGGCTCGTCGAGTGGGGTGCCGGTCTCGCGCCAGGTGCCGCCAGCAGGGACGACCATGGGGCGGGCAAACTTGTCGAGGCCGGCCTGGATGCGGGCGAGCGTCTTGTCCGCGAGGGGCTTGGCGCGGTCGCCGATGCGCTGGCCGGGGAGCGTCCAGTCGATGGCGACGGCGGCCGGCAGGGTGGACGGCTCGACGATCTGGTTGCGGCACTTCACCTGCGGGCACCGGTACACGTACTGCTGCCGGTAGCGGCCCATGTCCTTGGACGGGTCCTTGAAGACCTGTACGGCGCGGATCCACGTCTCGCAGCCGGTGCACCAGGCCCGCGGCCGGAGCCACTTGTTCCAGTCGGGGGTTCGTGCCAGGGACTCGTGCCAGTAGGCGACGTACAGGCGGTCGCGGGACTGCGGTGCCGCGTGGAGGGCGCGCGGGTCGGCGTGCATCGAGTTGAGGGCGATGGTGCGGGTCTGATAGCCGAGCTTCTTGATCTCGCCGATCCAGCGGTCCCACTGGTCCCAGGCGCGGACATCGACGACGTTCTCGACGACGCCCGCCTTCACCAGGCCGCCGCGCTCCTGCACGCCGCGCAGGTACATCGGCACCTCTTCCATGAGGGCGCGTGACCGTTCGACTTCCTCGGAGGGGGCGAACGTGTCGCCGAAGAGGTCGCCCTGGAGGCTGTCGGCGAAGTCGCGCTTCTTGCCGCGGGCGTTGGACCACTGCGGGCATTCGGGGCTGGCCCAGAAGATGTCCGTGACGGGCCAGCGGTCGACGGGGGCTTCGCGGATGTCGCCGCGGTAGTGGTCGACCTCGGGGAAATTCGCGGCGTGCGACTCGATCGCCCGCTCCCAGTGGTTAGCTGCCCTGGCTACCCGAACGTTGGGGATGGCGTGAGCACCCTGGCTGGAGCCGCCAGCTCCACAAAACCAGTCCATAACCGTGAGCGAGTCGTTGTCGTTGCGGGACATCAGGCGGCCTTTCGCATGTTGCGGATCTTGTGGATGGCTACGCGTTCGAGGGGTGTGCAGCCGCCCCAGATCCCGGCGCGCTTGTCGGGACCGGCCGTCCCCTCGAGGGCGAGCGCTGCTTCGAGGCAGTCCTCCAGGACGGGGCACCAGGAGCAGACGGCCTTGGCGGGGCCAGCGTCTGCGGTGTTGGTGGCGGCGTCACCGAGCGGGAAGAAGATCGCCGGGTTGGCGCTCTGGCACAGGGCTTCCGTCTGCCAGGTCACGCCGCCTCCCCGAACTGCCGGGGCTTCGCGGCGAGGACCCGCCATACGGTGCGGCTGGTGCAGTTGACGGCGGTGGCGATGGCTTCGGCGTCCCAGCCGGCGGCGGCGTAGCGCCGGATGTCAGCGTCGCGGGCCTGGCGTGCGGTCTCGTCGGCTGTTCCGGCCCGCTTGCGGGGGGAGGTGCCGCCCCAAGCTCCGTGGCGGTAGGGGTACGAGAGCCCGCGCTCGGCGATCTGCGCGTAGTCGGCGCACTGTCGGCGGACGGGGCAGCTGGCGCAGACCTTGTTGGCGGTCTGGTAGCTGCCGCCCTTCTCAGGGAAGAAGAGGTCGGGGTCGGTTTGGGCGCAGAGGGCTGCGTCCATCCACTGACGGCTGGGGCTGGTCATCGGTCTTCCTCCGTCCGCTGGTGCGGGGCATCGGCCGGGAATCCGGCGGTGATGATCTGGTCGAACCTGCTGTCGAAGTCGGCCTGTTCGGCTTCGCGGCGGGCCCTGCGGAGGCCGGCTGCGTCGTCGGTGACCTGCTCGGCGCTGGCGGCCTCGGCGGCTGACTGCTGCCAGGCGTCCCTGCAGGTGCGGGAGTCGGAGCCGCACTGCCAGTAGCTGACGGCGGTGACGACGAGCGCGCCGACGGCGAGGAGGACGGCCCAGTCCCAGGCGCTCATGCGGCTGCGCTCCGTCGTGCGAGCCGGTCGGTCTCCCGCTGGGCGGCTATCTCTTCGCCGAGGCCGGTGAGCCGCCACACGTGGATGCGGTGGCCGTGGGTGGACTTCTGCGTGGACGGCACCAGCCGGCCGGTCTTCTCGATGACGCCGCCGGTACGGAGGCCGTTGATCGCGGCGCCGAGGAAGCCGTGTCCCAGCTCGGGCAGAACCCCTCGTAGGTCGTTGCAGGAGAAGCGCGGGGTGATCGCGCCGTAGTGAAGGACCGCCTGCATGACCAGGAACTCGTCCCAAGAGGACTGTTGGCGGATGGTGGCGAGGAGGACGTCCTTCTCGGCGGAGGCAAGACGTTCGGCGACGGAGAGGCGGTGGCGGGCCATGGCGGTGTCCTTCCAGCTGTGCTGTCCTGGGTGGTGGGCCAGCCCGATTCCCGCGGGCTGGCCCGAGTGCTCCTACTGCTGCTCGGCGGGCTCCGGCGTGGCGTTCAGCCAGGCCAGAAGCGGGGCGGCGATGTCGCGGGCTCCGTTGGGGCGCTCGAAGGACTTGCGGTTGAGCTCGGGGCAGCGGGACTTGAGGACTTCGAGCCGGTTGTCGATGTCCATGGACACCGCGACGTCGAACTCGTACTCGATGCCCTTGCGCTGCTCGGGTCGAGTGCCGACGCGCTTCGGTTCCTTCTTGCCGCGCTCGTTCTCCTCGAGGACCCACTCGGTGTAGGACCGCATCGAGGCGACGACGTGGCCGGGGTAGGCGAGGATCGCGGCGACCATGTCGTTCTGGATGGGCGTGGCGTCCTTCCAGCCCGCGAACTGGTTGTTGCCGTACTTGCCTTTGGCCTTCTCGACCTGGTCGAGGGTTCCGTCGGTGCCGGTCCAGAAGTGGCTGAGGCTGTCGACGAACACCGTCGGATAGCCGGCCTGTCCCGCAGCCTCCAAGGCGCGGCCGAGGTCGCGGGGGTCGTAGCGGTCCATGGCGAGCGTGTCGAACTGAATGCCGCCGATCCCGGCGTACAGGCTGGCGGCGCCCTTCTCGGTGTCGATGACGGCGAAGCGTCGGCCTTCGGAAAGGCCGTGGGCGATGCTCAGTCCGGTCCAGGTCTTGCCCGAGCCGGACATGCCCTGGATGGAGAGCCGGGCCTTGCGTCCGGCTTTGCTGGCGGGCTGGAACGCGAACTGGCCATCGTCGCGGTCCGAGGTGACGGGGCGCGCGGTGCGGACGGGCGGGGGGAGCTGGGACACAAGGGCTCCTAGGAGTACTGCCGCTCGATGTACGGCGGCAGCGAGATGACGGTGGAGTGTTCGGAGTAGGCGGGCCAGTGCCCGGTCTCGCGGCCGTGGAGGTAGTGGCCCGCGGCGAAGTGGGTGTCGCGCTGGCCGGCGTACCGGGCGACGGGGTCGAGCTCCGCCACCTGGACCAGGTAGGGCGGCTGCTTCTCCTGGAAGATGAACTTGAAGGCCGCGCCCTCGGGGAGCAGGCCCAGCTCGTGGGCGCCGCGCCGGTAGATGTGCTCCTGGATGTGGTAGCCGTACTCGTAGACGGTCCGCTTGAGCTTGTCGGGATGCACGGACTGGGTGGTCTTGTAGTCGCCGATCAGGTCGGGGCGGAGCCAGTCGAAGCGGCTGCGCCACCAGATCTGTCCGTCGGTCCAGAAGATCGACTGTTCGGCCGCCCCGGATCCGGGAGTGAGGATCTCGGCCGCCTCCGGGTTCGCTGCCAGAGCCTCGGCCATGTCGCAGATCCGCTGGTAGTCGGCCTGCTTCAGGGGGATGCCGCCCGCGTCCCGTATTGCCGCAACCTTGGTTTTGATCTCGTCGGTGTTCCACTTCTCGGCGTCCACGACGACCAGCTCGGGCCCGTCGCCGAGGATGACGGTGTGTGCCGCGGTCCCGAACTCGAACGCCGGCTTGTGTGGCTGCGGGTGGTCCAGCTGCCACTTGAAGCGGGCCGGGCAGTCGGCGAGGATCTTGGCACCGGAGGCAGAGAGGCTTCCGCCGGGGACCGGGTCGGAGTGATAGAGCTCGGCCGGGATGTCGTACAGGCCGGGCTCGATCTCGGTCGCGGTCACTCCGACTCCTCGACCGGCTGCTCGCAGGGCTGGTCCTCGCAGAGCCAGCCGTCGGGGGTGCGGATGAACGGGCCGCCATCGTCGCCGCAGCGGATGCAGGTGATCATCAGAAGGGGTACCTCTCCGTGATCACCGTGCGGCGCCGAAGCGGGATGCGCTTGCTGCCCCACGGGTTCCAGCAGTGGCAGATTTCGATGGGCGGGATGGCCTGGCCGGGCGGGGTGTCGATGCCCTGGCCTTCGGCGTCGGTGCGGCCGGTGCCGTGACACGTCTTGCAACGGGGCTTGGGTTCGAGCTGCAGGTAGACGGCGCTCTCGTACACCTCGATGCGCAGTCGGCCGATGCGGATCGTCATGACTGGTCTCCTGGTTCAGGGTGTGGCGGGCCACGGGCGGGCGGTTGGTACCCGTCCGTGGCGGTGGTGGTTGGTTCGCCGGGGCGGCGATCCGTGGGGATACGCCGCCCCGGCGGGTTCTAGGCGGCGGGCTTGAGGCCGTACTCGGCGGCAGCCTGCGCGAAGGTGTACGTGTCGTCCTCGAGGCCGACGAGAGCCATCAGCGGCTCGCCGGAGGGGTTGCGGCTACCGGTGAAGGTCCACTCGTCGCCGTCGTTGTCCAGCCACGCTTCGTCGAGGCGGTGCATGACGCCGTCGACGGTCACCGTGGGCTTGAAGGCGGTGAGCCACTGGGTGATCAGCGGCTCCCGGCTGCAGGTCTCGAATCGGACGGGCATCTGCAGGCCGAGGAACAGGCCGTCGTCGTCGGCCAGGACGAGAGCCTTGCGGGGTCCGGCCTGCCAGGCGTGGAGCACCGTTCCCGCGTCCTTCCAGCGGGCCAGGAATTCGGTGGTGTAGCTGGTCATGGGGACCGGTTCCATGTCAGCTTCCAGCTGGTCCCCGATCGTCTTCCGCCAGTTGGGGTAGTGGGCGTAGTCGCTGCTGTCGACGGTGACGCGCATGTTGCTAGAGGCGGTGGCCAGGCTGAGGGCGATGTTCCCGTTGTCGTCTCGGTCGGCCGTGACCTGGGTGACGCTGGTGCCGGCGACGTGGAGCCAGGCGAGTACCGCGGGCAGCGACTCGACGGGGATGTACGCCTGCCAGTTCTCCGTCTCGACGGTCCCGACTCGGGCGACGGCCATGGTGTATCGGTCGGTGGCGAGGGCGAAGAGGTTGCCGCCTTCGGCTTCGATGCGGACGGCGGTGATGACGGGGAGGGTGTCGTCGTCGCTCACGTGGGGTGCGATCTGGTTAAGCATTCGGTGCAGGTCGTGTGCGTTGGTGTTCACGGGCACTGCTGTCTCCTGGGATGCTTGGGGTGCGCCCGCCGACTTGCTCTCGGCGGGCGCCCTGCCGTGGTGGTGGGGTCCGCGCCCTCGACCTCAGGGCATCCGAGGCGCGCGGACCGGATCAGGGGCCCGGGATGTGGCTCGGGCTGGTGTTGCCGGCGAGCGGCGACAGGTGCAGCGGCAGGACCGGGATCGGCTGCGTCTCCGTCACCGCCGGGTGCGCGGTCAGCGACGAGACGGCGGTGACGTTCTGTCGCGTGGCCTCGGCCGCTCGGGTGACCTCATCCCGGAGCCGGCTGACCTTCGCGTTGGCGTTGTCCCATCCCGCGGTGGCGATGGCGAGGCGGTACTGCAAGTCCGCCGCCAGGGACTGGGCCTTCTCCAGCTCGTACCGGAGGCGGGTGACCTCGTCGGCCGCCCGATGCCGGCCGCGGTGGCGGGCTATCGGGAGGAGGCTCACGCTGGGACCGCCTTCTCGTCGAAGTTGAAGTCGGTGCCGTGGAGGAGGCCGGCGAGCTGCTCGTCCCGCTCGGTGATGACGGACTGGAGACGGTCGACCTCGGCGGACCTCTCCATCAGCCACTGGATCGCGGGAACGAGTGACTCACCTAGCTCGAAGGGGACGGGTCGGCGGGCGTGGAGCAGCTGGTCGCGCAGCGCCATGTCCTCGTTTCGGCGGGCCGTCAGCTCCGCCATTCGGCGCTGCAACGTGGCCTCGGCGAGTCGGTCAGCGGCCATCGGACTCACCCGGCTTCTGGGTGCATCCATCGGCGTGCGGTACGAAGGACTGTGTCTTGTAGGCCGTCCTGCCGCACTCGCCGCAGCCGCGGGCGGGGCCTTCATGGCGGCCGTAGCCGTAGACCTCGCCGTACCAGCTCCACTCGTCGGGCGCCGAGACATCCCAGCCGTAGCCCTCCTCAACTCGGGTGTCGTTGCCCAGCAGCTCGTACCACTCGGGGTCGCCCTTGAGGAGTTCGACAGCCTCCTCCAGGTCGTCGGCTTCCTGCCAGACCACGTGACGCTCACGCGTCTCTACGATCACGGGGTAGCGGTTCATGCTTCACCTCGAAGGTTGCGGTGCCCCCACCACATGGCGGCGGCGAAGAAGAGGCCCAGCAGGCCATCCAGGACAGCGATCCGGCGGAAGGTCACGGCCGGCCGCCGATCCGAGTGGCGAACGCGATGTCGGACTCGATGTAGCCAGCAGCCAACGTGTCCGCGAAGTCCGGGTCCACCGGCCGCTCCACCAGGCCCAGGCCCCGCAGCAGCGCGGGCGCCACCAGCACGGGCGGCGGGTCGGACAACAGCACCGACACCACGGTCTCGGTCGCCATCACGCCGCCGCCTTCTGCTGGAAGTAACGGAGCCGAGCGAACCGGGCGTGGACCTCGGCGACCTGGTCGAGGTACTCGCCGATCGTCCAGGGTTTGGCGCCAGCCGCCCGACGGGCGAACTTCGCCTCGACCTCTACGACAGCGGCCGTCTCCAGGTCCGCGAGAGCCTGCGTCGGGGCGCTCACGACTGGCCTCCGGTGTGCAGGTAGGGGTACAGGCAGGCGCCGTCGATCGGGCACGTGCTGTCGGCGTCGAGGTCGAGGAGCCAGTGCATGTCCGTGGTGTGACCGCCGGCCTTCGCGTACTCCTCCGGCGAGACGCCAGCCTTCGCGGCCACCTGGCGCAGGTGCTCGGCAGCGGCGGCCTGACGGGCCAACTCGGCGACAGAAGGCTGGTAGCGCCTCGGAGGCGTGTTCTCCAGCTCGACCGTCGGGCGGTCCAGGTCGGTGATCCGAGACGGTGTCGTCATCGCGGCTCACCGCCACGCGGGTTGCATGCGGTGCAGCGCAGCGAGACGAACTCGCCGTCGCGGGCCTGATAGTGGATCCAGCCGCTCTCGCAGTCGGTGCCACACGCCAGCTTCGCCTCGCTGTCGATGCAGCCGGTGCACTCGTCGTCCTCGCACTCGTCGTGGTGCAGGATCATCCACAGCGCGTGGTCGTCCAAGGCGGCGATCAAGTTGCGGTCGTTGGTACTGAAGTCCTGGGGTCGGATGTCGTCGCGGGCGCTCATCGGACGACCTCCGTCGCCTGCGGGTACGTCGCCAGCACCTTCGCGGCACGCGCCATCGTGGCGATCGCGTTCTCGCGGGCCTCGACCGACTCCGGCAGCAGGAACGGCAGGCGGGCCTTGCGGGTTGCCTGCGCGGCCTCGCGGATACGGTCCGGGTAGTGGGCTTCGATCAGGTCCACGACCGGATCGGGCATCATGTGGTTCATGGGGTCCTCTTCTCCTTGCATGTAGGTGCAGGTGAGGGGCGGAACTTCGTAGGCCCTGGCCGGCCGGGGACCGGGAAGAAACCGGCGGTCGGGGCCGCATACCGCTTTAGGCGGCTACGGGGAGTGCCTTCGTCTCGGCGACGGGACGCACGTCGTACATGGCGGAGATCTCGCGGATGTGCGCCAGCTTGAGCGTGATCTTCATGGCGCCCCGGTTGTGCGGCCACTCGTAGGTCTGGCACTTCTTGCGGATGACGCTGGCTTTGAAAGGCAGTAGCGCCAGTTCCTCAACCTTCTCCGGCGTGTAGTGCCGGAGCTCGGCCTCGGTCGGGGCGACCGGGGGAGCCTCCTTCGTTGTCCTGCTCACTGTTTCTCCTTGTGGGTTATGGCTTCCGGCGTCACTTCGAGGGCGCCGGCGACCTTCAGGACTGGCTCACCTGCGTGGTGGATTAGGCCCCTTTCCAGGCGGGAGAGGTAGCCCCGGTTCAACCCGGTCATTTCCTGGAGGGCGCGCAGGCTCAAATTTCGAGCCTTGCGGATGGCCTTGATTGCCTGTCCGTTCGGTCTCACGCTTAGAATTCAAGCGCACTCTGTCGGAGTCTGCAAGCAGTCTGCCCAACTTTCGAGCTTGAATCTCAAGCGTGGCACGTCATGCCACGTGTGTGGGGGGCGTGAAGGGGGCGTGAAATGCAACCCTAAGAGCTTGAATCAGCCACCAAGCCGCAGGTCAAAGCTCAGAATGTAGGCTTCTTGGTTGCAGGGTTGTGGGGCATGATGTGGGCATGAGTATGGATTGGGATCGCCTCGGGAAGGCACTCCAGGCCGCCCGCCTGGACGAAGGCATCACCCAGGAAGACCTCGCCGACGTCCTGGGCGTCGGCAGATCCACGATCCAAATGATCGAGGTCGGGCACTCCTACAAGCGCCCGACCCCAACCGTTCGAGCCTTCGCGCGGCGCGTCGGATGGACCGAGGACTCCGTAGACCGAGTGCTCGAGGGAGGCGCCCCCCGGAAGCGGGCTGTGGTCGTCGAGCAGGCCTCTCCAGTCGTCGAGCCCTCGACGGTTGATAGCCGGCTGCCGCTCGTGATTGTTGACGAGCTTGAGGGTGATGACCCGCTCCTCGATGCGACCGTCATCCCGCTCGGTGATGACGCTCGGATGGTCATCATCGTCAAGGGCAGCCCTGATGCGTCACCCGAGGAGATGCGTCGAAACGTCGAAGCCTGGCGCAGGGCGAAGCGGCACCTGCAGGCGCTTGAAGGCGACGACCGTGACGACACCCCGCCCCTGGCGAACCGGGCCTAACGCGACTTCACTTCCGTTACTCCAAGCTCTCCACGTGTGACACAAATGTGTGGTTGCATGAACGCACGCTGGCGATGGCCCCACCATTCGGTCGAGTGAGGTGCCGATGTGTGTTCAAATCGCCATGGTCGACGACCTGCCGAACAACGGGCTCGTGCTTGCTGAGCGGACCCCACACGGCTTCGAAGTGTCTGTCGATGCCTCTCTCTTCGCCGAGGACGGGTCTCTCAGCGACGCAGGTGTCCAGCATGTGGCGTTGGCACTCGCCAGTCTGCGCGAGCAACTCCAGTCCATAGTCGGAGAGCCTCCATGCGGTCCGCTTAGATCAGTTGCTGGATGACGCCCAACAGGTACGCGGGGGTACGCGATGGCCTATGCCGAGAAGGTCTACAAGGTCCGTGCTGGCAAGCAGACGAAGCAGTACACATGGCGCGTGAAGTACAAGAAGCCTGACGGCAAGTGGGGGAGTGAGTCAGGATTCCCGACGAAGGCAACAGCGGAGGCGTGGGGGGAGGAGCAGGAGACTGCCATCCGGGCTGGCCGCTGGATCGACCCCGCCAAGGCTCGCAAGCCCTTCGGGGTCTGGGCCAAGGAGTGGATGAAGGCGAAGACGTCGCGCCGCGGGAACACCCTCGATGGTTGGTGGCTGCTCCTTGAGCACGTGATTCTGCCGAAGTGGGAACACACTCCGCTCATGCAACTCAACTGGTTCGACGTCGAGGCCTGGGCTACTGGCCTGGAGGTTGCAGAGTCTCGCGTGGATCACGCTCTGACCTTGATGTCGTCCATCCTCACCGGCGCCGTCGACTCCAAACACATCGCCGTAAACCCCCTCTTCGGCCGGCGTCGCGGCAAGTCGTCTAGCGGTTCGAAGGGGAAGCGCAAGACCCAGCAGGAAGAGATGTGGGCGCCGCCGGAAACGGTGATCCAGCTCGCTCAGCGGCTTGGACCCGCAAAGGGGCTCTTCGTTCTCACTACCGCCTTCACGGGCCTGCGTTTCGCGGAGGGGCTCGGCCTCCACCGAGAGGATGTGCTCCGTACCAGAAGTCAGTCCTTCAAGGGCGGCGTCTTCACCTGCCCTGTTATCCACGTGCACCAGGAGTACGCCGAGTACACCAAGAGGACGGAGGACGGCACGAAGCTGGGCACGGTGAAGGTGCTGGAGCCACCGAAGAACGAGACCTCGATCAGGAGCATCGACGTGCCGCCCTTCTTGGCGCGGCTCCTTCGCCACCACTTGGACGACTGGCCGCACGAGTTGGTGTTCTGCCAGCCGAATGGGAACCCGTGGTGGACGGGCAACTGGTCGCGACAGCTCAGGCCTGCGGCGGACGGCCGGCCCAAGCGGGAGAAGCGTCAGGGCGTGTCCGAACGGGCAGCGTGGGCTCCGATCATGCCGGGTCTGGATATGCGGGCCTTGCGGCATACGCATGACACATATCAGGATGAGATCGGTGTGCGGCCTGCGCTGGCCTTCGAGCAGGCCGGACATCGGCGGCCCGGGATCAAAGGCGTGTACCAGCACCCGACGCCGGCGATGCGTCAGGAACGGCTGGACGGCCTTGAGGAAATCTACTGGGGCGCGATGCGCAATCTTGGGCTGCGGACGCTCTGGGGTCGGGTGGATCTCCTAAAGATCTCCCAAACGATCACTTCAGAGGTAGTGGAGGCAGCTTAACCGCAGGTCATTCCAGGGGTGTACGTCGTTTGGCGCTGGTCTCCAAAACCAGATGTCGTAGGTTCGAATCCTGCCACCCCTGCAAGCAGTTCACGGCGCTCCGGGCCCGGCTCCCCGCACAGGGGAGCCGGGTCCGGCGTCGTATCCGCGGCCGTCTGGCAGACTGGGCCGGCCAGCCCAGGCGGTGCAGGACAGGAAACCGGTGCGATTCCGGTGCGGTCCCGTACGCAACCAGCTCGCGGATCCCTTCCTGCTCGGTGCCTCCTCGGGGGCCTCGGCGGGAGCCGTCCTCGTGATCGTCCTGGGTGCGGGGGCAGGCCTGGCCGCGCTCACCGTGCCGCTCGCCGCCTTCGCCGGGTCGATGGGCGCACTCGTCGCCGTCTACGCCATGGCCCGGCGCGGCGGGGCCATGACCACCGGCCGGCTGATTCTGGCCGGGGTCGCCGTCCAGTACATCCTGTCCGCCCTCACCAGTCTGGTGCTGGTGCTCGCCGCGCGGCCCGACCAGATCCGCTCCGTGCTGTTCTGGACCCTGGGCGGGCTCGGCGGCGCCCGCTGGGATGAACTGGCCCCGCCCGCCGTCGCGCTGCTCGTCGGGACCGCGCTGCTCACCGCTCTCGCCCGGCCGCTCGACCTGCTCCTCGCCGGAGAGGAGGGAGCCCACGCCCTGGGCCTGGACACCGGGCGGTTCCGCGCCGCCGTCTTCGTCCTCACCTCCCTCGTCATCGGTGTGCTCGTCGCCTACAGCGGGGCGATCGGCTTCGTCGGGCTGATGGTCCCGCACGCCGCCCGAATGGCCGTCGGCGCGGGACACCGGGCGCTGCTGCCCGTGGCCGCGCTGGGCGGGGCGGTGTTCCTGCTCCTGGCCGACCTGGTTGCCCGAACGGCCGCCGCACCCGAGGAGATCCCGGTCGGCGTGGTCACCGCGCTGATCGGCGGGCCGTTCTTCCTGTGGATGCTGCGCCGCTCAGGGCGGGCCGAGGGGTGGTGGGATGACGGCGCGTCCGGTGGAACTCGCGGTCGAGGGCGTGCGTTATGACATCGACGGGCACACCCTGCTCCACGGCGTCGACCTCACCGCCCGCCCCGGTGAGACCGTCGGCGTGGTCGGCCCCAACGGCGGCGGCAAGGCCACCCTGTTGCGCTGCGTCTACGGCACCCTGCGGCCGACCGGCGGCCGGGTGCTGCTGGACGGCGCCGACGCGGCCGCGCTCGGCGTCAAGGACCGCGCCCGCCGGGTGGCGGTGGTCCCGCAGGACGCGGGCGGCGCCTTCGGGCTGACGGCGCGCGAGGTCGTCGCCATGGGTCGCAGCCCGCACAAGCGGTTCTGGGAGCAGGACGGCCCGGAGGACGTACGGCGCGTCGCCGAAGCCCTGGACGCCGTCGGCGCGGCCGCCTTCGCCACGCGCCGCTTCGATGAGCTGTCCGGCGGCGAACGGCAGCGCGCCCTGGTCGCCCGCGCCCTCGTCCAGGAGCCCGGCCTGCTCGCCCTCGACGAGCCGACCAACCACCTGGACGTCCGCCACCGGCTGGAAGTCCTGGCGCTGGTCCGCGCCCTGCCCGCCCCCGGCCTGCTCGTCCTGCACGACCTCAACCTCGCGGCCGCCTTCTGCGACCGGCTCTACGTGATGTCCGGCGGGCGCGTGGCCGCCTCCGGGACGCCCGGGGAGGTCCTCACCGAGGAACTGCTGGCGCAGGTGTACCGGGTGCGCACCCGCGTGGGGATCCACCCGGACACGGGCGCTCCGAACATCGTCTGCCTACCGGTCCGAAGCCCTCCCCGGTGACGCCCATCGCCCTGCGTCCGCGAGGTACTCGCGACCGCCCGCTCGGGCCGGCACCGGCCGGCCCGAGCGGGCGGGCCTACGCGGTCCCGTCCTCCTGGTACCCGTACGGGCGGGTGATGATCTCCATCCCGTGCCCGGAGGGGTCCGGGAAGTAGACTCCGCGGCCTCCGTCGTTGTGGTTGATCTCGCCCGGGTGCCGCTGGTGCGGATCGGCCCAGTACGTGATCCCCGCCGCCCGGATCTTCTCGAACGCCGCGTCGAACTCCGCCTCGGAGATGAGGAACGCGTAGTGCTGCACGGCGATGGACTCGGCCGGGGCGGTCGCGAAGTCCAGGGTGACGCCGTTGCTCAGTTCCACGGGGACGAAGGGGCCCCATTCGCTCCCGACCTCGAGGTCGAGGATGTGCGCCAGGAATGCGGCGGACTCCCGGTTGTCACGGGAGTGGATGATCGTGTGGTTCAGTTCTGCTGACATGGGCGAATGCCTCCGAAAGGCATGTCACGGACACCTCCATGCCTCACCCAGCCGGTGACCGACACGCGATGCCGTGATCACGATCCTAAACACGCCTTCCGGGTGAAGTCCACCGTTGTCCGGTCGACCGCGATCCGTCCCTCACGACCCCCCGTACACCGCCTTGACGTTGTCCTGCGCCGGGTGCGTGCGTCCGGCCGGGCCCGCCGAGAACACCCGCAGCAGGTTCTCCGTCACCCGGGTGGTCAGCGCACCGGACCGCGCGTCCAGGCCGTGGTTCGTGCCGTTGCGGCCGTCGCCCGTCGCGTCCAGGGCCTCCACCCACCGCATCGTGCCGGTCGCGAACACCCCCGCCCCGCTCGGCACCGTGTAGTACGCCGTGTCCTGGTGGCTGGGGCGGCCCTCGCACACCACGGGGGAGTGGGCCAGTATCTCGATCGGCCGGGGCGTCGAAAAGCCGGTGTCGACCTTGTCGTACTCCACGCCCACCAGGTGCTCGAAGCGGTCGCCCGCCTTCGCGCCGGTGCCCTCGAAGAGCCAGTGGCCGGGGTGGGTCACCACGTACGGGGCGTCCACCGGGTAGCCGTCGTAGATGACGCCGAGCAGCGAGTTCTCCGGGTCCGCGCCAGGCGCCGAGCGGAAGTCCACGGTCGCCGGATGGCCCCGCTTGAAGCCGGGATCCTGGTCGTAGGACGACTTGTAGCAGACCACCGTACGGTCCGGTCCGAGGTCGGAGGGCTCCAGCCGGATCCGGCGGAAGCAGCAGTTCGCGCCGAGGATCGCGATGTTGGTACCCGCGTCGCGGGCAGCCGTGAAGTGCGCCCGCTGCTCCGGCGACCAGTACTCGTCGTGGCCGAGCGAGAGCACCGCCGCGGCCCCCTCCAGCAGCCGCTTCTCGCGCGCCACATCGGTGGTCGTCGTGTACGCCAGGGGTATGCCGAGCCGCTCGGCGAGCGCGATCAGCGGGGCCTCGTACACGAGGAACAGGCCGGCGCCGTCGTCGTACTCGTACGGCCGGTCGAAGGTCACGGCGAGCGAGCGCGAGGCGTAGCCGCCGCCTGGGCCGTCGTAACTCCCGTAGCCGCCCCAGCGGTTGTAGGCCTGCCAGGTCGCGACCGCGTTGACCACGACGGTACGTCCGGCGGTGGACGCCGACCGTACGGTGACCGGCACGAACCGCCGGCCCTCGCCGCCCTGCGCGTCCAGTCGGAGCAGGTAGCAGCCCTCGGGCCAGTCCTTGGTGTCGACCGTGGTCGTACGGGACCACCGGGTGCGGACCATACGGGTGCCGGGATCCACCGTGTGCTCGGGCTGCCGCGCCCCGGGCAGGGCCTCGGAACGCCACACCAGGCGGGCCCGGGCCCCGCCGTACCAGCCCATCCGGTAGGCGGAGACGGTGAACCGGGGCGCCGTGGTGGACACGTGCAGCCCGAAGGACTCGCCGGGCAGGACGCTGACCCGGTCCGCGAAGCCCTCGATGGCCCGGGCCGGACCGGGCTTGGTCACTGGCCAGTCGGCGTTCCCCGGCCGGGCGTTCTCGGCTTTGACGTCGAAACCGCCCGGCCCCCCACCCGACGGCTTCCCGCTTGGTGCCGGGGACCCGCCGGCCTGCTGTTCCCCACCCTGTCCGTCGGCCCCGCCCTCGCCCTTGGCGCAGCCGGCCACCGCCCCCAGCCCGGCCGCCGTGGCCGCGCCCGTCGCGATCGCGAGGAACCGCCGCCTGCCTGCGCCTTCGCCGTCCCCGGCTATGTGCTCCTGATCCATGCGGGGCACGTTATGTCACTGTTCGAACCCCACTTCCACCGACCCGCCCGGCGCACTCCGACCCAGGCTGACCCGAGCTGTTCCGGGCGCCGCCCGCCGGCGCGTACTCACTCGACGTGCTCGTGGTACCGGTCGATCACCTCCCGCAGCACCTCCGAGCCGTCCCGGGCCCACAGCCCGGGATGAAATATCTCCACCTCCACCAGGCCCCGGTAGCCGGCCGCGTCGGCCAGCTTCCGGAAGCCCCGCAGGTCGATGGAGCCGTCGCCCAGCTGCCCGCGCCCCAGCAGGACGCCTTCGGGGAGCGGAGTGACCCAGTCGGCGACCTGGACGGACGCGATGCGCCCGCCCTCGCCGGCGCGGAGCAGGTCGGCGGGCAGCCGCTCGTCCCACCACAGGTGGTACGAGTCGGCCACCACCCCCACCTGCTCCGCCGGGAACTGCTCGGCGAGGTCCAGGGCCTGGCCGAGGGTGGACACCACACAGCGGTCCGAGGCGTACATCGGATGCAGCGGTTCGATGCCCAGCCGAACCCCGTGCGCGGCAGCCCACGGAGCCAGCTCGCCCAGGATCTCGGCGATCCGCGACCGGGCCGTCACCAGGTCCCGATCGCCCCCGGGCAGCCCGCCCGAGACCAGGACCAGCGTGTCGGCGCCCAGCTCGGCCGCCTCCTCCACGGCCCGGCGGTTGTCGTCCAGCGCCGCCGCCCGGCCCACCGGGTCGGCGGCGGTGAAGAAGCCGCCGCGGCAGAGCGAGCTGACGCGCAGCCCGGCCCCCGCGACGAGCTTCGCGGCTTCCCGCACCCCGAAGGCGCGGACCGGATCGCGCCAGAGCCCGACGGCGCCGACGCCGGCCGCCGTACACCCGGCGACCAGCTCGGGCAGCGACCACTGGCGGATGGTCTCCTGGTTCAGGCTGAACCGCGGCGGCGCCTGCGCCGGCGCCGGGCTCATGACGCCACGCCGTGCAGAGCGAGCAGCCCGCGCATCCGGTCCTCGGCACGCTCCGGATCGGGGAACAACCCCAGCCGGTCGGCCAGTTCGTACGCGGTCGCCAGGTGCGCGGGCGGCCGCGCCGACTCCAGCCCGCCGACCATCGTGAAGTGCTCCTGATATCCGGCCAGCCAGGCCAGCAGCACCACCCCGGTCTTGTAGAAGCGGGTCGGAGGGGCGAAGAGATGTCTCGACAGGGGGACCGTGGGATCCAGCAGCTCGCGGAATCCCGCGAGGTCGTCCCGGTCGAGGGTGAGCGCGGCCCGGGCCGCGAGCGGGGCGATCGGGTCGAAGATGCCGAGCAGTGCGTCGCTGTACAGCTCCCCGTCCCCGGCGATCAGTTCCGGGTAGTGGTAGTCGTCGCCCGTGTAGCAGCGCACGCCCGCGGGAAGCCGCCTGCGGATGTCCACCTCGCGCTCCGCGTCCAGCAGCGAGACCTTGATCCCGTCCACCTTCTCCGGGCAGTCGGCGACGACCTTCAGGAAGACCTCCGTGGCCGCGTCCAGGTCGTGGTGGCCCCAGTAGCCGGCCAGCGCCGGGTCGAACATCGGCCCGAGCCAGTGCAGTACGACCGGCCGCGCGCTCTGCCGGAGCAGTCCGCCGTACACCTCCAGATAGTCCTCGGGCCCGTCGGCCGCGGCGGCCAGGGCCCGCGAGGCCATCAGGACGGCCCCCGAACCGCAGGCCTCGATGTGCGCGAGCTGTTCCTCGTAGGCGGCGGTGATCGCGGCGAGCGAGTGCGGAGCCCCGTCGGAAGCGAGCTGGTCGGTGCCCGCACCGCAGACGATCCGGCCGCCCACCGCCCGGGCCTCGGCCGCCGAACGCCGGATCAGCTCCGCGGCGGCGCGCCAGTCCAGGCCCATCCCGCGCTGTGCCGTGTCCATGGCCTCGGCGACCCCGAGGCCCTGCGCCCACAGCCGGCGGCGGAAAGCCAGCGTCGCGTCCCAGTCGACCGCGGGGCCCGCCTTCGACGAGACCGCCGCATCGGCGACCACGTGCGCCGCCGAGTAGAAGGTGCGGCTACGGGCAGGGCCGCACGTGAGGGGTGGGAGCGGTGCCGTGTTCGGCCGGTACGGGCGAGATCCGCCATCCGCCGAGGGGAGCCGGATGCTCACAGGGCCACCTCCGGCACCGGCAGGCGCCGGCCCTCGGCCGAGGAGCGCAGCCCGAGATCGGCGAGCTGCACCCCCCGCGCCCCGGCGAGCAGGTCCCACCGCCACGGTTCGTCGAGCACGACATGCCGTAGGAAGAGCTCCCATTGGGCCTTGAAGCCATTGTCGGCCGGGTCGTTGTCGGGCACCTCCTGCCACTGCGAGCGGAAGGCCTCGGTCTGCGGCAGATCCGGATTCCACACCGGCTTCGGCGTCGCCCCGCGGTGCTGGACGCGGCAGCCGCGCAGTCCGGCGACAGCCGACCCGTGCGTGCCGTCCACCTGGAACTCCACCAGCTCGTCGCGGTGGACCCGCACCGCCCAGGAGGAGTTGATCTGCGCGACAGCGCCGCCCTCCAGCTCGAATATCCCGTACGCGGCGTCATCGGCCGTCGCCTCGTACGGCTTGCCCTCCTCGTCCCACCGGCGGCCGATGTGCGTGTGCGTCAGGGCCTGCACCGTGCGGACCCGGCCGAACAGCTCGTGGAGCAGGTACTCCCAGTGCGGGAACATGTCGGCGACGATGCCTCCGCCGTCCTGCGCGCGGTAGTTCCACGAGGGCCGCTGGGCGGGCTGCCAGTCGCCCTCGAAGACCCAGTAGCCGAACTCGCCGCGCACGGACAGGATCTCGCCGAAGAAGCCGCCGTCGATCAGCCGCTTCAGCTTCAGCAGTCCCGGAAGGAACAGCTTGTCCTGGACCACTCCGTGCTTGATCCCCGCTGCCGCGGCCAGACGCGCCAGATCCAGCGAGGACTCGAAGGTCAGGGCGGTCGGCTTCTCGCAGTAGACGTGCTTGCCCGCCGCTATGGCCTGCCGGACCGCCGCCTCGCGGACGCCGGTGACCTGGGCGTCGAAGTAGATCCCGACCTCGGGATCCGCCAGCACCGCCTCCAGGTCGGTGCTCACGTGCTCCAGCCCGTGCCGTTCCGCGATGGCCCGCAGGGCCGGCTCCCGGCGCCCCACGAGCACCGGCTCCGGCCACAGCACCGTGCCGTCGCCCAGGTCCAGCCCGCCGTGCTCGCGCAGGGCGAGCACGGACCGGACCAGATGCTGCCGGTACCCCATGCGCCCCGTCACGCCGTTCATGGCGATCTTGATCGTCCTGCGCTCCATGGTGTCCCCCTCCTCCGTTTCGGTGGCGCCTTCTCAGCCACCGTCGATAGAAAGCGCTTTCATTTCGCTCAGGCTAGGGTCGGGGACAACTGCTGTGCAAGACCCGAACGGGTGATAGAAAGCGCTTTCCTTCTCCGGCACTATGGAGGTCTCGACACCGGATGAGACGATGACCCGGGATCAGAAGAAGGAGGGGTGCATCATGGCGGTGACTCTCGCCGAGGTCGCGGCGCACGCGGGTGTGTCGCCCGCCACGGTCTCGCGCGTGCTCAACGGCGGATATCCGGTGGCCGGCGGTACCCGCACCCGAGTGGAGCAGGCCGTCGAGGAGCTCGGCTACATCGCCAACGGCCCCGCCCGCGCGCTCGCGGCCGCCACCTCCGACCTCGTCGGCGTCCTCGTCCACGACGTCGCGGACAGCTTCTTCGGGATCCTCGCCGGCTCCCTGCAGAGCGCCCTCGCGCCCAGCGGCCAGGGCGACGGGCGCCGCCTCGCCGTCGTCTGCAACACCGAAGGGCAGCCCGCGGCGGAACTGGCCTACCTCGCCCTGCTGGAGGGCCAGCGGGCCGGGGGAGTCGTCCTCACCGGCGGCGCCGCCGAGAACCAAGAGCACACCACCGCGCTCGCCGCCCGCGTCGCCCGGATGGCCGCCACCGGCGTGCCCGTCGTCCTCTGCGGGCGGCCTCCTCTGCCCGTCCCCGCCGAACTGCCCGTTGCCACCGTGATGTTCGACGACCACGGCGGCGCCTTCCGGCTCGCCGAGCACCTGCTGGCCCTCGGCCACCGGCGCATCGCCTACGTCGCCGGCCCGCCCGGGCTGAGCACCACCCGCGAGCGCCTCGCCGGACACCGGGCCGCCCTGCTGCGGCACGACCCCGGCCTCCCCGAGGCCTGCGCCGACCTCACCGTGCACGCCGGCTTCGAGCGCTCCGCGGGCTACGACGCCACCCGCGAACTGCTGCGCCGTGGAGCGCCCTTCACCGCGATCGCCGCGGCCAACGACACCGTCGCCACCGGGGTCGCCGCGGCCCTGCGCGAGGCGGGGATACGGATCCCCGAGGACGTCTCCGTGGCCGGCTTCGACGACCTGCCGTTCTGCGCGGACACCGCCCCGGCCCTGACCACCGTCCGGGTACCGCTGCGCGAGGCGGGCGCACTCGCCGCCCAACTCGTCACCGGCCGCCGGCCGCTCCCCCCGGGCGGCATCACCACCCTGCCCACCGAGCTGATGGTGCGCGCCTCGACGGCCCCGCCCCCAACCGAAGGGAGCGCACGCTGAGGTACGCCTTCTCGACCCTCGGCCTGCCCGGCACACCGCTCGACCGCAGCGCCGCCCTGGCGGCCGCGCACGGCTTCGACGGCCTGGAACTGCGCGTCCATCCCGAGGAGCCCCTGCACCCCGCCAGCCCGACCGCCGACCGGGCCGCCGGCCTGCGCGCCCTCACCGCCGCCGGCGTCACCGTCCTGGGCGTCGCGGGGTACGCGCGCGTGGCCGCCGCCGGAGCGGACGAGCCGCTCCTCGCCGAACTGCGCGCCCTGGTCCGGCTCGCCGCCGACCTGGAAGCGCCCTACGTACGGGTCTTCCCGGGCGGCGGCGACCTGCCCGGGGCGGCCGCCGACGCCCACGCCGTACGCAGACTGCGGACCGCCGCCCCGTTCGCCGAGCGGCACGGTGTGCGGATCCTGCTGGAAACCCATGACTCCCACCGGACGGGGGCCGCGGCCGCCCGGGTCCTGGACCGGGTCGCGCATCCCGGCGCCGGGGCGCTGTGGGACGTACTGCACACCTGGCTGGGCGGCGAGAAGCCGGCCGAGTCGTGGCGTGCCCTGGCCGCGCACCTGGGCTACGTACAAGTCAAGGACGTGGCCTCGGCGCGCGAGCTCACCCCGCTCGGGCTCGGCGCCGGAGTGCTGCCCCTGGCCGAGGCGGTGGCCGCCGTACCGCGGGACGGCTGGCTCTGCTGGGAGTACGAGAAACGCTGGTACCCCGGCGCGGCCGACCTGACCGGACGGCTCGCGCGCGGCCGGGAACACCTGGAGTCGCTGGTGGCCAGGTCGTCGAGGGGCCGGGCGCCGCCCGCCAGGCGTAGGGGCGGCAGCGGCACGGGCACGGACGAACGCACGAGCCGATCGAAGTGATCACCTCAGCGCTTCGGCCGCTGCTCAGGAGCGGATGGTCAGGCGCGGGAGCAGTTCCAGATGCTGCCGGGGATTCTCCTCGGGATCCAGCCCGGACAGCCGGTCCAGCAGCAGACCCGCCGCCCGCGCGCCCACTTCGCGCTTGGCCGGGGCCACCGCCGACAGCGGTACGTCGGCCATCCCCGCCACCTCGTCGTCGTACGTGATCACGGCCAGGTCCTCGGGCACCCGCACCCCCCGCGCCTGGAGCCGGGGGATCAGCATGATCGCGTCGGTGTCGCTGTGGATCAGGGCGGCGGTGACCCCGCCCGTCGTCACCGCGTCGCACAGGTACTCCAGCATCCGGGAGAAAAGGTCCGCATCGGAGACCGGGCCCGGCCCGTACGGCGGCCACGGCGGCGCGGGCTCCAGACCGAGCGCGGCCACGGCGGCCTCGTATCCGGACCGCAGCCGCGTCGAGGTCGGAGTGGACCGGCTGGCCAGGGCAATCCGCTGGTGCCCCAGCCCCGCCAGGTGCTGCACCGCCCGGGCCGCGCCGTGCGCATGGTCGGAGGCCACCCGGTCCAGCGCCGCCGCCGGATGCCCGGGCGGCGCCCACCGCTCCACCAGCACGGTCGGAACCGGCAGTTCCGCCGTCCACGCACCCTCCCCGGGCCCCGGCGCCCCCGCCTCCCAGTTCGGGGTCAGCAGCAGCCCGTGCGCTCCCGTGGAGAGCAGCCGGTCCGCCTGGGTCCGGTCCTCACCGGGCAGATACCGCGTCAGCCCCACGGTCAGCCGCGCACCGCGCGCCTCCACCACCGCGCGGGCCCCCTGGACGACCTCTGCGTAGTAGTACTCCGTCGTGGGCACCACCATCCCGATCACCAGCCCCTGGCCGGCGCCGCTGCCCGCCGAACCGCCCGGAGCCGTGGTGGCCGCGCCGCCCGCCGCGCCGGCCCGGGTGGCGAGGAGGGAAGCCGACCCCGCCTGCACCCGGCTGATCACCCCGTGCATCCGCTGGATCTCGCCCCGCGCGGCCATCGCCTCGATGTCCCGCCGCAGGGTGACGGGGGAGATGCCGAGCTCCTGGGCCAGCTCCGCCACGCGCACACTGCCCCGCTCCCGGACGAGTGCGAGTACGTGGGCCTGACGCTGGTTCACGTGCGGTCTCAAGGCGTCCCCCTGCGGTCTGGTGATGTACGCGGTGCCATCATAGGGAATCGAACCGATCGATTCGATCGAATCCGTTCAACCGGTCATTGACGGCGCGGTTGGCGCGTCCATATATTCGGCGGCGTCCGGCACCTCACGGCATCTCGGCCTCGCCCTCGGGAGTCACCGCATGCTCACGTACGACCAGGACGGCTTCCGGCGCGCAGACCGCCCCCACCGCATCGTCTCCGGGGCGCTGCACTACTTCCGGGTCCATCCGGACTTGTGGGAGGACCGCCTCTCCCGGTTGCGCGCGATGGGTGCGAACACGGTGGACACGTACGTGCCGTGGAACTTCCACGAGACCGTCCCGGGCAAGGCCGATTTCACGGGGTGGCGGGATCTCGGCCGGTTCCTGCGTCTGGCGCAGAGCCTGGGTCTCGATGCGATCGTGCGTCCCGGCCCCTACATATGCGCCGAGTGGGACTTCGGCGGCCTGCCGGCGCGGCTGCTGGCCGGCGAAACGCTGAGACTGCGCTGTTCCGATCGCCGGTTCCTGACCGAGGTGGACGGCTGGTTCGACCAGGTCGTGCCCGAGTTGCTGCCGCTGCTCGCGTCCGCGGGCGGGCCGGTGGTCGCCGTGCAGATCGAGAACGAGTACGGCTCGTACGGCAATGACACGGCCTACCTGCGCCACCTCGAACAGGGCCTGCTGCGGCGCGGCGTGGACTGCCTGCTGTTCACCGCCGACGGGGCCGAGGACGCCATGCAGCAGGGCGGGATGGTACCCGGCCGGCTGGCCACCGCCACCTTCGGCGCGCGTCCGGCCGAGCGCCTCGCCGTGCTGCGCCGCTACCAGAAGACCGGCCCGCTGATGGCGATGGAGTTCTGGATCGGCTGGTTCGACCACTGGGGCGAGGACCACCACGTCCGGGCCGTCGAGGAAGTGGCCGGCTCGCTCGACGAGCTCCTGGCCGCCGGTGCGTCCGTGAGCTTCTACATGGCGCACGGCGGGACCAACTTCGGCTTCTGGGCGGGCGCGAACCACACCGGGTCCCGCCCCGGGGAGCGCGGCTACGAGCCCACGGTCACCAGCTACGACTACGACGCCCCGATCGGCGAGGCGGGCGAACTCACCCCTAAGTTCCATGCGTTCCGCGAGGTCATCGGCAAGTACCTGCCGCTTCCGGCCGGACCGCTGCCCGAGCCGCTGCCCCGCATCACCCCCGCCCTCGCGACCCCCGCGGGCACGGCGTCCCTGCTGTCCGGCCTCGATGTCCTGGGCGGCGAACCGGTGTTGCGTCCCGCGCCCGAGCCCATGGAGGCGCTGGGCCAGAGCCACGGGCTGATCCACTACCGGACGACCGTCACCGGTCCGCGCCCTGCGATGCCCGTCAGGATCGACGGCCTCGGCGACAGGGCGTACGTCTTCGCCGACGGGGCCCCGCTCGGCGTGCTGGACCGCAACACCCCCGACGAGGGCCTGGACCTGGCGGTCGGGGAAGCGGACGTGGTGCTGGACATCCTGGTCCGGGCGCAGGGCCGGGTGAACTACGGCCCCCTGATCGACGACCGCAAGGGCATCCGGCGCGGTGTGCGCCACGGCCACCAGCAGCTGTTCGCGTGGGAGATCCGCCCCCTGCCGCTCACCGACCTGACCGGCCTCGACTGGACGGCGGCGGCGACGGCGACGGCGGCGGCGACGGCGACAACGCCAGCGGCGGCGACTGGGACAGCGGCGGCCGGCCCCGTCTTCCACCGGTTCACCCACGTGCTCACGGACGCACCGGCCGACGGGTTCGTCGACGTGTCCGGGTGGGGCACCGGCCTGATCTGGCTGAACGGCTTCCTGCTCGGCCACTACGACACCCAGCGCGGCCCCCAGCGCACCCTCTACGCCCCCGGCCCCCTGTGGCAGAACGGCGACAACGAGATCATCGTGCTGGAAATGGAGCGCCCCGGTACCGAACTGCCGCTGCGGGACCGGCCCGACCTCGGCCGCCCCACGGTCGTCACCCTCCAGTGAGGGAAGACCGTCACGCGAAGCGGCGCGTACCCGACCGGGCGACGAGGTGAAGGTCGCACCGTCCGCGCCGCACCGTGCTCCGATAGGTTGGAAACGGGACACAAGCACGCCAACCATGAGGAGCGTCGTGAACGAGAAGGTACAGGACCTGTCGGACCAGCTCGTTGCGAAGTGGACGTCTCCCAAGGGCGTACGGCTCATGGCCGCCGGGGCGGCGCTCGTCAACGGACTGCTGACCCATGGCCCGCTCTCCACCGCCAAGGCGGGCGAACTGCTCGACTGGCCGGGCGACGAGGTGCTCGCCCGCTTCCACAGCATGGACTTCGACCTCGAGACCGACTCGGGCGGGGACATCGTCGGAGCGGGCGTATCGCTCAACTCCGACCGGCCGTACGCGATGGAGCTGCGGGGCCGGCGCGTCCACGGCTGGTGCGTGATGGACGTGCTGATGTTCCCGGTCGTGTACCAGGAGACCGCGAGCCGGGTCACCGGGCGCTGCGCCACCACCGGCGTGCCCATCTCCCTCACCGTCACCCCGGACGGCATCCGCGACCTCACCCCCGCGACGGCCGCCGTCACCCTGGCCCCCGCCACCGGCGCCGACATCCGGGAGGTCTTCTGCGACCGCGTCAACTTCTACGCCACCGCGGACCTCGCCGAGGCGGCGGCCGAGCGGGACCCCGACCTCGCGGCCTGCAGCACGGAGGAGGCGTGGGCCATCGGAAAGCGGCTCGCAAGCCTCTTCTAGAGTGTCCCCACGGCCGGTCAGGCATCGTACGAGTGCGGAGGCGTGCAGCGAATGCGCTATGTCCCCCTGGGCAGTTCAGGTCTACGTGTCTCCGCCGTGGGGCTCGGCTGCAACAACTTCGGCGGCCGCCTCGACGCCCAGGCCACCCGCGCCGTCGTCGACGCCGCACTCGACGCGGGCATCACCCTCCTCGACACCGCCGACATCTACGGCGGCCTCGGCGGCTCCGAGAGCCACCTCGGCCAAGCCCTCAAAGGCCGCCGGGACCAGGTCGTGCTCGCCACCAAGTTCGGCTACGCCGGCATGGACATGAAATACGGCCCCGCCGCCGGAGCGCGCGGCGGCCGCGCGTACATCCGCCGGGCCGTCGAGGAGTCCCTGCGCCGCCTCGGCACCGACCACATCGACCTCTACCAGCTGCACAGCCCCGACCCGGCCACCCCGATCGCCGAGACCCTGGCCGCGCTCACCGAGCTCGTCGCCGAGGGCAAGGTGCGCTACGTCGGCCACTCCAACCTCACGGGCTGGCAGCTCGCCGAAGCCGCCCACACCGCCCGCGAAACCGGCGCGGTACCCTTCGTGTCCGCGCAGAACCAGTGGTCCCTGCTGGAGCGGTCGGCCGAGCGCGAACTCCTCCCCGCGGCCCTCCACTACGGCGTCGGCGTGCTCCCGTACTTCCCGCTCGCCAACGGCCTGCTCACCGGCAAGATCCGCCGGGGCGCGCCCGTACCGGCCGGCTCCCGCCTCGAAGGCCGCGCCGCCTACCTGACCGAGCAGCGGCTCGATGTCGTCGAAGCGCTTGCCGCGCTCGCCGAGAAGTACGGCCGCAGCGTCCTCGAACTCGCCATCGGCTGGCTCTCCGCCCAGCCCGGCTGCGCCTCCGTGATCGCGGGGGCCACCTCCGCCGAGCAGGTACGCGCCAACGCGGCCGTCGCCGACCGCCCGCTGGAGTCCGAGCTGCTCGCCGAGATCGACGCCGTCGCCCCGATCGGCGCCTGAGCCAGGCCGGGTCCGGGCGAGCGCAAGCGCACCGGCGTCCCGCCGCTGCGCTGTGCGCTCCTCGACGCCTGACCTGGGCGCTGCTGCTGGGCCTGGCGCGCGGCCTCGTCCCGGAGAGCACCGCCCTGCGCGACGGCGGCCCCTGGCAGCAGACCGTGGGCGCCGACCTGCACGGGCAGCGGCTCGGCCTGCTCGGCCTCGGCAAGATCGGCAGCCGGGTGGCCCGCGTCGGCCTTGCCTTCGGCATGGAGGTGACGGCCTGGAACCAGAACCTCACCGAAGAACGCGCCGAGGAGGCGGGCGTCCGCCTCGCGCCTTCCAAGGAGGGGCTGCTGGCCGACAGCGACTTCGTCTCCGTCCACCTCGCACTCGGCGAGCGCACCCGGGGCCTGATCGGCGCCGCCGAGCTGGGCCTGATGCGCCCGACCGCCTACCTGGTCAACACCTCCCGGGCGGCCATCGTCGACCAGGAGGCGCTCCTCGACGCGCTCCACGCGGGCCGGATCGCAGGCGCGGGCATCGACGTGTTCGACATCGAGCCGCTGCCCGCCGACACCCGCTGCGCACCGCTCCGCGGCTGCTCACCACCCCGCACCTCGGCTACGTGACACGGTCCAACTACGCCACCTACTACGGCGAAGCCGTCGAGGACATCCAAGCGTTCCTCGACGGCTCACCCGTACGCGTACTGCGCTGACACCCTCCCGGGGTCCTTCCGCTCAGGACGTGATGTCCTTGCGGGAGAAGCCCCGGAAGGCGAGGGCGAAGAGCACCAGCGCGTACGACACCGACACCGCCGCCCCCTTCACCATCCCGCCCCACTCCAGCTGCGGCTGGAGCGCGTCCGCCCACGCGAACTGCCAGTGCGCCGGCAGGAAGTCGCGCCACGACCCGAGGGCCGTCACCGCGTCCAGCACATTGCCGACGATCGTCAGCCCGACCGCACCGCCCACCGCGCCCAGCGGCGCGTCCGTCCGCGTGGACAGCCAGAACGCCAGACCCGCCGTCACCAGCTGCGACACGAAGATGAAGGCGACCACCAGCGCGAGCCGCGGCACGGTGTCCCCGGCCGCCAGCGAGCCTCCGGTCGGCAGCTTCAGCGGCCCCCACCCGTAGGCGGCCGTGCCCGCCGCGAGCGCCACCACCGGCAGCAGCACCATCGCCGCCAGACTGAAGCCGAGCGCCACCACCAGCTTGCTCCACAGCAGCCGGGCCCGCGGCACCGGCGAGGCGAGCAGGTAGCGCAGCGAGGCCCAGCTCGCCTCCGAGGCCACCGTGTCCCCGCAGAACAGCGCGACCGGCACCACCAGCAGGAAGCCCGCCGAGACGAACAGACAGGTGGCGGCGAAGTTGGCTCCGGAGGCGGTGGCCGTGTCGATCAGCGTGATCCGGCCGTTGCCGCCGCCGGGGCCGTCCGGTCCGCCGCCCACCGCGAACGCGATGATCATGATGAAGGGCAGTGCGGCCAGCACTCCGCCCATCACCAGCGTCCGCCGCCGGCGCCACTGCCGCAGCGCCTCCACGCGCAGCGGCAGCGTACGGCCCGCCCGGTAGCCGGGGGCCACCTCCCGAGAGACCTCTACCGTGCTCATGCCGAACCTCCGATCAGGGTGAGGAACGCGTCCTCCAGCCGACGGTGCGGCCCCACTCCGCTCACCGGCACCCCCAGCCGTACGAGTTCGGCGATCAGCCCGGCGGCCGTCGCGCCGTCGAGCCGTACGAGCAGCCCGTCGTCGGCGGCCGTCACGATGCCCACTCCCTCCAGCGCCGCCACCTTCTCGACGACCACCTCGTCCACCGGCTCCGCCAGCGTCACCAGCAGGATGTCCCCGCCGCCCGTGATCTCCGAGACCTCGCCCGCCTGCACCAGCCGGCCCCGGTCCATGACCACCAGGTGCGTACAGGACTGCTCCACCTCCGACAACAGGTGGCTCGAGACGATGACCGTGCGCCCGCCGGCGGCGTAGCGGATCATCACATCCCGCATCTCCCGGATCTGCGGCGGGTCCAGACCGTTCGTCGGCTCGTCGAGGATCAGCAGGTCCGGCATCCCGAGCATGGCCTGCGCGATCGCGAGCCGCTGCCGCATGCCCTGCGAGTACGTGCGCACCGCCCGCTCCAGCGCGTCGCCGAGCCCGGCGATCTCCAAGGCCTCGTCCATGTGCGAGTCCTCGGCCGGGCGGCCGGTGGCCTGCCAGTACAGCTCCAGGTTGGCCCGACCCGTCAGGTGCGGCAGGAATCCCGCGCCCTCCACGAAGGCACCGACCCGCGACAGCACCGGAGCCCCGGCCCGCACCGCGTGCCCGAAGACCCGGATCTCCCCGGCGTCCGGCGAGATCAGCCCCATCAGCATCCGCAGGGTGGTGGTCTTACCAGCGCCGTTGGGCCCGAGGAGCCCCAGCACCTGCCCCTTCTCCACCCGGAACGACAGGTCCCGTACGGCGTACCGGTCCTGCGCCTTCGCGTACTTCTTCGTCAGTCCGGTGATTTCCAGCGGTACGCCGGCCGGCGCGCTCTCCGGCTCCGGTACGCCGGCCCGTGCCCCCACGGCCCCCCGGCCGGTCCGCCGGATCCCGAGCAGCGCCGCGGCCAGCGCCGCCGCGCCGAGCGGCAGCCCCCACGTCCAGGCGGGCAGGGCCGCCGTGGCGGTCCGCACCTGCGGAACGACCGGGACGGCCAGCGGGCCCTGCGCCGACACCGTGTAGGTGGCGGGCGCGGCCGGCGTGGCGTAGCCCAGGTCGGTCGCGGCGACCACCAGCCGCAGCCGGTGCCCGGCCTCGACGGCGTGGTCGATCGCGGGCAGCCGCAGCGCGACGGTCGCGCCCTGCTGCGCGTCCTCCACCCGCACCGGGGCGACCAGCTGGCTGGGCAGCACCTGCCGGCGGCCGTCCGGCCCGACGTCGTACACCTTGCCGAACAGCACGGCAGAACCGTCCGCGGCTGTCGACCTCACCTTCAGGGTGACGGTCGGCGTCCCGGTGATACGGACCTCCTTGGCCAGCGGCTCCGACTCGAAGCGGGCGTTCTGCCCGGGGAAGTCCAGCGAGAGCCCGGTTCCCAAGGCGGCGAGCTGCCCCCCGATACCGGGCAGCGAGGACAGCGCCGGCGGGGCGCCGCCCGCCGGATTGGCGAAGCTCTGCTCCCGCCCGGCCAGGGAGAACTCCTGCGGGCCGGACGCAAGGCCGGGGTACCGCTCGCTGCTCGCGCCGCGCAGCTGGACCTGCCCGTCGGTGGAGTCGATCCCGCCGGAGCGCGAGACGCGGAACGCCGGGCCGGTGCCGGCGCCCTCGTCCCCCTTGAGATAGCGGTCGAACCAGGCCGCCACCCGGGCCTCGACCCGGGCGGCCTCGCGCATGCCGCCGTCGTGCCCGCCGGCCGCCCAGTCCACGGAGACGGGCGCGCCGTTCGCCGCGATGGCCTTGGCCATGGCGTCGGCCTGGTCCAGCGGGAAGAGGGAGTCGTCCTGGCCCTGCACGATGAGGGCCGGCACCTTGATCTTGGCGCCGACGGCGGAGGGGCTGCGCTGCTCCAGCAGCGCACGGGCCTCGGGGTCGGGATTCCCGGCCACCGCGACCCGCTCGTACATGGAGCAGAGCTCCGGCTGGAACCGCCCGCAGCCGGGCGCGGCGAGCGGATCGGGCGCCTGGGGGCCGGGGCCCTGCTGTGCCGGTGCCGGCTGCATCCCGCCGGAGGAGCCGGTGGTGAAGAAGATGCCGGACCACAGCTTCTTGAAGACGCCGTTGGGGAAGAGGGAGTCCGCGAGACTCCAGTAGGTGATCTGCGGAGCGATCGCGTCCACGCGGCGGTCGTATCCGGCGGCGAGCAGCGACACCGCCCCGCCGTAGGAGGCGCCGGCCACGCCGACGCGCGGATCGCCGTCCCCGTCGAGCTGTACCTCGGGGCGGGCCGCGAGCCAGTCGATGAGCCGGGAGACGTCCTTGACCTCGTGCTCGGGATCATTCAGCCCGATCCGGCCGCCGGAGCGGCCGAAGCCGCGCGCCGACCAGGTCAGGACGGCGTATCCGTCGCGGGCCAGTTGTTCGGCCTGCTTGCGCACATCGTCCTTGCTGCCGCCGAAACCGTGCCCGAGGAGCACGGCGGGACGCTTCTTCCCCGCGCCGTCCCCACCGCCGGCCGTGAAGTACGAGGTGTCGATCCGGGCGTCGGGCATGTCCAGCACGGTGTCCTGGCGGTGCACGGCCGGAGGGTCGCCGGCGGCGGCCGAGGCCGTCCACGTACCGGCTCCCGCGACGACGGCGAGCGCGGCGGCGCCGGCGAACAGGCGGTTGCGGCGTCGCCTGGGCAGTCGGAGCTTCATACGGGAACCCTAAACGCCAGGCGCCCCGGTGCCCGAGCGCCCGCAGGGGGATGTCATGACCTTCCGGAGGACTACACGGGCGACGCCGGGTACCGCGCCTGCGGTATGCGGGCGGGCGGGGCGCGGAGCGCGGGGGCGGGGCAGGGCGGCCGGGCTTCCGACGGGCGGCGCGCGTCCCTTGGCGGGAGGATGGCCGCATGCTGCTGGCCGAACTCGCACGCGTGTCCCGGGAGATCGCCGACACCTCCGCCCGGTCCCGGAAGACCGCCCTGCTCGCGGAGGTCTTCGCCGCGGCCTCCCCGGAGGAGGCCGCCCTGGTGATCTCCTACCTCGCCGGGCGCCTCCCGCAGGGCCGCCCCGGCATCGGCGGGCGGATGCTCGCGCAAGAAGTCGAACCGGCGGCCGGCCCCACCCTGACCGTGCGCGCCGTCGACGAGGCGGTGACCGAACTGGCCGCCGTCGCCGGTACGGGATCACAGGCCCGCCGGCGCCGGGTCCTCGACGGCCTGCTGGGCGCGGCCACCGCGGACGAACAGGCGTTCCTGCGCCGTCTGCTGTCCGGCGAAGTGCGCCAGGGCGCGCTGGACGCGGTGGCCCTGGAGGGGGTGGCCGCGGCCGCCGGGGTCCCTGCCGGCGACCTGCGCCGCGCCGTGATGCTGGACGGCTCGCTGCCCCGGGTCGCCGCGGCCGCGCTGGCGCACGGAGTGCAGGCGCTGGGCGGATTCATCCTCCGCGTGGGGCAGCCCGTACAGCCCATGCTGGCCGGCACCGCCGCATCGGTCGCCGAGGCCCTGGCGGCGGTCGGGCCCTGCGCGGTGGAGGAGAAGCTCGACGGGATCCGGGTCCAGGTCCACCGGGAAGGGGACGACGTACGGATCTACACGCGCTCCCTCGACGAGATCACCGCGCGCCTGCCGGAGGTGGCCGAGCTGGCCCGGTCGCTGCCGGGTGAGCGGTTCATCCTCGACGGAGAGGTCATCGGCCGCTCGGCGGACGGCCGTCCCGTCCCCTTCCAGCAGATCGCGAGCCGGGTCGGCTCCCGGGTCGACGTCGACGCCGCCCGGCGGACCCTGCCGGTCGTCCCCTTCTTCTTCGACGTCCTGGCCGCCGCCGACGAGGTGCTCCTCGACCTCCCGGTCCGCCGGCGGTACGAGGCCCTCGCCGCCCTCGTCCCCGAGCACGCCCGGGTCCGCCGGCTCGTCGTCGAGGACCCGCGGGCGCAGGCCGCCGAGGCCGAGGAGTTCTGGGCCGAGACCCTGCGCCGCGGGCACGAGGGCGTCCTGGTCAAGGGGCTCGACTCGGCCTACGCGGCCGGGCGGCGCGGCCGCAACTGGCTCAAGGTGAAGCCGGTGCACACCCTGGACCTGGTGATCCTCGCCGCCGAATGGGGCCACGGGCGGCGCACCGGACTGCTGTCGAACCTGCACCTCGGGGCGCGGGCCGCCGACGGCACCTACGCCATGCTCGGCAAGACCTTCAAGGGGCTGACGGACGAGATGCTGCGCTGGCAGACCGAGGCGCTGGGCGCGCTCGCGGTGTCGGACGACGGCTTCACCGTCCGGGTACGGCCCGAACTGGTGGTGGAGATCGCCTACGACGGCCTGCAGCGCTCCCCGCGCTACCCGGCCGGGGTCGCGCTGCGCTTCGCGCGGGTGCTCAGGCACCGGCCGGACAAGAGCGCCGAGCAGGCGGACACGGTGGAGACGGTGCTCGGGGAGGGCGGCGGAGCGGGAGCCGACGCCGGGCTCTGAACCGAAGGGCGGCCGCGCGGCGGGTGAATTTGCCTCAGAGGCAAGACGGATTGCCAGTCAGGCACGTCTCTGGCTCAATCGGGGCATGACACCCGGTCCTGCCCCCGGCCCCGAGGACGCGGCCGCCGCCCGTGGCGCCGAAGACGCAGCCCGCCCCGAAGACCCGGCCGACGAGCTGCCCGCCGTAGCCCCGCAGCTGCGCGACCTGCGCCGCCGCGCCGGACTCACCCTCGAGGCCGCCGCCGCACGGGCCCGGCTCTCGCCCGCCCACCTGTCCCGCCTGGAGACCGGCCGGCGCCGGCCCTCGCTGCCGCTGCTGCTCGCGCTCGCCCGCACCTACGGCACGACCGTCTCGGAGCTGCTCGGCGAGACCCCGGCCGTCGGCGATCCCATCGTACGGGCCGGCGGACCGGGGGCCCACGAGGCCGACGGGTGGACGTACTGGCAGGCGGGCGGCTCCGGGCGCGGGATGCAGGCGCTGCGCGTGCACGTCCCGCAGGGCCGCAGCCAGGGCGAGTTGGTCCGCGTACATCCGGGCGAGGAATGGCTGTACGTCCTGGGCGGGCGGCTGCGGCTGCACCTGGGGGAGACCGAGTACCTGCTGGAGCCGGGGGACAGCGCGCACTTCGACTCGCTCACCCCGCACCGCATCACGGCCGCCGCCTCCGGCGGAGCCGACCTGCTGTTCGTCCACACCCTGCTGCAGAGCAGCCTCGCCGGGCTGTGCCTGGGAGGCGGCGCCACCACCACCACGCACCACCGATAGGCGAGGAGCCGTACCCATGTCCCAGACCCAGTCCCAGACCCAGTCCCAGACCCAGACCCAGACCCAGACCCAGACCGTGCCCCAGGCCGTGCAGCAGGCCGAGCCGAAGACCGAGTCCACGACCGAGTCCACGACCGAGTCCACGACCGAGCCCACGATCGAGTCCAAGTTCCCGCGCGGTCTGGTGATCCGGCTGATCGCCTACTTGTTCGTCGGTCACCTCTTCGCCTTCTTCGTCTACCTCCTCTTCGTCCTGGGCGCCCGGAACCAGTAGCCGAGGAGGCCCGGCAGACTCTGGAAACCTGCAGGTCCTGTCGCTACCCTCCGCGCATGATTTCCACGGTTGTCTGGGGTACCGGCAACGTCGGCCGTTTGGCCATCCGCGCCGTCGAGGCCCATCCCGCGCTGAAACTCTCCGCAGTCCTCGTCCACAATCCAGCCAAGGTCGGCCGCGACGCGGGCGAACTCGGCGCACTCGGCCGCCCCTTGGGGGTCGGGGCCACCGACGACATCGAGGCTGTGCTGGCCGCCCGCCCCCAGGCCGTGGTGTACGCCGCCTCCGGGGACATCCGGCCCGATGACGCCCTCGCCGACATCACCCGGGCGATCCGGGCCGGCGCGGTGGTCGTCAGCCCCGCGCTCTACCCGCTCTACGACCACCGCAGCGCACCACCGGAGTTCCGCGATCCGGTGCTGGCCGCCATCGCGGAGGGCGGCGGCTCGCTCTTCGCCTCCGGCGTGGACCCCGGCTGGGGCAACGACGTACTCCCGCTCCTGCTCAGCGGACTCGGCACCACCATCGACGCCATCCGCTGCCAGGAGATCTTCGACTACTCCACCTACGACCAGCCGGACTCCGTGCGCCACCTCGTCGGCATGGGCCGGCCCATGGAGTACGAGCCGATGATGCTCCTGCCCTCGATCCCGACCATGGTGTGGGGCGGCCAGATACGCATGATGGCCCGGGCGCTCGGGGTCGAACTCGACGAGATCCGCGAGACGGTGGACCGGCGCGCGCTCGACACCACGGTGATGACCCGGACGATGGGCGCGTTCGAGGCCGGCACGCAGGGTGCGATCCGCTTCGAGGTGCAGGGCATCGTCGAGGGCGAACCCCGGCTCGTCATCGAGCACGTCACCCGCATCCACGCGTCGTGCGCGCCGGACTGGCCCACCCCGCCCGACGGCGGTGACGGCGCCCACCGGGTCGTCATCGAGGGCCGCCCGCGCATCGAGGTCACCATCGAAGCCACCGACGAGGGCGAGAACCGCTCGGCCGGCGGCAACGCCACCGCCGTCGGCCGCCTGGTGAGCGCCATCGACTGGCTCACCGAGGCGAAACCAGGACTGTACGACGCCCTCGACATCCCCTTGCGCCCCGCCATCGGCAGACTCGGAAGGAAACAGCCATGAGGATCGACGTCCCTGAAGGGCAGCATCCGATCGAGTACGTGTGGGGCGACATGGTCCCCGGCATCGGGATGGCCGCCGCGAACTTCTCCCTCTCGGTGTACGCCCACACCACCCTGGGCCTGCGTGAGTTCGAGGCCGCCCGGCTGCGGGTAGCGCAGATCAACGGGTGCGTCTTCTGCCTGGACTGGCGTACCGACCGGGACGGGGAGAAGGTCGAGGAGGAGTTCTCCGACGCGGTCGCGGAGTGGCGCACCACGGACCGCTTCGACGAGCGCACCCGGCTGGCGGCGGAGTACGCCGAGCGGTACACCCTCGACCACCACGGCCTCGACGACGAGTTCTGGGAGCGGATGACCGTGCACTACAGCCAGTTGGAGATCGTGGAACTGACCATGAGCATCGGGTCCTGGCTGGCCTTCGGCCGGCTCAACCACGTCCTCGGCCTGGACAGCGTCTGTGTGCTGCCGGGGCACTGAGCGGCGCAGCGCGCATGGATACGGGGCCGTTCGGGGGATCCGAACGGCCCCGGCCGCTGGGGGGAGGACGCGGCCCTATCGGAGGTCGGTGGCGATGATCTGCTCGATGTTGCGCTCGGCGAGGGCCGTGATGGTGACGAACGGGTTGACGCTGGTGTTGCCGGGGATCAGCGCGCCGTCGATCACGTAGAGGCCGGTGTAGCCGTGGAGGCGCCCGTAGTTGTCGGTGGCCTTGTTCAGGACCGCACCGCCGAGCGGGTGGTAGGTGAGGGTGTCGTTCCAGATCTTGTTCCCACCGAACAGGTCGGTCCGGTAGATCGTGCCCTCCTTCGAGTTGATCTTGTCGAAGATGGTCTTGGCCATGGTGATGGACGACTGCTTCCATCCCGTCTGCCAGTTCAGCTCGGCGGCGCCCGTCGCGGCGTTCCAGGTGAACTCGCCGCGGTTCGGGTTCTTCGTGATCGACAGGTAGAAGGAGGCGTAGGTCTCGATGCCCGTGGGGAGCGGTGCGACCTCGGCGAACGCGCCGCCCGCGTCCCAATTGTCGATGCCGGAGCAGGGGATGGTCGACTGGAGCTTTCCGGTCGGGTCCCACATGTGGTTGGCGCGGCCGCACATGACGTTGCCGTTCTCGCCCCAGCCCTTGCCGACCTCGCCGTTGAGGTTCGGCAGCGCGCCGGTGGCCTTGAGCTTGACCAGGAGCTTGCTGGTGCCGACGCTGCCGGCCGCGAAGAACACCCGGTCCGCGGTCACGGTCTTGGTGGCCACGGTGTCGCCGGTGGTGTTGATCTGGTCGATGGTCACCGTGTAGCCGCCGCCGGCCGCCGGGGCGACCGAAGTGACCTTGTGCAGCGGGGAGATGGCGACCCGGCCCGTGGCCTTTGCCTGGGCGAGGTAGGTCTTGACCAGCGACTTCTTGCCGTGGTTGTTGCCGTAGAGGATCTCGCCGTCCAGGGCCGACTTGGTGGCGGTGCCTGCGGCCTCCTGCTTCATGTAGTCCCAGTCGTACACATCGGGAACGAAGGTCCACGCGAAGCCGGAGCGCTGGGCGTGCTTGCGGCCGACCCGGGAGAACTGGTAGCACTCGGCGGTGTCGAACCAGGCCGGATCGATCATGCCGACCCCGAGCCCGGCGTTGGCCCGGGGGTAGTAGGTCGCGTACATCTCCTCGGTGTCCACCGACGGGAGGACGGCGCTGAAGTTCGCGCGCTTGGGCGTGACCGCCATGCCGCCGTTGACCAGCGACCCGCCGCCGACGCCGCGGCCCTGGTAGACCGTGATGCCGGCGAAGTCCTCGGCATCCAGGATCCCCGTGTACTTGGGCACGTCCTTGTCGATCGGGAACCCGAGGAAATTGCTCAGCGGCGCCTTCGTCCGGGTGCGCAGCCAGAACGACCGGTAGTCCGGGCTGGTCACCTTCGGGAAGATCTTGCCGTCCGAGCCCGGGGTGTCCCAGGACATGCCCATCTCGATCATCTGCACGTCGACGCCCGCCTGGGCGAGGCGCAGGGCCGCGACGGAGCCGCCGTAGCCGGTGCCGATGACCAGGGCCGGTACGCGGGCGCCGTCGCAGATGGGGGCGGAAGCGGCGGTGGCTGTCTGCGCACGGGCGGCCGGGGCCATGTGGCCCGCGAGGGTCACCGCCCCCAGAATGGAACTTGTTCTAGCGATGAATCCGCGACGCGAAATCCCGTGGGAGTCTCTTCCAGGCAGGGTGGAGTCACTCATGTGACGTTCCTCACTCTCGGCGGAATGGGAACGAGTTCTACTGCCGCTCTCGTGTGAAGTCACTACATACGTCTAGGTAACTTTCGGTCGATCACGCAACAGGGGAACGGGGTCCCGGGCGTCGGACCCAGCCCACGACCAGCGCGGAGGCGATCGCCGCGAACGCGCACCAGGCGGAGGCGAATTCCAGCCGCCACAGCGCTGAGCAGGCCAATGCCCCGGCGGCCAGTACGGCGCCGAGGAGCCTGAGCCGCCGGTCCCCGGCGAGCAGCAGGGAGCCGAGCGTGGCGAACAGATAACCCGTCAGGAGCAGCGGCATCCACGGAACATTCACGCCGTAGCCGAGGGTGTGGCCCCGGATCTCGGCGGTCACCGGCCGGGTCGCGAGGCAGTACGCGAGCACGGCGGCGGTGGCGAGACCGACGGCCGCCGGCGCCCACAGGCGGCGCCCGGCCTCCGGCGCGGCGGCGAGCAGCACCCCGAGCGGCACCCAGACGGGCAGTACCGGCAGGGCGATCACGGCCCAGGCCGTCGTGGCGCGGGAGCAGCCGCCTCCCGCACTCCAGACGGCGGCCTCCACCAGCTGGTGCGCGCCGAGCAGCAGCGGCAGCTCGGCCACGGGCAGTTCGCGGAGCCGCCGCGCCCGCACCACCCCTGCCACGCAGACGAGCCCGACGGCGGTGATGGCCGTACCCGCCGTCAGATCGGCCGTCGCGCTCCAGCACATGCCGCCCCGCTACCCCGCGGCCGGCTGCTGCATCGTCGAGCAGCGGACGCCCCCGCCGCCGCCCCGCAGGGTCCCGAGGGCCGGTCCGGCGGCCTTGGCACGCGCCTTGCGCAGCACCGTTCTGCGGCTGGGAGTCATGCGAACCTCCGAAGGAGGGGGACGAGAGGTGCGGGCACCGTGGCATCGGCTGGAAGTTCAGTCCAGGAATTCAGTCCAGGAATTCAGTCCAGGAATTCAGTCCGGGATTCAGTCAAGGTCCCGCCCCTCGGGCGAACCCGCCGCCCGCGGACGTTCGAGCGGCGGAGCGGTCACCGCGCAGTGCGTCTGGCACTGCGGGTGACAGGCCCCGGGCGCGGGGGAGCGTACGGTCGCCCACGCCACCGCGGCGCCCGCCGCGAGCGCCCCCGCACACCACGGCATGGCACGCCCGAAGGCGGCGTCGAACTCGGCCGCCGAGCGGTAGGCCTCCGGCCCCATGCCGGACAGCAGCGGCAGCGCCGCCACCGCGAGGAGCCCCGCCACCCGGGCCGCCGCGTTGTTGATGCCGCTGGCCACCCCCGCCCGGCCCGGGTCCACCGAGGCCAGCACGGTCGCCGTCAGCGGAGCCACCAGCGTCACCAGGCCCAGGCCCATCACCACCAGCGCCGGCAGTACGTCGCGTACGTATGAGGCCTCGGGCCCCACCCGCAGCATCAGCAGCATCCCGGCCGCGCACAGCAGCGGCCCCACGGTCAGCGGGATCCGCGGCCCGATCCGCTCCCCGAGCTCCCCCGACCGGGCCGACAGCAGCAGCATCAGCGCGGTGGTCGGCAGCAGCGCCGCCCCGGCGGCCAGCGCCGAGTAGCCGGAAACCACCTGGAGCTGGAGGACGACGAGGAAGAAGAAGCCGCCGAGGGCCGCGTACACGAACAGGGTGACCACATTGACCGCGGTGAACAGCCGGGACGAGAAGATGGCCGGCGGCATCATCGGCTCCGCCCGCCGCCGCTCGACCTGGACGAACGCCCCGGCCAGCAGGAGGCCGCCCACCGCCGCGCCGATCACCGGCGCCGCGGCGGACCGCGCCTCGATCAGCGCGTACGTGAGCAGGGCCAGCGCCGCCGCGCCCAGTACGGACCCGGCGATGTCGAACCGCCCCTGAGCGTGCGGGTCCCGGGATTCCGGTACATGGCGCAGCGCCACCGGGACGCACAGCGCGGCGAGCGGCACGTTCAGCAGGAACACCCAGCGCCAGCCCGGCCCGTCCACCAGCCAGCCGCCGAGGAACGGCCCCACGGCCGCCCCGACCCCGCCCAGACCCGACCACAGCCCCACGGCCCGCCCCCGGTCCTCGGCGCGGATCGAGCCCTGGATCAGCGCGAGGGAGCCGGGGGTCAGCAGTGCGCCGCCGATGCCCTGGAGGGCTCGGGCGGCCACCAGGGTCCCGGCGTTCGGCGCGATCCCGCACAGCAGCGAGCCCACCGCGAACCACACCACGCCCAGCACGAAGATCCGGCGCCGCCCGAAGCGGTCGCCGAGGGCTCCGCCGACCAGGATCAGCCCGGCCAGCGTCAAAAGATAGGCGTTGACCGTCCACTGGAGCACGGCCAGGTCGGCGCCGAGATCCAGTCCGATGCGGGGCAGGGCGACATTGACCACCGTCGAGTCCAACAGGGCCATGCTCGACCCGAGCACGGTGGTCAGCAGGATCCACCGGCCCTGCGCGGACGCGATGGGGACCGCGGGCGCGACGGGCGGTTCAGGGGGCGCGGTCATGTCTTCAGGCTGGCGTGCGCGACCGCGAAGGGCCACTGGGGGCGGGCCGGCCCGTACGGGGGCTCCGCGGCCAGCTAGGTCCTGTCTGGAGTCCAAATCACGAGTTCGGTAGATCGCCTGCGCACGGAGGCCCGGTCTTGATAGGCCATCAGTCATGGCGCGAGGCGATCTCACCGACGAGCAGTGGACTCTGATCGAACCCCATCTCCC
>NZ_JAGGOZ010000148.1 GCF_018614075.1 Streptomyces sp. ISL-94 | reverse complement strand
CCCGGCCCACACCCGGCCCCGTCCGGACCCCGGTGGTTCGTGTCCTGCGGGGAGCGGCCCCGGCGTGCCCAGGTAGCCGAGCAGGATGTCCCGCTGCGCCTCCACGAGTTCGCGGCTGCCCCGGAGGTACTCCAGGACGGCCTCCTCACGCCGGTCCGTGGACGGGGCGGGAGGCAGGGGGACCGGGGCGGCCGGGCGGAGGCCTCCGGCCACCGGCTCGCCGTCCGCGGTGCGGACCAGGTGGCCGTCCACCAGCCAGCCCGGGCGGCTCGGGGCCTGCTCCGGGAGGCGGGCGGTCCGGCCGCGGAACAGGGCTTCCGTGGCCAAGGGCACGCCGGCCGCCGCCAGTTCGGCCAGCGCCGTGACCAGGCGGACCAGGCCGTGCTCGCCCGGCACGTCCAGCGGGACCACCGTGTGGGGCCGGCCGTGCAGGATGCGGCCGATCAGGCCGGTCAGGACCCGCCCCGGCCCCGCCTCCACGAAGGTCCGCACGCCGGCCGCGTACATGGCCTCCACCTGCTCCACGAACCGGACCGGCTCCGCCACCTGGCGTGCGGCAAGGCCTCGTACGGCATCGGCACCGGGCGGATAGGGGGCGGCCGTGGTGTTCGACCAGACCGGTACGGCGGGGTCGGCCACGGCCGTACCGGCCAGCTCGTCGGCGAGCGTCGCGGCAGCGCCCGCCACCACCGCGCTGTGGAAGGCGCAGGCCACCGGAATCGCTTCCGCGGACAGTCCCGCTTCCCGTAGCGAGGCCACCGCCGTGGCCACGGCGGCCGTCGGACCCGAGATCACGCACTGGCGGGGCGCGTTGTGGTTCGCCACCACACAGCCGGCGCGGGCCGCGATCTCCCGTACCTCCTCCGGCGCGGCCGACACCGCCGCCATCGACCCCGGATCCGCCCCGGCCGCCGCCACGATCGCCTCGGCCCGGCGCGCGCTCAGCCGCAGCAGGCTCTGCGTGTCGTACGCCCCCGCCGCCCAGAGCGCGGTGAGCTCACCGTAGGAGTGCCCGGCCACGGAGTCCGGGCGTACGCCCAGTCGGGTGAGCAGGAGGTGGGCCGCCGCTCCGGCCAGGCCGAGAGCCGGCTGGGCCATCCGGGTGTCGGTGAGCGCTGCCCGCTGGGCTGCCCGGTGTTCGGTGCTGAAGGCCGCCGGTGGGAACATCGCCGAGACCACGGCGGCCGGCGCCTCGTCCAGGAGCCCGCGCAGTGAGGGGAAGGCGGTGAACAACTCCGCCAGCATTCCGGTGCGCTGACTGCCCTGCCCGGGGAACAGGAACGCGACCCGGCCCGGATCGGCCGACTCCTCCCGTACGTGGACACCCGGGCCGGGAGCGAACGCCCGAGCCTGCTCCAGCCGGACCGCGAGCTCGTCCGGGCCGGCGGCCACGACCGCCACCCGGACCGGGCCGGATCCGGTGGCGGCGGCCTCCGCCGCGAGGTCGCGTAGCGCCCAGGGGCGTCCGGCCGCGTCGTTCTCTTCCAGTCGGGCGGCGAGCCGCGCCATCACCCGGCCCGCCGCCCGGCGGTCCTCGCCGCGGAAGCAGAACAGCTCGGCGGGCCACTCCTCCAGGCCGTGCCGGGGCTCCTCGGCACCCTCGTAACCGGCCAGCACCGCGTGGTAGTTGGTGCCGCCGAAGCCGAAGGCGCTCACGCCCGCGATCCGCCGGCGCGGCGGCGCCGCCCAGGGCCGGGCCTCCGTGTCGAAGGAGAAGGGGCTGGTCTCCGCCTGCCAGGCCGGATTCGGCGTGTCGAGGTGCAGGGTGGGCGGCCGTACGCCCGTGTGGACGGCCCGGGCCGCCTTGATCAGGCTGGCCAGGCCGGCCGCGCACTTGGTGTGCCCGAGCTGTGATTTCACCGAGCCCAGGGCGCAGGATCCGGGCGCTGCGCCGGAGGCGGTGAACAGCGCGGTCAGGACGGACAGTTCGGTGCTGTCGCCGACCACCGTGCCGGTGCCGTGCGCCTCGACCAGGCCCACCTCGCCTGGACTGATGCCGGCCCGGGCGTAGGCCCGCTCCAGCGCCCGGCGCTGCCCTTCCGGACGGGGCGCGGTGAGGCCGAGGGACCGGCCGTCGCTGGCCGCGCCGACCGCCTTGACCACGGCGTACACCCGGTCGCCGGCCCGCTCGGCGTCCGCGAGCCGCTTGAGCACCAGCGCGCCGACGCCCTCGCCGAGCGCGATCCCGTCGGCGGCGGCGTCGAAGGGGCGGCAGCGGCCGGTGGGGGACAGGGCGCGGACCGAGGAGAACATCAGGTAGTCGTTGATGCCGTTGTGCACGTCGGCGCCGCCGCAGACCACCATGTCGCTGTCACCGTCGCGCAGTTGGCGGCAGGCGAGGTCGAGAGCGGCCAGTGAGGAGGCGCAGGCGGCGTCGACCGTGCAGTTCGCGCCGCCGAGGTCGAGGCGGTTGGCGACCCGGCCCGCGATGACGTTGGCGAGGATGCCGGGGAAGGAGTCCTCGGTGAGGCGTGGCAGCTGCTCGTCCAGGGCGGGCGGGAGTTCGCCCAGGTAGGCCGGGAGCAGTGCGCGCAGGCCGTACGCGCCCGCCAGCTCGGTACCGGCCTCGGCCCCGAAGACCACGGAGGTCCGGGAGCGGTCGAACTCCCGGTCCCGGCCGTAACCGGCGTCCGCCAGGGCCCGCGCGGAGATCTCCAGGGCCAGCAGCTGGACCGGCTCGATCCCGGCGAGGGAGGCGGGCGGGATGCCGTGGGCGAGGGCGTCGAAGGGCACGGGCCCCAGGAAGCCGCCCCACCGGGAGGGCGTGCGCTCGCCGGCCCGGGCCGGGTCGGCGTCGTAGTAGAGCGCCGGGTCCCAGCGCTCGGCCGGGACTTCGGTCACGGCGTCCGTCCCGGCCAGGATCCGCGCCCAGTAGGCGGCGAGGCCGGGTGCCCCGGGGTAGGCGCAGGCCATTCCGACGATGGCGATGTCGAGCGGATCGGCGGCCGGTTCCGGCTGCGTCCCGGCTTCCGGCGCGGCGATCTCCCGGGCCCGCCGCTCCAGGAACCGCGTGGCCCCCTCGGTCACCTGCGCGTGCAGCGCGGCCACCGTCGTGGTTCCGTCGCGCAGAGTCGCCGCCTGCCCGAGCATGAACAACCCCTCCGCGTACTGCTCCTCCTCGCCGACAGCCTCCAACCGGGCGATGCCCGAGGTGTTCTCCTCGGTGGTGCCTGCCGGTCCGGCTTCGCCGTGCGGTCCGGCTTCGCCGTGCGGTCCGGCTTCGCCGTGCGGTCCGGCTTCGCCGTGCGGTCCGGCTTCGCCGTGCGGTCCGGCTTCGCCGTGCGGTCCGGCTTCGCCGTGCGGTCCGGCTTCGCCGTGCGGTCCGGCTTCGCCGTGCGGTCCGGCTTCGCCGTGCGGTCCGGCTTCGCCGTGCGGTCCGGCCCCGCCGTGCGGTCCGGCCCCGCCGGCGGGGCCGGACGCGCGGCGGAGGCCCTTCGAGGCCAGGCGGAGCCGGCCCAGGTTGAGGTGTTCCAGCTGCTCCCAGACCTCGCGCGGGGCGAGCCCGGCGGCCGTGAGGCGGTGGCGGGTGGCCTCGAAGGTCGCCGCGTACGGGGTCGCCGCGCAGCGGGTCGCGTGGCCTGGGGCGGTGTGCAGCAGCACGGTGTCCACGCACTCCACCGCCGCCCGCTGGAAGACCGGCCGGACCGCCCCCGCCGCCACCGCCTCCTTCGTGAACAGGTACGCCGTGCCCATCAGCACCCCGATCCGCGCCCCCCGCTCGGCCAGCGGCGCCGCGGCCGCCACGACCATCGCGGCGGAGCGCTCGTCGTGGATGCCGCCCGCGAACAGCACGTCCAGGGACGCCGGCTCGGCGCAGGCCAGCAGCCGCTCGATCTGCTCCTCCCAGAGCGGGAACGAGGCCCGCGGACCGACGTGCCCCCCGCACTCGAGGCCCTCGAACACGAACCGCCGCGCCCCCTCGGCGAGATACCGCTCCAGCAGCCCCGGGGACGGCACGTGCAGATGGGTCCGGATCCCGGCCGCCTCCAGCGGCGCGGCCTGCGCAGGGGTGCCGCCCGCGATGATCGCGTACGGCGGGTGCGCCTCGGCCACCGCCGCCAGCTGCTCCCGCCGCAGCTCGGCCGGGGCGAAACCGAGCAGGCCCACGCCCCAGGGGCGGTCCCCGAGCCGCTCGGCGGTCTCGGCGAGGAGCCTGCGCACGTCCGGGCCTTCCATCACTGCGAGCGCCAGGTACGGGACCCCGCCCGCCGCGGCCACCGCCTCGGCGAAGGCCGCCTGGTCGCTCACCCGGGTCATCGGCCCCTGGGCGACGGGCAGGGCACGCTCCAGCGGCCGGGCCCGAACGGCGGCGGCCAGATGCCCGGTGATGGCCTCCCGCACGGCGTGGAGCACCCCGCCGGTGGTCCGGTACCGGGCGGCCAGCCGGGCCGCCGAGGCCCCGTCCTGCCCGACGGGCAGCAGCTGCGCCCGCAGGTCCCGGGCGCCGAGCAGCGCGGCCGCCGGCCCGTCCGGCGGCGGGAGCAGGTCGGGCCGTGCGAAGACGCGGTATCCCTGTACCAGTCGGGTCTCCGAGCCGTCCATCGCCCGGATGGCCGCCGCCACTTCGGCGGGCAGCGCCTCCTCGCCCTCGGTGGTCAGGGCCAGTTGTACGTCGAGCAGTACCCCGGCGGCCCCGCCCGCGACGGCCGCGGCCGCCGTGTGCGGCCCGATCCCGCCGCACGCCCGTACGGGCACCCCGGCCCCGGGGCCCGCGAGCAGCTGCTGGAGCAGGACGAAGGTGGTGGCGGCGCCCACCCTCCCGCCCGCTTCGTGGCCCTTGGCGACGAGCGCCGCCGCCCCGGCGGCCACGGCGGCCGCGGCCTCCGCCGGGCTGGTGACCTCGGCCCATACCCGGGGCCGGCCGGCCGCCGCGGCCCAGGCGGCCACCCGTTCCGGTGTGTGCGCCGCGGGATCGGCCAGCAGCACGGTGTCCACGGCGGACGGCAGCTCCCCGGGCCCGCTGGGGCAGCCCGCGGGCACCCGCACCCCGTACCGCCCGCCGCCGCCGAGCCGGCGGTCCAGCTCCGCGAAGGCGCGCCGCGCTGCGCCCGCGTCCCGGCCGAGGTCGAGCAGCCCGAGGGCCCCGGCCCGCTCGGCGGCCATCACGAGCCGCGGCTGTGGCTCCTCGAACGGACTGACCGCGACGACCAGATCACGGGTGGCGGGGGCGGTCTGCGGGGGCTGGGGGGTCACGGGCGCTCCTCTTACAGTGCTGTGTGACATGGCGCAGTGCAGGGCGGAAGAACCGGGGAGAGCGATGAGATCTGCGGATCTGTGCACCGGGCGCCGCGTGCGCACATCGGCCGGGATCCCCGGCCGACCGGTGGGGCGCGCTTGAACAACGATCAAATGCCCGGACGCCGCGTTGCATCGTGCGGGGGGCGCCCTGCACTGTCAACAGCCATACGGAATACGTTGCTTCGCGCCTTCGGGACCCGCGGACCATTCGGAACCCGCCCCGGGCGGACCGGCGGCACACCCCCGCCGCGCCGGTGGCCTGCGGCGATTCCCGCCCGGGTGGGCCGCCCCGATGCGCGGGCCGACGTACGGCATCCTCGTGGCTCATGCCGCACCGGCATGCCTTGCCGCCGACCCGGCATGAACGCCGCTCCGGGGGGCCCGGCAGTTGTTCACCCGGTGGCTCTTACAGGTGCACGCTCCCGCGGTTACCGTCCGGTCATGACCCCCACACTCGCGCAACTCCGCTACCTCGTCGCCGTCGCCGACTGCCGGTCCATCACCGGCGCCGCAGCCTCCGTCTTCATCGCCCAGTCCGCCCTGTCCCGGGCCGTCCAGGCCATGGAACGCGACCTGGGCGTCGAACTCCTCGCCCGCCGGGGAAGGGGGGTGGACCTCACGCCGGAAGGAGCCCGGGTCGTCCGGCTGGCCCGTACCGTGCTGAACGCGGTCGAGGCCATCGACGACATCGGGACCCCGCACGGCAAGGACTCCCGGGGCTCCCTCACCGTCGTCACGACGCCCACCCTCGCCCTCGACCTGGCCGCCGACCTCGTCGCCGCCTTCAGCGAGCGCCATCCCGGCGTGGACGTCCGGCTCCACCAGCACGACAGCAGGGAGGCCGTCGTCCAGGAACTGAACCAGGGCCGCGCCGAGTTGGCTCTCGTCGACCTGCCGATCGACAAGGAGCTCACCACCCACCACATCCAGGAGCGCGAGGTGGTGCTGATCTCGCCGATCGGCTCCCGGCTGCCCAGCCCGGTGCCGCTGCGCATGCTCGACGGGCTCCCGATGGTGCTGCCCACGCCGGGAACCGGCCGGCGCACCGAGATGGAGGCCATGTTCAGCTGTCTGGGCGTCCGCCCCGTGCCCTCCCTGGAGGTCGACGAGCGCCTCGCCTGGGTGACGGGGGTGACGGACGGCCGCGGCTCCCTCATCTGGTACCGGGACGTGGTCTTGAGGGCCTTCGGCAGCAGGGCGGAAATCCGCTCCTTCACACCGCCCCTGCTGCGCCCGGTGGGCATCGCGCACGCCCGGCGGCCGCTGAGCCGCGCCGCCCGCGCCTTCATCGCGGACGTCGGGCGCAAGGCACCCGTACGCGAGCCGCTGCGCTGAGCCGGGCCTGCAGGCAACCGCGAGGCATGCCGGGACGGCATTGAACGATGCTCGAACGGGGGGTGGTTGGGCCTGGCGTCCTCGGCCGTCGCCGCCTCACATGGTCCGCATGTCCCGACTCCTGACAGCTCCACGGGCCGCCGCCGCCCTCGCGACCGCGGTCCTCGCCACGATCCTGCCCGCGGTGGCCTGGATGGCCGGCGCCACCGCCTCCCCGGCCGCCGCCGCGGTCCCCGCCCGCCCCGCGGGCGCCGCCGCCCTGGCGCCGGAGAAGAAGTGCACCCTGCCCGGCGGCCTGGCCGAGCTCAGCGGGCTCGCGATGAGCCGCAGGCACCCGGGCGTCTTCTACGCCGTCAACGACAGCGGGAACACCAACCAGGTCTTCGCGATCGACTGCACCGGCGCCACCGGCGTACTCAAGGCCACCCTCACCGTCTCCGGCGTCGGCAACACCGACTGGGAGGGCCTGGCGATTGGCAAGGACGCCGCCGGCGGCCCGGTGATCCTCGTCGGCGACATCGGGGACAACTTCGGCAACCGCGCCGAGATCACCGTGCACAGCTTCGCCGAGCCCGCGCAGCTCGCCAACGCCACGGTGGCGCCGACGACGTACCGCTTCGCCTACGCGGACGGCAAGCACGACGCTGAGTCCCTGCTCGCCGACCCCGTCACCGGCCGGCTCTTCATCGCGAGCAAGCTCATCGGAGCCGCGGGCCGGCTGTACCAGGCCCCGCTCCCGCCGGTGACCGGGCAGGTCAACACCCTCACGGAGGTCCGGCCCGGCCCGGTGTTCGCCACCGACGGGGCCTTCTCGCCGACGGGAGCCTCGTACACCCTGCGCAGCGGCGGACCGCTGGGCGCCAACACGGCCTCCGTGTACGACACGGCGGGCACCAAGCTCGCGGACGTCGCCCTGCCCGCCCAGCCGCAGGGCGAGACGGTGACGTACGCCGACTGCGCGAACCTGCTCGTCGGGTCGGAGAACGACACCCAGATCTGGCGGGTGCCGCTGCCGCCGGAGGCCGCGCCGGGCTGCGGCACAACCCCGACGCCCACCCCCACCCCCACCCCGACACCTACGCCCACTCCGACCTCCACACCTACGC
>NZ_JAGGOZ010000147.1 GCF_018614075.1 Streptomyces sp. ISL-94 | reverse complement strand
TCCGAAGACCGACGGGAAGCCCCCAAAAGAACGCTCACGGGTCAGAGACATACACACGGGCCCGTCAGGGAGCCGACTGCCCGCTCCCCTAGGCCGGCCAAGGCCCACCACCCAGGCCGGGCGGCGCCGGGCGCGGGCATCAGGCAGACCCAAGCCCGGGCCCTATCCATCAGATTCCGGGCCGGGGGCGCCGTCGCCTCCGGACCCGACGCCAGGCCTGCTCGCCCGAGCGAAGCGCCGCCGCCCCCGACCCCGCCTACGCGGCGACCCCACCCACCGCGCCCCCGCGCGCGGTGGGTGGGCAGCCGCCGATCCAGGGTGGTGGTGAGAGGGGGCCACGGCCCCGCCCGAGCGGCGCCCCCCACCCCGACGCGTCCTGCCGCCCTGTCAGGTCGTGCCAGAACCCTGGTCGAACCCTGGCCCGGGCCCAGTTCCTGACGTACCGTCATATCCGCCCGAGCCGCCCCCGGCTCAGCCCGGGCGCCCGCGCTCGCGTTCGCACCCGCCCGTCACCCGGCCACGCGCCCGCGCCCGCTCGCGTCCCGTGCCCCCGCGTCCAGGAGGTTCGCCATGTCCGCCGACCGGCCCATCGGCCTTGACGAGTACCCCATCCACCAGGCCCCCCTGTCGATGAAGCACCTCGTCAGCGGCGACCGTAACGCCTACGACCGCTGCATCTTCCACGTCTTCGACCACGCGGGCCGTGCCGTCCTCATCCTCGGCCTCGGGGTCTACCCCAACGCCGGGGTCATAGACGCCTACGCCACCCTGCGCATCGGCGACGAACTGCTCGCCGTCCGCGCCTCCGACGCCCTCTCCGACGACCGCATGAACCTTTCCGTCGGCCCCCTCTCCATCACCGTCGACGCCCCCCTGCGGCAGCTCACCCTGCGCTGCGCCGCCGACCCCGACGACCCGGACGGGCTCTCGTACGACGTCACCTGGACCGCCGAGTTCCCGGCCGTGTGGGAGCCCCACCACATCCAGCGGCGCGGCGACCGCCTCATGCTGGAGGGCCGCCGGTTCGTGCAGGCCGGCCAGGTCACCGGCACCATCCGCGCCAAGGGTGAGGAGTTCACCCTCACACCGGGGGAGTGGACCGGCACCCGCGACCGGAGTTGGGGCGTGCGGCCGATCCCCGGTGAGGACGGCGGCCGGGCCGCCGAGGAGTACCGTCCCGAGGGCTTCCACTGGCTCTGGATCCCCGTCCGCTTCGCGGACCGGTTCCTCATGGTCATCGCCCAGGAGGATGCCGACGGCCACCGCACCCTGAGCGAGGCCGTCCAGGTCTTCCCCGAGGGAAGCGGCCGCCACGACGTCCAGCTCGGCTGGCCGCAGACCGAGATCCGCTACCGGCCCGGCACCCGGCACCCGGAGACCGCCGTCGTCCACCTCACCGACCCGGCGCGCAAGCCCCTCGAACTCGGCGTGCAGATCCTGGGCTCCTCCCCCCTCGCCGTCGGCGCCGGGTACCCGCCCGCCGCCGACTGGCAGCACGGCACCTGGCAGGGGCGCGGCTGGACCGACCGCCGCGTCTACGACCTCTCCGACCCCGCCGCCCACCCCATGGCGGCCTTCGGGGTCACGGACCACTCGGCCCGCTTCACCCTCGACGGGCAGACCGGCCACGGCATCTTCGAACACGGCAGCTTCGGCCGGCACGACCCGAGTGGCTTCGCCGACTACTCCTCCGTCGCCCCCTAGGCCAGGCCGCTCGGTCCCAGCACGCAGTTCCCGTAGGAAAGGGGCATCCATGGCCACCGCACCACGTCCGCGCACCTCCACCCGCGAGCCCGAAGAGCTCGGCCGGCGCCTCGCCGCCTGGCTGGACACCAGGCTCCCCGGCGCAACGGTCACCAACGTGTCCGTCCCCGGGTCCAACGGCATGTCCAGCGAGACCTTGCTCTTCCACATAGAGCACCCCGACGCCCCGATCCGCGCCTGCGCGCTGCGGCTCGCCGCCGATCCGGCCGCCTACACCGTCTTCCCGGCGTACGACATGCCGCGCCAGCACCGTGTGATGAGCCTGGTCGCACAGCACACGGACCTGCCCGTCCCGCGCGTGCAGTGGCTGGAGGAGGACCCGGAGCCGCTCGGCGCGCCCTTCTTCGTGATGGCCCGCGCCGAGGGCCGGGTGCCGCCCGATGTCATGCCCTACACCTACGAGGGCAACTGGCTGCACGCCGCCACTGACGCCGAGCGCGCCGCACTGCAGGAGGCGAGCATCTCCCTGCTGGCCCGTCTGCACGACCAGTTCCCCGGCAAGGAGGCGGAGTTCCTGCTTCCCGAGGGCGAGGGCAGTCCCTTGCGCCGGCACGTGGACGCCCAACGCACCTACTACTCCTGGGTGGTTGCCGGACTGGCCCCGTCCCCTCTCATCGAGCGGGCCTTCGACCGCCTGGAGGAGCTGTGGCCGGCGGACGAGGGGCAGGCGGTCCTCAACTGGGGTGACGCCCGCATCGGAAACGTCATCTACGACGGCTTCACGCCGGTGGCCGTCCTCGACTGGGAGATGGCGGCGTACGCCCCGCGCGAGGTGGACCTGGGCTGGGCGGTCTACCTGCACCGGTTCTTCCAGGACCTCACCGTGAGCTTCGGCCAGCCCGGCCTGCCGGACTTCCTGCGCCGCGAGGACCTGGAGCGCCGGTACGCCGAACTGACCGGCCACACGCCGCGGGACATGGAGTTCCACACCCTGTACGCCGCCCTGCGGCACGGGATCGTGATGCTGCGCATCGCCTACCGGCAGGCGCACTTCGGCGAGGTCGAGATCCCGGCGGATCCGGACAGCCTGATCCTGCACCATGCCAGCCTGGCCGCCATGGTGCAGGGAACGTACTGGTAGCTACAGAAGAGGCGTTGCTGCCTGGTTTTGACGACCCGTCAGGCGGCCTGTGCGTGCTGTTGCTGCTGCCGCGTCTGCGGCGGCACGGGGCTCACCGTGCGGACCGGACGCGAGCCCGGACCGCCGACGTGCGAGAAGGGCTGCGTCCGCCAGTCCAGCCCCTGGGGCAGGCTCAGGTGCACCACGGGCTCCAGCTCCTGCGCCTCCGCCGGCTGGATCATCCCGACGGTCGCCAGCGCGTCGGTGGCGGGCCGCCCGGTACCCGCGCACACCGTGAGCCCGAAGGGGTTCCACGGGGTCAGGCAGAGCGCGTGCTGCGGCAGGTACTCCTCGTCGGCGACGAGCGCGATCGACTGGCCGCAGTCGGGGCAGATGGCGTGGTGGATCTCGAAGCCCTCGCCGTCGTCGAGGTATTCCGGATCTCCGGGGTAATCGTCGTCCCCGGAATCGAGAAGTTCCAGGGGCTCCGGTTCGGTGCGACCGGCGCGCTTGGTGTTCGGCATGGATGTACTCCCCCTTGGGTGGGCCGGGCGGGCAGGTTCTTCGGCCTCGGCCACACCAAGCACTTCCCGTCGCGCGGCACGAGTAACCACAACAGCCCTCCGTACGCCTCCATACCCCTGTGGCCTTGGTCACATGCCCGCCGCAGATGTCACCAGTGGGTGGACAGCACTGGGCCTGGAGCGCCCTTGGGCCTTAGGTTGTGCGGCTATGAGCGCAATGGAGGAGCTGGACCGCCAGATCGTGGATCTGCTCGTGCGGGACGGGCGGATGAGCTACACGGATCTGGGCAAGGCCACGGGGCTGTCCACATCGGCAGTCCACCAGCGAGTACGCCGGCTGGAACAGCGCGGTGTGATCCGCGGCTACGCGGCCGTGGTCGACCCCGAGGCCGTCGGCCTTCCGCTGACGGCCTTCATCTCGGTCAAGCCGTTCGACCCGAGCGCCCCGGACGACATCGCCGACCGGCTGGCCGGCGTCCCCGAGATCGAGGCCTGCCACAGCGTCGCGGGCGACGAGAACTACATCCTCAAGGTCCGCGTGGCCACCCCGCTGGAACTGGAAGACCTCCTCGGCCGACTCCGCGCCCTCGCGCACGTCGCGACCCGCACGACGGTGGTCCTCTCCACCCCGTACGAGGCCCGCCCGCCCCGTATCTAGGACGCACCCGGCATCAGCCCTGCAGGGCACACCGGGCCCACCCAGCCTGGCCTCGCCGGGCCCACCCAGGCCGCGCCGGGCCCACCTAGGGCCTGTTCTCGGTTGTGATCAATGGGTTGTCAGGAGGCTGGCGATCCAGATCGTCGCGGCGCGGAGGTGGACTCCGGCGAGGTAGCTCTCGGGGAGGAGCGGGGTCTGGGGCGGAGTCCCAGGTTGTCGAGCCGCGCCGGCGATTGAGGCGCGGGGTCCGGGACTCTCCGCCGGACCGGCGCAGCGGGAAGGGCCGCCGCAGGGCCCACCCGCACCCGCGTCCGGCCGCAGCCGGCCGAGGGGCGAGACTGTTCCCCATGACTGACCGCACCGCCCACTCCGCCGACGCCGCCGGAGCACCCCCCCGCACCGTCCTCCTCCGCGGCGGCGAGGTCCACAGCCCCGCAGACCCCTTCGCCACCGCGATGGTGGTCGAGCGCGGCCGCATCGCGTGGGTCGGCTCCGAGGGTGCGGCCGACGCCTTCGCGCAGGGCGTGGACGAGGTCGTCGACCTCGACGGGGCGCTCGTCACGCCCGCCTTCACCGACGCCCACGTCCACACCACCTCCGCCGGTCTGGCCCTCACCGGGCTGGATTTGACCGGAGCCCGGTCCCTCGCCGCCGCGCTGGACCTCGTACGCGCGTACGCCGCGAGCCGTCCCGCCGACCGGGTGCTCCTCGGGCACGGCTGGGACGCCGCCCGCTGGCCCGAGCGCCGCGCCCCGCGCCGCGCCGAGCTGGACGAGGCCGCCGCCGGCCGCCCGCTCTACCTCAGCCGCATCGACGTGCACTCGGCCGTGGCCACCACCGCCCTGCTCGCGCTCGTCCCCGGAGTACGGCCCGACGGCGACGAGCCGCTGACCCGCGACGACCACCACGCGGTACGGCGGGCCGCCCTCGCCGCCGTCACGCCCGCGCAGCGGTCCGAGGCCCAGCGGGCCGCCCTCGACCGGGCCGCCTCCCTCGGCATCGGCTCCGTACACGAGTGCGGCGGGCCCGACATCTCCTCCGCCGAGGACTTCACGGCCCTGCTCGACCTGGCCGCCGAGCGGCCGGGACCGCGCGTCTTCGGCTACTGGGCCGACCGGGACCTCGACCAGGCCAAGGCCCTCGGGGCCGTGGGAGCCGCCGGTGACCTCTTCGTCGACGGCGCCCTCGGTTCGCACACCGCCTGCCTGCACGCCCCGTACGCGGACGCCCCGCACACCGGAACGGGCTACCTCGACGCCCGGGCCGTCGCCGAACACGTGGCCGCCTGTACCGAGGCGGGCCTCCAGGCCGGCTTCCACGCCATCGGGGACGCCGCGATCGCCGTCGTCGTGGACGGGGTCCGGGCCGCCGCCGAGAGGGTCGGCCTGGCGCGCGTCCGCGCCGCCCGGCACCGGGTCGAGCACGCCGAGATGATGACCCCGGCCACCATCGCCGCCTTCGCGGAGCTGGGCCTGACCGCCTCCGTGCAACCCGCCTTCGACGCGGCCTGGGGCGGCGCGGACGGCATGTACGCCGACCGGCTCGGCGCCGAGCGCGCCCGCACCCTCAACCCGTACGCGGCCATGCTGAAGGCCGGCGTCCCGCTGGCCTTCGGCTCGGACGCGCCCGTCACCCCCCTCGACCCGTGGGGCACCGTCCGAGCGGCCGCCTTCCACCGGACGCCCGAGCACCGCATCTCCGTACGGGCCGCCTTCACCGCCCACACCCGGGGCGGCTGGCGGGCGCTGGGCCGCGACGACGCGGGGGTCCTCGTCCCGGGCGCCCCGGCCGACTACGCGCTCTGGCAGACCGCCGAACTGGTGGTCCAGGCCCCCGACGACCGGGTCGCGCGCTGGTCGACGGATCCCCGCTCGGGCACTCCCGGGCTGCCGGACCTGACCCCCGGCGCAGAGCTGCCGGTGTGCCTCGCCACTGTCGTCGGCGGGCGGGAGGTATTCGTACGCCCACAGGGGTGATCCGGCGGGCCTCGGTTCGGTGCGGGCGCCCGGACCCGGATAGGTTCGGCCGGGTCCACCACAGGACGTCCGTGCCGGACGGATCCGTCTGCTCAGCGCGCCCGCGCCTCGGGGGCGAGGGAAGGTTTCGCCGGTGGGGGCACCCCCAGCGGTAGCCGGGGGAGGGTGGCCCCGGGTCGGGGCCCGGCGGTCCAGTAGACAACGGTCGTGGCGGCCCGCAGCCAGCGGGAGTCCGATCGGCCCGAAGGACCGCGGGCCCCGGCCACTGTTCTAGAGTCGTTCTCTGCGACCAGACGTACGGGACGTGCAAAAGCACAAAAGGGGACTCAGTGAGCGACGGCGGACAGCGGACCTACGGACCGCTCGGAACTGCCCTGGTGATCATTCCGACCTACAACGAGGCGGAGAACATCGGGCTGATCGTCGGCCGCGTCCGCGCGGCGGTGCCGGAGGCCCACGTCCTGATCGCGGACGACAACAGCCCCGACGGCACCGGCAAGCTCGCCGACGAGCTGGCGGTCGGCGACGACCACGTGCACGTCCTGCACCGCAAGGGCAAGGAGGGGCTCGGCGCCGCCTATCTGGCGGGCTTCGTGTGGGCCCTGGAGGCCGGCTACGGCGTGATCGTCGAGATGGACGCCGACGGTTCCCACCAGCCGGAGGAGCTGCCCCGTCTGCTCACCGCGCTGGCCGGCGCCGACCTGGTGCTGGGCTCCCGCTGGGTGCCGGGCGGCCGGGTGGTCAACTGGCCCAAGAGCCGGGAGATCCTCTCGCGCGGCGGTTCGACGTACTCCCGGCTGATGCTGGACGTCCCGATCCGCGACGTGACGGGCGGCTACCGGGCCTTCCGCCGCGAGACCCTGGAGGGCCTGGGCCTGGACGAGGTGGCCTCCGCGGGCTACTGCTTCCAGGTCGACCTGGCCCGCAGGGCGGTGCAGAAGGGCTTCCGGGTGGTGGAGGTGCCCATCACCTTCGTCGAGCGCGAGTTCGGCGACAGCAAGATGAGCAAGGACATCGTGGTGGAGGCCCTGTGGCGGGTCACCCAGTGGGGCCTCAAGGCCCAGGCCGCCAAACTGCTCCCGGGCAAGGGTGACAGCAAGGGTGACAGCAAGGGTGACAGCAAGGGTGACAGCAAGGGTGACAGCAAGGGTGACAGCAAGGGTGACAGCAAGGGTGACAGCAAGGGCGGCGGCAAGGACGACCGCAAGGCCTGACCGCCGCAGCACCGGCCAGACTGCCGCGCTCCCCCAGGGGTTGCCCGCTACCTCCGGCTGAGGCCGCTTTTACGCCGGTCCAGGCACACTGGGGAGCATGACGACCGGCGTTCCCACCTCGATGGCTCCCCGACGGCGCTCGCCCGCCCGCACCTTCCTCCCCCTGGCGGTCGCCGCCTGGCTGATCCTGGAGATCTGGCTGCTCAGCCTGGTCGCCGGCGCGGCCGGCGGTCTCACCGTGGCCGCGCTGCTGGCGGGCGGGATGATCTTGGGCGTGGCGGTCATCAAGCGGGCCGGGCGACGTGCCTTCAAGAACCTGACGGACACCTTCCACCAAGCCCAGCGGGGCGTTCCGCCCACCCCGCAGCAGCCCGGCCAGGGCCAGGGCAACGGGCTCACCATGCTGGCGGGCCTGCTCCTGATCATGCCGGGGCTGATCTCCGACGCGGTCGGCCTGTTCTGCCTGCTCCCGCCGGTCCGTGCCTGGATCGGCCGCCGTGCGGGCCGCTCGCTGGAGCGCAAGGTGGCCTCGGCTTCCGCCGGCACCTTCGGCGACGCCTTCCAGCAGGCCCGTATCCGCTACCCCGACGGCAAGGTCGTCCAGGGCGAGGTCATCCGCGAGGACCGGCCGCAGGGTCCGCAGGGCCCGGACACGGCCTACCGCCCGCCGCTGGCCCCGTAGCCCCACCACGTGCGTTCCGGCAGCGGGCAAGCAAGCCGAGGGGCCCCGCCACACTGTGGCGGGGCCCCTCGGCTTGTATCTGCGTCCGGCTGTCAGGCGGACTTGCGGCTGTCCCGCGGATGCACGGCAATGTTCATGGCGCCGGAACGAAGGACCGCCAGCCTCTCGGCCAGCACTTCCTCCAGCTCCTCGCGGGTGCGTCGCTCCATGAGCATGTCCCAGTGCGTTCGCGCAGGCTTGCCCTTCTTCTCTTCGGGCCCGTCCCCGTCCACCAGGAGTGCCATGGCGCCGCACGCCTTGCACTCCCACTCCGGCGGAATTTCTGCCTCAACCGAGAACGGCATCTCAAATCGATGTCCGTTCTGGCATGCGTACTCCACCGCCTGGCGCGGGGCCAGATCGATGCCGCGGTCCGTCTCGTAGCTGGTAACCACGAGGCGCGTACCGCGGAGAGCTCGCTCACTCATGAATCGTGCCTCCCGGGCTTGTCGCCCACAGGACAGGTGTCGCTGTCGTCGTCATCCGGTCAACGTCCGGTCGGCGGTATAGATTCCCGCTCCGGGTCATGCGTCGCCCGTCGTGCCGCCCCTTGTTGTACCCACCAATGCCCGTTTTGTCACATCTGGCAGCAGATGTGACCCAACGTCTACACTTCTTACGCGCGCAGTAACGGTCCGCCTGGCAGGCCAAAGGCGTACACTACCGGCCCTTTGCTTCAACGTCTAAATTCGTTCGGAATTCGTTCGCAGATCCGGGCCGGGCGCGCTCCCGGATCCGCTCTCAGATCCGCTCGGGTACAGGATTGCCTGCCGCCTCCACCGCGCGCCGCACCGGCACTCGCGCCAGCAGCACGAAACCCAGTGCGAAGAAGACCACCAGCGAGATGATCGCGTCCCGGTAGCTGCCCGTGAGCTGGTACGTCAGGCCGAACACCAGCGGCCCCACCCAGCTCAGCCCGCGGTCGCTCATCTCGTACGCCGAGAAGTACTCGGCCTCCTTGCCCGCCGGCACCAGGTGCGAGAACAGGGAGCGCGACAGCGCCTGGCTGCCGCCCAGCACCAGCCCGATCATCGAGGCGAGTGCGAAGAACCACACCGGGGTGCGGGCCGGCAGGAAGTATCCGGCCGCCAGTGTCAGCCCCCAGGCGGCCAGCGAGCCCAGAATGGTCCGCTTCGCGCCGTAGATCCGGGCCAGCCGGCCCATCCCCAGCGCTCCCGCCACCGCCAGGACCTGCACCAGCAGGACGGCCCCGATCAGGGTGGACTGCTCGAGCTCCAGCTCCTCCGACCCGTAGATGGAGGCCTGGGAGATCACCGTCTGCACGCCGTCGTTGTAGATCAGGTACGCCAGCAGGAACGACAGGGTCAGCGGGTAGCGCCGCATGTCTTTCAGCGTGGCGACGAGCTGCTTCCAGCCGCTGACGGCCGGACCCGCCCCCGGCTCCCGGACCGCGGCCCGGTCCCGCAGCCGGCGCAGCGGGATCAGCGCGAAGGCCCCCCACCACAGGCCCGCCGAGGCGAGGCAGATCCGCACGGCCGCGCCCTCGGAGAGGCCGAAGGAGTCGTGGCCCATGTAGAGCACCAGGTTGGCCACGAGCATCAGGGAGCCCGCGGTGTATCCGAAGGCCCAGCCCCGCGAGGACACGGTGTCCCGCTCGTCCGGTGTGGAGATCTGCGGCAGATAGGCGTTGTAGAGCACCATCGAGACGGACAGCGCGGCATTCGCCACGATCAGCAGCAGCCCGCCCAGCAGGTAGCGCTCACCGCCCAGGAAGAACATCCCCGCCGTTGCCGCGGCCCCCGTGTACGCCGCCGCCGCGAGCATCGGCTTCTTGCGCCCGGTCCGGTCCGCGACCGCCCCCACGAGCGGCATGAGCAGCACGGCCAGGATCACCGAGGCCGACACCGAGTACGCGAAGAAGGAACCCGCCCGCACGGGGATGCCGAGCGGGTGCACGAAGCCCTCGGCGTCGGCGGCGGCCTTGGCCACCGAGGTGAGGTAGGGGCCGAGGAACACGGTGAGCACGCTCGCCGAGTACACCGAGACGGCGAAGTCGTAGAAGTACCAGCCCCGCTGCTCTCGCTTGCGCGCGGCCGCCGCGGCTCTGCCGTCCTCAGCCCCCGGTTCCGCTTCGTCCGTCGTCTGCGCACTCATCGGTGCCCCCTCGCCTGTCCCCGTACCGCACGGGCCGCCGCAGCCGTGCGGCGGCCGGTGCGGGCATGTCAGGCCCAGGCCCCGCGACGGTCCAGCACCGTGCGCAAGATGTCGATCCGGTCGGTCATGATGCCATCGACACCCAGGTCGAGGAGAGCCTCCATACGTTCCGGTTCGTTCACGGTCCAGACGTGCACCTGGAGACCCCGCTCGTGCGCGGTCCGCACGAAGCGCCGGTCGACCACGCGGATGCCCGACTGGGTCTCCGGAACCTGGGCCGCCACCGCCCCCACGCGCAGCGCGGCGGGGATCGCGTACGAGCGCAGCCGCAGGCCGAGCACCCCGCGCACCCCGTACGAGGTCGCCAGGCGGGGCCCGGCGATCTTCTGTGCCCGGCCCACCCGGCTCTCGGAGAAGGAGCCCACGCAGACGCGGTCCCAGACCCCGGCCCGGGCGATCAGATTGACCAGGGGGTGGAGCGCCGACTCGGCCTTGATGTCGACGTTCCAGCGGGCGTCCGGGAACTCCTCCAGCAGCTCCTCGAAGAGGGCGAGGGGCTCGGTGCCGCCCACCCGGGCCTCGCGGATCCGCTTCCAGGGCAGCTCGGCGATCCGGCCCCGCGCGTCGGTCACCCGGTCGAGCGTGGAGTCGTGGAAGGCGACGAGCTTCCCGTCGGCCGAGGCGTGCACATCGGTCTCGAAGTACCGGTAGCCGGCCCCGGCGGCCCGGCGGAAGGCGGCGGCGGTGTTCTCCAGTCCGTCCGCGGCGCCTCCCCGGTGTGCGAAGGGGATCGGAGCCGGGTGGTCCAGGTTACGGATGGCGAAGGCGTACGTGCGTCACGGCGGCAGTATCCCTCGCGCCGCGGTGAGGTAGTGGCCGGCAGGGTGAACGGCGGACGGGGACACCGCCCGATCCCGCGTTCCCGCGTGGTCGCATGTGCCGCCGTGCGCTGCCGCGCCATGGTCGGGAGACCTGCAGCCGGCCACACCCCCCTGGTGCGATTGGACTGGGCCGTGACAGTCTGTGTGTCCAGAGATGAATCCAATCCAGGCCTCCGGCGCACCTCGCCGAGGCCAATTCGATGAAGGTGGACCGGACGCCATGGCCGAATGGACCTCAGCGGTCGGTGCCGCACAGCTGGCCCGCCTCATCACCTCCCAGCAGGACCGCGTCGCAGCCCCCGGCTCCCGCAAGCTGCCCGCGTACCGCACCCTCGCCGACGGGATCCGCCTCCTCGTCCTGGAAGGCCGCGTCCCCGTCGCCGCCCGGCTCCCCGCCGAGCGGGAGCTGGCCGTCGCCCTCTCACTCAGCCGCACCACCGTCGCCGCCGCCTACGAGGCCCTGCGCGGCGAGGGGTTCCTGGAGTCCCGCCGGGGCGCGGGCAGCTGGACCTCCGTACCCGCGGGGAACCCGCTCCCCGCCCGCGGCCTGGAGCCGCTGCCCCCGGAATCCCTGGGCTCCATGATCGACCTGGGCTGCGCCGCCCTGCCGGCCCCCGAGCCGTGGCTCACCAAGGCGGTCCAGGGCGCCCTGGAGGAACTGCCCCCGTACGCGCACACCCACGGGGACTACCCGGCCGGCCTGCCCGCGCTGCGCCGGATGCTCGCCGACCGCTACACCGAGCAGGGCATCCCCACGATGCCCGAGCAGATCATGGTCACCACCGGCGCGATGGGCGCCATCGACGCCATCTGCAGCCTCTTCGCGGGCCGCGGGGAGCGGATCGCCGTCGAGTCCCCGTCCTACGCCAACATCCTCCAGCTCATGCGCGCCGCCGGAGCCCGCCTCGTACCCGTGGCCATGGCCGACGGCCTGGCGGGCTGGGACATGGACGTCTGGCGCCAGGTCCTGCGGGACTCCGCCCCGCGCCTCGCCTACGTCGTGGCCGACTTCCACAACCCCACCGGAGCCCTGGCCTCCGAGGAGCAGCGCCGTGCGATGGTCGCGGCCGCCCGCTCGGCCGGTACCGTCCTCGTCGCCGACGAGACCATGCTGGAGCTCCAGCTGGACCCGGATCTGGAGATGCCCCGACCGGTCTGCTCCTTCGACCCGGCCGGCAGCACGGTGATCACCGTGGGCTCCGCCAGCAAGGCCTTCTGGGCGGGCATGCGGATCGGCTGGGTCCGCGCCGCCCCCGACGTCATCCGCAGCCTGGTCGCCGCCCGCGCCTACGCCGACCTGGGCACGCCGGTGCTCGAACAGCTCGCGGTGAACTGGCTGATGCGGACCGGGGGCTGGCAGGAGGCCGTCGGGATCCGCCGCGACCAGGCCCGGGAGAACCGCGACGCGCTGGTCGCGGCGGTGCGCCGGCAGCTGCCGGACTGGGAGTTCGAGGTCCCGAAGGGCGGGCTCACCCTGTGGGCCCGCGCGGGCGGACTCTCCGGCTCCCGGCTGGCCGAGGTGGGCGAGCGGGTCGGCGTACGGGTCCCCTCGGGCCCCCGCTTCGGGGTGGACGGGGCCTTCGAGGGCTACGTCCGCCTCCCCTTCACGGTGGGCGGCCCGGTGGCCGAGGAAGCCGCCGCCCGCCTCGCCGCGGCGGCCGCCCTGGTGGGCACCGGCGCCGCCGGCAGCACTTCGGAACCCCCGCGCACGTTCGTGGCGTAACGCAGACCAGCCCCCGCCCCGGGAAGCCCCCCCGGCAGGGTTACGGCGCCTCCGCCGGCACCTCCGGGATCTCCGGCGCGTCGATGGCCGGACCCTGCGCCTGGGCAGGCGGGACCGGCTTGGCCGGCGTGACGTGTTCCTGGCCCTGGCCGCCGCCCGCGCCCGGCGCGAGCCGATCCGGCAGCAGCTCCAGCACCGCCTGCCGGAACCGGGGATGCGTCGCGTCGTCGTAAGGGTCCGGGGTGGCCGGTACCTGGAGCCGGTGCACCGGACCCGTGCCGAGCCGCGCGTACCCCCGCCCCGGCGGCACCTGCGCCGTCGGCGTGGTGTGCGGCGGCAGTCCCAGTACATCGGTGATCTGCTGGATCGCGGCGGGCCCGAGGACGACCCGGGCCCGGGTGTGCTGCCAGACGGCGTCGTTCAGCAGTTCCAGGTGGTCGAACTGCTCGGCCACCACCACCGTGATGTGCGCGGGCCGCCCGTGCCGCAACGGCACCTGCAGCTGGGCGAGCGGATCGGGTCCGCCCTCGGCGACCGCGAGGTGCGCCAGCACGGTCGGCTGGTCCAGCAGGATCCACAGCGGGCGCCGGGTGTCCTCGGGCGCCGGGCGGCCGGCCTCACGGGCCCGGTGGGTGGCGATGAGGCGCCGCTCGGTCTCCTGCGCGGCCCACTCCAGGGTGGCCGGCGCCCCGCTGGGCCCGCATTCCACGGCGAGGACGCCGCTGCGGCCGGACAGGCAGGAGTACTCGCCGCTGCCGCCGCCCTCGACGATCAGTACGTCGCCCCCGTGCCTCAGGGCCTGGAGGGCGATGGACCGCAGCAGGGTCGAGGTGCCGCTGCCGGGCTGGCCGACGGCCAGCAGGTGGGGCTCGGTGGAGCGGGGCCCGGTGCGCCAGATCACCGGCGGCACGTCCCGGGGCTCGTCGCCCTCCAGGACGGGCAGGGTGCGCTGCACGCAGCCGGCGTCGGTGAAGCCGAGGACGGTCTCCCCGGGCGAGGTGACGAAAGGCTGGGCGGCGATGCCCGTCGGCAGCGCCGCCAGCACACTCAGATCGACCTGGTTGCCCTCCTCGTCCCAGTCGAAGAGATACTCCCGTCCGCGCCCGGACTTGGCGTGCAGCAGTGCCTCGATCCGGGCCCGTGAGGCGGCCTCGCCATCGGTGAAGTAGGCCGGGTAGCGGATGTGGAGCCGGGTGATGCGGCCCGCCTCGTCGAACTCGTAGCCGCTGAAGGCCTTGTCCCAGTCCCCGCCGTGGGCGAAGAGGGCGTTCGGGTCCTCCGGGATGGAGAAGTACGGCACGAGGGCTTCGTAGAGGGAGCCGAGCCGTTCGGTCTCGGCATCGCTGGGCCCGGTCTTCACCGGGGTGCGGTCGCGTCCCTGCCAGGCCGCCGCCGCCATGAGGGTGATCAGGGCGAGGGGCGGGCCGTAGGGGACGAGCGCGACCACGAGGACGCAGGCGGCTCCCAGGAACAGCGCGGGACCACGCTTCTCCTTGGGTGTTTCGGACCATTTGCGCCGCCCGGCCGAGGCCAGGATGCGCAGGCCGCGTCCGATGGTGAGGAGCGGATGGAGGACGTCCGTGGCGCTGTCGGCGGCCGTGCGAGCGAAGTCGCGGCCCCGTGCCAGCGACGCGGTGCCGCTGCTGAGGATGCGGGGGAGTGGGCGCCGGGCCACGGGCGTCTCCTGGAGTTGTGGGTGCTTCGGGTACTTCGGGTGGGGCCGGGTGTGGCTCTCGCGTCGGCCGGGCTAGAGCTTGATCCCGCCGAGCAGGCTCGCGAGGCTCGCCGTGCTCGCCGTGATGCTCGGGGCGATGGCGGAGCCGGCGAGGAAGAAGCCGAAGAGCGAGGACACGAACGCGTGCGAGAGCTTCATGCCGTCCTTCTTGAAGAACAGGAAGCAGATGATGCCGAGCAGGACGACACCTGAGATGGAAAGGACCATGAGTGGTTCTCCTGGTAGGTGGGGACAGTCACCATCAGTTCTTCCAGGCTCACAGGAAGTATCAATGCGACAAAAGGTGCATACGGGTGAATTCTGGAGTTTTTCACTTGACCGGCTCACCCTGACTGGCGCGTCAGGCCCGAAGGGGGCCAGGGGTGATCATTGCCGCAGCCCGGCCCGGGCATGTGCAGGTCCGGGCGCTACTCTGGCGATTCACCCGTACGGACGCAGTGCCGTGCACCCCCCTGCCCGCACGGCCTGGGGAAACTCCATGCGAGCAGCGAGTGAAAGGCGGTACGAACCATGAGTGAGCACATCGAGGGCGGCTCCGGTTCCCAGGGCGTCCCCGACGAGGACGTGATCGAACTGGCCACCAAGATCTTCGACCTCGCCCGCCAGGGCGAGACCGAGACGCTCACCGCGTACCTCGACGCCGGGGTCCCGGCGAACCTCACCAACGACCGCGGGGACACCCTGGTCATGCTGGCCGCCTACCACGGCCACGCCGCCACCGTCTCGGCCCTGCTGGCCCGCGGCGCCGAGGCCGACCGCGCCAACGACCGCGGCCAGACCCCGCTGGCCGGCGCCGTCTTCAAGGGCGAGGAGGCCGTCATCCGCGCCCTGCTCGACGGAGGGGCCGACCCGAACGCCGGAACCCCCTCCGCCGTGGACACGGCGCGCATGTTCGCCAAGGCCGACCTGCTGGAACTTTTCGGAGCCAAGTAGTCCGTTTTTGCCTGTGATCTGGCCGTGTGCGGCCGGTTCCCGACCTCACAGGTTGGTCACGGCGGCCGTAAATGTGGTCGCGGTGCACAAACCGGCTGGGTCATCATGGCGTCGGATTCGATTCGCGAGCACGGCGGACGGGCAGGAGCGGGCAGGACACGACGGGTGTCCGCGCCCGGCCCGGCCGCCCGGCTCCCGGAGCACCGACGAGAGTGAGAAGGCAATGGTCTACATCGAGCGGAACATGACGGCGGACGTCCTCACATGCTGTTACGCGGCCCTGTGAATCCCGATTCCCGGTTGCGTCCCCAGCTTGATTTGAGGCCATTCCCATGTTCGAACCAGTCATAGCGCCGAGCGGCACCCTGCTCGGGCTGCTCCAGCGGGGCCGCGGCGACGGCACGCTGCACGCCCTCGCGGCACCCAGGCCGGAGGCCCTCCAGGCCCTCAACCAGTGCGTGCTCCGCGATCCGCGCCAGGACTGGCAGGTCGAGAACCGCTCCTTGTACTACGCCCGGCTGTACCTGGATCTCGACGGCCCCCTCGGCGAGATCGAAGCCCACCTCTTCAGCGCCGACGACCTCGTCGACGACGAGGACCACCGCACGGGCCTCGCCCTGTCCGTCCTGGGCCACCTCGCCTCGTACGGCCGTGACGACGCGCTCATGCTGCTGCGCCGGTACGCCGCCTCCGGCGCGAACTGGGCCTGGGCCCTCGACGAGCTCGCCCTGCGCGACGACGACGAGGGGCTGCGCTCCCTGGGCGTGTCCGTCATCGCCCGCTTCCCCGCCACGGCGGAGGGCGAGGCGCGGCTGGCCGCCGCCGTCCGCGACGCGTACGAGCCCCGGCCCTGGTGCTTGTGGGAGGAGTCGCCTGTGTACGGGGAGCGCCTGCGCGCCGCCCGGCAGCAGGGCTCCTTCGACCGCTGGCAGCGCCAGCTCACGCCGAGCGGCCCCCGGCCTGGCTGGGGCGTCCAGGCCGTCTTCGACTGGGCGGCCGACGGCCTGCGCCGCGGCACCCCGCTGCACGTGCCCGCCGCCCGCTGCCTCGCCGCCGTGGCCGCGCCCGAGGACCGCCCCGCCATCCTGGCGGCGGCGGCCGGCGCCTCCGGTGACGCGGCCCGCGCCACCGCCCTGCACCACCTGGTCCTCGCCGAACCGGAGAACCCGGCCGTCCTGGACCTCATCGAAGCCGCCGCCGACGAGCCCGCCGTGGCCGCCTACGAGCGCATGTGCGGCCCCGAGGCCGTCGAACGGGCCCGGCGCTGGATCCACCGCCCCGACGTCCTGGGCGCGGCCGCCGCGGCCACCCTGGCCTCCCGGGGCGCAGCCGAGGACGCCGGCCTGGTCCTGGGAGCCCTGCGCTCCACCGTCCGCGGCGAGGGCCCGGACACCCGCCGGCTCTACGCCCTGGTGGACGGAGCGGGCCGTCTCGCCATCGGCTGCGCCGCCCCGGTGCTGCGCCACATCTACCGCGAGACGGCCTCGTCCCACCTGCGCGGCCGGGCCGCGCGCGCCCTGGCCGCCACCGATCCCTCGTTCGCCGCGGGCTTCGCCGTCGAATGCCTGTGGGACTGCGAGGAGACCACCCGCGAGGTGGCCGCCCTCCACGCGGAGACCGCAGACGTACGCGTGGCACCCCGCCTGCGCCGCCTGGCCGCCGATCCGGCGGAGGAGGAGGACGTCCAGTCGGCCGTCCGCAGTCGGATCGCTCCGGAGTCGGCCGTGTAGCCCCGCCGGCCCCCGCTCCGACACGCACTCGGCCCGGCCCCTGACGCGAGGGGGCCGGGCCGAGTGCTGTGCGGCGTGGTGCCACGGAGCCGAACGAACCTACGGGCGTGGTGAGATCCGGTGGCCCGGTCTCGTGTCGTGGGCTGCGCACCCGGTTCCTCCCCTGCGCAGGGGGACCCGGTCGGCCCCCTCGTCCAGTACTCGGCCGAAGCCCCCTCGGGCGTTTCATCGGGACCGGACGAACCTCACCGCAATCCCCGGCCGGGCCTGCGCCGCCGCGTCCAGGGCCGGGCCCGGCGGGACCACGCCGACCACCGGGTAGCCGCCCGTCACCGGGTGGTCGGCCAGGAACACCACCGGCAGGCCGTCCGGCGGGACCTGGACCGCGCCCAGCACCATGCCCTCGCTCGGCAGTTCCCCCGGGCGGCGGCGGACCAGCGGGGTGCCCGCCTCCGTGCGCAGGCCGATGCGGTTGGACATCGCCGAGACCCGGAACTCCGCACGCCACAGCCCGGCGAGCGAAGCCTCCGTGAACCAGTCCGCCCGCGGGCCCGGGCGGAGCGGGAGCAGCAGTTCCGAAGGCGCCCCCGGCAGGCCGCAGGCGTCGGCCCCAGGGGCCGGATCCGGCCCGGCGGAGCCCACCGGCAGCAGCGCCCCGGCCGACAGCACCGGCGGCCCCAGGCCCGACAGCAGGTCCGTCGAGCGGCTGCCCAGGACCGGCGGGACGGCGAGGCCTCCCCGCACCGCGACGTAGCTGCGCAGACCCGACTCCGCCCGGCCGACCTCCAGCTCCGCACCGGCCGACAGCCTGACAGCGGCTCCCCAGGCCACCGCGCGGCCGGACACCCGTACGGAACAGGGCGCGCCCGTGACCGCCACGGTGACCGGGGCCAGGGGCCGCAGCCCCACCCCGTCCAGGGTCGTCTCCAGTGCCGCGGCGTCCGGGGCGTTGCCCAGCAGCCGGTTGCCCAGCGCGTACGCCGCCGAGTCGAGGGCTCCCGAGCGGGGGACCCCGAGGTGCGCGTATCCGGGGCGGCCGCGGTCCTGGACCGTGGTCAGCGCCCCCGGGCGGATCACCAGCAGCCCTGTCATCGGCCCGCCTGCGTGAACCGCACCCGTGTCCCCGGCGCGAACAGCGCCGCCGGTTCCCGCTCCGGGTCCCAGAGCACCGCGTCCGTGGACCCGATCAGCTGCCAGCCGCCGGGGGAGGAGCGCGGGTACACCCCCGCGTACTCGCCGGCCAGCGCCAGCGAGCCCGCCGGGACGGCCGCGCGGGGCGTGTCCCGCCGCGGGAGGTGGAAGCGCTCCGGGAGCCCGGTCAGGTAGCCGAAGCCGGGGGCGAACCCGCAGAAGGCCACGCGGAAGACGGTGCCGCCCACGACGGCCGGGACCTCTTCGGGGGCCATGCCCCACAGCCGGGCCACCTCGGCCAGGTCCGGGCCGTCGTAGCGCACCGGGACGGTCACCAGCGGCCCCTGCGTCTGCGCGAGCGGGGGCACCTCCCACCGCGCGATCCGGGCGCCGAGCGCGGCGGGGTCCCGTACGCCGTCGAGCAGCACGGTCCGGGCCGCGGGCACGAGGTCCCGTACGGCGCCGAGCTCGCCCGCGCCCCGGCGGCGCAGCAGTTCTGCGTGGAGCGCGGCCACTTCGGCGGCCGAGTCCAGCTCGACGAGCAGCGCATCGCCGCCCACGACCAGGGTCCTCACGCGAAGGCCTCCACCCACACCCCGCCGGCGTCCAGCGCCTCCCGCACCCTGCGGGCGAGATCCGCGGCGCCCGGGGTGTCCCCGTGCAGGCACAGCGAGCGCGGGGCGACCGCCACCCGGGAGCCGTCGGCGGCCGTCACCTCGCCCCGCGCGGCCATCCCGACCGCCCGCGCGACCACGGCGCCCGGGTCGTGCACCACCGCCCCAGGCTCGCCGCGCGGCACCAGCGTCCCGGCCGGCGTGTAGGCCCGGTCGGCGAAGGCCTCCGCCACGGCGGCCAGCCCGGCCGCCTCGGCGGCGGCGAGCAACAGCGACCCGGGCAGCCCGAGCACCGGCAGGCCTCCCGTGGCACCGGCCCCGGCCGCCAGCCGGACGCCCGCGACGACGGCGGCGGCCTGGTCGGCGTCGTGCACGGTGCGGTTGTACAGCGCGCCGTGCGGTTTCACATAGGACACGCGGGAGCCGGCCGCGCGCGCGAAGACCTCCAGCGCCCCGATCTGGTAGGCCACCTCGTCCGCCAGCTCGCCGGCCGGCACGTCCATCGAGCGCCGCCCGAAGCCGGCCAGGTCGCGGTAGGAGACCTGCGCGCCGATCCGAACGCCGCGCTCGGCCGCCAGCTCGCAGACCCGGCGCATGATGGACGGGTCACCGGCGTGGAAGCCGCAGGCGACATTGGCGCTCGTGACCACGGACAGCAGCGCCTCGTCGTCGGTGAGGGTCCAGCGCCCGAAGCCCTCGCCCAGGTCGGCGTTGAGGTCGATCACCGGCGTGGGTGCGATCATGGAATCCATGCGGCGAGAGTAGAGCAGGCCGCCCGGCCCGCGGCGGCGCCGAGAGGGCGGCGACAAGAGGGCGGCGACAAGAGGGCGGCGACAAGAGGGCGGCGCCGACGAAGGGCGATCCGGCCGAACCATGCCGTTTGGGATGTTGTGAGGGTCAGCGCCTAGTCTTTGCCCGTGACTCTCCCTGCCCCGGCGAAGACCCTTCCGTCCCCGGCGCCGGGCCCGGCCGCCGACGAGGGCCTGGCCCGGCGGCTGCGCGCCCTCGCCTGCACCGCCCCGCTGCACGACCTCGACGTACGCAAGGCCAACCTGGCGGGCGAGTACGGGGTCTACGCGATGGCGGAGGTCGCGCTGGCCGCGATCGACCTGGTCACGCTCAACATGGACTTCGACACCGGCGCCGACCACGAGCAGATAGTGGCCCGGCTGCTGCCGCGCGTCGCCGCCCAGGCACCGGCCCGGCCCGCGGCCGAGCACGAGCGGGTGGCCCGCTGGGTGCTGGAGAACCTGATCAACGTCGGCAGCGTGGACCGCGGATTCCGCGCGATCTACGGCACGTTCGGCCCGGACGGCGTGTACGTCCGGCGCGACTACGACTTCAAGCTGATCGAAGAGGTCCCCGGCTACGGCGGGGCGGTGTACCTGCGGACGACGGACGAGGCCGTCAACGTGCTCGTCGGCGCCCTCGACACGGACGTCACCAGCGCGCAGATCGCGGCCGAGGTGAAGCTGGAGGTCCTGATCAGCCGGGGCCGGCTGGCGGACGCCCAGCTCGCCGCGGAACAGGCCCGCTACCGCACGGTCCAGTACGCCGAGACCCTGCGGCGGACGCTGGACGCGACCCGGCGCAACGTCCGGGCGGTGGACTGGCTCCAGGCCGTCCCCGACATGATCGCGGAGGCCCTGGACCACGTCGCCGACCGCTACCGGCACGAGAACGCGATCCTGACGAACATCCGCAAGGCGCGCGACGAGGCGGAGGAGCCCGAGAGCAGGCGGCGCGCCGCCGAGCTGGTCGACATCGTCAAGGACTGCATCCGCCGACACACCCAGCTCCAGTCCCGGCTCCTGGACGCCGGCCCGCTCTTCCGCGCCGAACAGGACCGCCAGGCCTTCGCCGCGCCCGCGCCGCGCTCGGGCATCGACCTGTACGGGCAGCTCGTGGCGCCCCTGCTGCCGCTGCCGGTCGCCCAGGCCCGCCGGGTCACCGACGCCTTCTTCGCGGCCGGCACGGGCCTGCGCACCCCCGTCTCGGTGCGCGTCGCCGACCTGGTGGACATACTCCTCACCCCGCCGGTGGAGCGGGAGCACCTCGGCGTGGAGATGCCGGAGCCCGACCTGATCGCCACCCCGGACGACAGCCGCTTCAGCGAGCAACAGCTCGCCGCTGCGATGGAGCTCCTGGACCTCCCGCACGACGCCCCGCGCCGGCTGTCCGGCCTGCTCGCGGAGGCCCGCCGCAGCGACCCGGACCTCCCGTACCTGGTGGCCCTGCTGGCCGTCCACGCGGCGAGCCCGGCCGTCGGCACGGCCTACCGCCAAGGCGAGGAGCGGCTGCTCTTCGCGGTGGACGACGGCACCCAGCTCGACGACCCGGAGTTCGGAGGCGCCGACCTGATCGTCGGCACCGCCCTCCTCGACGCGGCCGGCATGGCCGCGGACCGCGCGGAGGCGGCATGACCATCGCGGCCCCGACCGGGCGGAACGGGGCGGGCGAGCCGGGGCCGGTCGCGCCCGCCGCGCCCGCCGGTCCGGTCGC